>DATNEQ010000001.1:0-70452 GCA_035552915.1 Rhodanobacteraceae bacterium
GGCTTCGACGGGGGCTGTGAAGTAGCTTGGAGCATGCCGAGGGCGTCATCTTCCTCGTTAATCCGATGGCAAACAATCAGACGCCAACGACGACGTCTACGCTCTCGCCGCTTAAGGCGTAAGCCCCGAACCCACTTGTGCTCGTGCTCGTGGATGTAGGGTCATCATCACGGGATCGCTTTCGGTTGCCGCTGGTCGACCGATGGCCAAAATAAAACCGGCTGGTTCCGCGGTGCGCTTTGTCCAGCGTGCTGCTTCGGAACGAGATCGAACGCTGGACTAAGCATGTAGCGCCGGGCGCGGAGCGCCTCCGGACGGGGGTTCGATTCCCCCCGCCTCCACCATTACGGAATCTAACAACTTCCCGTAACACCCTTTAAACCGCGCTCCGGCGCGGTTTTTTATTGTCCGCATTTCCCGCAAGGCTCCCGCGACTTCCCTTGTGTACCGCCAAGCTTGGAGGTAACGTTGGCAGCACGCCAAGACGCGCCCTGGCGCGTACCGCCAAAAGGGGCTGGCCATGCCGAAACGCATTAACCCGCTGTCACCTTCCGCCGTTGCCAATGCAAGACCGAAGAAAACGGCATGCACGCTGCGCGATGGCTTCGGGCTGCTGCTGCTGGTGAAACCCGAAGGCGGCAAGCTCTGGCGTTTCGATTACCGCAGGCCCGGCACCGGCAAGCGCAACACGCTATCGCTGGGCACCTATCCCGATGTTTCGCTGAAACGCGCGCGAGAGAAACGCGACGATGCCCGCAAGCTGCTGGCCGATGGCATCGACCCTGGCGAAAAACGAAAGGCCGAAGCACAAGCGCCCGCCGACACTTTTGAAGCAGTAGCGCGGGAATGGTTCGCTAAGTATTCCCCGCAATGGGCGGAAGATCATGCGAACCGCAACATTCGCCGGCTGGAGCGCGACGTGTTCCCGTGGATCGGATCGAAGCCACTCGCTAACGTCACCGCGCCGGACATTCTGGCCGTGCTGGAACGCATCGACGCTCGCGGCGCGCGCGAGACCGCACACCGCGCGCGCACGAACATCGGGCAAGTAATCCGCTTCGGCATCGCAACAGGCCGGACGAACTTCGACCCAACCGTTGCCCTACGCGGCGCGATCCCGCCAGCGACCGAGCGCAATCATGCCGCCGTGACCGAACCCGAAAAAGTGGGCGAGCTGCTGCGCGCGATAGACGGCTACAAAGGGCACTTTCCTACCCGCTGTGCCTTGCAGCTTGCGCCGATGTTTTTCGTGCGCCCAGGCGAACTGCGGCAAGCCGAATGGGCGGAAATTGATCTGGATGCTGCTCAATGGAACTTGCCGGCGGACAAGATGAAGATGCGCCAGCCGCATATCGTGCCGCTGGCAACGCAAGCCGTGGCGATCTTGCGCGCCCTTTATCCGCTCACCGGCTCCGGACGATACGTCTTTCCCGGCGGGCGTTCGCCGAAGCGGCCAATGAGCAACAACGCGACAAACGCTGCGCTGCGCCGCATGGGCTTCGACAAAGACACCATGACAACACATGGCTTCCGCGCGATGGCGCGCACGATCCTGGATGAAGAGCTAGGCTTTCGTCCGGATTACATCGAACACCAGCTAGCACACGCGGTGCGCGACCCAAATGGGCGGGCGTACAACCGTACCGCTCACCTGCCCGAGCGCCGCAAGATGATGCAGACATGGGCGGATTTCCTAGACAGCCTGCGCGATGCGCCCGGCAAGGTTGTGCCGATTCGTCGCAAGGCATGAGATGCAAGCAAGCGAGAACATGGCAAGGAGATTTCGCCATGAATAACGCTACCCTGCTTGCCAGTTTGCTGGCCCCGTCGTTCGGCTACTTCGGCCGCACGTACATCGTCCCGTGGAGCCGCACGCATATCGCCGTCCCAACGCAACTATGGGCGATGACGCGGCCACGGCAAACGTGGGTCACACGAATGCTCGCATGGAGTAGTGACAACAACCGTTTGGGCAAGCCTGCCGTGAGCGGTGATGAACGCAAGGGCATGGCCCCACGCTGAGATCCGATCACGCCACGGCTAGGCCGGCCAGCCGAACGCGGGGCACCTTCACCCGCTGCCGTGGCGACCTATGAAGGGCGCAGGAAGGCGCGCAATGCAAAATCTTCCAGCATGGATCAAAGATGGTGTCGGAGACTATGTGCGAACGGCTCATCCGCACTATCCCGAAGCTATTTGGCGCACGGTCGCATATGGGTTGACGCAACTTGTTAGTGACAGTACGAATATCGCGTGGGAGAGGCTGGAAAAGAGACTAGCTGGCCATTCTGAAGCGGGACGGAACAATTTCGTCGGTCAAGTGTGCTTCAACGTGGCGTGCAGCTACGCGTTGCCATTGGTTTCGCCTGCCGAAGCAAAAAAAATTGCTCACAGGACCAGGCGCTCGCTTGAGCAACTGCTAGACGTATTGCCTTCTATGCTCCCTACTTCTAGAGCCATTTTTAACGCAGCCGACCTAAGGCTTACGAGCGCCCGCGCCAAGATCGTCGAAGACAGAAATTTCTTTATCGGCGGAATGTTTATTTCTATGCTGGTCGCCTTCAAGGTAGACATAAATACATGGCAAAAGTGGAACAGTCGAATTGCTAAGCCTGAAGCCGAAAATGCGTCCCGCCTTCTTTTTGTTCGCGACGTTACCGAAACGATGCACGCTTATTTCTCGACGCCGCTACGAGGTGTAGTAGCGGATTTAGCAAATGCCGTTTTTCCGCATTCAGCCCCTTTGGATGCCGCGACCGTGGCGAAGCTCGCCCCATTGAACAAGAAAAAGAAACTGCCAAATACGCTCCATGCACTGGAATGAGCTTTCTCGCCAGTTAGAGCAATTACATCCATACATTCTACGGTTGACTATTCGCATACCGCTGGCGCCGCCGGCTTACAACGGTATGTGAAGATGCAAACAAACACTCCCTTGGCACCATGCATTGCCGCGAAGTTAGAACCTGGCGATCTTGTAACCGAACGCGAAGCCGCCGCCATTCTCGGCTGCGCGGTTCAGTCACTTAGAAATTGGCGATGGACGGGCAAGCCGCCGCGTTACAAGAAAATCGGCGAGCGCATGGTGAGATATTCTCGCAATGACCTTGCCGCTTTCATCGAAGGCAATGCGGCATGAGCGCGCACCCTAAGACTCGCGGAGCGGCCGTTACTGCCTACTGTCGCCAGTGCATCCATGATCCCGCGGCATTCGGAACATGGCGCGAACAGGTTGCCGCCTGCCCCGCTGTAGATTGTCCGTTGTGGGCGTTGCGGCCATTGCAGGACGGCCCGTCATGCCCGGACTGGATCAAGCGCCGCGATCCCGGCGACCTGCCCGAAGGCTGGCCGACGATGGAACAGGCCGCAGCGGTTCGCACCATGCGCGGATGGATCGCCGATAAGGCGCGCGCCCGTGCCGTACAGCACGGCGGCGAGACTCCCGGCACTGTGGCAAGGGGAGACCCCGGCCCGGCAACGAATGCGTGCGCTGGCGCTGCGCCATGATCGCCGCCTTGAAACTGGCACCGGCAGTCGATGATGCCGCCGCACTGCTTGACCTGCTGGCACCCGGCGAGCTGGTCACGTTTCAGACTTTCGGCGAAGGCGACGCCAAGGGCGCGCACGGCTTGAACCGCATCCTGCACGGCACGCTGGTGCAGCATCGCACTGCGCTGGCCGACTTGAACGCGCGTGGCGCGGGCGTGTTTTGGATGGTGAACGCGGGCGACGGCAATGGCCGCAAGGCAAAGAATGTGCGGCGCATCCGGGCCTTGTTTGTGGACTTGGACGGCGCACCGCTTGAACCCGTCATTGCATCGGCGCTGCCACCGCACGCCATCGTGGAATCCTCGCCGGGACGCTGGCATGGGTACTGGCGCATCGTTAATTGCGCACTGCATGAGTTTTCCGCCGTACAAAAAGCACTGGCCGCGCGCTTCCATGCCGATGCGCGCGTGCATGACCTGCCGCGCGTGCTGCGTCTGCCCGGTTTCCAGCACCGCAAGGGCAACCCGTTTGCGTCGCACATAGTGACGCTGCGGGATGCGCTGCCGTACACGCTGACCGCGTTTTGCGAAGCGATGGCGCTAGACCAGATGCAAGTGCGGACACCGCCGCGCGCGTCCCCGCTGCCTGCGCGCGCAACGTCACCACGGCAACGGCGCACGCTGGAACGAATCCCTTGCGGACAGCGCAATGCAACGCTTTTGAGCTTGGCCGCCGGTTTCGTGCGGCGCGGTCACAATCCGCAAGCCGTGAATGATCGTCTGCAACGGATCAATTCCGAACGCTGCACGCCGCCGCTGGGCGCGGATGAAGTGGACGGCATCGTTGCACGAGCCGTGGGCTACGGTTCAAGCGGGTTCTACCTTTGGCCGCACGCGCTGGACGATTCACCGGAATGGAAGGCGCTTTCACCGACGGCGCACGACGTGATCCGCATGGCGTTCCGGCGCTATGACGGCTCGAACAACGGCAACATCGCGCTGACATGGGCAGACTTTGAAGGGCGCAAAGGCTTCCGAAAAAAAGACACGTTCTACAACGCGCGCAGCGCAGCCGTCGCGTCGCGCATCCTGAAGCACACGCAAGCACACCATAACAAGCAAACGGGCAAAAAACCCGACCTGTTCGCTATCGCGCCATGCTGGTTACGCGAAGTTTCGCCAGTCCCGAAATAGTGACCTTGCGCCCGCCCCGAAATAGTGACCCCTATATAGATAGACAGGTCTTAGTCTTTAGGGGTGCGGTGTGATCTTGCAGGCGAGCGGCGCTGACGAAAACCGAAAAGGCGGCACACGATGAAACCGAAATTATCCGATGACGTGCTGATTGCACTGGAACAGGCCAAGCGCACTGCGGGCTGGAACAACCGGCGCGGCGACGTGCAGCGGTTCGAGCTGGCGAACGTGTACGGCCACGCGCGTTGCCTGCTGTATGTTGTTCCGGTTCGCCGATGGGCCTATCGGCGCAGCGAACAGCAAGCGCAACAGTGGCAGCGCGAACGGGAGGTGGGCGCATGACTCGCAAAACCGAAACCGAACCCATGCTCCGCGGCCGCGCGCCGCACCGGCGCACGCAAACGGACTACATGGCGGCGCTGCTGGATCGCGTGCCACTGGAAACGTGGGGCGAAGTGATCGACGCCACGGTTGCGAAGGCGAAGGACGGCGACGCGCAATCGCGCGCGTTCCTGGCCGCGTACCTTGTCGGCAAGCCGACGGTCGAAGCATCGTCACCACTGTCCGTGACCGCGTCGCGGCTCGCTGGCGACGATCCGCTGGTGGCGAGGCTGGCGAAGCCCGCTATCGAACGTTTCGACTATCCGACCCTGCACCGCGACGACGACAGCCACGCCACGATCCGGGCACGGGTGGCGAATGAGCTGCCCGCGCTTATCGAGCCGCAAGCATGAGCTATTCCGGCGGCTGGCGACCGCATCTTGAAGGCGCGTTGTCTTTGGACCTGCGCCGGATGTTCAAAGCGCGCGCGTTATGGCCTGGATGCGACACGCGCGGCGGCTGGCAGTGGACGAACAGTTACACCGGCGAGCAGACCGGCAGCATTGGTTATCACGCCAAGCTCGGCACTGATGGGGGCACGCTCACGCTGGACTACAAGCAAGGCAAAGGGGACGAGCGCAAGGTTATTAGCTGCACGATACGGCTGGTAACTGTTCCCTGCCACTACGGCGGGTGGCGCTGGTTGTTTGTCTGCCCATACACCGGAAAGCGCGCGCTGGTGCTTTACAAGTGGAACGGCATCGACTGGTTTTGCCATCGCAACGCAATACGCCCGTCGCCGACCTATGCCAGCCAGCGGCGTGGCGGATCGGATCGGATCATGGCGCAGCGCTGGGCAATTCGCCGCAAGCTGGGCGATGACTTCAGCACGCTATTCGACGAACCATTCAAGCCGAGAGGCATGCACTGGCGCACCTTCCAGCGCTACGCCGCGCGCGATGCCGCCCTGGCCGCCCGGGAAGGAGTCTTTATGACTCGAATGCTGGGCCGGCTGGGCGCAGTCGCACCTGATGAAGCCCGTGCACTGGCCGAAGAATGGGGTAGTTAGACTTTGGATTTAGGCTTGCTGGCGGCGCGAGCGGCTTGCCATGCCGATACTGCCGGGCATAATCGCGGCATCTAACAAGGCGCTGCCATGCCCACGCTGAGCCATAACAACCGCAATGCCGCTGCCCGGCTGAGTCCCGCCGCGACGATGTACGCGCCATCTTGAACGAAGCGGAAGCAAACGCATGACGCCGCGCGAGTTTGTCGAAAAGTGGCGCACAGGTGGCGACGAGCGCCGCGACGCGCAACCGTTTTTCGAGGACCTTTGCCGCCTTGTCGGCCACCCGACGCCGCGCGAGGCCGACCCCGAACACACATGGTTCACCTACGAGGCCGGGGCCAGCAAGACCAGCGGCGGCGAAGGCTGGGCGGATGTTTGGAAAAAGGGCTATTTTGGTTGGGAAGCCAAGGGTACGCACAAAGACTTGGATCGGGCCTACGAACAACTAAAAATGTATGCGGATGCCCTGCAAAACCCGCCGCTGCTTGTGGTGTCCGACCTTCAAAGCATCATCATCCGTACGAACTTCACGAATGCGCCGGTGCGGGAAATCCGGCTAACCGTTGACGAATTGGAAAACCACGACGCGCGGCAAACGCTCGCTGCCGTGTTCAACAACCCCGAAGCGTTGCGACCGGGCACCACGCGGGCGGCCATTACCAAAGATGCAGCAGAGAAGTTCACCGCCCTGGCGCAGACGCTGCGCGAACGCGGGCACGCGCCACAGGTGGTCGCGCACTTCCTCAACCGACTATTGTTTGCGATGTTTGCCGAGGACATTGGCCTGTTGCCCAATCACCTGTTTACAAAACTGGTGCAGGCATCGCAGGGCAAGCCCGACTTGTTCGAGACCCGCTGCCGCGACCTATTCGCGGCGATGAGCAAGGGCGGTGATTTCGCGCTGGAAGTGGTGGACTGGTTCAACGGCGGATTGTTTGATGATGATGCGACGCTGCGCCTAGATGCTGACGACTTGAAACTGTTGCTTGCGGCGTGCGTGCTGGACTGGTCAAGTATTGAGCCGTCCATTTTCGGCACGCTGTTCGAGCGTGGCCTAGACCCGAGCAAGCGTTCGCAACTCGGCGCGCACTACACCGACCCGGCCACCATCATGAAGATTGTGCGGCCCGTGGTCATCGACCCATGGCTGCGCGAATGGGACGACGAAAAGGCCCAACTTGCCAAAACGCTGGCCGGGGCGAAGACGAAGGTATCCCCGAAGGCGCGCAAGCAGTTCAACACCTTTCTGGAACGGCTGCGCGCATTCACTGTGCTTGACCCGGCATGCGGTAGCGGCAACTTCCTTTATCTGGCCCTGCGCGCCTTGAAGGACATTGAAAAGCGCGTGCTGGTCGAAGGCGAAGCGCTGGGGCTTGGGCGGCAGTTTCCCGGCATCGGCCCCAAGAGCGTCAAAGGCATTGAACTCAACGCCTACGCGGCAGAACTCGCGCGCATCACCATATGGATTGGCGAAATCCAGTGGATGATACAAAACGGCTACGGAGCCAGAAAGAACCCCATCCTTCAACCACTCGACCAAATCGAAAACCGCGACGCGGTGTTGAACGCGGACGGCACCGAGGCGACATGGCCGCGCGCGGATGTTGTCATTGGCAACCCGCCGTTTCTCGGCACCAAGAAGCAGTGGGGCGAACTCGGGCGCGAGTACACCGACAGCCTGCGCGATGCCTACGCGGGCCGCGTGCCGGGGTTTGCTGACTTGGTGTGCTACTGGTTCGAGAAAGCCAATGACGCCATCCGCAGCGGTGATGTGAAACGCGCCGGACTGGTAGCCACCAACAGCATACGGGGCGGCAAGAACCGCGAAGTGTTGGAACACATCACAGCGACGACACGCATCTTTGAGGCGTGGGACGATGAAGATTGGGTAAACGAAGGCGCTTCCGTTCGCGTGTCGCTCGTTTGTTTCGGAGACAGCGAGCAGGCCACGCGACTGGACGGCCAATCCGTGGCCAAGATATTCGCTGACTTGACCGGCGACGCTGGCAATGGGCAAGGCGTGGACTTGACCGCGTCGGCCAAGTTGCGCGAGAACAAGGGCCGCGCGTTCATCGCCACGGTGAAGGCTGGCCCGTTCGACATTCCGGGCGAGATTGCGCGCGCGTGGTTGAAACTTCCCAACGCCAGCGGCCACCCGAACGACGATGTTTTGCGCCCGTGGGCGAACGGCATGGATGTCACGCGCCGACCTTCCGGCACTTGGGTTATTGATTTTGGCGTGGACATGCCAGAGGCCACCGCGGCGGAGTATGCCGCGCCGTTTGCGCATGTCCAGCAGGCTGTTTTGTCCCAGCGCACCGCGAGCACCAAGGAAACAAAATACAAACACTGGTGGCTGATGGCGCGGCCTATTCCTGCCATGCGCGCGGCCCTTGCGGGTGCTCCACGCTTCATCGCGTCGCCGGTTCTCGCCAAGTATCGGCTGTTTGTATGGATGGATGCGCGCGTGCTCGCTGACCATCAACTGGTTGTTGTTGCCCGCGACGACGACACCGCTCTAGGCGTGCTGCATTCGCGCATGCACGAGGTCTGGGCGTTGCGCATGGGCACCAGTTTGGAAGACCGCCCGCGTTATACGCCTACAACCTGCTTTGAAACCTTTCCCTTCCCGGCAGGCTTGACGCCTGACATCCCGGCAAAGGACTACACCAACGACCCACGCGCGCAGCGCATCGCGGCGGCGGCGCGGGCGCTCGGAGAGGCGCGCGACCGCTGGTTGAATCCGCCCGAATGGACGGAGTACGTTCCCGAAGTGGTGCCCGGCTACCCCGACCGCATCGTTGCGAAGCCAGGACACGAAGCGGACTTGAAGCGGCGCACGCTCACGAACCTTTACAACGAGCGGCCCGCATGGCTCGACAATCTGCACCGCGACCTAGACGCGGCAGTTGCCAACGCCTACGGCTGGGAGTGGCCGCTGTCCGACGATGAAATCCTGCGCCACCTGTTCCAGTTGAATCAGCAGCGCAGCACCTAGTCGTTCCGCGAGCCTTGATGACCGCGACCGGCCTTACTACGAGAACCGTAGGGCGGCTTAGATAGGGCGGGCAAATATTCTGCGGGCCTGTGCAGCCGCCCTGCGCGCGCAAAGGGAATGGACTGGCTGACTAAATTGGGCGCCGACTTGACGGGCAAGGAATTGTTTCTATAATTCCGGAAATATGAAACAAGAGATTGCAGTGGAAGCGCTAAAGGCGCTTGCCCACGAAAGCCGCCTTGCCGCTTACCGCCTGCTGGTGCAGGCCGGCCCGGATGGCATGGCCGTGGGCGAATTGAGCGACCGCCTGAAGCTGCCGGGCGCGACGCTGACCAATCATCTCAACGTGCTTCGCCACGCGGGCCTGGTGCGAGACGTGCGCGAAGGCCGCAGCATCCGCTGTCGCGCCGACTACGCGCGCATGAACAAGCTGCTTTCCTTCCTTACCGAAAACTGCTGCGGCGAAGAGGCCGCATCCTGCGCGCCCGCGTGCGCGCCCAAACGGAGCAAACGCCAGTGAAACGCTTTCACGTACACGTCAACGTAGCCGACCTCGAATCAAGCATCGGCTTTTATTCCACGCTGTTAGGCAGCGTACCGTCTGTGCGCAAGCCGGACTATGCAAAATGGATGCTGGAAGACCCGCGCGTGAACTTCGCCATTTCGCAGCGTGACCGTGCGGCCGGCGTGGATCACTTGGGTTTACAAGCGGATGACGGCGGGGAGCTGGAAGAAATAGGCGCACGGCTGGTGGCGGCGGATGCGGTGGCCTTAGCCGAGCGCGGGACGACCTGTTGCTATGCGCACTCGGACAAGTATTGGGCGGAAGACCCGCAAGGCGTGCGCTGGGAGACGTTCCATACTCACGGCGAGGCTACGACCTATTCCGCGCCCAGCCACGATGCTGTGGAAGACTCGGCCGCGTATTGTGGGCGACCTGTTGCGAATGCGGACGTGGCATCGTGCTGCACCAGCGGAGCGTGCGGTTGAAGACGGCCAGCGTGCTCTTTGTCTGCGTGGAGAATGCTTGCCGCAGCCAAATGGCGGTGGCCTTCGCGCGCCTGCATGGCGACGACGGTGTTACCGCATTTTCTGCGGGTTCCTATCCCGCGGGTGCAGTCAACCCGCGCGCTATAGCTTTCATGGCCGAACGTGGTTGCGATCTTGCTGGCGAGCGGCCGAAGGCTTTGGACGGTTTGGCCGATCAAAGTTTCGATGCCGTTGTCACTATGGGGTGCGGCGATGCGTGCCCGTGGGTGCCGGCGCGCATCCGCGAAGATTGGGCGCTGCCCGACCCCAAGCATCTATCCGATGCGCAATTCCGCGAAATCCGCGACGACATCGAGCAGCGGGTGACCGCGCTCCTTGATCGCCTGTATGCGGCCAAAGCATGAAAGCCGGTTTGCCTCGCGAGCTTTTGGCCGAGTGTGTCGGCACCGCCGCGCTGCTGGCCGTCATCGTCGGTTCGGGGCACATGGGCAAAATGCTGGCGAACGGAAACGCGGCAATCGCGCTGCTGGCGAACAGTATCGCCACGGGCCTCATGCTCTACGTGCTGATCGTGTTGTTTGCGCCTATTTCGGGCGCGCACTTCAACCCGGTTGTCAGTCTCGCATTCGCCTGGCGCGGTGCGATTGGCTGGCGCAAGGCTTTGCTTTATATCCCGGCGCAGGTGATCGGGGCGCTGACCGGCGTGATCCTAGCGCATGCCATGTTTGGCTTGCCGCTCTTCGAGCTGGGCACTAAGTCCCGCACCGGGTGGCCGCAGTATTTGAGCGAAGGCATCGCTACGGCCGGTTTGCTGGCAACGATCTTTCTTGGGCACCGCGCGCGCCCTGCGGCATTGCCCGCGCTGGTGGGAGCCTACATTGCCGCAGCGTACTGGTTCACCGCGTCTACGGCCTTCGCCAATCCCGCCGTGACTATCGCGCGCGCGTTCACCAGGACCTTCGCCGGTATCCGCCCGCTGGACGTACCGGCGTTCTTGATCGCGCAGGTTGCCGGGGCTGTGGTCGGGCTGGTATTCATCGCTGCCTTTACTGGCGGCGCTGGCGCGATCCGTCGCAAACGCTCTCGGGCAGCTATTTAGGCGATCGCATGACCTACTGGTGGCAGGGGCATTCAACCTCCACGATGCTTACCTACGGAACCCAATAGCACTGCCACGCGGAGAATTTTTTCTGTTTTCGAGCCAATTCAACCGACGGCAGGGGATACTGTGGGGCGTTCCATCAATGAGCGTCGCACCGCGTTGGCGGTAACTTTGGCGGTAACTGCTGAAAGCATCTTGTGCAAAACAATTAATAATCAATCAAATAGGCGCGCAATTTGATAGCCCCCGCCCCATCGCACTGACGTATCTCGTTGTTTTTCAACACTACGTCAAACCTATCCTGACCACGTATCGGTCAGGATAGGGCATGGATGGGCATGGTGTGGTCAGCTTTTTGGTCCGTTTCCGTACCGACGAAAGACGACCCCCATCCTTGACTGCGACCTACCGCCCTCGCACGCGATTGAGCTTCGGATTCGCGCGCTTCGCGGATGGGGACGCCTTGCGCGTTGCGTTGGCGAGGATCGCGCCGGCGGCTTTCTTGCCGTAGCCTTCGCCGGCGATCTTGTTCTGCACGGCCTTGAAGCCGGGATGGGCTTTGCCTTTCATCGTCTTCTCCTTCGGGTGGATTACTGGCTGATGCCAGCGAACTGTTGCGCCTGCGCCCGCAGCTTCGGATTGATCGCCACGCCCGCCACCGCCTTGGCGCTGTAGCGCGCGCGTGCGCGCAGGGAGGCCTGCACGGTCTTCGGCGATATGGCGATCGACGGATACTGCTGGTTGAAGGTGCGGATCTGGTCCATCGCCGCGCTGCGGTCGTCCGGATTGCCGGTGTGGATCGACATCACGTACGCGTTGAGCAACGTCTGGCGCCGGTCCTGCACGGCCTGGGTGAAGTTCACCAGCGAGCTGTTGACCTGCTGCTGCTGCGCCAGCGCGGTCGGTGTGAAGCCCAGCAGCTGCGCGAACTCCTGCGGCCCGCTGATGTCGGGCAGGATCGGATCGCCGCGCAGGGTGTTGGCGCCGTCGTGCGCGAACCGGAGCGCCTTCATCACGTTCTTGGTCGAGGTCGGCAACATGGTCTCGATGCCGCGCTGCACGTTCCCTTCCCGGATCCGCTGCGTGCCCACGTACAGATTCTTGGTGATGCCGCCCAGCGGGCCGGCGAGGCTTTCCAGCAGCTGGTGGTAGGCATCGGCACCTTCGAGGTTCTGGTCCGCGTCCTGGAACCACAGATTGCTCAGGCTGGTGCGGTTGGCGATGTTGGCGCCGGTCAGCTCGCTGGTCGGGCCGGTGGCGATCACGTTCGCGGCTTCGTCCCCAAAGTGCTGTGCCAGCCACGCGTGATACTCGGTGTCGAAGTCGAACGGCTGGTCGGGATCGCCCAGCACCAGATTCGCCGCGTTCGCGGCCGCCTTCACGCCGTTGTACATCGGCAGCCCGGTGGTGCCGGCCAGCAGCGCGGTCATGCCGAGGATGCCGGTCACCGTGCGCCGCGCCTGTGCGCGCACTTCCGGCGTCTCGCCCTTCATGGCTTGGTACAGGTTGCGGTAGAACAGCCACGTCATGCCGACGCTGTATTGCTTGAACTGCAGCGCGATGCGCGCGGTGTTGTTCTGCATGATGCGGGGACGGTTCGCCGCGGCATAGTCGAAGTTGGTGCCGGCGTTGATGTCGCCGGCATACGCCACGGCCTTGTTGAAGTCGTCGCCGCGGCTGCGCGCCAGCCGGAACGCGGCCATGCCAGTGGCTTCGCGGTTGATCACTTCCGCGGTGTGGAACATCCAGCTCACCGCGTTCATGGTCTTGGTCCAGCCCGGGCTGGTCTGCAGCACGTTGCCTTCGGCGAGGCCGGCGAGCGTGTGCGACTGCGTCTTGCTGAAGTCGCCGCGCTGCTGCATCACCAGAAACGCGCGGCGTTCGTCGGGATTGGTCAGCGTGCGGTCCAGGTGGCCACCGGTGCGCGCGGCATCGCGCCAGGCGGCGCCGAGCACGCGCATGGCCTTGGGCCAGCCATGCTGCGCGCCGAGTACCGGCAGCACCGTTTGCGCGACCTGCGTCAGGTTGGTGATCGCCGATGCCGGCGACGCGCCGAGGTAGTACACGTAACCGATCGCGTTGGCCATGTTCGCGATCTGGGTGTCGGTCGGGTTCATGATCCACTGGTAGCGCTTGCCCAGCTCGCCCACAAGCGCATCCGCCTTCGCGGTGTCCGCCAGCGTCGCGCCGCTGGGTTTCTCGCCCAGCTCGCCCGTGCCCTGCCGCCACGCGTCCACGCTTTGCTGCATGGCTTCCAGCGCGATCTGCATGTCCTGCGCGTGGCGCAACCGCGCCAACTGGTGCGCACCGTGAAAGCCGTTTTTCGCGAAGGATCGCAGCCCGTCTTCGCTGAAACCGGCGATATTGCGGCGATGGATGCTGTGCTTCCGCATCGACATTTCCGGCAGGCTCTGCAAGAAGGACTGGTAGACCTGGTCCTGCGTCTTTTCCGACACGCCGGCCTTCTTCAGGATGTCGATCACGCCCCGCACGAAGGTGCCGCTGGGGGCCTGCGAGGCCTTCATGTTCGCGTCGCGGCGTCCGGTGCCGGTGATGGTGAAGCCGCCATTGCGCAGCTTCTTCTCGGCCGAGAGCGCATCGCGCGCGTTCTCGAACATCTTGAAGCCTTCGTTCTGGTCGTGGTCCTGGAAGGCGATCCAGTAGTCGCCGTCGCGGTTGAGTGGGAAGTAGACGCCCTCGCGGCGCGCCTCTTCGAACTGGAGACGCATCCGGTTCACCAGCGACTGCCGGTAGGTTTCCGGCATGTCCATCTGCTCGATGTTGTGGATGAGCGCCTGTTGCCGAACGCATCATCGACGACATGATCGACGCCGTAGTGGCCCACGGCTTCGTGCGCCAGCACCTCTTGCACGCGCGCTTGGCGGCGCAGGTTCGAAGCCACCACATAAGCGGTGCCGGTCTTGGGGTCGTAGTAGCCTTCGGCGGTCTTGTAGCCGGGGTCGCGCTTGGCAGACGCCGGCAGGCCTTCGGCATCTTCGAGCACGCGGACCTTGGGCTGGTTGTCGCCCCAGCTGGCCGTGGCCTGATCGACAAGCTGCTGCGCGCGCTGACGTGAGACGCCGGTGCTTCCGGATTGCGTTGCCTTGCTGAACGCCCCGTCAGGGTTCTCGGCGCGATACTTGACGAGGTCGGCATCCGTCAGTACCTTGTGTGCGTAGCCTCGCAGTTGGCGAACTTCACCTGGCAATCGCAGCCCGGATCGTTCGCTGAATGCGGGGCTCAATTTTTGGTTGAGGTACAACAAGTCCTTGTTGTCCTTCCACCACTTCTCCACCGGCGTTACATGCGTGCCACTCTCATCGTAGGCATTCACCAGCACGTGCACGCCCAGCCGGCTCTTGCTTGAGTTCGGCTCCAGAATGATCCGCACCGGCCGACCCTTCACGAGGTCAGGCGCCAGCAGAACCAAGCGATTCGGATCGGTCTGCGACTTGAACACAGCCACCGGGTTCTCGATCCATTCCGGCAGTTTCTTCCAGTCCTCGGCAGTGAGGTTGTGCGCGCCGCGACCATCCTGCCGCAGCTTGCCGATCGCGGATTCCACGAGGTCAAGCGGTTTGTTGCCGTGCCCCAGCATGTCCAGAACGTCGGCGCGATCCAGCACGCGAAGGCCTGCATAGCCCCCTCACGAAGATTGACAACAGCTCTGGCACGTAATCGACGCGAAGCTGGCCGCGTGGGACTTCGAAAAACCATAGCTGCCGAAATCCTCCTTGATCTGTTCGAAGATGCGCTCGGCGTAAGCCTCGCTGTAGCCATTGGCACACATGCCCGCGGCGAGACGTTCGCAATGCGGCTTCAAGCCCACCATGACGTTTCCTTGCGGCTCGCGCAGGAGCAGTGGTTTACCGATTTTTCAAGCACCATCATGCGCAAGCGAATTGCTCGCTCCTCCTGCATGCGATCAGTGTCGGAGAAGGACCGGTAAATCGGCATGAGCAAGAACGTGCCGAGTAGCACCGCCCAGCACCCATTCGCTGAAACGGCTATGCCCATAAGCCCCCATGATTAGCAGATCGGCCTTGAATTCCATCGCGTGCTTGAGCAACTGGGCCCCAGCATCTTCATTTCCCACATCCATTACACGTGGCCAAACTTCAACGCCATGGCGCTCGAGATACTCACGGAGATGGAATGGCGTCTTCCAAAAGACGCGCTGAAAAGTCTCCCGTTCCGCACCGACCAGCAGCAACACGCTCTTGCCGCGCAGGAGTGGCAGCGCGGCATGCAGCGCACGCATGGCTTCCGCCGAGCCATTCCAGGCCACCGCAGCCTTTGCGATGCTTTTCGATGGCACGCCTTTCTTCGGTACGACGATGCAGGGGGCTCCGGCCTTGAGCACCAATCCCGCCAGGTCGGACGGCGAATCGCCGTGTTTCTCTGGGGGATGTTCGAGCACCAGCGCATCGAAGCGCGTGGCTGCCTGCGCGAGAATCTCGGCGGTATCGCCTTCCGCTACTAGCCATTCTGCCTGCTTCACGCCGTAGCCGGACGTCCATGCCAGAAACGCATCCTTCGCATGGAGCGCCAGACCCTCCAGTTCACGTGCGTTTTCCATGATCGTGGCCATCAATTCCGGTTCGTAGGCCGGAGCGACGTAGGAAGGAGAAGGATAGGTATATAACCCTGCGATCGAGGCATCGAACTGTGCCGCGAGTTGGGATCCATAACGCAAGGCGGACGTGCAATTCTCGAAATCGCGAACGTGGACCAGGATGTCTTTCATTACCGGTTGCTCCATCGGGGGATGCAGGTCCCGCACCCCTCAAGGATGGCAACATCGGAAAACCGTGTATTGATACGCATCAAGCGCAAACCTCACGCGACCGTTCTCTCCTTCCAGTTGAGGCAAATCAAGCAAGCGTCCAGCGATCGATTCGGCTGGATGCCGCCTTTTCGAAGCGGGATCGATAGACCTGCAACGCGACCCTTTCCACGACATCCCCATCCTGCATGACGGCGACCTCGTCCACCAAGGCCGCGAGACCGCCTAGACGATGCGTAACCAAAAGAACACTGCGTCCACGTGTTGCCTTTGCAAGCGCTTGGTAGAGGCCTGCCGCGGTCGCCGCGTCCAGTCCTTCGGTCGGCTCGTCCAGCACCAGCACCGGCGCGTCCTGCAGCAGCGCGCGCGCGACCGCGATGCGCCGAGCCTCGCCGCCGGAGACCCGGCAGCCGCTTTCGCCCAGCACGGTGTCGTAACCCAGCGGCAACGCCGACACGAAATCGTCGAGTTGCGCCTCGTGCACCGCACGTTCGATCTGCTGGGCGCTGGCGTCCGGTGCAGCCAGCAGCAAGTTGTCCAGCAGAGACAAATTGAACAATCGCGAATCTTGGGCGATGACGGCTATCTGCCTGCGCAGGTCGTCGCCGCGCAATTTGTCCAGCATCACGCCGCCGAACAAGATGCTTCCGCCCTGCAAGGGATAGAACTTCTGCAAGGCCGCAAGCAGACTGCTCTTGCCGGCGCCGGAATCGCCGACGAGGGCGAGTCGTTCGCCCGCGGCAAGTTCGAGGTCGACGCCATCCAGCGCCCATGGCGCATCCTGCGCGTAACGCATGCGCACGCGCTCGAAGCGGATCGCCGGAGGATACGCGAGGGCGGCGGAATGTACCGGCTCGTCGATCGCCGGTGGCGTATCCGCGAGTTCGAATACGCGCCGCGCAGCCGTGCGCGTAGCCTGCCATTGCGCCAGCGCTTCCGGCAGTGGGGCGATCACATCGAACGCCGCCAGTGTGAGCAACGCGAACATCGCCAGCAACGGCGGCGACAATTCGCCGGTGTGCACCGACGCCAGACCGAATATCAGCAGGGCGGGGAGGGCGATCTGGGCGACCAGCATCGCGCCGCCGCCTGCCAGCGCCTGCAAATGTTCGAGACGGCACCGGCGTGCGGCCACGCGCGCGTCAAGTGCGGCGACGCGAGCATTGAACGTGTCCACGCCTCCCCATGCCGATAATTCCGCATGCCCATGCAAGGCATCGAGCAACATGCCGCGCAACTCCGCGGATTCGCGGACGGTTTCCGTGGCATCGCGATACGCGCAGCGTTCCACCCACCACGGCAACCCAATTGCCGCCGCGGTGGCGAAAACCAGCAATACAAGTGCGGCCGCGGGCAGCAGGCTTGCGGCGACAATCAGTACCACGAGTGTGCCGATCGCGGCCACGCCCACCGGGACAAGCACGGAAAGATAGAAATGCTCCAGGATGTCGACATCGTTGCGCAGGCGCGCGAACAGTTCGCCGCTGCGCAGCGCAGCGAGCCGCGCCGGAGCCAGCGGGATCAGGCGGCGGAACAGCCACGCGCGCAAGCCGGAAAGCACGCGCAACGTCGTGTCGTGGGTCGTCAATCGTTCGCCGTAACGGGCGCCGGTGCGCAGGATGGCGAATGCGCGAATCGCCGCAGCGGGCGTGTAGTAGTTGAACGCCGCGCCACTCGTGCCCGCGAGCGCCATGGCGGCGATGAACCAGCCGGAGATCGCCATCAGCGCGACCGCCGACAACGCGGCGAGCAAGGCGAGCGCCGCGCCACCCAGCAACCAGCCGCGGGTCGGCCGCAATAGCGCCAGCAATCGGCGAATGTCGTCGGGCAGCAGCTGCTTCACGATGCCTCCGCTTGCAGAAGCGCGGCGAATGCGCCATCGCTTGCTGCCAGCTCCCGTGGCGAACCTTGCTCGATGATCTGGCCGTTGCCCAAGACGATCACGTGATCCGCGCTTCGCGCCGTTTCGAGTCGGTGCGCCACCAGTAAAACCGTGCGCATGATCGACTGTGCGCGGAGCGCGGCTTCGATCGCCTCGGCGCTCTCGGCATCGAGGTGGGAGGTCGGTTCGTCCAGCAGCAACACCCTTGCCTCCTCACGCAGGAACGCGCGGGCCAATGCCAGTCGCTGCAACTCCCCGCCGGAAAGTCCCAGCCCTTGTTCGCCCAGCCGCGTAGCCCAGCCTTGCGGCATGCGCGCGATCACCTTGTCGAGGCCGCTCGTCGCAGCGGCGCGCTGCAACGCGGACTCGCCGGCGCAAGGAGATGCCAGCAACAGGTTCTCGCGCACGCTGCCTTCGAATACGTGCGGCCGTTGCGGCATCCAGGCGATGCCTGCGCGCCAGCGCGCCGAATCCAGTTCGGCGAGGTCGATATCGTCCGCAAGAATATGTCCGGCATCCGGACGCGCGAAACCGAGCAGCAGGTCCAGCAGCGTGCTTTTCCCCGCACCGCTGTTGCCAACCAGCGCCGTCACACGGTTAGGCACCAGTCGCAACGTGCAATCGCGCAGTGCCGCCTCGCGCCCGTGGTGCGCGAACGTCACGGATTCGAAACGAATGACCGGCGCCGCTGTGGTGACATTGCGCGTGCCGACCGCGGCGATTGTTGCGGCGTCCTTCGCGCCGTCCAGTTTCGCCAGTGATTCCGCAGAGGCCAGTGCGTCCATCCGTGCATGCCGCAGCGCGCCGAGCGCGCGCAACGGAAAATAGAACTCCGGCGCGAGCAAGAGCACGAACAGACCTTCCCGGAACGCGAGTTCGTGCCACAACAGGCGAAAGCCGATCAGCACGGCGACGATCGCGATGCTGACGGTGGCGAAGAACTCCAGCACCAGCGCCGACAGGAAGGCGATGCGCAACACCTGCATGGTCAGCTTCCGGTATTGCTCGCCGTCTTCGGCCAGGCGATCCGCCGCGCGCCCGGCTGCATCCAGCTGGCGCAACGTGACGAGTCCGCCGAGCGCATCCACGAAGGCGGCCCCCAGTCGCGACAATTGCGCGAAGCGGTTGCGGCTGGCGCGCTGGGCCGCGCTGCCGGCCAGCACCATGAACAGCGGGATCAGGGGCGCGGTCAGCAGCAGCACCAGCCCGGAAATCCAGTCGGCCGGAAACACGAACAAGGCCAACAGCAGCGGAACGATCGCGGCAGTCGCGGCTTGCGGCAGATAGCGCGCGAAATACGGCAGCAGCGTGTCGATGCCGTCGACCAGTTTGGTGAGCATGTCGCCGCTGGCAATATGGCGCAGTCCCAGCGGACCCAGCGCCTGTGCGCGTGCCAGCAAACGCGTTCGCAATCGCACGACGAGGTCGAGCGCAGCGTCGCAGGCGCTGCGCCGCGCGAGAAAGTTCAGCGTCCATCGCGCCGGCGCCAACAGCAGCAATGCCAGCCATTCGCGCCAGAGTTGCGAGAGCGGTGAGTGGCGGAACAGCGAGGCATCGAGTATTCCCGCCAGCAACCATGCCTGCGCGACGGCCACGATCGCCTGCATCGCCGTCGCGAGGGCAGAACGCCGCAGCGGTGCGCGCAAGCAACCCGCTTCGCGGCGAAGCCAGCTCGTCGCGTCGGCCGCGGGACTCGCCGTCGAATTCACGGACGATCCCCGCGCGGCGCGATCAGAGTGCGCGATTGCCGCGCCCCGCTTGCGCCTGCGTGCGCGTGGCTTCGGCGTGTTCCTCCTGGGTGTCCAGGAGTGCCGCGCCGGCCGCCGACACCAGCACGATCATCGCGGTGCCGATCAGCCAGGCGAAGTACCACGCGCCGAGGTCGCCCAGCAACACCGCCAGCAGGATCACCACGAACGCCAGCACCAGGAACAACAGGAAATGGAGCAGGGTTTTCATCGCGTGTCCTTGGACAGGCGCAATCTTCTAATAAGCATGTTCGTCGTGTTCGATCTGTTCGGGCCGGACTTTCCCGCGCATCACCCAGAACGCCCAGCTCGTGTACCACAGCACCAGCGGCACGAACACCAGCGCGAAACCCAGCATCCAGGCGAGCGTCAGTTTGCTGGAACTCGCGTTCCACACAGTCAGGCTCATCGAAGGATGGCTGCTGGATGGGAGCAGGAACGGGAACAGCGCCACGCCCGCGGTCCCGATCACGCCCAGCCACGCCAGCGCGCCGAGCCACCAGCCCTGATGCGAGCGTCCCATTTGCGCGGACAACAGCGCGCCGAACATGCCTAGGAAACCGATCGCAGGCACCAGCCACAGCAGCGGCTGCGCGGAATAGTTGGCGAACCATGCGCCATCCCCGATCGTGACGATCTGTTGCAGCGGCGTTTGCGGGACACCCGCGCCGGGGCCGCCGACGAGATGAAATCCAGTGAGGCTGCGCACCCAGAATCCGCCGACCGCGAACAACACGATGCCCGCCGTGGCGGCGATGCGCACCAAGTCGCGTGCGCGTTCGCGCATTAAGCCTTCGGCGCCATTCATCACGGTCAATGCGCCCATCATCACCGACAATGCCAACGACAGCAGTCCGCACATCACCGCGAACGGATTCAGCAGTGCCAGGAAGCTGCCGGTGTAGACCGAGGTAATGTTCCATTCGAAATAGAACGGTACGCCTTGGAACAAGTTGCCGATCGCGGCGCCGAACACGATCATCGGGATCGCGCCGCTGATGAACAGGCTCCAGTCCCATACGCTGCGCCAAGCCGGGCTGGCGATCTTGCCGCGGTACTCGAAACCGAGCGGACGCACGATCATTGCCCACAGCAGCAATAGCATGACCACGTAGAAACCGGAAAACGCGGTGGCATAGATCAGCGGGAACGCGGCGAACACTGCGCCACCGCCGAGGATGAACCAGACCTGGTTGCCGTCCCAGTGCGGTCCGATGATGTTGAGCACCACCCGCCGTTCAAGATCGTTGCGGCCGACATAGCGCAGGATGGTACCCACGCCCATGTCCATCCCGACCATTACGGCGAGACCGATCAGCAACACGCCGAGCAGCAGCCACCAAGTCATCTGCAACAGGGCATATGTGTCCATGATCAAGCCTCCCCAGTTCCGACGTGCAGCGTGGAGGAAGCGTGCGGCGGCATCGGCCGTGGACGCGGATCGGGCGGCGCGCCGCGTCGATCCTGTTCCGGCGGCCCCTGGCGGATGCTGCGTACCATCAGATACATCTCCACCGCGATGAAGACGGTGTACAGCAGTACGAAGCCCGCGAGCGAGAACACCATGTAAGCGACGCTGTGGGTGGAAGCGCTCATCCAGGTCGGCAGCACGCCGAATACCGTCCACGGTTGGCGTCCCAGTTCCGCCACCAGCCAGCCACATTCGTTGGCGAGGAAGGGCACCGGAATCATCCACACCGCCGCACGCAGAAACCAGCGCTTGTCCTGCACGCGGTTGCTCAGCGTGTACAAGATGGCCAAGACGAAAAACGCCAGCATCAACAGCCCGAAGCCAACCATGAACCGGAACGACCAGAACACCGCGGCCACCGGCGGGATGCTGTCCTTCGCGGCCCGCCGGATTTGCTCCGGCGTCGCTTTGCCGACATCGGCGGCGTAACGTTGCGCCAGGAAGCCGTAGCCGAGATCCTGCGCGTGCGCGTTGAACTGCGCCAGCGCACCGGCATCGTGCGGATTCTTCGACAAGGATTGCAGCGCCGCGACCGCGGGAATGCCGTCCTCGATCCGCTGTTGCGCTCTGGCCTGCAAGGTGTCGAAGCCCTCCATGCTGCCATTGGTGGAGTGCGTGACCAGCAACGACAGCATGTAGGGAACCTGCAGCGCGCCCTTGTTCTGCTGCAGCGACTGGTCCGGGAACGCGATGAGGTTGAAAGGCATGGGTCCCGGTTCGGTCTTCCACAGGGCTTCCATCGCCGCCAGCTTGGTCGGTTGCGCCTGTGCGGCCACGAAGCCGAGCGCGTCGCCGAGGGTGATCACGCCGATGGTCGCGAGTACGCCGAACAGCGCGGCCATCCGGAACGAACGCTTGGCGAGGTCGAGGTGGCGCCGCTTCAACATGTACCACGCGCTGACGCCGGCGACGAAGATCGCCGCGGTGACATAGCCGGCGATCGAGGTGTGTACGAACTTCGATTGCGCGTCCGGATTGAAGATCAATTGCTGCAACGAATTCAATTCCATGCGCATCGTGACCGGATTGAACGCCGCGCCGTGCGGGTCCTGCATGAAACTGTTGGCGACAAGGATCCACAAGGCCGAGAGGTTGGAGCCGAGCGCGACCAGCCAGGTCACCGCCAGATGCTGACCGCGCGACAGGCGGTCCCAGCCGAAAATCATCAAGCCGACGAAAGTCGATTCCATGAAGAAGGCCATCAGACCCTCGATCGCCAGCGGCGCGCCGAAGATGTCGCCAACGAAGCTGGAATAGAACGACCAGTTGGTCCCGAACTGGAATTCCATCGTCAAGCCGGTGGCCACGCCGAGTGCGAAGTTGATCATGAACAACTTGCCCCAGAATTGCGCCATCCTTTTGTAGATCAGCTTACCGCTGGTCACGTACACCGTTTCCATCGCGGCGAGCAGGAAACTCAGCCCAAGCGTGAGCGGCACGAACAGGAAGTGGTACAGCGCGGTGGCGGCGAACTGGGCGCGCGAAAGCTCGACCACGGAAAGATCATGCATGGTGGCGTCTCATTTCCAGTAAAGATGTCGTGGGCATGTTCGGAAACATTGGCTCATTTGCCCTCGACCGGTTTTGACATCGATCAATTCCTGCCCCCAAGGACTCATCCAGGAAATCGACGCATGGCCAGGCTTTTATTCTGCGTCTGTGCCCTGTAGCGCGGACAATCGCGTCATCGACGTCCTTCATGCCATTGATGCGCGCCATCATGGTCTGCTCGTGCGATGCCGTCGCATGGACCGCATCATCATGCATGCGAGGCACCAATTGATTTGATTTACGTCAATCCGCCATCTAGCCATCGGCTTAGTTTGGCTCGATCACAGCGGACCTGCGGTGACGCTGCTTGAATCCGTGCCGGCACAAGATGGAACACGCATGATCAGGTTGTCGCATCCTGGAAGTGCCAGCACCCCCGCGCTTCAACGCGACGCGGATGACCGCCATCGCGCAGAAGCACTCAAGTGTGCTTGTGCTCCGCAGGAACAGCTGTTCGCTCTGCTCGACAGCCGCGCAAGCGGACTGATCGAAACGGAAGCCGCACGGCGACTGGCCACGTTTGGCGCCAATGAAGCCGACACCGGCAAGCGCACCGGCTACGTCGCCGCGCTGGTCGAGCTCTTCGGCAATCCGCTGGTGCTGATGCTGCTGGTAGCGGCAGCGGTGTCGGGAAGCCTCGGCGATCGACTGGGCGCTGCAATCATCGCCACGATGGTGCTGTTGAGTGTGACGCTCAACTTCGTGTTGAGCTTTCGGTCGCGCGCAGTGGCCGAACGATTGCGCGAGGAGGTCGCGCCCACCGCGAGCGTCTGTCGCGACGGCGCATGGCGCGACCTGTCCCGCCGCGAGCTGGTGCCGGGCGACGTGATCCGCCTGGTCGCAGGTGATCGCGTACCCGCGGACGCGCGCCTGCTCGAGGCGCGCGATCTGCACGTCCAGCAGGCAGCCCTCACCGGCGAATCCGCGCCGGTGGAAAAGGATGCCTGCGAGCGGCCATCCGACGCGCAGCGCGGCGCCGACGCGCGCCATCTGGTTTTCCTCGGCACTTCGGTAGTGGCTGGTACCGCGAACGCAATCGTGATCGCCACCGGCGATCGCACGGCGTTCGGCGATGTCGCCGCCCGGCTGACGGAACGCCCGCCACCGACCGAATTCGAGCGCGGCATTCGCGACTTCTCGCGATTGATCATGCGCACAGTGATCTGTCTGGTGCTGCTGGTGGTGCTGGCCGGGATCGTGCTGCATCGCCCGTTGCTGCAAACGCTGCTGTTTGCCTTGGCGCTCGCGGTCGGGCTCACACCCGAATTCATGCCGATGATCACCACCGTAACGCTGGCGCGCGGCGCGGTGCGCATGGCGCGGCATCGTGTGGTGGTCAGGCATCTTGCGGCGATAGAGGACTTCGGCAGCATGACCGTGCTGCTGAGCGACAAGACCGGCACCCTGACCCGCAGTGAGACCGAAGTCGCTTCGACGGTGAACGCGTTCGGTAATCCCGATGCGCGCCCAGGCCTACTGGCCGCTATCAACAGTGCGTTCCAGACTGGCATCCGCAGCCCGCTGGACGAGGCGATTCTGCGTGCGTGCACCCAGGCGACTTCGGCCTGCAGCAAGCTCGACGAAATTCCGTTCGATTTCGAGCGCCGTTTGCTGAGCGTGGTGGTCGGGGATGGCGAAATAGTCCGGCTGATCGCCAAGGGCGCGCCGGAGTCCGTGCTGGTGAAATGCACGCAAGTCGAATTCGACGGCGCCATCCAGCAGCTGACTGCCGAAACTCGGGCCGCCGCCACTCGCACCTGCGACGCCTTCGGCAAGCAGGGCCGACGGGTGCTGGCTGTGGCTTGGCGCGATGTCGCCCCACAGCCGCGCTATACCACTGCCGACGAAGCTGGATTGATCCTCGCCGGCTTCGTGGCTTTCGCCGATCCGGTATTGCCCGGCGTGGCCGATTGTCTCGCTGCGCTGGCGCGCGACGGCATTGCTGTGAAAATCCTTTCAGGCGACAACGAGCACGTCACCCGCCATGTCTGCGAACAGGTAGGGCTGGATGCGCGCGAGGTCGGGACTGGCGCGCAAATCGACGCCCTCGACCAGGATGCGCTGGGCGCGTTGGCCGCGCGCATCAGCGTATTCGCCAGGCTTTCGCCGGCGCAAAAACACCGCATCGTGCTGGCACTGAAGTCCCAAAACGCCGTCGTCGGATTTCTCGGTGACGGCATCAACGACGCGCCTTCGCTGCACGCGGCCGACGTCGGGATCTCGGTGGCGAACGCAGTGGATGTGGCACGCGATGCCGCCGACATCGTCTTGCGCGATCGCGATCTGGAATCCTTGCACGCGGGTGTGATCGAGGGCCGCAAGGCCTTCGCCAACGTCACCAAGTACCTGCTGATGGGCACCAGCTCCAATTTCGGCAATGTCCTGAGCATGGCCGCTGCCGCCCTCTTCCTGCCCTTCCTGCCGATGCTGCCAACCCAGATCCTGCTCAACAATTTCCTCTACGACATCTCGCAAATCACCATTCCCGGCGACAACGTGGACGAATCGCAATTGCTCGCACCGCGACGCTGGAACGTGGGTCTGATACGACGCTTCATGCTCGGCGTAGGGCCGATAAGCTCGCTATACGACTTCCTCACCTTTTACGTGTTGCTGTTCTGGCTGCGCGCGTCAGAAGCGGAATTCCACACGGGCTGGTTCGTCGAATCGCTGGCGACGCAGACCTTGGTGTTGTTCGTGATCCGCACTACCGGCAATCCGTTCCGTAGCAGGCCCAGCGCGGCGCTGGTCGCCACCGTCCTCGCTTCGGTCGTGGTCGGCATCCTGCTACCCCTGACCCCATTGGGCGCGGAATTTGGTTTCGTTCCGCTTCCACTGATTTTCTACGCCTTCCTGACCATCGCCACCGCTACCTACTTGCTGTTGGTGCAATTCATCAAGCGGCGCTTCATGGGTGCGCCCGCGACGAACGCGCCCCACGGCGGCTTCGTCGGAGACACCGGGAAAGCTGCTCCTCGATGATCCAGATCAAACGACTCCCGCGATGTGGCTTCTAGGCTGATTTCTGCGAGTTCGTTATTGATCGGAGGCTGCTTCCATGTCAGCACTCGTTATCCTCTTTCCGATTCTGGTCTACGCCGGCGCCGTTGTCGTCGTACTCGTATGGGTGCTGGTACCAATGTGGTTGCACCCGTCTCCGGAAGAACCGACGAGTGCGCTCGCGCGAGGGTCCGACGCGGGCATGTCGAAACAAAATCGCTGATTGCAAGAAATGTCGCCATGTCAGCGCTCGTCGTCGCCTTGCTCGTATTCGCCTGTGTCGTCGCCGTCGGACTACTGCTCACTTACGTCGCCTTGTTCGTTACACCGAAAATCGGATCCGGCAGCATCAAACCTTTTGGCGATATTGGGTACGCGTTTGGCAAGCACCTGCTCGACCCTGAGCCACAGCATGCGCTTCCGCCGCAGCATTCTGTCGATCCCGTCTGTGGACGCGAGGCTCCGCTCGACGGTCTGCATTCGCATGCCTACAACGGTCATGTCTATTATTTCTGTTCCGACAAATGCTGTCACGATTTCGCGCGACGACCACGGGCATACGTGAACAAGAAAGGCCTGGCGTTGGTGCGCCGACAGCGTTCCTTTGCGCACTTCCGGTGATCGATTCACTCTTCCATGAGCATCGCTCCGAGAACCATATTCGGCGATCTACATCATTACCAATCGCGTGCTTCTTGGCACGCGCTTCACTCCGACCCCAAGTGATCGCAAGGGTTGAACATCGGCGAGAGCGATACGCCGGTTCCGGGCGACCTTTCCGGCCCCGCGGCAAAGGTGGCTCCGAATTGATGCAGGTCACACTCGCACTTCGAAACTGGGGGATTCTGGCAGGACCTCCAGAGGCGACGCATCATGACCCAGTCCAGCTCTTCTCCGCCCTCGAGTGGACATGCCGCAGATTCGTTGACGACGTTGCAGGCCCCGGCGGACGTCCCGCAGTGGGAAGAAGTACTGAGAGACGGCAGCCGCGTCCTGATCCGCGCCTTGCGCAAGACCGACGCCGAGTTGGAGCGAGCGTTCATCCGGCACCTCAGCCCTGAATCGCGGCGACTGCGTTTCCTCGCGCAGATCAGCGAACCCAGCGATGCCTTGATCCACAGTCTGACGGACCTCCATCCGGGGGACTTGGCTTTCGTCGCACTGGTACACCGGGAAGGAGAGAAGCGCGGGGTCGGCATCAGCCGCTACAGCATGCTTGCGGATGGAATCACCGGCGAGTGCGCAGTCACGGTAGATGACGAATGGCAAAGCAAGGGGCTGGGAACATTGCTGATGCGGCACCTCATCGACGTTGCCCGCCGGCACGGCGTGCACACCCTGATCTCGATGGACACAGCAGGCAACTGGCGCATGCACGAACTCGCCAACGATCTCGGATTCACGTGCATAACCGATCCCGAAGATCCGACCCAAGTAACTTACCGGCTCGCGCTCTAAACACGTTCGCTTGCGCCATGCGTCAGAAATCGTGTTCGACTGCTGCCCAGTCGCGTTCGTCGTCGGCGTGCAATTCGAACCACATGGCGTTGAGGATGCCGAAGCAGCCCGCCAACCCGATTCCGAGGATCCACGCAAAGTACCACATGCAAATTTCTCCCTGCGGTGCATCGATATTGCTTGCTAACCAACGTCGCATTTCGCTCCGCTACCTCGCAGCGTTATAGCGGTAGTCAGCCATTCGTGCCCTTGCCCGCATCGGCCGGCCACAATTTCAATCGTTCCGGACCGCCGTTCACGACTCGTACCGCCTGTGCCGCCAGAACCGCCATTGCGATCAGTGCGATGCCTGCGAACACGAGCGTCGTCAATTGCGCCTGGGCGCCTGTGACGCCCGAGATACGCTCAACGCTCCAGCGCCCGTCGCGAATCTCCGTTGCGATCCATCCAAGAGCCGCAGCGAACCATGGCAAGGGCAGGCTCCACATCGCCACTCGCAAGAATGCCGCCTGCTGCAGACGGCGCCGTGAAGCCAGGTAAAACGCCCCGAGGAACAGCAAGAGCAGATACAGGCCAATCGCGATCATCGCGCGAAACGACCACAACATCATCACTGCATGGGATGCGTCTTCGGTGTCGAGAGTCCCGCCGCGGACTGCCAGCGACAACGCGGCCGCCAATCCGAAGCTCGCCGCAACGGTCATGGATCGACGAGCGATCTGCACATTACGGCGATTCAATAGGTAATAGGCGCTCACCGAAAGCACAAGCCCGCACGCGGTGAGGTAACTGACGCTGGTCAAATGCACGAAACGCAATTGCGCGATCGCATTGAAAAACACCTCATGCATTTCGCCCGCATGGAGTTGTGCGCCACTGTTCCAGGTGGTGCCGGCAGTGCCCGCCGCCCACCCTCCCAGCGCAGCGATGATCAGGATAGCCAGATGCGGCAGCGACGCCATGAACAGGGTGAGCAGCCAGTGCTGCAATCGGCTTCGACTCCACCAATCGCGGAAGCACCAGCGATATAGCGCGATTTCGCCGAGCACGACCAGAACCAGCGCGCCGAGCACGCCGGCGGATATCCACGTCATCACGCCGCCGGCGAAGAAATACCCGATCGCCAGTAGCAACACGCCGAAACCGCACACGTACAGTGCTATCCCGAACAACTCGCCCCAGAAGCGCGCCATTTGTTTCCATATCTCGCGCTCCGTCATCACGAACACGCCTTCCATGATCGCAAGCAACGGCGGTAAGCCGACGATCAGCGGAAGCAGCAAGCCGCCATACGCCATCGCGATTTCGAGTTGCCACTGACCAGGATATATCCAAGGCATTTACTGGACTCCTCTCACAGTCGCCGCACTCACCTTACTACCAAAACGGGCAGGCTGACGCCGCGCAACACTTCCTGGGTGGTGCTCCCCAGCACCAGTCTGGCCAAGCCTCGTCGTTTGTGCGAAGCCATGACGATCAAGTCGCATTTCGCTTTCCTGGCCGTGGCGAGTATCGCTTTCGCGGGATCGTCATCCGGCGCCGATTCCTGGCGGCATCGGACATTCGCTTCGGTTGCCAGCTTCTGCAATGGCGCCAACATCCGGGCCGCACGAGTTTGCGCTTGCGCAAGCAGTTCTTTCGGATCGGGCTCGAGAAGCTCGACGATGGCAACCGTGTCCGCTGTTTCCGTCATGACATGCAGGAAAGTGATTTGCGCATCGAAACGTCGCGCCAGCTCGACGGCGAACATGGCTGCTCGCTTCGATCCGGCATCTCCATCGGTCGGAACCAGAATGTTCTTGAACATGTGATTTCCCTATGGGCCACGGATCATCCCTGGCTTGCAGCCCTGTTTCATCGCTGCCGATTTCGCGTTGTGCTCGCGCCACGCGCACCTTTCCCGGCCTACAAAGGCGCGTTTCTCAACTCATGTCGGCTATGCACGTTCGAATCCTCGTCCAGCATCAAAGGTTCGAATTCGAGATCGACAATCAATCCCTTGAAGCCGCCGACCCTTTGCACCGAAGCGAGAAGATGGCGCTTCTGCTCCAGTGTTCGCACGCGACCCGTCAGCGTGACGATGCCGTCGTGCACCGCCACGCTGACGGGAAACAGCGCGATCTGCGGATCCGATCCGAATGCCGCCTCAATGTTCCGTTGCAGCCTCTTGTCCGACTTCATGAACGTGCCTCCAAAACACATCGTCAAGCATCGCTCGCCTTTCCCGACCGCCCGTTGATCGAAATCAAGCAATTCGATCGATCCGGGCTTTCCGCCAGGGCCATCCTGTGCGCGCCAGGAATCACAAGACCCGGCCTTTCGACAGTAGGGGTGCCAGACGTGAAACTGCCGGCGTTAGAATGTACACCCCCGCCCCGGCGTGTCCGCCGATGCCCACCGCTGCCCACCTGTTGGTCGTGGACGACGATCTCGAAGTACAGCGGATGTTGCGCCGTTACTTCCTGCGCGAGGGGTTCGAGGTCAGCATCGCCGGCAGCGGGGGCGGCATGCGGGATGTGCTGGCGCGCCATGCCGTCGACCTTGTGCTGCTGGACCTCGGACTGCCCGGCGAAGATGGCTTCGCGCTTATCCGGCAATTGCATGCCAGCTGGAAGGGCGCGGTGATCATCATCACGGGTCGCGGCGAATCGGTGGACAGGGTGGTCGGCCTCGAACTCGGCGCCGACGACTACGTGACCAAGCCTTTCGATCTGCGCGAATTGCTTGCCCGGGTGCGCAGCGTGCTCAGGCGCAGTGCAGGCCGCGCTCAATCCGATGAGTCTGAGGTTGACGAAAGGCTTTTTTGTTTCGCCAGCCTGCGCCTCGAGCCGCGCACGCGAACATTGCGTAATGATCTCGACGAGGAAATTCCGCTGACCAGCGGCGAATACGACCTGCTGCAGGTCTTTCTCGAGCATCCTAATCGGGTCTTGTCGCGTGACGACCTGATGAATTGCATCCACGGTCGCGCCGCAGGTCCCTACGATCGCGCGATCGATGTTCAGATCGGCAGGCTCCGCCGCAAGATCGAAACCGATGCGACGCAGCCGGAACTGATCAAATCGGTGCGCGGCGCCGGCTATTTGTTCACCCCGAACATACGACGGGACAATCGGTGACGCCGCTGCCTACGCTCTCAAAAAGGGATTTCGCCTTGTTGCGGGCATGGTTCGCGATTGCACCGGATGCCATGATCGCCGCGGATGGTGAAGGTCGCATCGTGCTCGCCAACACGCAAGCGGAGCGTTTGTTCGGCTACGAACCGGAAGCTCTGGCAAAGCTACTGCTGGAAGAGCTGATTCCCGGACCCTTGCGGCATTCGCACGCGCTGCACCGTGCGCGCTACATGTCCGATCCACGTTTGCGTCCTATGGGCATCGGCTACGAGTTGATGGGTCTGAAACGCGATGGCCGGCAATTTCCGGTGGAAATCGGACTCAGTCCCATCGTCACAGAAACGGGGACCTTGGCGATCGCCTCCGTGCGCGACATTTCCGAAACACGCCGGGTGCGCAAGGTGTTGGAGCGTGCCGATCGCGACTTGGTCATGGCACAAATCGGCCATGCTGCACTCGAATCCACCGACTACGAGCTGGCCATACGCCGCATCCCCGAGCTGGTTGCCTCCGCGCTCAAGGTACAGGCCGTCACCTTCCTCTCCACGGACTGGCGGCACAAGACACTGCACACGCGCGCAGCCACCGGGCTCTCGGCAAACACCATCGATGCGCTGGCGTCCGCTTTGACCGAACGTGCAATCGTGCAACGCTTTTTCGTCGCCCGCGAGCAGGTAGCGATCACCCTGGAGCAAATGCAAGAGCAAGATCTCGCACCGGTGCTTGCGGTGTTGGCGGAGACAGGTTTCGCGGACATGGTGCTGGTGCCCCTATTCGGGCGCCACGAATTCATGGGCTTGCTCGCCGTTCTCGCCACCGAGGCGCGCAGTTTCGACGACGACAAGGTGACATTCCTGCAATCCGTCGCCAAGCTGCTCGCCGCTGCGATTCTGCGCAGCCGCAGCGACGAACGCCTCGCGCACGCCCAGAAGCTCGAAGCCGTGGGCCAGCTCACGGGCGGGATTGCGCACGACTTCAACAATTTGCTGACCGTGATTTCCGGCAACCTGCAACTGCTGGAGGCGGAAATGTCCGACAGCGAGGAATTGCAGGACATCATCGCCAGCGCGCTGCGCGCGGTGGACCGAGGCGCAGACCTCACCCGCAGGTTGCTCGCCTTCGGCCGCCGGCAGTCGCTGCAACCGCGCGCGGTGGTTCCCAAGCCGCTGCTGGACGAGCTCGGTCACATGCTGGCACGCACCCTGGGCGAGAGCATCGCGATCGAAGTCGATTGCGCGGCCGATGTGCCGGACGTGTACGCGGACCCCAACGAACTCGACACGGCGCTGATCAACCTCGCCTTGAATGCGCGCGACGCGATGCCGCGCGGCGGCTGCCTGACCATCGCTGCCCGCGAAACGACAATCGAAGCAGCGGATCAAGACGCCCGACTGCCGCCCGGTCGCTACGTGTCCTTCGAGATCGGCGATACCGGAACCGGCATGTCGCCGGAAGTGCAGGCGCGCGCACTCGAACCTTTCTTCACCACCAAGGAAGCTGACAAAGGCAATGGCCTGGGGCTCAGCATGGTCTACGGCTTCGTCACCCAGTCCGGCGGCAGTGTGGCGATCGACAGCCGGCTCGGTTATGGCACGCGGGTGAGGCTGCTGTTGCCGGTAGCGAACGCGTGTAGCGGGCCGTTCTCCGTAGAAGCGACTCCCGACGAACCTGCAACGCGCGAGGATACGGGGAAAAGCCACGAAACCATCCTGATCGTCGAAGACGAACCCGATGTACGCACCATAGCGGCCCGGTTCTTGCGCGCGATCGGCTACCGGGTCATTGCCGTCGCCACGGCGCGCGAGGCACTTGAGCTGCTCACCGCAGAGAACATCATCGACCTGCTGTTCTCCGACGTCACGCTCGGCAGCGGGATGGATGGCATCGAACTGGCCCAGCGCGCGCGGGACATCCGGCCGCAACTCGCCGTACTGCTCACGTCCGGCTATCCCGGACCGGAAACGGAACTCCGCATGCAGGGAACTACCGATAACATCGAGCTGTTGCGCAAACCCTATCGTCGCGAAGATCTTGCAGGCGCGGTGAAACGGGTGCTTGCTCGCGCCTGAAAGGTTTCAATGCACGCTGCATGGCTGGCCGATGTAAGCCCGCAGGCGTGGAATGTCCAGCAACTTCACTTCCCGGCGCAATACCGAGAGGTAACCCTGCGCTTCCAGGTGCGACAATGCGCGGCTGACTGTCTCGTGCTTGAGCGCCAGGAAACTGGCGATGTCCACGCGGCCCATGCGCAGCAGGAAATGGCTGCGGCTGAATCCGAGCCGGGCGTGGCGTTCGGCAATATCGAGCAGGAACATTGCAACGCGATGTTCGGCCGAAAGCGTGCCGATGGTCAGCATCCACAGCCGGTCATGACGGATTTCCTCCGCCAGTGCGGCCGCCAGCCGCACCTGCAGCTCCGGAAATTGCAGACACGCGTCCAGCACCGGTGGATACGGCAATTCCCATATCTCGCAATCCTCGAGCGCCACCGCGTCGCTACTGAACGCATCGAGCCCAATGGATTCCACGCCCAACAAATCGCCGCGCATGCGGAAGCCAGTGACTTGTTCGCGTCCGTCCTCCGACAGTTCGCAGGTTTTCAGGAAGCCGGCGTGCACCAGAAACAGCGCGTGGAACGGCTGACCTGCGCGATAGAGGTACTGGCCGGCTTTCACTTTCCTGCGCGTCATTGGCATCCGTTCGCGCAGCCGCTCGATGTCGAGATCGAGCGGTGCTCCGACAAACGCGCGACGGGCGGGCGAAGATTCGATGCTGCTGGGGACGAACGGGGTATCCATGGCGCGGTTTCCGGTTGCTGTGTGCTGGCGCCACGTTATCCGATGGTTCGTCGCGGACGATGGCGAAGCCGCAACGGTTTGTAACAGCGTGTAACAACCCGGACTCACGCGCGGAGTTGACACTGCTCAAGCAAAGCACAGACGCGAAGACCGATGCTTGGAACCGGATATTCCGCGTGTCTGCCATGATCGTGCCCTACCGGATGTCGCCGTTCATCGATCTCGTCGCCGTCGAGGCTTGGGATGCATGGTTCCGTTGGCGCGACGCCACGGGCTTGCGTGATGTTGCGATCGAGGACACGTGGCGGCGCATCGCATTTGACTTGGCTTCGGTCGAAATCCCTATAGATGCGAAGCGCTGGCGAACGCGTTTTCTGAATGCTCTTTCCTCCTGGAAATTGCTGCTCGACAAGCGGTTGCTGGCCACTGCGGGCACCGGCACCGTGACTTGGGGGGAGGGTGCGCTGCATGCATCGCTGAATGCCGCCGCCTTCGTGTTGACGGGCGATCGTGCATCGTGTTCCGTGGACCTCGCTGCGCTCGCGGATTGCGCGGAGCTTGCGTTACGCGCCCTGGACAATGCCTCCCTGCTCGCCGGCTTGCCCAATCCGTACCTGCGGATCGGTTTGGTAGGCGTGGCGGATGCGTTGTTTCTCCTCCAGATCGAGTACGACAGCGAACGCGGCCGCAAAACCGCAGAGGCGCTGGCGCGCGCACTCGCACAGGGTTGTTTCCATGCCAGCGTTTTACTGGCAGGCGAACGCGGGGCTCGCGAAGCCAACCTTGCCCGCACGATCGAAGCGGCTCGCAGGCGCGGCGTCGACGAAGCGTGGGTGCGTGATGCCCGACGCCGAGGCCTCCGACACGTCGCCATGACCGCAATCACCTCGCAACGCGAGCTCGCCCTGTTGTGCAACGTGGTGGCCGACGCGCTCGATCCGCTGACAGGGGAAGATCACGCGTACGTGTTCGTCGCGCCCGGCGGCAATCGCGTCCTCTCGTCATCGGGTTATGCGCTCAGCGTGAGCCGCGCCGAACGAGATCGCGCGCACACGGAAACGTTGCAGAATCTCGGTTGCCTGCCTCAACTGCGCATGCGCGCGGCGCTGCAAGCTTGCCTGGACGAGCCCATCGCCTATCCGCTGCTGGTGAAGGCAGAGCCTGACGAACGCGAATGGCGGGAGGCGAACTTGCAGGCGCGGCGCTACGGGCTGCCCCCGGTCGGCTGGCGGAACGTCTCCGGAACCATGTACGCCTGCACGCAGTCCGCGGCGATTTGACCGCAAGAAAAACGGCCCCCTGTCGGGGGCCGGACGTTTGCCAACGCGGCGCTCAGCCGTTGAGAGTCATGCGATCGATGACGTTGTGAATGCCTGGGGCTTCCCATGCCGCGCGTCGTACGGCATCGCGTTCGCTGTTCGAATCCAACTTGCCGGAAAGCGTGACCGTGCCGTCAGCCACCTTGATCGAGATCGCCTTTGCGTCGTAATGCGCCCGCCGTTGCAGCGCCGCCTCGATCTGCTTGGCGACATTTTCGGGCATCACGCGCGGCTTCAGCTCGATCAGATTGACCACACCCTTGATTCCCACCAGATCGCGCACGGCAGTTTCGGCGGACTGCTTCTGATACGCCCATTCGACGCCGCCGGACAACGTCAGCCAGCCATTCTCGACCAATACCTTGACGGCATCCACGGGAACCGAGGCATTCCAGATCAGGGCGAGTCGCGCGGCCCTGACGAGCTCCTCGTCTGGGCGCTTGTCGATGCCGGGAATCTCCACCTTGAGTTCCGCGATCACACCCTTCACCCCCTGGACCCGTTGCGCAGCTTCTTCGGCGCGCCATTTCTGCGCGTAGCTGGTGACGTGCCCCGCCAAGGTGACGACACCATCGTGCACCTCCACGCCGATGCGTTCGGCTTCAATCGTCGGGTCCCAATCCAATTCATCGATGACGTCTTGCTGCAAGTCTTTGTCGGTTTTCATGGTCCACCTCCTGAAGGAGCGCACAGCTTCGCGCTCGCACGGCATCGGCATGTTGATTCGCGTCAACTGAAGCGCGATCCACGCGCCACGACGGAGGCATTTCTGCACGCGCTTCGGGGCTGATCTGCATCAAAACGGTGACAGGTGGCACTGACTAAGTTGCGGCATCTCCCGCGCAGAAAGGTGAGCGGTCATGCAAGGCACTTGGATCCTGGTTGCCGATCGCGCGCGCGCGCGGATTCTGGAAAGCGACCATGAGGATTCCCTGGTCGAGGTCGCCGCGTTCGTGAATCCGGACAGCCGCGGACGGGGCCGCAACAGCGGCGCAGAACGACTGCCGAGGGTGAATGAAAGCATGGGTCATGCGCGGCATGCGATCGAACCCCACACCCCATTGGTGGAAAAGATCACCACGCGCTTTGCGCGTTTACTCGCGGACGCGTTGCAGCGCGGGTATGACGAAAGACGCTACGACAAGCTCGTGCTCGTGGCGCCGCCGCGCTTCATGGGCAGCCTGCATGGCACACTGCACACGGCGCTGCGTGCCCGTGTGGTGAGCGAAATTCTGCAAGACCTGACGCAGTTACCGATGCACGCGCTGCGCGAGCGATTGCTGGAGCAGGCGGAAAAGCCTTGAAGCGATCACCGCGGACGGATACGGGGAAGGGATGCTTCGCTCGGCGCGCCTAGATTTTGCCTGCGTCCGGCGACGACCAGGTCCATTGTCGCACTTCCGGCAAGTCGACACCGTGTTCGCGTATGTAACGGGTGTGTTCCGCCAGCTTGTCCCATAACGCCTGCCTGAGATACGCCGTGCTGGTCGCGAGCCCGGGCACGCGCTGCAGCACGTCGATCGCCAGGTGGTAGCGGTCCAGCTCGTTGAGGACAGTCATGTCGAAGGGCGTGGTGATCGTGCCCTCTTCCTTGTAGCCATGCACGTGCACGTTGTCGTGGTTCTTGCGGCGATAGGTCAGCCTGTGGATCAGGGTTGGATAGCCGTGATAGGCGAAGATCACCGGCTTGGTCGTGGTGAACAATTCGTCGAAATCCTCGTCGCTCAGGCCGTGCGGATGCGTGCTGCGCGGCTCCAGCTTCATCAAGTCCACCACATTGACCACGCGGATCTTCAACTCAGGCAATTGCTGGCGCAGGATCGAGGCCGCCGCGAGCGTTTCCAGCGTGGGCACATCGCCCGCGCAAGCCAGCACGACATCCGGTTCACCCCCCTGGTCGTTGCCGGCCCAGGGCCAGATGCCGATGCCCCTGCTGCAATGGTTGATCGCGGCATCCATGTCCAGCCACTGCGGCGCGGCATGCTTGCCGGCGATCACTACGTTTACGTAATGCCGGCTGCGCAAGCAGTGATCCATCACCGACAGCAGGCAGTTGGCATCCGGCGGCAAATAAACCCTGACGATCTCCGCCTTCTTGTTGATGACGTGATCGATGAAACCGGGATCCTGGTGGGTGAACCCGTTATGGTCCTGCCGCCATACGTGGGACGCGAGCAGATAATTCAGCGAGGGAATCTTGCGCCGCCACGGTATGCAGGCTGTCATCTTCAACCACTTCGCATGCTGGTTGAACATCGAATCGACGATGTGGATGAAGGCCTCGTAGCAATTGAAGAGGCCGTGCCGCCCCGTGAGCAAATAACCTTCCAGCCAACCTTCGCACTGGTGTTCGCTCAGCATCTCCAACACGCGGCCGTCGCGCGCCAGGAATTCATCATTCGCCTCGATGGGGGCTTCCCATTGCCGTGCCGTTACTTCGAACACGGCCTCCAAACCGTTCGACACGGTTTCATCGGGACCGAAGACGCGGAAGTTGCGCTGGTCCTGATTCGCACGCATCACATCGCACAGGAAACGTCCGAGTACATGCGTGTCGCCGATGCCTTGCTCGCCCGGTGTTGCGACGGCTACCGCGTGCGTCCGGAAATCCGGCATGCGCAACTCGCGCATCAGCAAGCCACCATTGGCGTGCGGATTGGCGCTCATCCGCCGGTTGCCGAGCGGAGCCAGCGCGCGTAGTTCTGCGCGCAGACTTCCCGCGTCATCGAACAATTCTTCGGGCCGATAACTGCGCAGCCATGCTTCCAGTTCGCGCAAATGCTGCGGTGGCGTGCTTGCCGAGATGGGTAGTGGTACCTGATGCGCGCGAAACGTGCCTTCCACTGGTTTGCCATCAACGATTTTCGGACCGGTCCACCCTTTCGGCGATTCGAGCACGATCATCGGCCAGGTCGGACGCGTGAGTATGCTCTGCTCCCGCGCTTCTCGGCGAATCCGCGCGATATCCGACATCGCTGCGTCCAGGGCCTCGGCCATCGCTGGGTGCATGGATTCCGGATCGCTGCCGCACACGAAATACGGCTTCCAGCCACATCCACGCAGGAACATCACGAGTTCTTCCCGCGGTATCCGCGCGAGCACGGTCGGATTGGCGATCTTGTAACCGTTCAAATGAAGGATGGGCAGGACGGTTCCGTCGTGCACCGGATGCAGGAATTTGTTGGAATGCCACGCGGTGGCGAGCGGCCCCGTCTCCGCCTCGCCATCTCCGATCACGCAGGCGACGATCAGTTCCGGATTGTCGAGCGCCGCGCCGAAGGCGTGGCTCAGCGAGTAACCCAGCTCGCCGCCCTCGTGAATCGAACCCGGGCATTCCGGCGAGGCGTGGCTGGCGATGCCGCCGGGAAAGGAAAACTGCTTGAACAGACGGCACAAGCCTGCCCCGTCCTCGGTGATTTCGGGATACACCTCGCTGTAGGTGCCTTCCAGATAGGCGTTGCCGACCACCGCGGGACCACCGTGTCCCGGTCCGGCGATGTAAATCATGTCAAGATCGTACTGCTTGATGAGGCGATTCAGGTGCGCGTAGATGAAGTTCTGCCCGGGCGTGGTTCCCCAGTGGCCCAGCAACGATCGCTTGATGTGTTCGAGTGCGAGCGGTTCGCGCAACAAGGGATTACCGCGCAAATAAATCTGTCCGACCGAAAGGTAGTTGGCGGCGCGCCAGTACGCATCAATTGCATGCAGCATCTGCGCATCCAAGGCGTCGCTGCTCGCAGGCTTGTCGTTCATCTCGCTGGATTCTCCCGTGATGCGCGTTATCGGAGCGCGAACGGCGTCCGTCGCACGGGCAGACATCAGGCCATTTTCACTACCATTCGCCCGCATACATGGCCTGCCCTCAAATCGTCGAAGACGCGATTGATCTCTTCCAGCGCAACCGTTTGCACGCAGGCCCGTACCTTTCCGCGCGCAGCGAACCGCACCGCCTCGGCCAGATCTTGGCGTGTACCGACGATCGATCCACGCACCGTGATGCGCTTGAGCACGATATCGAATATGGGGGTTTCGAAATTTCCCGGCGGCAGCCCAACCAGGCTGACCGTGCCTTTGCGGCGGACAAGCCCGATGGCTTGTCTGAATGCAGAAGGTGAAACCGCGGTGACCAGCGCGCCGTGCACGCCTCCACGGGTGCGTTCGATGACGTCAGCAACCACGTCCGGCCGCCGTGCATCGAGCACGATCTCGGCGCCCAAGGCCCTCGCGAGTTCCAGTTGATCTTCACCCACATCGAGCGCGACCACGCCCATTCCCATGGCGTGCGCATATTGCACGGCCAAGTGCCCGAGACCTCCGATGCCGGTAATGGCAACCCACTCGCCTGGCCTTGCTTCGGTCTCCTTGAGCCCTTTGTAGGTCGTGACGCCGGCACACAATATCGGCGCCATTGATGCCAGATTGCAGTCTTCGGACAGGCGCGTCACGTACGCGGCATTGCCGATCGCGTAATCTGCAAAACAGCCGTTCGTGCTATAGCCGCTGTTGTGCTGGGATTCGCACAATGTCTCCCATCCGGTTACGCAATAACTGCATTGTCCGCAAGCATCGTGCAGCCACGCGATGCCTACCAAATCCCCGATGAGCAGATCGCGTACGCCCGCGCCGATCTTCTTGACGGTGCCCACCCCCTCGTGGCCGGGAATGAATGGCAAAGTGGGTTTGACAGGCCAATCGCCATTCACTGCATGCACATCCGTATGACAGACGCCGGACGTCAGTATCCGTACCAAGACCTCGCCAGGACCAGGCTCGGGAACGGGACGTTCGACAACGGCGAGAGGCTGCCCGAAGCCCTGGGCGACGGCGGCACGCATCGTAGTAGGGAGTTTCATGCTTGCAGCATGGCAATCGGGGTATCGTGGCCACCTGATCCAGGTCAAATTCCTGGCGATTGCGCGCTTGATCCAGGTCAAACCAAATGCGCTCGCCGATTCGACACTTCATCGGTTCGCAAGAAATCCGCCGCGCCTGCCATGGAAAATCCCGGTCGCTCCGCTTGCCCTCACTTCGACGCCCTGATCGAGGCTGCGGGCGCATGGGAGCCCGTGCCCGCCGCGATCGTGCATCCTTGCGACGAGCCGTCCCTGCGCGGCGCCGTGGAAGCCGCACGCGGCAATTTGATCCGACCCATCCTGGTCGGTCCTCGGCAACGCATACGGCGCGTGGCCGAGCAAACGGGGATCGTGATCGACGATTTCCAGCTGGAAGACACGGCGCACAGCCATGCGTCCGCCGCGCGCGCGGTGGCGCTGGCGCGCGCAGGTGCGGTTGGCATGCTGGTGAAAGGCGCCCTCCACACCGACGAACTGATTTCGGAAGTGCTGGATCGCGGAAGCGGCTTGCGCACGGAACGCCGGCTTAGCCATGTATTTGCGCTCGATGTACCGACGTACGCCAAACTGCTGTTCCTCACCGACGGCGCGATCAACATCGCCCCGGACCTGCAGGACAAACGCGACATCGTGCAGAACGCCATCGACCTCGCGCGTGCCGCGGGCATTGGCACGCCGCGCGTCGCCATCCTCTCCGCCGTGGAAACCGTGAATCCGCGCATCGCCTCGACCGTCGACGCCGCGGCCTTGTGCAAGATGGCCGATCGTGGGCAGATTTCCGGAGGCCTGATGGACGGACCCCTCGCCTTCGACAACGCGGTGTCCGCCGACGCTGCCGCGATCAAGGGAATTCACTCGCGCGTGGCCGGAGATGCCGACATTCTGGTCGTGCCGGACTTGATGTCCGGCAATATGCTGGCCAAACAATTGGTCTATCTTGCCGCAGCCAAATCCTCGGGCATTGCGTTGGGCGCACGCGTTCCGATTGCCCTCACCAGTCGTTCCGACGGCGTGTTGTCGCGCGTGGTGTCGTGCGCGCTGGCGCGATCATCGATGCGGAACAGGACGTTCGACGTGTCGTGAACCGCGCAATCCTGGCTCTCAATATCGGATCTTCCAGCATCAAGTCTGCGTTGTTCGATGCATCGACGGTCGAACGCATGGAGAGCGTCTCCATCACGGGAATCGGGGCGCGACCGCGCGCGAGAATTCGTGCAAAGGGATGCGAAGAGATAATCGATTCGGCGCTTCCTGATAGCGCGAACCAGAAGGAGACGCTGGATTGGCTGCTGCAGCGGTGGCGTGCGCGCAGGCCGGCGCTCGACATCGTGGCGGTGGGCCATCGCGTGGTGCACGGCGGGACGCGCTTCGCGGAACCCGTCGTGGTTACTGACGAGATACTCGCGGAGCTGGACGCACTCGTCCCGCTTGCGCCCGCGCACCAGCCGCAGGCGCTCGCGGCGATCCGACACGTGCGAACACACCTTCCGCAAGCGCCGCAGGTTGCCTGTTTCGATACCGCATTTCACCGGACCCAGCCACTTCGGACGCAGTGGTTCGCGCTGCCGAGCGCATTGAGCGAAGCGGGCATCATCCGCTATGGCTTCCACGGTTTGTCTTACGAATACATCGCGAGTGTGCTGCCCGAAGTCGCCGGCGGCTGTGCTTCCGGGCGGATCGTCGTGGCCCATTTGGGACACGGCGCCAGCCTCTGCGCGATGAGAAAGTTGCGCAGCGTCGCGACCAGCATGGGTTACACGCCGCTGGACGGATTGATGATGGCAACCCGTTGCGGAAGCCTGGATCCCGGCGTGGTACTGCATCTGCTGCGCGATTGCGGACTGGACGTGGCGCAGGTGGAAGACTTGCTGGCGCAGCAATCCGGCCTGCTCGGCGTTTCCGGGCTCAGCGATGACGCGGCAGTGCTGGAATCAAGCCATGATCCGCGCGCACGCGATGCGCTGGAAATGTTCGCCGATCGCGCGGCGGCCGCGATCGCCGCATTAGCCTCCACCCTGGGTGGGCTCGACGGACTGGTGTTCACCGCAGGCATCGGCGAGCATTCCGCCGGGATTCGCGCGCGCATCTGCCAGCGACTCGATTGGATGGGCGTGCTGCTGGATGCGGGAGAAAATGCGCAGCATGCGCAATGCATCAGCGCCGCGGATTCGCCGGTGCGAGTGTTCGTAGTTCCGACTGACGAGGAAATCGTGATCGCCCGCGCCGCACAGAGTGCCTAGCCGACCATCGCGCGAGAAACTGAGGTATGAGGACGGTCTCAATTTAACGAATTCGAGTTGGCCATGTTCTTCCACATTTGCCAGACCAGCTCACTATGATCCGGTGCATCCCGTCTGCGATGTCAATGTGGCGAGGTGATGCATCTCCAAGAGACGCGCCTTCGAAGCTTATTCGCGGTAACTTTGACGGTAATCGCGAAAATCACCATTGCAGATAACTTTGAAAAGCAATGTTTTAGCGTATTTATTAGATGGCCCCCGCCCCACCATTTCGAAATCCAACAACATCCCGCAACACTGTTGAAACCGCGCTACGGCGCGGTTTTTTTATTGCCTTCACTTCCCTTAGGAGGTCAATCACATTACAACGTCTGCAGGTATTCGACCAATTGCTGTCGCTGCGTATCCGTGAGCGGTGCCGCGTCCTGGCCATGGACATCGGACGGATTGATCGTCAGAACGTCCATCAGGGTCAAGGCCGACCCATCATGCAGATACGGTGCGGTCGCCCAGGCGCCGCGCAAGCTGGGTACGTTGGCAGGGGCCAGCCCGGTACCGATGCCAGCCTTGATGGTCGGAGGGCTGCCAGGAGGTGGAATAAACGCGGGTGCGGCATGGCACTGGCTGCATTGGGCCACGCCTTCGAATATCACCTGCCCGGCTTGCTGATCCGGAGTCATCGTGCCGTCTTGCTCCAGATAGATGCTCGATGGCGGCTGATGCGCACTCAGATAATTCAACAGACCCGGCGCTGACCCAGGGGCCGGCGGGTTCCCGGTTTCATTATTTTTCTTGAGTGCGCCTGCGACCAAATTCACGAGCGTCGGGACATGTCCATCCCAGAAGTACGGCGCCGTCACGTCAGTCCCCCAAGGGGCCGGCACCTGGATCTCGTGCCTTTGGGAGTTATCCGAAGCGCCATCCGTATGGCAGGTATTGCACGTCACCGGGTTGGGCTTGAACGCGGATCCTCCGAGCGTGGCAACCTCGCGGAACCTCCATTCGCCGTTGTCCGCGTCCGACAAGTCGCCGGTAAGGGGCACGCGCACTTGTCCGGACCATGCCAAGGGGATCTCGGCTCCGACGCTGTACGGAGGGCCGCCGGACAGGATGATCGGTCGCACGGTCTCGCGGAAAAAATCGAGTACGTAGATCTTGTACGGTTGTGAGGATGCATCATTGATGATGGCCACATCTTGTGGCGTCGCATCAGGATAGCCGCCAGTCAATTCGATGTTCGCAAGCACTGCCTGGGTCGAACCATCGGCAACGATCACGGTGCCGGTACCACTGGCGCCCAACACGATCAGTGAATCGCTGCCCGCCAGCGCTGGCCGTACCGTCATGCTGCGATAGTCGGTACCGAGATTGTCGAACAGCGCCTTCGTGACGCGGTAGTTCGCAGGGCTCACGCGCAATACGCGATTGGTGCCTGGCGACCCTCCAGCCTGAACCGCGAAGGTCGAAACCAGCACGCTGGATCCGTCCCAGGCAAGTTCGTACGGAGTGCCGGGCAACTGGGTGATCCCCAGTGTTTGAGAACCACCCGACGTATTGGGGGCCAAAAATTCGAGGTTGTTCCCCGCACGGGTTCCAACCACCAACCTGCCATCGGGCAACACCAGCAAAGGTCCGGGCACGTAGGTCTGCATGGCAATCGATCCCACGGCCGTGAAGGTGCCAACCGGCGCTTCCTCGAATACGAGCACCGCGTTCTGGGTTTCATTTGCGACATAGATGAGGTCGGTGCCGTTTCTGAAATCGAATCCGATCCCTCGACACCCGCGTGGTACCGGAATCTGGGCAGAGACCGAACTTGTGGCGGTATCGATCACTGAGATAGTGGACGCTGCCACATTGGAAACGAACGCATGCCGCCCTTCCGGATCGACTGCGATCCGCACGGGTCGATAAGGAACGTCACCGGCACCAACGGTGATCGGGAGATCCGTCAGCTTGGTATCGTTGACCGCATCCACAACACTGACGACGCCATCCAGATTATCGGCGATGTAGGCGCGCGTGCCGTCCGGCGTCGCCGCCATCGACTGCGTCTTGCGTGCGCCAGCAGGGAGCGTTGCTTGCACACGATAGGCAACGGCATTGCCGTACATCGTCTTCCCATTCAACCTGGAGATCGCCTGTGCGTAGAAAATCGCGCCCAGTTGGGCTTGAGCTGCAATCGGCACGGTCGCGGTGAAGATGCCATCTTCGGAGATGGTTCCAGAAGCGAGTGTATTTTCGGTGCCAGTCTCGTAGAACTGGATACCGGAACGTCCCCGATGAATCTCGGCCGGGACCTGCGACTCGACCAGACGAACAGAGGCGCCAGGCGTGCCAGTAACCGTCAAGGTCAGCGTACCGCCAGCCAAAGCAAACGGAGAGCTGACAGCCAGAAAGGGGCTCTCCTGTGCACTTGCGGAGGCAGCCGGGCGCGCGGAGGGTGTGCCGGCAGCGGGAACGGAGCTTGCTGGTTGACCGTTTGTCGGCTGCCAAGCGAATGCGAGCAGCGAGAGCACAGCGCATGTCAAGGCGAATGCACACTTGCCCATGCCAGAACCGAGAAGCCACTTCTGTCTCAATAGTTCCATACATTCCCCCTGGAACATCGTGCGAAGGATATTCGTCTTCTCGAGTGAGAGAGATGCCGCGGTCAACCAACATCGAATAAATCAGCGTTGCCATGCGCCATGGGTGGCGCACTTGCGGATCGAGCACGCAGTGCTCGATCCGACGAAAGAGTATTACGCTTTCCGTGCTTGAAGGTTCAATCCGAAAATCCGTTCGTCCTGTGCGACGGCATGTGCTTGGAAATCTTCACCTCCGAGGGCCGCGCCGCGTTGGCGGTAACTGCCAAAACATGGCTTGAACTAATATCTAATTATCAACCACTTGTGGAATTGATTGGATATCCCCCGCCCCAATGAAAGCAAAAGGCCGCGCAAGGCGGCCTTTTGCTTTCATTCCAGCGGGAATGGATTCACACCCACATCGCTGACACCGCTGATGCGCTTCATCGACAATCTCGATTATTGCCGCGATCGGACTTTGTCGGCGCTGCGGGACACAGACGCGACGACAGTCCACCACTCAGTCCTCGATCGCGAGAGCTCGATACGGCTGGAAAAAAAACCGGCCGACCCGCGACAGCGCGAGGCCGGCCGGATTGTCCAACGTCGAGGCTCAGTGCCGGGTCCTGACGCCCAGGTTGATCGCCTTGGCGTACTTGGCCGCTGCGCCGGTGCCGACGATGTCGTCATACAGCCAGAGGCCGCCACCGACGATGCCACACTGGGTATGCCAGTTGTGCATCCGGCCGTACACCTGCACCGGGGTGTCGTTCTTGTCCCACAGGAACGGGAAGACCGGCACGTTGCCGAAGTCCCAGCCAACGCACGGGTTGTTGCCGGTGCCGCCTGCATAAGCCTGCAGGTGCACGCCATCGACCGTGCCCGGCAACTGCGCGTTGATCTGCGAGACGACCTGCTGCCAGTACGAAGCGTTGAAGTACGGATCGGGCATCACGTGATAGCCCATCTGTCCCAACATGATGCCGAACTGCACCGTGCTGGCGAGGTCGAAGCTGTTCTCGTCGTCGAAGTCGATGGCATCGATCGCCGGGATCGCGGCCTTCAGTGCCGCGAAGGTCTTGTAGAGGATGCTGTCGGGCCCGGTGCCTTGCGACTGGACGAGCGCGGCGATGTCTTCCCAGTCGCCGTAGTTCGACGAGCCGATGCTGAAGGTCACGCGCTTGACCTTGCCCTGCTTGAGCAGGGTCATGCTCGACGCGAAGTCGGGGTAGGTCTGGTCACCGATATAGACGCCGTTCGAAGTGAGCGGAAACTCGCCGTTCAAGTTGAGGTCGCCATTGGGCTTGACCTCGACGCTCCAGACGATGACTTCGGTGAAGCCCGAATTCGCCAGCTCGTTGATGTTGGCCGGGGCGCCCTTCGAGGTGATATACAGCGGCCCGCCACCGAAGATGCCCGAGTAACCACCGGTCGGCGTGGCGGCTTCGGCCTGGGACATCACGGCCGCCAGGCACAGCGACGAAAACAAGGTTGCAAGTGTACGCAAAGGTTTCATGGAAAAAATCTCCTGCGCGAGTATGGGATTCCGACCGCCCTCGCCGGTCAGACGGGCATTCTCGTCGGCAGGTGGCGACGCCGCAAGCACCGGGCCCTCGACGTGTCGCGAGATTCGGCGCCGGATCGGCGCGCCGCTGCTGCTTGTAGGGCACTTCCGACCAGGCGGCCGCCGGCAACCCAATGGTTCTTGCGCAATCAAAACAGGCAAGGGTCGGTTGGCCCTCACCGCAAAGCCGTCTGCGTGGCGGCTTTCGTCTTGCAAAACTGCTATGGTCCCCGCGTCGCAACGGATCGGGGAGATGCCGTGATGCGCACCCTGCTCGCGCTGGTGCTGATCTGCCTCGCTGCGGGCGCCTGCAGCGGTGCTCGTGCCACGACCACCGTGCAGGTACTGGAAACCGATCCACCAGGCGACTCGGCAACACTCGCGCGCAACCAGAATTTCTATCTGCACCTGCGCTACACCAGCGACAAACCGGTGCACATCTGGGCGACTCCGTATTTCCATGGCAAGTCCGTCGCCGCGGGCAGCAATCCTTCGCAGGAATATCCGGCCGGGACGGGCGAGGCGATGGGCTGGTTCTTCCTGATGCGCCCCGACGTGCAGGTGGACGAGGTGCACATCAGCGCGGGCGACGGCTCATTCAACGACACGCCGGAGGTTGTGGCCTATCCGGTGCATGTTTCCGGCAGTGCGGAAACCGCGACTTCGACTGCGCGACCGGAATGGGTGACGCGCTTGAACGCACAGGCGGAAGCCGCGCAACGCGCCGCTTACGAAAAGCGGATGAACACGCCGGCGTCCGCGGGCGATGTCGCGCTGTTCTCGGGTTTCATGCTGGCGATGCTGGCGATCGGCATGCTCGGTTTCGCCGGGCCGCTGTGGGGCCTGGTGCGCTGGCGCGGCGGCTGGCGCCTGGCCGCAGCGGTGCCCGCAGCCATCATGCTTTTCGTGACCGCGCGGATTTTCCTGGGCACCACCATCGACCCCACTTCACACAACCTCTGGCCGTTCGAGATCCTGATGTGGGGCACGCTCAGCACTGCACTCATTGCGGCCTTGATGATCGCGCGCAAGTTGTCCGGCGCGACACGGCGATCGTAGTCGTTCAAGAAAAAGCCGCCTCGCGGGCGGCTTTTTCTCGTGGCGACTTGCGTGGAACGCTCAGGAGCAGGCCTTGCCGTGATCGGGATGGTTGCCTTGCGCACGCGCCTGCGCTTCGGTCATGTACTGCCCGTTCTTGGTCTTGCCGTACCAGCGGTCATTCTGGCAGTGGTACACCTTGCTGCTTGCGTTGACCCACACCTGCCCTGCACCACCACCTGGCGCGGGCTGCGCCGACGGCGTCGGCATCGAATGCGTGGTGTTCGCCTGCGCATGATTCACCTGCGCGCTCGTCTGCGTCGGCGGTGCGGCGGGCGCGGCGGCCGTGGATTTCGATACGGGTGCAGCTGATGGCGAGGGCGTCGCCGCACCACCCCAGCTTTGCACACCGCCATGTCCGCGGCAGGCGCCGCTGTGCGACTTGCCGCTCCACGCACCGCCGTCCTTGCAGGTCGCGGTGGTTTCGCCACTCGTGGCCGATGCCGCTGACGTCGTTGCCGCCGTGGATTTCGATGCAGGCGCGGCCGATGGCGCAGATGTTGCCGCACCACCCCAGCTTTGCACGCCACCATGTCCGCGGCAGGCGCCGCTGTGCGACTTGCCGCTCCAGCTCGAACCATCCTTGCAGGTCGCGCTGGCGCCCGCGCCATCGTTCGTCGACGTCGAAGACATGCTGCCCGACCCGGAGGCCGATTCCGACTTGCTGGAATGTGATTTGTGCGAACCGGAAGACTCCGTGTTCGAAGCCGGTGCCGGCGCGGCGGTGGACGCCGCGGCATCCGACCAGGACTGCACGCCGCCATGACCGCGGCATGCACCGCTGTGCGACTTGCCGCTCCAGCTCGAACCATCCTTGCAAGTCGCGCTGGCGCTGTCGCCCGCGGACGCCGCGTGCACTACCGGCACGCACATCATCAATGCACCGATCAATCCGACCGCATGCCACCCCTGGATTCTCATCGTCGTCTCCCGTCCTGAAGAAAACTCCCCTGCCGCTTGCGCCCATCGCGCGACGCCGGCGCGCCGATCATACGCCGCGGTTTTCGGCAAAACGGACGAATCCGGCGCGTGGTTGCGCCGTCGTTCAGCGCGGCGATTCCGGGTTCTGTTCCATCAGGTCGCGCAGCGCCGCCTGCATGCGCGCGTGCACGCGCACCAGCGCATTCCAAAGGAACCATGCGGTGGCGGCGCCGAACACCAGCACCACGGCCAGCACGCCGCGCGGCGGCAGGATCGCCGTGCCCAGCATGTTGACCAGCAACGCCAGGCCCAGCAGCGCCGCCAACGGCACCAGCTTGGCCAGCACCCGCCGCAGGGCTTCGGTGCGCTCGCCGTGCACGCTTTCGCGGATGCCCAGTTCCGCCAGCAACATGCCCAGCGCATCCGCCTTGCGATACACCGCGATCAGCATCGGCAACGACAGGAACAGCGCCGCCGCCCAGATCGCCGAGCGGCGTGCGGTTTCACCCAGCACCAGTTGCGGCCAGTAACGCGGGATCGCGGCCTGCAACCAGCCGCCCGCCGCGAACACCGCGCACACCAGCAGCACGTTGATGCCGATGTGCCAGAGGAATCGCCGCAGCATGCGCGCGATCACCAGGTTTTCGCCGCTCGGCCGCAACTGCGCGAGCCATTCGCCGTAACCGGAAGTCAGCGCGACCAGCGGACGCGGTGCGACAGCGCGCAATGCTTTTTCGATCGCGGCCGCATTGGCGGTCAGCAGCGGTGTCGCCGCCATGCAGATCACGGAAACGCCGACCGCCAGCGGATACAGCGAGCCGTCCACCGCGCCACCGGCGATGCCGAGGCCGGCGATCACGAAGGAGAATTCGCCGATCTGCGCCATCGAGAGCCCGATGCGCAACGCATTGCCGGCATCGGCGCCGCCGAACAGGAACATGCCGGCGCCGCACGCGGCCATCTTGCCGACGATCACCAGCAACGCCACCGCAAGCGCCGGCAACGCCATCGCCCACAATGCCGCGGGATCGAGCAGCAGGCCGATCGCGACGAAGAAGATCGCCGCGAACATGTCGCGCACCGGCTGCACCAGCCGCACGATGCGCGGCGCGCAATGCGCCTCGGCGGCGATCACGCCGGCGAGGAACGCGCCGAGCGCGATGCTCAGGCCGTCGGACTCCGCCAGCAGGCTGGAGCCGAAGCAGACACCCAGCGAGGCGATCAGCAGCATGTCGTCGCGCCCCGAGGCCGCGATCCAGTCCAGCAACCGCGGCAGCAACAGCAGGCCCGCGATCAACGCGGCCACGATGAAAATGGCCATGCGTCCCAGCACCGACAGCGCCGCATCCGGCGCCACTTCGCCGCCGGCCGCGATCACGCTGAGCACGGTGAGCAGCAGCACCGTCAGCACTTCTTCGGAAATCAGCAGGCCCACCAGCATCGGCACGAAAGATTCTTTCCGCAATCCGCGATCACCGAGATTGCGCAGCGCGATCATGGTGGAAGACAGGCACACCACGCCGCCGAGGAACAGCGCATCGCGCGAAGACCATCCGGCCAGCCGCCCGGCCTCGATGCCCAGCCACAGCATCAACGCCACTTCCGCCACCGCCGCGAGGAACACGCGCACGCCCAGCGCGCGCAACTTGCGCAACGAGAAATCCAGCCCCAGCGTGAACATCAGCAGCAGCACGCCCAGGTCGGCGATGTCGCGCATCGCGCGCTGGTCGGTGACGAGTTGCCATGGCGCGTGCGGGCCGATCAGCACGCCGGCCAGGATGTAACCCAGCAGCACCGGCAGGCGCAGCCGATGGAACAGCACGGTGATCACGCCCGCGCCCAGCATCACGCAGGCGAGATCGCGGATGAAGCCAAGACCGTGCATGGCGCAAGCCTAACAAGGCCGCGTTGCTTTACGCCATGTCGTCGCCATGGCGTCAGTCCGCGCGAGGCGCGGATTCAATCCTCAACCCGATGCGGAAACACCACGACAGCGGCATTCCCGCGCACCGCGCGAACCGCCGCATCGCGGGTCGTCTCCATCGCAATCCCTTGACGCTCCTCGCTCACGCCAATATTCTTTCGCGTTCCAGCGTGGGGCCATAGCTCAGCTGGGAGAGCGCTACAATGGCATTGTAGAGGTCGCCGGTTCGATCCCGGCTGGCTCCACCACTCCCGCTGCTGTCCCCATCGTCTAGAGGCCTAGGACACTACCCTTTCACGGTGGCGACCGGGGTTCGAATCCCCGTGGGGACGCCAACCTGTCGCATGGCAGGAGAGTTGCTGCTTTTGCAACGCGCTGGAACGCGGCACAATGATCGTTCGCATCAATGTTTTTTCGGAAAAACGGAGCGGTAGTTCAGCTGGTTAGAATGCTGGCCTGTCACGCCGGAGGTCGCGGGTTCGAGTCCCGTCCGCTCCGCCAATTCGAAGACTCAAGTTGTCTCAAACGTTCCAGGTAGCACCCTAAAACCCGCATCACAGCGGGTTTTTTGTTGCCCATGGCATCCCAAGGCATTCGCTGGCAGCCGTGAGTAAATGCAGGTGCTACTCCCGCGGTCGGGAAACCATGCTCCCATGGCCCTTGCCGACTTGAACGAACAGCGCTGGTCCCCGGATGTGATCGAACGCCAGCTCGTGCAATCGCAAGTGGCAAACGCAGCAACAGGCAGAGCGGATTCGCTACCGGCTGCTGATCTTTGTTGACTTGTTTCTGACCCGGTACGCGCTTATTTGAGTCTTGGATGGGCTCGTCCAATGCGAGGGGGCTTCATGGGCTACGACATCATCGGTGACATCCACGGGTATGCCGGCGCCTTGCGGGCGCTCTTGCGCAAGATGGGTTATCAGGAACGTCAAGGCGTCTGGCAGCATCCGGGGCGACAGGCGATCTTCGTCGGTGACCTCGTCGATCGCGGGCCGGAGCAACTCGAGACCATCCAGATCGCGCGGGGCATGGTTGAGTCGGGAGCAGCTCTCGCAGTGATGGGCAATCACGAGTTCAACGCGCTCGCCTGGGATACGGAAGACCACGATCGCCCGGGCGAATACCTGCGGCCGCACAACGACAAGAACCATCGCCAGCATCAGGTCTTCCTGGCCGCCACTCGCGACAAGCCGGATGAGCGGCGATCGATCCTCAACTGGTTCATGGAGCTGCCGTTGTGGCTGGAGCTGCCTGGACTGCGCGCGGTGCACGCATGCTGGCATCCGAAGTACATGGAGTTTCTGAAGCCGAAGCTGAAACCGGGAAACCGGATCGACACGGAGCTGCTTCGGGCAGCCTCTCGACGCGGCTCACCAGAGCATCAGGCCATTGAAGCAATCCTCAAGGGTCCGGAAGTGAAGCTCCCGAATGGGGTGGAATTTCGCACCGGCGACGACCTGCGCAAGGAAGCCCGCACGCGCTGGTGGGATGCGGATGCCGTCACGTTGCGTCAAACGGCGATGGTGGACAGCAAAACCGCGCCGATGTTGCCGGACGTGCCGGTGTCACCGGAACTGCGCTTCGGCTATGCCGGCGATCGGCCTGTCTTCTTTGGCCACTACTGGATGAAAGGCACGCCCAAACTGCTCGCTCCCCGCGTTGCGTGTCTCGACTACAGCGTCGGCCACGGCGAACCGCTCGTGGCGTACAGGTGGGATGGCGAACAAGACCTCGATGAGAAGCACTTCGTCACTACAGAATGACTCGTCGTGGTTGGCTGCTCAAAAGGCCTGGATGCGGGCGCAGGAATCGAACCTGCATCGCCACGGCTTATGAGGCCGCACGGGGCGCCAGCCCAACCCGCATATTCCTTTAGCCCTTCACGCACAACACCTGCTTCAACGTGTGCACGACTTCGGTGAGATCGCGCTGGTTGGCCATCACCTCGTCGATGTCCTTGTACGCTCCGGGAATCTCGTCCACCACGCCCTTGTCCTTGCGGCAGATCACGCCGGCCGTCTGCGCAACCAGATCGGCTTCGCCGAACTCGTGGCGGGCTTGGGTGCGGCTCATGCGCCGGCCCGCGCCGTGCGCGCTGGACTCGAAACTCTCCGGATTGCCCAAGCCCCGCACGATGTAGCTGCGCGTGCCCATGCTGCCCGGCACGATGCCGAGTTCACCGCGGCCCGCGCGGATCGCGCCCTTGCGGGTCACCCATACGTCGGCGCCATAGTGGTGTTCGCGCGCCACGTAGTTGTGGTGGCAGTTCACCACTTCGTCGGTGACGGCGAACGCCGGCAGGTGACGCCGCAGCGCAGCCAGCACCAGCGCCAGAATTTCCTCGCGGTTGCGCGCGGCATAACCCTGCGCCCATGACACTGCCTCGACGTAGTCGTCGAAGTACTCTGCACCCTCCTCGAAGTACGCCAGATCGCGGTCGGGCAGTTGCGCATCCATGCGCAGCATGTCCTCGCGCGCCAGCGCGATGAAGTAGCTGCCGATCGCATTGCCGATGCCGCGGCTGCCCGAGTGCAGCATCACCCACACCCGGTCGTCCTCGTCGAGGCAGACCTCGATGAAGTGATTGCCGCTTCCGAGCGTGCCGATCTGGCAAATCCAGTTGGAGAACTTGCCGAACGCCTTCAGCAGTTGCGGATGCTTGTCGGTCAGCCGCGCGAGGCCGGGTTCGAACTCGCGCGCCGCTTGCACGCAAGCGCGATCCTGCGCGTGCTGCCCGCGGCCCACCGGCACGTCGCGGCTGATCTGGCCAAACACCTTGCGCAACGCGGCTTCGTCGAGGTCGTTCGCGGACAGCGACAGGCGCGCGGCGATCATGCCGCAGCCGATGTCCACGCCGACCGCGGCGGGGATGATCGCCTTGTCAGTGGCCAGCACCGAACCCACCGTGGCGCCGATGCCGCAGTGCGCGTCAGGCATCGCCGCGACGTGGTGATGGATGATCGGCAGCGACGCCACGTTGCGCAGTTGCCGTTCGGCCTGCGGTTCGAGCTGGCTGGCCCAGATCTTCAGCGGACGAAGCTGGTCGTCGACTTCCTGTTGGATGGGCATTTCGATCTCCTCGGAACAAGGCGCACGCGAACGCGACGCGGAATGCGCACTGGCGGAGTCGAAGCAGGGAGAAGTTCCGTCAGGCGCGGCCTGACGGTGCAAGCGTCAGGCGATAAAGGTGCTGCGGGGGAATGGGCGATAGGCGCCCATCGGATTGAATAGCCATGAGCCGGCCGCGCGCGCGAACGCACCCGCCGCGGTGGAGCGCAGCGAGCGTTTGAACATGGCGGCGTTGGAAAAAAGAAGGGTCATGGCACCGATTCCGAGGCGCGGAATGTACGCCGCGCATGCAGCGTTGTAAAGTCAGAACGACAGCGTCTGCTCACACCATGATGAGCGAAGGACGACGTTCCCTGACCTGCTCATGGAAGAAGTCGCGGAAAGTGATGACGCCGGCGCTGTCCGAATAGCAGGCTTCCTTCGACTTTTTCAGCAATTCGGGCACCACTAGCACGATGCCATTGCGCCCCATCTCTTCGATGGCGGGCATGGAAACACGGTCATCTACAGTGGCAAGGAACACGGCGCCGAAACGGCGCTCCAAGCCGAGCTGTTTCCAGCGTTCGCGCAATGTGGTCTTCAACGACAAAATCAGGGACTCCACGCGCTCAGGGTCGTTGAGCGCCGCCATATCCGGCAAAACGAAATCCGGTCGCCGCCCTCCGAAAACGACTTGCGCTTCGTGGCGAATGCGCCCGTCTCTCAACAGTCGTTGAATGTGATGCTCGAACGATAGGCCGGCGCGGCGTTTCCGAGTTTGCGCGGCGCTGAGAAACAACTGATCCAGTTCGCCGAAGCCACGCACGAGCGCTGCCACCAGATCGTTGCCTTTCAGTAAAAGGCCCGCGTCCTGTGCGGCGCGCTGGCGAAGCGCTTTTGATGAGGCGAATAACAAGTTAGCTCCATCATCGAGCATGCCTTGAAATGTCGCGAAGTGAGCGCAACCACTGCACCACTTCTTCTACGTCAGCCAGAAGTTCCTCAAGCCGGGCCACCTCGCGCAAGAAGAAATCGGCATAATAGCGTGTAGGTTTGCCAGGTTCGTTGGTTTTGATCAAACCATTGACGTTCGGCGCTTCCAGCACCTTGTCGTCCCACGTGGCCCAGCCTGTCCTTCGTCGAGCCTCCTCCTTTGCTTTGATTGTAGAGAATCCCACGGTGTAGGTTTCTCCATACATTTGCTCGAAGGAGTCGACGTTCGCAAGCGTTGGACCATTGAAACCCCAGTCATCCATCTGAGCATTAGGGTCCTCGCGTCCATGTCCGAGATATAGCTTCACGGCAAATCGCGTTATGGCGAGAGCATTTGACTACGATGCTGCGCAACAAATGCGATAGATGGGGCGAACCGTTCGGGAAGCTCGATCTGCTTACCTTCGATGGCATGAAACACGCGGCGTAAGAACTGATCCTTACTTGATCGCAGACGCTGTGACAACACGACACGCCAGTCGTCTGTTAGCGAAAAAAGGTAATTATCAAACGCTTTGTCGTGAATCGCTGTCAGACACAATCCATTGCTTGGATTTAGACGGTTTGCTTTGTCTTCACGCCAAGGAACAATATGACTCGCAACGAGTAATCGAGAGTCTGTGACGCCAGTAATGCAGCATTGTCCTCGGTAGCTAGCTAATACAGCGCGCCGAAAGAATCGCTGCCCGATCCGTTGCTGGACGATTGCTTGGCGCGTCTCGCCCGAGTAGTCACTCAGCACAAAATCATCAGTTGCTTCATCTGGCGTGCTGACGGGCTTCGTTCGAGCCTCGCTGCGGAGGAGCTGTCGCAACTGCTCGCATTCCAGCGTCAGCCGCTCCCAGTCTGCATGGAATTCGTCCCAAATTTCTTTATCGAGTCCTGATGCATTTCCCAAACCTGCTCGGCCGCTTGCTTTCACTACTGGGTCGATACTGGCGATGTTCAGACATTTCATCGCAACCGCGTCGGGCGTACGCCGGAGGAGCTTCGCAAGCTCAATAATGTTTTTATTGCGTCCATCCAATCTACCGAACGGCGTCTGGCAATAGAGCTCGAATGCGAGCTTCGTCTGCTCTGCTGTCCAGCGCCCCGTGCTCGGGAAAGCCTTGCTCGAAACTGTTGCATCGGCCATGAGCGTCCTCCCGCTAGCGCGTAACGTCGGAATGACGCACTTTGCAACAGCTTCGATCATCGGCACAACTGCTGCGTGAGCGAACAGTTGGTATGCCTGCGTATCGCTGACGGGTATCTTGAACGTGTCGGGGAACCCCATCAGCCGCGCGCATTCGCGCGGGGTTAGGCGGCGCGGGCGCTTGCGCTTGCCCTGTGAAACCAGAATCTCGGAACCATCTTTGTAGTAGCGCGCCGACAGCGTGCGCGCCACGCCGTCGCCATCGACCAGCCCGAAGCCGAAACCGTTGCCGGCCGCACGATGTTTGGCGGCATAGTCCTGCAGGTACCGCCACAAGTGCGCGGTGAGGGTGTATTTCGGATTGACCTTCGCCTCAGGCCCTTCCGTGTACGGCGACTCCGCGGGCTGGCTGCCATCCTGCGGGTGCAGGATGCTCGCGAGCCGCGGCCCCCGTTTCGGCAGTTGCAGATCGGCCCATGTGAAATCGGTGGGCTCGCGAAAACCAACGATCAGGATGCGTTCGCGGTGCTGCGGCACGAAGCACTGTCCGTCGATCAACTTCCAGTACACGTGATACCCGAGTTCCTTTTGCAGCACCTTCATCATCACCCGGAAGGTGTTGCCCTTGTCATGACTGAGGAGATTCTTGACGTTCTCCAGCAGGAAAGCCTTCGGCTGTTTCGTCTTTATGATCTGCGCCACGTTGAAGAACAGCGTGCCCTGCGTTTCGTCGGCGAAGCCGTGCTTGCGACCGAGCGCGTTCTTCTTGGACACGCCGGCAATGCTGAAAGGTTGGCACGGGAAGCCGGCCAGCAGCACGTCGTGATCGGGAATGTCGCGCTCGTCCACCTCGGTGATGTCGCCTGCGAACGTATGCGTGGATCCCGGAAAGTTTTCCAGATACGTTTTTCGGGCGTACGGGTTCCATTCGCTGGTGAACACGCAACGGCCGCCCTGCTTTTCGAATCCGGTGCGGATGCCGCCGATGCCGGCGAACAGATCGATGAAGGTGAATGCGGCATCGTCGTGCGTGGTTTCATTCGCCAGCGGCAGCAGGCGTTGCCTGATTGCATCGGCGAGATAAGGCGGCGGGTCGGTTTCCCCGATTTCCCATCGCCGCAACGTGCGCACGCTGACGCCGAGTTGCTGCGCAAGTTCGCGTTGGTTGTAACGACCGCGCAGGCTCGCAAGCAGATGGCGTGGATTTTCCATGCGCAGGCCTCTAGGTATCGTGTGGGACAGTGTGGCCGCTTTTTGTCCCTTTCGCAAGAGGGCTTGCTCACACTCGCCATCAACGGCAGAACATCACCTTCGGCGTCTGTTCGGCCGCATACCTCGCCGGCAACTCTCCCTGTTGCGACGCGGGCTCGATCGCTTTCACCGCGAACTTGTGGCGCTGTTCCTGGATACGCTTGCGCAAGGGTTCGTTCCCGAGCTTGCGCGCGGCGGTTTCCATCCAGCCGAGCGTGAAGTCTTTTAATTTCGGCAGGTCGGGGTTGCCGTCGGTGGCGTCCTGCCATTCCACGCGCGCTTCGTCGTGCCGGCCCAGTTTCTCGAGGATGTCGCCGCGCAGGGCGTGATAACCGCGGTCGTTCTCGAGTTCGATCGCGGCCTCCACGTGGGCCAGCGCCTGCGCGTAGCGTTGTCCGCGGTAGTGAAGCAGCCCGAGGTTGAACTTGGGCGCGGAGGCTTCCCCTGCCCGCTCGTAACTGTCGCGCGCGCCATCCTTGTCGCCGATGGCTTCGCGCCACAGGCCGCGCAGGGTCAACAACCCGATCGATTCGCCTTTCTCCTGCAGCGCGAGGCTGAGGTAGTGCAGTGCCTTCTGGTGCTCGCCGACCGTGGCGCAGTCGCGTGCGTGCTGTTCGTATTCGTTGCCGAGGCTGGTGCGCGGGATCGCGTCCGTGCGCATGCGCTCCTCGCGCTCGAGCAGGCGGCAGCGGACGAGCTGGCTCATGTCGCGATGCATGATCGGCGCGTCGAAACGCTGGCTGAAGGTGTCGGTGCGCGCATCGCCCGGACGGCTCAGGGTCAATTCGACGCACTGGTTCTCGTCCATGCGCCACTGCAATTCCAGGCGCTCGTCCGCGCGCACGGGCGCAGGCAGGTGCCACAGCGAAACCCCCGCCGAGCGCTTGCCTTCGATCAGTACTTCCACCGCGATTTCCATGCCACCCTGTGCACAATCGCGCGGCGGCCGCAGCAGGATCGGCGACTCCGAACAGTGGGGAACGGCATCACCCGCGCGCGCCATCACCGCTTCACCCTCGACCAGCCGCAGCGAGACATCGGCGCTGCAGACGGGCTCGATCACCGGTTGGCCGAGCACCTGCAGGCTCAGCGCCTGGATCGCGGCGCCGCGCGCGACCGCCGATTGCAGGTCCTCCGGCGTGCCGAGCATCACGCGGCGCGTGCCGGGCAGGAATTTCTTCAATGCCTCCTGCACCGGCACCAGCAGGCTGCTCGACCCGCACAGCAGCACGCCGGTCAGTTCGTCGCGTTCGAGCTTCGCACGCACCAGCGCCTGCAGGATCGGCGCGAAGATCGAATTGCGCAGCACGTATTCGTCGCCCGCTTCCGGGATCGGTTCGGGATCGAGGAACGGCACCAGCAATTTCCCGAACGCGGCGACATCGAGCGAAGGCTGCTTGAACGCGAGCTGCTTGCCTTCGCACTCGACCTGCAGGTCCACCGAACTGCACGCGAGGTCCGCCGGCGCTTCCATGCCCGCGGCGCGGTATTCCTCCAGCCGCATGTTCAATGCGACCTTCAGCCGCTCGGCGGTATCGAGAAGCTGGCGTTCCAGTTCGCGGCTGCGCGTGGCCCAGGAAACACTCCAACGCTCGATGCCGTGTTGCGCCAGCAGTTGCGGGATCAGCACATCGTGCACGATGGCGCGGTCGATGTCGCCGCCACCGAGGCGGTGATAGCGGCTGGTGGCGAGCAACCGTGCCCCGAGCGTTCCGCCGTTGACGCTGTCGATGCGGAAGATCGCCACGTCGCAGGTGCCGCCGCCGAAGTCGAACACCAGCACGTTCGCGCCTTCGCGCAACAGCGACGACGCGTTCTCGGGTTCGCGGAATTTCAGGTCGGCGAAGGCGGCATAGGGCTCATCGAGCAGCCGCACCGCGTGCGATTCACGTGACTGTTCGAACGCTTTCTCGGCGGCGTAAACGGTAGCCTCGCGCTGCGCCGCGTGGAACGAGGCCGGCACCGTCACCACCACCGGCGCGAGCACCAGGCCGGGCAACCGGCCGCGTGCGGTCTTGCGCATGTGGCCGATCAGCGCGGTCGCGACTTCGGCCGGATTGCGCAAGCCTTGCGGTGCGTTCTTGAAGGTGTAGCGCAGGCCGATCAGGTTCTTGGTTTCGTGGAACAGATTACGCTCGGGCAGGATGCCGCGCGTCCTGCGCAACGCCAGCGCCTCGGCGCCGAACACGCGCTCGTCGCCCCGCTGCGCGACCGCGGACGGGAACGCGATGCTGCGCGTGCCGTCGGGGCGCTCGAACGGCACGCAGGCGCACTCCAGCGTGTCCTTTTTCGGATCGTACTGGGCGTAGGCGATGCAGCTCTTGGTGGTGCCGAGGTCGATGCCGGCGGCGACGGCGGGTTTGCCCGCCGCGCGCAGCCGGTTGAGCAGCCGCAGCTTGAGATCCGAAGCCTTCATGTGAACCCCCAAGTTCGCACGTGGATCAATCTCCACTTCCGCAAACCTAAAGGGTCGCTGTCGCACAGGTTGGGACGACCGGGAATACGACCGGATGAGGCCGGCACTCGATCCACGGGCGATCGACCTTTCCGGATCGAATCGGTTGCAGGAAGCCGCCGTGCGCGGGCTTTTTCGTGCGCGCTTGCCGGCGCTTTGCGATGCGTGGCGGGGAAAGGAAAAGCTGGCAGGCACGTCGATGGCCTGAGCCGCGACTGACCCTGCCTTCCGGCAGGGCTTCCGTCGGGAATTGAGACGTTATATTGTTCCGCTCTTCGCGACTCTCGTGGCAGGTCATCCCGTGCAGCAAACGTGGACGCGTGCGATCGCGCGATCTGTCCGTGTGGCGCTTGTTCCCGGCGCGCTGGCCTGCGCGCTGGCGGGCTGCGCGGTCGGCCCGAATTACAAGCCGCCGGCGCCGCCGCAGGTAGCTGCCTATGCCGCGCAACCATTGGCTGCCACTGCCCAGACCGACGTGGCGGGCGGCGTTGCGCAGCGTTTCGATGCCGGCGCCGACCTCGCCGGCGACTGGTGGACACTGTTCCATTCCGCGCCGCTGGATGCATTGATCAAGGACGCGCTGGCCAACAACCACGATCTCAAGGCCGCACAGGCCGCGTTGCGCGTCGCGCACGAGAACACGCTGGCCCAGCGCGGCAATTATTTCCCCAGCGTCGGTGTCGATGTGGGCGCCAGCCGCGAACACGATCCGGGCGCGTCACTGGCGCCGGTGCCGAGCAACAACGCCTTCCTGTACAACCTGTTCACGCCGCAACTCAACATTTCCTACGCGCCGGACGTGTTCGGCCTCAACCGCCGCACGGTCGAGTCGCTGCAGGCGCAGGAACAGGCGACGCGCTTCGAGACGATCGCGACCTACACCACGCTGACTTCCAACGTGGTGGTCACGGCGGTGCAGGAAGCCGCGACGCGCGCGCAGATCGATGCCACGCGACAGTTGATCGACGACGACACGCGGATGCTGGCATTGCTGCAGTACCGCGCCGACAAGGGCGATGCCAGCGGGCTCGACATCGCAGGCCAGCAATCCCAGCTCGCGCAGGCGAAAGCGACGTTGCCGCCGTTGATCAAGCAGGAAGCGCAATTGCGCGACCAGCTCGCGGTGCTGACCGGCCGCTTTCCCAGCCAGTTGCCCGAGCAGCAATTCACGCTCGCCAACCTGCAGTTGCCGGGCGACCTGCCGCTCAGCCTACCCTCCGCGCTGGTGCAACAGCGGCCCGACATCCGCCAGGCGGAAGCGAACCTGCACGCGGCCAGCGCGCAGGTCGGCATCGCGACCGCAAACCGTTTTCCCAACATCACCCTGAGCGCCGACAAGGGCAGCACGGCGCTCGCCATCGGCGACCTGTTCAAGGCCGGCACCGGCTTCTGGAACATCGCGGCAGACATCGCCGCGCCGATTTTCGAAGGCGGCACGCTGCTGCACCAGCAACGCGCCGCCAAGGCCGCGTATACGCAGGCGGCCGAGGAATACCGCGGCACGGTGCTCGGCGCGTTCCAGAACGTCGCCGACACGCTCGCCGCATTGCAGCAGGACGCCGACGCATTGAACGCCGCCGCGACCGCCGAGCGCGCCGCACACACCACGCTGGATCTTTCGCAACGCCAGTTGCGCGACGGCTACATCGACACGCTGGCGCTGCTGAATGCCGAACAAAGTTACCAGCAGGCGCGCATCGCGCTGGTGCAGGCGCAGGCCGACCGCTACGCCGACACCGCGGCATTGTTCCAGGCACTGGGCGGCGGCTGGTGGCATCGCGTCGAATTCGCGGAGAAAAACGATGGGCAATGACAAGACCGCAACGATCGCCGCGCATGGCGTCGTGCGCCTGCTGCTGGTGGCGACGCTTTGCACGCTCGGCGCATGCGGATCGCGCCCCGCGGAGGATGCGTCGTCCGCGACGACGCCCGGCAACGTGACCCTGACACCGGCACAGCGCCAGCACATCACGCTCTATACCGCGGCCGTGTCGAACTACCACCGCAGCATCGACACCACCGGCGTGGTGGATTTCGACCAGGACCACGCCACCCAGGTACTCGCCCCCTTCTCCGGCCCGGTGCGCAAACTTCTGGTCACGCAGGGCGACAAGGTCAAGTCGGGACAACCACTTGCGATCGTGACCTCACCGGATTTCGCCGATGCCGTGGCGACCTATCGCAAGGCGGTGGCCGCCGCCGCCAACGCGCGGCGTATCGCGGACCACGACACCGACATGCTGGCGCATCACGCCCTTTCGCAACGCGAAACCGAGCAGGCGCAAACCGATGCCGCCAGCGCCGACGCGGATCGCGAATCGGCGTGGCAGGCGCTGGCCGCGCTGGACATCGATCCGCATGCACTGGCCGAACTGCGCGCCGGCAAGGACGTGGCCGAAGTGGACGGCATCATCCGCGCGCCGCTGGCGGGCACCGTGGTGGAACGCAACATCACGCCCGGGCAACTGCTGCAGGCCGGCAACACGCCGTGTTTCACCATCGCCAATCTCGCCAGTGTCTGGGTCGACGCCAACGTGTTCGGCGCCGATGCGGCATTCGTGCGCATCGGCGACACCGCGCAGGTGCACTACGACGACAATGCGCCGGCGTTGTCGGGTGCCGTGACCAGCGTCTCTGCGGAAGTCGACCCCGACACGCGCGCCACGACCGCGCGCGTGGCCGTCGACAACCCCGATGGCGCGCTGAAGAAGCAGATGTACGTGGACGTGCGCATCGAATCGCGGCAGGCGCGCAGCGGGCTGCTGGTGCCGGTTTCCGCGGTGCTGCGGGACGATGACAACCTGCCGTTCGTGTACGTCGTGCAGGGCGACGACAGTTACGCGCGCGCGCACGTCACGCTAGGCGAACGCGTCGGCGACCGCTACCTGATTCCATCCGGCTTGCGCGCGGGCGAACGCGTCGTCACGGAAGGCGGCCTGTTCCTGCGCTTCATCCAGACCCAATGAGCGCACCGGCCGACACGGCGCGCAAAGCGTCACTGATCAACCGTATCGTCGCGTTCGCGCTGGCGCAGCGAATGCTGATCGTCCTGCTTTCGGTGGCGTTGCTCGCGGCAGGCTGGTGGTCGCTGAAGCGTCTCCCGATGGATGCCTATCCGGACCTCTCGCCGCCGATGGTGGACATCGTCACGCAATGGCCCGGACATTCCGCCGAAGAGGTCGAGCGCCTGATCTCGGTGCCGATGGAGCGCGCCATGGCCGATGTGCCGGACATGGTGATGAAGCGCTCGGTGTCGCTCTACGGGCTGTCCGACGTCACGCTCACTTTCGGCGACGGCGTCGACAACTATTTCGCGCGCCAGCAGGTGTTCAACCGGCTCGGCGACGCCGGATTGCCGGACGGCGTGTCGCCTTCGGTCTCGCCGCTTTCCTCGCCCTCGGGATTGATCTACCGCTACGTGCTGCAGAGCACCGACCGCTCGCCAATGGAGCTGAAGACGTTCGAGGACTGGGTGATCGCGCCGCAATACCGCGCGGTGCCCGGCGTGGCGGATGATTCCGCGTTCGGCGGCGGCGACATGCAGTACCAGGTGTTGCTGGATCCGGCCAAGGTCGCCGCGGCCGGATTGTCGGTGCCGCAGGTGGAAGCTTCGCTGGCGGCCAACAACGGCAATGCCGGCGGCGGCTTCTATTCGCAGGGCGGCCAGTTCTACTACGTGCGCGGCCTGGGCCGGCTGCGCACGCTGGAAGACATCGGCAACGTCGTGGTGGCGGTGCACGACGGCACGCCGGTGCTGCTCAAGGACGTCGGCAAGGTCACGATCGGCATCGCGCCAAGGCTCGGTGAATTCGGCTACATGGGGCAGAACGACGCCGTCGAAGGCGTGATCCTGCTGCGCACCGGCGAGAAGACCCAGGACGTGCTGCGCGCGGTGGAGGCCAAGACGCAAGAACTCAACCGCGACGTGCTGCCGAAGGACGTCAAGATCCATCCGTTCTACGACCTCAGCAACCTGATCGACGAAACCACCCAGGTGGTGCAGCACAACCTGCTGGCCGGCGTGCTGCTCGTCACCGCCGTGCTGGTGTTCTTCCTGTACGACCTGCGCGCGGGGCTGATCGTCGCGGTCACCATCCCGCTGGCGCTGCTGTTCGCCTTCGTGTGCCTCGATTTGCGGAACGCGTCCGCCAACCTGCTCTCGATCGGCGCGATCGATTTCGGCATCCTGGTGGATGGCGCGATCTTCATGGTCGAGAACATCTTCCGCGAGATCGCGCTGCGGCACGACGCGGACATGCCGCTGCACATCCGCGAGATCGTGATCGACGCGGCATCGGAAGTGGACCGCCCGCTGGTGTACGCAGTCGCCGTGATCGTGGCGAGCTTCCTGCCGATCTACGTGCTTACCGGCCCCTCGGGCACGCTGTTCAAGCCGATGGCCGACACCATGATCTTCGCGCTGATCGGCTCGCTGGGAGTCACGCTGACCCTGTTGCCGGTGCTGTGCGCGCTGTTCATGCGCCGCGGCGTGCGCGAGCGCCGCAACGCGATCTTCGAGAAGATCAAACGCGGCTACGCGCGCTGGCTGGACCTCGGCCTGGCGCGGCCGTGGGCGGCCACGCTGATTCCCGCGGCCCTGCTGGGATTGTCGCTGCTGCTGGTGCCGGCGATCGGCGCGGAATTCATGCCGCACCTCGACGAAGGCGCGCTGTGGGTGCGCGCGACGATGCCCTACACCATTTCCTACGACGAGGCCGCGAAGATCACGCCGCAGATCCGCGACGTGCTGCGCTCGTTCCCGGTGGTGACCACGGTGTCGTCGGAGCTCGGGCGGCCGGACGACGGCACCGATTCCACCGGCTTCTTCAACGTCGAATTCTTCGTCGGGCTGAAACCGTATTCGGATTGGCATGGCGCGTATCGCGACAAGGCGGCGTTGATCAAGGCCATCGACGACAAGCTGCAGGCTTTTCCCGGCATCCAGTTCAACTACACGCAACCGGCCGAGGATGCGGTCGATGAAGCGGAAACCGGATTGAAGAGCGCGCTCGCCGTGAAAATATTCGGGCCGGACCTGCAAACGCTGGAAGGCAAAGGCAAGTCGATCAAGCAGGTGTTGCAGCAAGTGCGCGGCATCACCGACGTCACCGTGGTGCACGAGCTGGGACAACCCAGCCTCACGCTCGACATCGATCGCGCCAAGCTGGCGCGCTACGGCTTGAACGTGGACGACGTCAACGCGTTGATCGAAACCGCCATCGGCGGCGACGTTGCCACCCAGGTCGTGCAGGGCGAACGCGAGTTCGACCTGGTGGTGCGGCTGGCCCAGCGCTGGCGCGACAATCCGCAGGAGATCGGCGACATCCCCGTGGCGACGGCGGACGGCCAACAGATCCCGTTGAAGGAATTGGCACACATCAGCGAGACCGACGGCGCATCCTTCATCTATCGGGAGAACGACTCGCGTTACATCGGCGTGCAGTTCTCGGTGGAAGGCCGCGACCTCGCCGGCGCGGTGGCCGACGCGATGGCGCAAGTGAACAAGACCGTATCGCTGCCGCGCGGCTACCGGCTGGACTGGGGCGGCGAATACAAGGAATACACCGCCTCGCGCGCGCAAATGAACCTGATCCTGCCGCTGACGCTGGTGGTGATTTTCGGCCTGCTGTTCGTGCTGTACGGCAACTTCAAGTTCCCCTTCATCACCGTGCTGGGCGTGCTGCTGTCCGCGCCATTCGGTGCATTGCTCGCGCTGTGGCTGACCGGCACGCCGTTCTCGGTTTCCTCCGGCATCGGCTTCATCGTGCTGTTCGGCGTGTCGGTGTTGACCGGCGTGGTGTACATCTCCTGCGTGAACGAACTGCGCCTGCAAGGCAAGTCGATCAACGACGCGGTGCACGAAGCCGCGCTGCTGCGATTGCGGCCGATCATGATGACCGCGTTGGTGGCCGCACTCGGCCTGTTGCCGGCCGCGCTCGCCAGCGGCGTCGGCACCGATTCGCAGCGTCCGTTCGCGCTGGTGATCGTCGCCGGCATGCTCTCGCGATTGCTGATCAGCATCTTCCTGATGCCGGCACTGTATGCGCTGGTGGCAAGGCCGGGCGACCAGTTGCAGGTCTAAGCGAAACCCGACTGCTTAGCGCGACGTGGCTTGTTCGGCGATCCAGCCGAAACCGGCCTTGCGTGCATCCGCGACCAGCGCTTCGCGCGCCGACTTGGTTGCCGCGAAATCATTGCCGCGCGCCAGCACGCGCAGCGACGCCAGGCGCGCCTCGAATGCATAGCCGATCCAGCGGCGCTTGAGCGCATCGTCTGCATATCCGTGCAACGCGACCAGTGCCTGTGCTGGCTGGCCGAGCTGTGCCTGCATTTCCGTCAGCGCGATGTCCAGATACAACACTTCCTGGCGCGCGGTGACCTGGCTGCGCAAGTCCGATGCGCGCTTCATTGCCGCATCGCGCGCGGCGATGTCGTTCTGCGCGGCGGCGCACAAGGCCAGCAACGCGCTGGCCGTCGCTTCGCCGGGCGTCTCCTTTTGCGCCGCCCAGCCGTCGCGCGAGCGTTGAAAAAAGTCGCGCGCGTCGGCCCAGCGCGATCGCCCCATCGCGATCTGGCCCAGCACGAGTTGCGAATTGGCGGCATCGAAGTCGTCCTTCGCCGCAATGGAGTCGTGCTCGATGCGGGTGAACGCGGCGGCGGCCTGATCCACCTCGCCGCGATCGAGTGCGATCTGCGCGCATTCGAAGTCCGCCGCGGACGTATGCGATGGCATTCCCAGCTCTGCCTTCTGCGCCTGAGTGCACGTGTCGCGCGCGGCATCCAGTTCGCCGCGCACACGCAGCAGATCCGCAAGGCTCGCAAGAGCGAATGCGAGGTGCACGCGTTCGCCGGATTGCCGATCCAGTTCGATCGCCTCGCGGTACATCGCCGCGACCTCGTCGCTGTCGGACTCATCCGACAGCACGGTGGCGAGCCCGGTCAGGCTCCAGGCCTGGCGCACCTTGTCGTCGGTTTCGCGCCCGATCGCCAAGGCCTGCCGCAGCGCAACTTCGGTGCCGTCACGATCGCCCGAGTACCACAGCATGCGCGAGAGATTGCTGTAGACCGCGGCTTCACCGCCAAGATCGCCGACACCCTGGTAGATCGTCATCGCGCGCTGGTAGTTTTCGCGCGCGGCGGCGATCTGGTTGCGGGTGTCCATCAGGTTGCCCAGGTTCTGCCAGGCCAGCGCTTCGCCGTGCGGATTGCCGATGCGGTGGAAATCCGCGGCCGCCTGGCGCAGCATCGGCTCGGCCTGTTTGTCCTGGTCCAGCGCGATGCCGAGTTGCAGCTCCGCTTGCGCGACCAGCCCGGTTTCGCTGCGCCGCTGCGCCAGTTGCAACGCGAGCCGCGCATGCATGATCATCGCCGCGCTGTCACCGCGCGCAAGTTCGATTTCCGCCGCTGCGAGCTCGAAGCGTGGATCGCCCTCTGCACCCGGCAGCTTGCGTGCTGCGGCGAGCGCGGCGATCGCATCATCGTATTTGGCGGCGATAGTGAGTTTGTCGACCAGTTGCAGCCGGAAATCCGGATCCTGGGGACGCAGAGCCACCAGCTTCGCCCATGTCCGCGCGGCCTCGGCGGCATTTCCTTGCAGGGTGAAGCGCAGCGCTTCGATTTGCAGGCGATCTTCCTGTGGCAGGCCATCCGCGTTCTGCAACGCCTGCACCGATGCAGCGATCGCCTTGGCGCGATACCCGAGCGCCGCCCACGCACGCGCCAGATAAAGATAGGCCGGCGCGTAACCGGGCGATTGCGCGATCGCCTGCAGCAATTCGTCGCGCGCGCGCGCGGCGTCGTACTGCTCCAGCGCCTGCAAGGCGAAACCGATGTGCCGCGCCACCTCCGTGCTCGCGGGTTGCGCACTGGCGATCTGCTTCAGCGTTGCAGGATCGGTGTGCTCGCCGAAATGGTCGCGCAATTCGCTTCCCACCCCGGCCACCAATTGCGGCAAGTCGCTGACCGATGCTTCGCGCGTGAGCACGGCGAACATCGCCCCCGATCGCGCATCCTGCACCGCGAGATCCACGCGCAACTGCGGTGCATCGGAATCACCGGAAACCAGATACGCGCCGCTCAACACATAGCGTGCACCGAGCCGCCGTTGCAGGACGCCGAGGCTCGCCGGCGCGTAACCGCCTGCCGCGGGCGCCGGCAAGTCGGCGCGCGCGGGGCGCACCAATTCCTCCGATACCGCGTGCAATTTGCTGCCGGACGCGACTTCCGTCGCCAGCATCTGTTCCAGCGCGGGACCAAGCCATGCATCCTTGGCGTTGCCGGACAGATTGCTGAAATCCACGATCGCGACCGCGGACGGATCCGGGGCCGCCGCGGTTGTCGCGGCGGCACGATGACCGTTGCGCCAGAAGCCCCAACCCGCCAGCGCGGCAATCAGTACAAGTGCGACGGTGGCCGCGAGCCACGCGAAGCGCCTTGAAGATGGCGCGACCGCGCCTTTGGTCGCCGCCGATCGAGATTCCTCATTGGAAGCGGACGCAGCGACTTCCGCTCCGGGCGGCGAAGATTCCGTCGTCGTCCCGGCTGCCGTCTCCGCAGGCGACACGGTGTCATTGCCCGCCTCTTGCGCGAAACCCGTTTGCACCGGCGCGATGAAGCGATAGCCCAGCTTCGGCACGGTTTCGATGTAGCGGCCCTCGTCCTCGCCGTCGCCCAGCGCGCGCCGGATCAGCCAGATGTGCTTGGTGAGGTTGGATTCGTGCACGAATCCGCGCGGCCATAGCGCGGCCATCAGCTCGTCCTTGCTGACCACGTGCCCGGCGCGCTCCACCAGCAGTACCAGGGTCTCGAACACCTTGGGGGTCAACGTCACCTGCTGACCGCGCACGAGCAGCCGGTGCTCGCGCGGATCCAGCTCGCACTCGGCGAAGCGGTAAACCGCCTGCTCTTGCCCGGAATGTTCCTGCGCCGACAAGGCCATGCCGCTCCCGGCAGGAAATGAGCAGCAATTCTGCCAGAAAACTGCCAGCGGGCCGGAAGCGACGCCCGGCCAAATCCGCGCGCAGTGTCACGTAACCGCATCCGCGGCCCGTTCATCACGACGAGAGGGAGCCTTACGTGAACAAAAGAATCTACAGCCTGATCTGGAACCGCAGCCTCAATCAAGTGGTGGTGGCATCTGAACTCGCGACCTGCAAGTCCGCATGCTCTTCCTCAGCCGGCTCAGGCGGATCAAGCAGCAAGGCGTTCAAACTGGCCACCCTTGCCACGGCGCTGGCAGTGGCGATAGCCACAATGGTCATACCTCATGTGGCGTGGGCCGACGGCGATACCTGCGACGGTTTCCACGACGACAGCGCGAATGGAAATGGTGCAGTGGTTTGCGGCGACTATGCATCCGCGAACGGCACTTATGCCAGCGCTTTCGGACGCGCGGCGCACGCGGACGGCCGCAACAGTTCGGCTTTGGGATCTTTCGCAAACGCCTACGGCGATTACACCGTCGGCATCGGAAATGCGTCGAACGCCCGGGGTACGGCCAGCGTGTCGATCGGCAACTACAGCGCCAGCAGTGGCAACAACAGCGTCGCCATCGGCGATCACAGCACTTCGGCGGGCTTCCGCTCTGCGGCAATCGGCACATACAGTAATGCGAAGGGCCAAGGGGCCGTCGCATTCGGTCGTAGCGCCTACGCCAGCGCCAAATACACGACCGCACTCGGCGGGCAGTCACTGGCCACCGGCAATCATGCGACCGCGCTTGGTTATTTTGCCCACGCCACCGGCAATTACGGCACGGCACTCGGTGGCGCATCGGTCGCCTCCGGCGCCAACAGCAGTGCGCTGGGTTTTGCGGCCACCGCTTCCGGAAACAATGGAACGTCCATTGGCGAAGGCAGCTACGCCAGCGGTGGCAACAGCTCCTCGCTCGGTTATCACGCGAAGGCCACGGGCAACAACAGCACGGCCATCGGCGCGAACGCTCTCGCCACGCATACCGACAGCGTGGCGTTGGGTTTCTCCGCCAATTCCAGCGGCGACTTCGGCACCGCACTGGGCGCCTTGTCCGTGGCTTCAAGCTACGCAACCGCGCTGGGCGTGAACGCTTCCGCGACCGGAACCAACGGCACCGCGCTCGGTCGCTTTGCCAATGCGGCCGGCAGCTATGCCACGAGCCTCGGATCGGGTTCGTCCGCCGCGGGCCGGAAGAGCGTCGCCATCGGTTTCGATGCCTCGGCCGGAACTTCGACCGCCGGCACGCAAGCCTTCGCGCTCGGTTCCAGTTCCATCGCTTCCGCCGACAACTCCACCGCCATCGGAGGCGCCATCGATCTCAACGGTGACGGCACGATCGAATCCAACGAGCGGACGACGGCGTCAGGCGGGTTGTCGATGGCGCTGGGCGATGCCGCGCAGGCTACCCAGAACAATTCCACCGCGATCGGCGGCGAGGCTGATGCCACCGGCGTCGCTGCAACCTCGATAGGCAGCCTGGCCGTGGCTTCGGCAACCAGCTCCATCGCGATCGGTTACGACTCGCTCGCGACCGTCGCCAACACCGTGTCGTTCGGCAATGCTTCGACCAACACCTATCGCGAACTGGTCAACATCGCCGATCCGACTTCCGCACATTCGGCGGTGACCCTGGAGTATCTGCAAGCCCACTACACCGGCCACCAGGTCACCGATTCGCTCATGGCCGACATCACGCAACTGCAGAACGAAGTCAATGCGATGAACGCGGCTACCGCCTCGCAAGGAGCGAGCGGCGTCCAGCCTTCATCCGTGGTGGACAACAACGACTCCAGCCGCACCATGGCAACGAGCGGCGAAGGCCTGCCCCACGGCAATGGCGGCGGCGTCACGTTGACCGGCTATACGGCTTGCGGCGGCGGTGACCAGGTAGCCGGCAACGGAGGCGTCACCTGTGGTCCCTTTGCGGGCGCAGGCCAGAGCGCAACGGCACTCGGCGACAACGCAGGCGCATCCGGCGACTACAGTACCGCAGTCGGTTTCAACTCACACGCAACCGGAAGCAACAGCGAAGCACTGGGCAATGCATCGCACGCCTATGGCAGCAGCAGCATGGCGCTGGGCAATCATGCCTACGCAAAATCGTCCGACAGCATCAGCATGGGAAGCTATTCCTCTGCGCTCGGCTCCCAGAGCACCGCGCTCGGCTCGGTCGCCGTCGCCCACGCCAATCTCGCCACGGCCATCGGCGATTCGGCGTACGCCGGCAAATACAGCACCGCACTCGGCGCACAGAGCAATGCGCATGGCACGCTCAGTCTGGCCGCCGGTCGTCAGGCTTACGCTGCCGGCTCCGCCACGGCATTGGGAGCGGAAACCAATGCCAAGGGTTCATACAGTACCGCCGCAGGATTCGGTGCGGATGCAGCCGGCGGGAAATCCGTAGCCATCGGTTTCGACGCCTCCGCGGGTTCTTCGTCCACAGGCACGCAGGCGTTCGCTCTTGGTTCGAGCTCGATCGCCTCTGCCAACAATTCGACTGCTATCGGCGGCGCGATCGACCTCAATGGCGATGGCACGATCGAATCCAACGAACGCACCACGGCCTCGGCGGGATTGTCGATGGCGCTGGGCGATGCGTCGCAGGCGACACAAACCAACACCACCGCGATCGGCGGAGAAACAGACGCAACCGGAGTTGGTGCAACTTCCATCGGCAGTCTCGCAGTCGCCTCCGGCAACAGTTCCGTTGCAATCGGCTACGACTCCCTCGCGACCGTCGCCAACACCGTGTCCTTCGGCAATGCCGCCAGCAGCACCTACCGCGAGCTGGTCAACATCGCCGATCCGACGTCGGCACATTCGGCGGTGGATCTGGAATACCTGCAGGCCAACTTCACCGGGCTCGCCCAGACCAATTCGCTGATGGCGCAGATCACCGGCCTGTCCGGCGAGATCAACTCGATCAACACGATGATGCAAAGCCTGCAGGCCTCCGCCGTCACTGCGGCGGCCGCGGTGCCCCCGGTGCCGCAGGAAGCCGCAGGCACGCCAGGCGCCCCACCGCCGACCGCGGACGCCGCCACCCTCGCCTCCGCCAACGCCTACACCGACCAGCAAACCCAGGAGGCCCTGTCTTCGGCCAAAACCTACACCGATGCCTCCAGCGCCCAGA
>DATNEQ010000002.1:0-32267 GCA_035552915.1 Rhodanobacteraceae bacterium
TGGCGACAACCGCGTCGGTGTCGGTGCCGGTACCTACAGCGGACAGTCCGCCGCCGCCATCGGCTACCAGCACATGTTCGCCGACCACAAGGCCTCCCTCTCCATCGGCGCCTCCTTCGGCAATGGCGATACCTCCGGCGGTGTCGGCGCCGGTTTCAGTTGGTGACGGCCAGATGGTGATCGCAATACCCGCCGTCATGGGGACGGCGGGTGTTTTCCGGACGGCAGGAAATCTCCCAGAAAAATGCCAGCGCACCGGACACGACGGCACATCCCCCGACCCGGATGCTGGTGGTCATCCAGGGTCCGGTCATGAAAGCCACCTTGTGTAGCGCCTCGCTTTCCCGTTTCAACCGTTGCGGCGGTCGCCCGCGCGGGCTGCGTGAATCTTCCATACAACCCCAGGAGGGCTTCAGCATGAAACGCTCAACTGCTTCGCTTGCATTCTCTTTCCTCTGCGCGGCCGCGCTCACCGGGAGCCATGCCTTTGCACAGGACAAGACCACAACAGCGGGCGACGCGCTCGCCAAGTTCGTCGGCGACGGCGTGTGTACCGGAACGATGATGGCGGGGAAAAATTCCGGAAGCGCGACGAGCGGGAAGTTCCACGCCGAAAAGACGCTCGACGGCCACTGGATCGCGCTCCATTACCGACAGGACCGCAGCGCGGCCAATCCGCGACCCTTCGAGGTCGTGCAGAACTTCGGTTACGACCCGGTGAACAAGCGCTATATCACCGTGATGCTCGGCAACGGCGACGGCGTCTACAGCGTGGGCAAGAGCCCGGGCTGGAGGGGCGACTCCATTACCTTCGAGGAGGTGGAGATGGCACGCGGCCAGGCCGGCCACACGCGGGAGGCCTTCACGACCAACGGCTCGGGCTTGTCGGGCTACGCCGCCTGGTTCCGCGACAAGGACGGCCATTGGATCAAGGCCGATGAGGAACACTGCAAGCCGTCGTAAGGATCGAAGCCCGCGACCCGATCGGTCGCGTCGCGCCGCGGTGCCATCCACATGAGGAGAATCGCCATGAAAAAGTACGCGTTGGTTGCCGCTTTGTTGCTCGTCGCAAGCTTCGCCGCACACGCCGACCAGGCCGCCAGTACCACCGCGCGGACCACGCCAACTGGAGCCGCGAGGTCGACTGATGTCTGCACCCTCTTGCCGGTCGCACAGGCGGCGCAGCTATCCGGGCAGCCCTATACGACAGCCGCGCCCACAGGGAGCGCGGAGGGATGGACCTCCGGCTGCGCCTACAACAACGATGACGCCACCGCTCAAGGCGTGAACGTCAACATCGACACCTCGGACCGGGTTGCAAACACATGGAACCTCGTCCACACCGGCAACATCTCCGAGATCAGTGGCGTGGGCGACAAGGCGTTCTGGGACAAGGACAACACCCTCTATGCCATGTCCGGCAAGGCCCTGATCCAGGTCAACGGACTCGAAAGCCAGGGCAGGTCCGAAGCCCTCGCCAAGGCCATCATCCACGCACTGCATTGAATACGGCGCGTTCCCCGGGAGAGACGCCATGAACCGAATTGCAATCTCGTTGACCACCGCGTTGCTCGCGAGCTTGCCTGCGCTCGCCGCGCACGCCGATCAGGCTGCCTGCGACAAGATCATGGACGCCAACGTCAAGACCGGCAGCGCCGGCGTGCAGATGAAGATGTCCGGCTACGACTTCGCCGGAGACACCCCGCAACTCTACGGGTTGGGCGACCACAGTTGCAGCCATCTGCACGACGAGACGCTCGCCGGCCAAGCCGCTGCCGTGTATCACGAGCAATACAAGGGGCCGACCGGCGAAACGGACGCGACGATCTGGATTGCCAAATCTTCTGGCCGTCTGCTGCGCGAGGAACAGGACGGCGACATCACCGGCAAGGGCAAGGGCCACATCTCCTACCACTGGAGTTCGACGCCGTGAGCGTGGCAGCGCGCACCCTGCCACGCCTCCACGATCGCCGGCTGTTCGTTGGCGCGGCGCTGTGCATCCTCGCCATCGTGTTCGCGGGCTTCGCGCGCTCGTACTTCCTGCGTCCATGGTTCCACCACGATCCGCTGCCGCTGTTGCTGCACGTGCACGGATTGATGATGTTCGCGTGGTTCGCGCTGTTCTTCGTGCAAACCTGCCTGATCGAAACGCATCGCGTCGCCTTGCATCGAAAACTCGGAATATTCGGGGTTGCACTCGCCGCGACGATGCTGGTCCTCAGTCCCTACGTTGCGTTCCACGCAGCCGCGCGCGACGTGCGCGCCCACAACGAAGCGGCCGGATTCGATCTGGTCATCCTCGGTTACGACTGCATGATCATCGCGCTGTTCGCAGGCTTCGTCGCCAGCGCCATCGCGATGCGCAAACGCGGCGACATCCACAAGCGGCTGATGCTGCTCGCGACACTGAGCTTGCTCACGCCGGCGATCGGGCGCCTGCCGTTCTGGAGCAGCGACTTCGAGATCGGCAACCTGCAAATCTTGCTGGCCAGCGATCTATGCGTGCTGCTGTGCGTGGCGGCGGACGTGTCGCTACATGGGCGTCTGCATCCGGTGTTCGCGATCGGCGCACCTCTGATCATTGCCGCCACGTATCTCGCCTATCTCGGCGTGGGTACCGACACGTGGATGAACTTTGCGCGATCGCTGGTGACGTGATCGCAAACTTCCGGGAGACGCCATGAAAACCTTCCAGCCGATTTTCTTCATCGCCCTCGCCGCACTTGCCGGCGGTTTCGCCGCCCTGCCCGCCCACGCCGACGACGCCTCGTGCAAAGCGGTCACGGATGCCGCGGCAAAGATGGCCAGGACGCCCTACCACGAAGTATCCACGGTCGATGGCAAACCCTTCGAGAAAATCTACACGACCACCACGTTGTCCATGCGCATCAACAATGGCAAATGGATGACCATGCCGATGACGCCGCAGGAGGTTCTGGACTCCCTGCGCGAAACCGGTTCGTATTCCAACTGCAAGGTACTGCGGACGGAAACCGTGGATGGCGAGCGCGCGACCGTCTACGCGGCGCATCGCCTCTCGCCAGGCACGTCGTTCCCTAACGAAGACGCCCAGATCTGGATCGCCGCCAACGGGCTGACACTGAAAACCGTGTCGGATGCGCAGGTGCAAGGCCGCAAGGTGCATGCGGAATCACGCGTGACGTACGACAACGTGCATGCGCCGGCGGGAGGCCATTGATCGCATGAACGCGCGCGCCCTGCCAGGAGTCGGCGAACACCGCTATTACGTCGCCGCCGCGATCGGCGTGATCGTGGTGGTGCTGGCCGGTTTCAGCATTGATGTCCCGCTGCTTTCGCACCTCGGCAGCGTGAGCGTGCTTGTGCGCGCACACGGGCTGATCATGCTGACCTGGGTCGCGCTGTTCTTCGCGCAGGCGCTGCTGGTCGCGCGCCATCGCGTGGACCTGCACATGCGCCTGGGAATTTTCGGCGTGGTGCTTGCAGTTGCCGTGATCGTGGCCGACACCGCTACGCTGATCACCGCATGCCGGCTTGGTCCGCCGCACATGCCGCCGGGCGTGCCACCCTCGCTGTTTCTTGCGTTCGGGCTATTCAATCTGTTCACGTTCGCGGCGCTGGTCGGTGCGGCGATCGCCCTGCGCAAGCGGCGCAGCGACTGGCACAAGCGCCTGATGCTGCTCGCCATGCTTCTGCTGCTGGATGCCGCGCTCGCGCGCTTCATCGGCGCATATACAACCTGGACGGTGGATTCGTCGACCGTGCGCAATCTGTTCGTCCTCGCGTGTGTTGCGGTGGATACGTTCCGTTGTCGTCGTCTGCATCCGGCCTTCGTGATCGGCGGAGTGCTGGTCTTCGCGAACGACTACCTGGCGAACTGGGCGGCCGCTACGCCCGTGTGGCTGCATTTCTCCCAGGCATTGTCGATTCGATAAAAGAGGATTCTCGCGATGAACGCAATCGTTCGGCTGATCCCGTACTCGCTCGTTGCGCTGTGCGCTCTGGGCGCCTGTTCGCAAAGCGCTGTTCCGTCGCAAACAGGCACGACGATGAGTGCGGCTTCGGCGGCGGCACCAACCAGCGACAGCGGCAACAAGGCTTCCGGCAATCCCTGCGATGTGATCACCGCCGCGGATGTGGCAGGCATCCTCGTCACGCCCGCGACACGCAAGGATGGCCCGAATCCGGGAGCGTGCATGTACGAGACCGCGACCAAAGGCCAGGTCACGATCAATGTTGCGCAAGGCGACAGCGCGAATTTCTGGTGGTCGCTCGCAACCACCTCCCAGGGAGCAAATATCCCTCTCGCCGGTGTAGGGGACAAGGCGCTGTACAACGCCTTTGCCGGAGGCAGGCCCCTGATCGTACGCAAGAGCGACATGACCTGTTTCGTCGACGTGGTGGGTTACGACAACAGCAACGCCATGGATTCGATCACCAGGGATCGCGGCGAAACGCTTGCGCGCAAGCTCGGCGCGCTGTGCACGAAGATCTTTGCGGCGCACTGAGGAGCGATGTCATGCGCGTTCGATTCCGCATTGTCGCGTGTACAGCCATTGCAATTAGCCTCTGCAGTTTTGCAACAGTGGCCGCGCCACCGACCGCATCGGTGGATCAGGTCGGTCCCGGGTACGACATCGAAATGGGTCGCATGATCCCGATGCGCGACGGCGTGTCGCTGGAAGCCTGGATCACCAAACCCTCGCATCTCGAAGGCAGGGCGCCGGCCGTGCTCGAGCTCACGCAGTACGACATCGATGGCGGCACGCGCGGAGAACCCGCCGCCTTCGCCAAACGCGGCTTCGTGTTCTTGCAGGCCGAGGTGCGCGGACGCGGCCGCTCCGGCGGCGTGAAGAACGACAGCCTGAGCTTGCAGGTCGGGCGCGATGGCCGCGACCTCGTCGAATGGATCGCGAAGCAGTCGTGGAGCGACGGCCACGTCTTCATGTATGGCGGTTCGTTCGTTGGGATGACGCAATGGCGCGCCGCCGCGCAGCATCCGCCGCATCTCGCGGGCATCACGCCGTACGTGCCGATCTATCCGGGCTGGGACGTGCCCAACACCAACGGCATTCCGCAGGCATGGTCGGCGGTCATCATGGGTTACACGGCCGGGCGCACGCTCAACACCGGTTTCATCGCCAACGCCGCGTACTGGCAGGGCAAGATGCTGGAACAGTACGCGGCGTATCGACCCTTCGGCGAACTCGACGAAGCGATCGGCATTCCGCAAGACGACTGGTGGATGAGCGATGCGCAAGGCAGGCGCTCGTTCATGAAGGTGTGGCTGGATCACGTCGGCGACGAAGCCTTCAATCTTGCCGCCGAACCCATGGCCGCCGACTACGCCGCGATGCGTTTTCCGATTCTCACCGCGACCGGATACTTCGACGACGACCAGCCGGGCGCGCTGCGCTACTACCACGGCTATGTCGCACATGCGCCGGCGGCCGAGAGCGACCGAAGCTTCATAGTGATCGGCCCGTGGGATCACTTCGGGACACAACGTCCCGAGAAAACGATCATGGGACTCGCGATCCCCGACGCCGCCGTGCTCGACATGGACAAACTGCGCGCGGACTGGTTCGACTGGGTGCTTGGGCGTGCACCACGACCGTCATTGCTCGCGGATCGCGTCAACTACTTCATGCTCGGCGCGGACGAGTGGCGACATGCGCCTTCGCTCGAAGCCGCGTCCTCCGGAAAGAGTCTCGATTTTTATCTATCTGCATCAAGCAACACGCCGCTCGATGTGTTTCATTCCGGCTCGCTGGTGCAGGCATCGCCAGCCGACAAAACGCCGGCAACGATCGTCAGCGATCCGCACGAACTGCCGGAACTGGCGTTCATGCCTTACCTCGCGGATGAGGGCCTGACCAGCCAGTTCCGCGATTTCCAGAAGCGCGCGATCGTCTTCCATTCCGGACCGCTGGCGCACGACATCGAAGTCGCTGGACCGATGCGCTTGTCGCTGCAGGTGCAATCCGACGCGCCGGATTTCGATTTGTGGGCGCAAGTGCTGATGGTGCTGCCGGACGGTTCGGCCGTGCGGCTGGGCGAAGACATCCGCCGCGCGCGCTTCCGCGATGGTCCGTTCAAGCAGGAACTGCTGAAACCCGACCAGGTCGTCGAGATTCCATTCGAGTTCTGGTGGATGGCGCGGCGCATTCCCGCCGGCGCGCGCCTGCGCGTGACGATCGCGCCGCTCAATTCGCCCAGCTACCAGAAGAATTACAACACCGGCGGCCGCATCGGCTACGAACAAACCAGCGATGCGCGTATCGCGAACATCAAGATCTTCCACGATCGCGCCCACCCGAGCTTCCTGAGCCTGCCGCTTGCCGCGCCCCAGACCACGACCGGAGAGTCCAAATGACCTGCCCCAAATGCCAATACCCCAACGCCGAAGGCGCACGCTTCTGCGTGCAATGCGGCGCCAGCATGACGCAGGCCGCAGCCGCGCCCGCGGCTTCCGCGGCACCGGCGCAAACCGCATCCGTTCCGCCATCAAGCGGCAACAGGACCGCGTTGATCGTGCTCGGCGTGATCTTCGGAATCCTGTTGCTGTTCGTGGTCGGCATCTATACCGCGTTCCACATGGTCGCCAACAAGGTGCGCGCGCTGGCGAGCGGCGACGAGCAAACCTCGTCGCAATCGCAGGAGACCGCGCAGAACGGTTCCGATTCCGATACGCAGCAGGCCTCGCAAACCACCGGCAACGTGATCGGCAACATTCTCGGCACGGACGCGAAAGGCAAGTCGGACATCGGCAAGGCGATCGGCAACATGGCACAGGCCGGGCAGCAGATCGAGCAGCACGACAAGGCCGCCGGCAATGCCAATGGCACCCCGGACGCGGCCGACACGCAGGCCGCGATGAATGCCGCGGGCGGTTTGCTCGGCGCGCTGGGCCACTCGTTCGGTGGCGCGCACCGCCACGATCCGGTGGATTTCCACTCCCTGGAAGCATTGCTGCCTTCGTCACTTTCCGGGATGCAGCGCGGCACGCCTCGCGGCGAGGCCAATCAGGCGATGGGCCTCAAGGCCACTTCGACCGACGTGGATTTCACCGGCGCCAACAACGCGCGCATCAACGTGTCGATCAAGGACGCCACTGCCGTTTCGGGGCTCGCAGGCATGGCCGAGATGGCGAACAGCGAAGAATCCGAACAGGGCGACAACTACGAAAAGAACGAAACCATCGACGGCCGCAGCGTGCACGAGAAATGGGACGCGCAGGACAGGCATGGAGAGCTGTCGTTGCTGGTCGGCAAACGCTTCGGCGTGGACATCACAGGCGACAACGTCGGCATGGATGCACTGAAGAACGCGCTGGCGCAGATCGACCTCGGCAAACTGGAGTCGATGAAGGACGCCAATCCGACCGCGCAATGAAGGACGTCGACAGAGGATCGCCGCCATGCAATTCGTATTTCGCGCATTGACGATGCTGGCGCTGGTCGCGGCACTCGCCGCATGCCAGCACGCGCACACCGCACCACAGTTGCCGGTGGTCGACTGGCGCACCAGCCCGCTGGATTTGAATCTGCGCGGCATGAACGGCAAGAGTTATCTGTTTCGCTGCCCGGCCGGCAAACCGGCGCCGGAATCGGTGACGGGAAGCGACCCCTACACCGACGCCTCGTCGATCTGCGGAGCCGCCGCTCACGCCGGCGCGATCGATGCGCAACGCGGCGGACTGGTGATGATCCAGATCCTTCCCGGCCAGGACGACTACCGCGGCACCACGCAAAACTTCATCCGCAGCGCGGACTACGCACATCCGTGGGGCGGCAGCTTCGCGGTGCTGTCGACTGCGGATTTCGACGCAGGTCGCAAACCTTGAGCGATGCGCGGCATCGCCGATGAACGAAGGAGATTCCAATGCAAACCACGAAAACACCATCCCGCATTCGCGTCGGCGTCATCGTCGCGGGCATGACTGCGGCGCTGATGGCGCAGATCGCGGGCGCCGCGCCCTGCCCGCCCGGTTATCTCGGCTCCTACCCGCATTGCATGCCGGATCAGGCGAAACCGCATCACGCCTACGTCGCGCACAGTTACGTGCACAGCGTTGGTGCGACACCGATGCGATCCGCGAAACCGCACGCGACGGAACCGAAGATGGCCGACTGGCACAAGACCGGCCCGGCGGTCGGGCCCGGTCCGGTGGAACACGCCACCAGCGCATCGGACCAGCACGGCATCATCTTCGTCGGCGGCAAGCAGGCACTGAATCCCCAGCCGATTCCACCCGGCAAGTCGTCCCTGAATCCGCAACCGATTCCGCCGGGACATTTGAAAACACCCACCCCGAACCCCGGCGCGCCGATCGAAAAGCCGCTCGGTCATTGACGCTCCACCCGAAGGAAAGACAGCGCAGTCCTGGAGCTGCGATCGCCAGGAGAACACAAGTGAAACCATCATCGACAAGAATCGCGACGCCGATCCTCCTGCTCGCGCTCGCCGCCTGCTCGCAGGCTGGCGGAAATGCGAATGGCGCAACAACGGCGCCGGGGACGACGCATGCCAACGCGGCATCCAGCGGCAACGACTGGGCCGGCAACGGCGCGACCGCTTGCGAGAAATATCTGACGCCCGATTTCGTCGCGCAGATATTTTCCAAGCCGGAAGGACACGCCAAGAAACTCGCCGGGTGGTCGTGCAGCTATGAAACGTCCGACTTCTCGAACATCAACATCACCCTGATGAATGCGGGGCCGGCCGCGTTCGAGGCCGACCAGAAGAACCTCAGCGACCCGAAACCGTTGTCGGGAGTCGGCGACAAGGCGGTCAACAGCATGACCGGAGTCGAAGCCGTGAAAGGCAACCGCATGTGCGACATCGGCGTGATGCCGCCGTTCGGCAACAAGCTCGGCGGCGACGCGCTGGCGCACAAACTCGGCGAAGTCTGCAACAAGCTGTTTGCGCTGCCTTGAACATGCGCGCCCTTTCAAGGGCGGCAATTTTCCTACGCATCCATCAACCAAGGAACGGCCATGCCTTCGCATTCCACGCTTGTCACCATGATTTCCGCACTTGCCGCGGTGACCGGCAGTTTCGCCGCCGGCAGCGTGCATGCCGATGCCTGCGATCCGCTTTACCAGGCAGGCATCAAGTCGATACAGACGCCGCACCACGTCTATTCGACCACCACGCCCAGGGCGGCAAGCCGCAGAGCGGCGAGGCGATCTACGCGGGCGGCGTGGAATACCTGCAACTGCACGGCAAGTGGATGCGCAGCCCGGTGACGAACAAGGACATGCTCGACGCCGCACAGGAAAAATTGAAGACGCATCCCGACGTCTGCACGGCGACGGGAGATCAGGCCATCGGCGGCCAGGCAGTCAGCGTTTACACGGCGCGCAACAAGGAGATGGGCACCCAGCAGATCGTGCGCATTTTCAAATCCAGCGGGCTGATGCAGGGTGGCACGCTCACCCTGCCCGACGGCACCCTCGTCGAGTCGCGCTACGAATACGCCAACGTGCAGGCGCCTGCCGGCGTCAAATAAGGATGGCGCCGCAAACAGCGGTCAGGTGGCGACGACCGCTGCGGTCGTCGTCGCGCGTTCCAGCGTGCCGATCGAATGGCCCTGCTCGGCGAGATATTCCAGCCAGCGGTTGAGGAAGGAATTCATGCGCAGGCGATGTTGCAGCACGCTGCGCGCCGGCGCCAGCGGCCCCAGCACCTGCCACAGCTCGCGGCCCGGCTGGCAATGCAGCGCCTCGGTGGTGTGCGCGTCCAGATACATGCGCAATTGCGCGGACGGCGCGGGACGCCCGGTGGCGGCATCCAGCAGGACGTAACTCAAGCCCAGCTCCACCGTGTAGGGATGCCGCTGCTGGATCGACAGTTGCAGATCCAGCCCGTCGCCGACCGAGGAAATGTATTCGCCCGGCGACAGTCGCTGCGGCGCGAACAACCGCACGAGGCGCTGGTGGTTTTCCGCGTACAGGCCCATCAGCCAGGTGAACCGGCCCGGCAGCAACGCGCTCGCGCGCGACGGTCGATGATCGGATTGACGCCTGGCGAAGGTGGTCGGCATGGTTCGATCTTAGCGCGGGATTCCGAATGCGCGAGTCTTGTTTTTTTCCACAAAAAGGTTCACGGTAACGACCTCACGGGAACACTCTCGCAAGTTCCGTGCCCGGCTCCGCTGATCGCACCTGCACCCGCTTTTCCGACTCCCGCGCGCTACCATCGCCGCGCATGACCGCCGTCCCGCTGCCAACGCTGCTCGCGCAAGAACTGGCCCGCACCGGACCGGCGCGGCTCTGTGTCGCGTACAGCGGTGGCGGCGATTCGACGGCGCTGTTGCACGCGCTGGCGCAGATGCCGCGCGCGCGCGAACTCGGCCTGCGCGCGTTGCACGTCGACCACAGATGGCACGCCAACAGCGTGCGCTGGGCGGAGCAATGCCGCCGTTTCTGCGACGTGCTGGGATTGCCCATCGAAATCGTGCGCGTACAAGCCGCGACGGAACACGGCGAGGGCCTCGAGGCCGCGGCACGACGCGCGCGCTTCGCGGCCTTCGCGCAGAACCTGCGGCCCGGCGAATGGCTGGCGCTCGCGCATCATCGCGACGACCAGGTGGAAACCGTGCTGCTGAAACTCCTGCGCGGCGCGGGTCCGCAGGGCCTGGGCGGCATGCGCGAACGGCGGCCGCTCGGGCAAGGCATGTTGTGGCGTCCCCTGCTGGAATTGCCGCGCTCGGCATTGCGCGATTACCTGGAAGAACACCGGCTGGATTGCATCGACGATCCTTCCAATGCCGACGCGCGTTTCTCGCGCAATTATCTGCGTGCGGAAATCCTTCCGAAGTTGCGCTCGCACTGGCCACAGGCGGATGAATCGATCACGCGCTCCGCGGCGCTGTGTCGCGACGCCGTCGAACTGGTCGCTCGGGAGGCCGAGGCCGCGCTGGAGCGGCTGCGTGATCCGCGCGACGACACGCTGGATGCGCAGGGATGGAATGCCCTGCCGCCGGCCTTGCGCTTGCCGGTGCTGGAAAACTGGCTGCATGCGCAGGATTTGCCTGCGCCGCCAATCGCGCGTTGCGAAGAACTGCAACGGCAGATCCGCGAAGCGCGCGCCGATCGCGAACCCCGCATCGCATGGCGGGCAGGGGAACTGCGGTTGTGGCGCGGCCGATTGCACGCCGTTCCGGCGACCGCGGCGATTCCCGCACGATGGGAAACGTCCTGGGATGGCGCGAGACTGGCGCTGCCCGGCGATGCGGGCTTGCTGTGGTTGCGCGCGACAGGCAGGAAGCCCGACCCCATTGTCCTGCCATCGCTGCACGTGCGCTTCCGCCGCGGTGGCGAACGCATCAGGCCGGCCGGCGATCCGCACACGCGCGAGCTGCGTGATCTGTTCCAGAACGATGGCGTCCCGCCATGGCAACGCGGACGCATTCCCCTCGTCTTCGACACCGACCGGCTGATCGCCGTCGGTGACCTCTGGATCACCGAAACCGGCAAGACGCTGTTCGACGGCATCGCCACGGAACTGGTGTGGCAACGCAGGGAACCGCAACCGCGCGGCCCGATTGATTCATCCCGCAGCCTGCGCTAGCGTGCGCGCCATGAACGCACCATCTTCCGAAACCACGAACGATGCCGCAGCGGACGCGCCATCGATCGCACGCTTCGAACAATCGCTCGACGAACTGGAACGACTGGTGACGCGGCTGGAAGGCGGCGACCTGAGCCTGGACGAATCGCTGCGCTCGTTCGAGCGCGGCATCGCGCTGTTCCGCGAATGCCAGTCCGCGCTGGAGCAGGCCGAACTACGCGTGAAACTGCTGCTGGACCCGGACGATCCGGAAAATGCGCAACCGTTCGAGGACGAGTGACGCCACGAATATCCGGAAATGAACAAAAAAAGCGGGCCGCAAGGCCCGCTTTTTCATATCGCACATCGCAAACCCGTCAGTTGATCAGGCGCAGCGCGAATGGATAGCGGTAGTTTTCGCCCTTGCTGGTGGCGACAGCGGCGAGGATGCAGAAAATCAGATTCACCAGCCACACCAGCCACCACAGCAGCGCGCCGATGATGATGAACACCAGCACCCAGCAGATCACGTAGCCGATCAGGATGGTGATCTGGAAGTTCAGCGCTTCCTTGGCCTGGCCCGTCAACCACGACTTGTCCGGACGATCCTTGTGGATCAGCCATATCACCAGTGGAACGATGAAGCTGAAAACGATGCCCGACAAATGCGTGATCAGTGCCAGCGTGCGATCGTCGGTGCCGCCGTTTCCAGCCGCGGGTGGCGGCGCAGGCGGTGGCGGCGGAGGCGTAACGGATTCCGGCGGAACACTCATGGGACTTCCCCTACGGTGGACGCGGGGCAGACTTTCCGCCGCCGCGCCGCGGCTGTCAAGCGCTCGCGGTCACGCAGAGGCGACCTTCTTCCACGGACGTGAAGCCCGCATCATCCACATGTATCTACGGCGGCCCGTCCCGATACGGAGGCGGCCCGCGATCCGTCACTCGCCCGCGACGGTCATCTTGCCGACGAGGATCGAGCCGGTCAGCAGCGAGGAGCGGCGATCCACGTCGCTGCCGATCGCGTCGATGCCGGCGAACATCTCGCGCAGATTGCCGGCGATGGTGATCTCGTGCACCGGGTACGCGATCTCGCCGCCCTCGATCCAGAACCCGGCCGCGCCGCGCGAATAATCGCCCGTGATGATCGACACGCCATGCCCCATCAGTTCCGTGACCAGCAGGCCGCGGCCCATCCTGCGCTGCATCGACGCGAAATCGAAGACCCCGCCGTCGCGCGATCCGGCTGAAACGGTCAAATTGTGCACGCCGCCCGCGTTGCCGGTCGTCTGCAGTCCGAGCTTGCGCGCGGAATAACTGCCGAGCACGTAGCGTTGCAGCACGCCGCCACGCACCAGCGCGGATTCACGGGTCGCCACGCCTTCCGCGTCGAAGGGCGTCGAGGCGAAGCCGCCGCGCAGCAGCGGTTGCTCCCCGATGTCGGCGAAATCCGGCATCACCGGTTTGCCGGCATGGTCGAGCAGGAAGCTCGCGCGCCGGTACAGCGAACCGCCGCTGACCGCGGCGATAAGATGGCCGATCAGCGAGCGCGCGACTTCCGGCGCGAACATCACCGGGCATTCGCGGGTGGACAATCTGCGCGAACCGACGCGCGCGAGCGTGCGCCGCGCGGCCTGCTCGCCGATACGGGAGTACGCGGGGAAATCGGCGGCGGAACGCACGCTGTCGTACCAATAGTCGCGCTGCATCGCGTCGTCCGCTCCCGCGATCAGCGAACAGGATACCGATTGCGAGGTGCCGCGTTCGCGGCCGACGAACCCGTGCGAGTTGGCGTACACGCCTAGGCTCTCGCCGCTCTGCACCGTTGCCCCTTCGGAGTTGGTGATTCCCGCGTGCGCACGGCCGGCGTCCTCGATCTCGCGGCCGATCTCGATCGCGCGCGCCACGTCGATGTTCCACGGATGCCACAGGTCCAGGTCCGGGAAACGCGTCGCCATCAACGCGGGATCGGCCAACCCCGCGCAGGGATCCTCTTCGGTGTAACGCGCGATCGCGCAGGCCTGCGCGATCGTCGCATCGATCGATTCCGGCTTCAGGTCCGCGGTCGAGGCACTCCCCTTGCGTTGCCCGAAATACACGGTCAGGCCGAAGCCGCGGTCGCGCGTGCGCTCCACCGTTTCCACCTCGCCCAGCCGCACGTTCACCGACAGCCCGGTTTCCACGCTGGCGGAAACTTCCGCCTGCGACGCACCGGCCGCGCGCGCACGGCGAACCACGTCCTCGCCCAGTTGCGCGAGGCGATCCAGCTCTTCGAGGCTGCTGTCACTGGCGGCGAGGGTCGTGTTCAAGCGATGTTCCTTTCTGACAGTCCGTTACTATAGCGGCCGTGATGCGCCAAGCCGACACCACCAGCACCGACGGCGATTCCGCGGGTGAACGCCCCAGCCGCAGCGCGCGCCGGCGCGATGCGCTGGACGTGCTGGCGCTGGCGAAGCAGCTCACCGAACTTCCGCCGGGTCGCCTCGAAAAACTCGAACTTCCCGGCGAAGTACGCGAGGAAATCGCCAACGTGCGGCGCATCGGCTCGCATATCGCGCACAAGCGCCAGCTCGCGCACCTGGCCAAGCTGATGCGGCGCCACGACGAGGAAACCTTCGCCGCCGCGCGGGCGCATCTGGCGAACGATCGCGAGCACGGCGCGCGCGAGGCCGCCGCGACGCACCGGCTGGAAGCGCTGCGCGAGCGCCTGCTCGCGGAAGGCGATGCGGCGCTCAACGAATTGATCGTTGCGCACCCCGACCTCGACCGCCAGCCATTGCGCGCGCTGATCCGGCAGGCGCGCGGCGAACGCGAGGCGAACAAGCCGCTGCATGCGTATCGGGAATTGTTCCGGATCCTGCGCGGGCTCGACAACGATTGACCGGCGATCAAGAGGCGGTGCCGCCGACCGTCATCCCGTCGACCCGCAATGTCGGCTGACCCACGCCGACCGGCACGCTCTGGCCATCCTTGCCGCACACGCCCACGCCTTCGTCGAGTTTCAGGTCGTTGCCGACCATAGACACGCGGGTCAGCACGTCTGGGCCCGAGCCGATCAGGGTGGCGCCCTTCACCGGGCGCGTGACCTTGCCGTCTTCGATCAGGTAGGCCTCGCTGGCGGAGAACACGAACTTGCCGGAAGTGATGTCGACCTGGCCGCCGCCGAAGTTCACCGCGTACAACCCGCGCTTCACCGAGGAAATGATTTCGGCCGGATCGCGCTGGCCCGCCAGCATGTAGGTGTTGGTCATGCGCGGCATCGGCAGGTGCGCGAAGGATTCGCGGCGGCCGTTGCCGGTCGGCGCCATGCCCATCAGGCGCGCGTTGTGGGTGTCCTGCATGTAGCCGACCAGGCGACCGTTCTCGATCAGCGTGGTGCAATGGGTAGGCGTGCCTTCGTCGTCGATGCTGAGCGAGCCACGCCGCCCCGGCAGCGTGCCGTCATCGACGATGGTGATGCCGCCGGCCGCGACTTTCTCGCCCATGCGGTTGCTGAAGGCGGACGTGCCCTTGCGGTTGAAGTCGCCTTCCAGGCCGTGGCCGATGGCCTCGTGCAGCAGCACGCCGGGCCAGCCGGGGCCGAGCACCACGTCCATCGTGCCGGCCGGCGCATCCACCGCATCGAGATTGACCAGCGCCTGTCGCACCGCCTCGCGCGCCCACGCATGCGCGCGACCGGAATCGATCAATTCGCGATAGGAACAGCGCCCACCGCCACCGGCATTGCCGGCTTCGCGCCGGCCGTCCTGCTCCACGATCACCTGCACGCCGACGCGCGTCAGCGGACGCACGTCCGCGGCCAGCGTGCCGTCGCTGGCGGCGACCAGCACGTTTTCATGTTGCGCAGACAGGCTGGCGATCACCTGCTTCACGCGCGGATCGAGACTGCGCGCCAGCGCGTCGAGTTCGCGCAACAGCGAAATCTTGGCGGCGTTGTCGAGGCCGTCGATCGGGTCGTCCGCCGGATACAGCGCGCGCGCGTCGCGCACTGCCAGCGGCTTGCCCGCGCCATTGCCGTCGGAAGCGATCGCGCGCGCCGCGCCCGCGGCTTCCAGCAATTGCGGCAACACGATGTCGTCGGAATAGGCGAAGCCGGTCTTCTCGCCGGAGATCGCGCGCACACCCACGCCCTGCTCTATCGAATGGCTGCCGTCGCGCACGATGCCGTCCTCCAGCACCCACGACTCGCTGCGGGTGTGCTGGAAATACAGGTCGGCCGCGTCGATCGACGGCCCCATCACCCGCGCGAACACGCGTTCGAGGTCGCTGGCGGCGAGGCCGCCGGGCGTGAGCAGACTGCGTTCGGCGAGTACGAGGGAAGAATCCATGCGTATCTTGAGGAAGAAGGCGCGAACCCGGAACGATCAACGTAAGGGCGAAAGCAGGCAATCGCAAGAGAAAAACGACTAGTGAGTCGTCATGGCCTTGACAAGCGACGCAGTCACATAAATGAACCAGATGTCCAGATCGTAGAAAAATTTTATTGTGGGGAGTTTGGATACCGGCCAGATCAATAGAGCTAAGCAGATGTAGCTCGCCAAGTTTGCCAGTGCCGTCGCTTTCCATATTTTTGGCTTTGCAGTTCCGCGCGCGAACATGAAATTGATCGGACTTTCTATCAAAACGGAAACCGCGAACATCGGAATTGCAAATACTAATAACGCAACGGAAATCATCAACCACGATTGTGCTACCTCTGGCATAAGCCAAGGTGATTGGATGGTCACGGCATATATTTGCGATCCAAACGGGCCGAGAGCCGGCATGTCGTCACAACAAACGGCTTCCAGCGTAGCAAGAGTTATCCACGCAATCGGGATGCCGATAAGGGTGGAGACAAGGTTGCCGAGCGAAACTGGAATCAGCACTTTGTTAAATCGTGCCGACGTTAGCCGGCTTACCACAATCGCTTCAATGAGAATCACTGGAATGAGCGCGAGCCACATGGGAGGTAGAAAAACCGCAATTAGCGGTAGCCCCATATCGGCATTGGCGGCAAGAGGAAACGCAGCCAAGCACACCGCGAACAGCAGTACTCGAAAAACTTTCATGCGCTTCGACTTCCCATCACGCCAATTCGCGATCGAAGGCTCTGGATTCCGGCCTTCGCCGGAATGACGATTAGGAGCGCATCACCCCTCTCGGCATCACGCTGATCTTGCACGAAAGTCGTTCGCGGCGGAACGAGCCTGCAAAAGAAACTCGGCACGGAGCGCTCTCCCGAAGTGAATCGCAGCGGATCGTAGCAGCGAATCAACCGCCTGAAGCCGCCGATGTGGGAGCCTGCGCGGAGGACGCAGCCACCGGAGCCTGCGTCGAAGCAGCGGACGCGGGGCTCACCACCGTTCTGGAAAGCGTCTTGATGACCGGCTTGGCCCAGCTCCCGGTGATGCTGTAGCGCGCGTGCGCGGCATGATTGACGCCGCGGCTCAGGGCCAGGCCCGCGGCGGCGCCGATCGGACCGCCGACGACCGCGCCGACCACCGCCAGCGCGCCGCCGGTATGCGGCGTGACATCCACGGTCTGGTCGTAATCGTGCGCGCGCAGGCCGGTGCGCCCGCGCATCATGATCTGCGCGGCAGCGCCTTCGATGTCGAGGTCATCGGTGAACGCGTTGCCGTCCGCCAGCCGGAAACTGCCCTTGACCGCATTGAAACCGAAACCGGATTTGTAGACGTCGCCGAAGTCCAGCGCGAGACGGCGCGGCAGTTGCGTGATCGAGAACAGTCCCAGCAGGCGGCCCACGCCGGGTTGCACATCGACGATGCGGCCTTCGCCGACTTGCACCTTGAGCGTGCCGTCGATGTTAGCCAGCGAGAACGCGCTGGGCGCGCCCGGCCAGGAACCATCGATCGAAACGCGTGTGTCGTGTCCGCCGGAAATCAGGCCCGGATAACCGAAGTCGTCGAGCATCCGGCCGAGGTTGCCGGAGGCGACCTGGATCGAGAACCGCGAGCGGCTGGTCTGCGCGGAACCGTCCCACTCGCCGTGCGCGCGGATGTCGGCGTTCTTCGACAGCATGTCCATGCGCGCGATGTTCATGCCGCCCGCCGTCGGCGTACTTTCGAAATGCAACGCGCCCAGCCGCGACTTGCCAAGACGCAAATCGCCGATGGCAACGTGCAGCGGCGGCAGCGATGAAGGCGCGATGCCGCCCATCGCGTCGCTGGACGCCGCGGCAGGCGCGGCCTGGTCCTGCGGCGAAGAATCCGGCCAATACATGCGTTGCAGTTGCGCGGTGATGCCCTGCCGCGCGAGATCGTTCGGCAGCGTCAGCGTGCCCGCGAGCGTGGCGCCATCGAAATCGATCGTGCGTGCATCGGCGCGCGTGGCGTAATGCAGCGAGAGCGCGCCGAGATGGCTGCCGAACGCGATCGCATCGTCGGTAGCGACCTGCGCGTCGCGCAACGGCGGCAGGCCGCCGACCGCCGCGGCGGCGTTCGATGAAGTCCCACCGGAGGCCGAGCCGCCCGACGCGAGCTGCACCCATTCGGCCAGGTCCAGCGATGGCTCATGGCCGGTCAGGACCATGCCTTGCTGCGGCACGTTTTGCGGCATCTCGCTGCCGAATGCCACCGCCAGCGCGGAGGGTTTGCGCGCGCCCGCGTCCGGCAAGTTTCCGCGCGCGCGCAACAAGTCGCCGAGCGACAATTCGATCGGTGCGCCGGTGAACGGCATGCCCAAGCGCAGGTCCATCGGCAAGTTCGAATCCGCCGGCTTGTCGAGCGGCGCCGGAAGATCCAGCGACACGCCGTGCAGGTCGGACTGCACGTGCAGCGTCTTCGCGGCGTCCGCGGCATTGCCTTGCGCGGCCACGTCCAGGCCGATGCGGAACCGACCCTCGCCGTGCGCGATCTTCGCCAGCGACGCGAGGTCCGGATAATCGGAAAGCATGAGCTGCGGCGTGAACATGCCGGTCATCGCCGCCTGCAATTGCAACGTGGGGTCGCCGGTATCGGCACCGGATGCGATCGACAGCGTGGCGGGCACGCCGTGCCATTGCGCCTGCAACGCGGGCGCGTGGAAACCCTTCGCGCCGAACAACAGATCGCCACCGACGTGTTGCAACGCCAGGTTCCATGCCTGCGCCGTCACATCGGCGTCGTGCAACGCGAGCTTGCCGTCGAGGCCGAAATCCTCGACGTGCGCGAACGGCAGCACCAGGGTGAAGCCGAACGCGCCGTTGCCGCCGATCTGCAATGCCGACAAGGTGGATTCGTTGTCGCGTCCGATCGGGCTGTTGCGCACGAACCCGAGCAGCGAGGCGCCGCTGCCGTCACCCTGCGCGGCCAGCGTCAGCACGCCATTGCCGAGTACAGGAATGGCGGCTGTCGCCTGCGCGATCTTGTTGCCGAGCACTTCGCCGGCACTCGCCTGCAGGATCACTCCGGTATCGACGAACTCCGCGGTGGCCGCGATGTTTTCCGCGCGCGGCCAGCCCGTGCCGTAATCCAGCACCACATCGTGCACGCGGCCGATCGCGTCGAACCGACCATGGTGATTGACGAACGGCCAGTCGGCGAGATCGCCGCGGAGCGCCAGCCGGCCCGAATCGACTTCGCCGCCCGCCAGCCCGCGGTCCAGCCATGCGATGGTCGGCGGCGGCACCGTCAGCGGCAGGAAAAACCGCGTCGCGGTCACCTTTGCATGCGTGACCACCGCGTACACGTCGAGGAAAGGCTTGCCGCCATCGGCGGGGATCAGCACTTCGCCGCGGCCCTCGCCGCCGACATCCGCGTTGTCGAACGTAAAGGCATCGGTGCCGATATGCCAGCCGCCGGCGTCGCGCCACGCGGCCACGGTTCCGCCCGCGCGCTGCAACACGAACGGCCAGCGGAACGCGCGCGGCAGGCGCAGGGTCAGCGGCTGTTGCGGCATTTCCAGCGACAGCGCCTCCTCGTCGCCGCGCACGATGGCGTCGAACGGATCCACGCCGGGAATGGCATTCACCGGCGCGATGCCGATGCCGTGCAGGCGACCGGCAAACGCATAACGGCCGTCGGCGCTCCAGCGCAGCGCGGCGGATTCGATGCGTCCGCGCGGAACCGCCGCCGCCATCCACGCCGACAACCCCGCAGGCGCCTGCGGCAACAACGCGGCGAGCGAGAGCAGTGGCGCGATATCGAGACCGCGCGCCGCCAGGGTCAACGATGGCGCGGCGCCGCCACGCCATTGCAACAACGCGCCGCCGACATCGTCGATGTCGTCCTGCGGCGTGCCGGCGCCGCGATAACGCACTTCGAATCCGTCGGCCAGGCGATGGAGGCCAAGCACGCCCGCGAACGCGGGCAAGGCCGCCCGCCTGCCGCCCGGCCCCTGCAGCGCCAGTACGCGCACGTCGAAACGCGCCGCCGCGCTCTGCAACCGGTTGTCGCGCCAACTTCCCCACAACTCCAGGTCGCCGCGACCCGCATTCGCGGCATAACCGCCCAGATCGACATCGCGCGTGAGCGTGGCGAGGTCGAAATCACGCGCGGCGATGTACAGCGCGGCGTCCTGCCGCGCCGGATCGAAACTGCCCACCACCGTGATCGGTTGCGGCGAACCCTGCCGCACCACGCTGCCGGCGAAACGCAGCACGTCGCCGACATTGACCACGCGCAGGTGCGGCGAGGCGATCGCATAGGTGTGCTGCGATACCGCGTCGATGATGTCCATTTTCAACGCGTACAGGTCGAGGTCCACCGGCAGCGACTGCAGCGGCGCCTGCCGCTTGTCGTTCGGGTTGCCGATCCCCAGCACGCGCCAGCCGGACGCATCGTGTTCCACGCGCAACTCGAGATCGGTGAGCCGCAACGTCATCCAGCGATGGCGCGGCTTCAGCCATGCGCCGAGGTCGAACTTGATCGCCGCACTCGGGAGGCTCAACGACTCACCGCCCGGATACGCCGCGCCGAGGGTCAGGCCCTTCACCGCAAGCAAGGGCCCGGAAGGCTGCCATTGACCTTGCAGGGACTGGAAGTGCACCGGCCGCTGCAGGCGATCCGACAGGAACGCCGCGAGCCGGTCCGGATAACGCGCCGCGAGCGGCAGCAGCAACTGCATGAGGCCCATCGCCACCGCCGTCGCGATCAGCAGGACGGCGACCAGCGCGCCCAGCAGGAACCGCGCACGCCGCAGGCGATGGCGCCACGCGCTCACGCGCCGATCCCGCCCGCGCGAAGAACCGACGCGCTCAAATCACAACAACACCACATCGAACTGCTCCTGCGCGTACTGCCCCTCGGGCTGGAAGCGGATGGTCTTGCCGATGAAAGTTTCCAGCTCGCTGACCGCGGCGGAATCCTCCTCCAGGATGCGCGCGACCACGCGCGGGTTGGCCAGCACCAGCAACTTCTCCGCCTCGAACTGCCGTACCGCGCGCGTGATCTCGCGGAAGATCTCGTAGGAAATGGTTTCCGCGGTCTTGATCTTGCCGCGCCCCGCGCAGGACGGGCACGGTTCGCACAATTGCCGCTCGAGGCTTTCCGTGGTGCGCTTGCGCGTCATTTCCACCAGGCCCAGCGGCGACATCTCGTACACCGTGGTGCGCGCATGGTCGCGGCTGAGCGATTTCTCCAGCGTGCGCAATACCTGGCGGCGGTGCTCCGCGTCGGTCATGTCGATGAAGTCGATGATGATGATGCCGCCGAGGTTGCGCAGGCGCAGTTGCCGCGCCGCCGCCTGCGCCGCCTCGAGGTTGGTGCGGAACACCGTCTCCTCGAGATTGCGCGTGCCGAGGTAGCCACCGGTGTTGACGTCGATGGTGGTCATCGCCTCAGTCTGGTCGATCACCAAGTGCCCGCCGGATTTCAACGGCACTTCCTTTCGCAGCGCTTTCCCGATCTCGTCCTCCACGCCGTAGAGATCGAAGATCGGCCGCTCGCCTGCGTAATGCTCGATGCGGTCGGCGAGGTGCGGCATGAAGCGTTGCGCGAATTCCAGCGTGCGCTGGAACGTCTCGCGCGAATCCACCCGCACTTTCTCGATGTCGTCGTGCATCAGGTCGCGCAGCACGCGCAGCGGCAGTGGTGGTTCCTCGTACACGCGGGTGCCGGGTTCGGCGCGCACGATGTTCTCCTCCACGGCCTTCCAGACCTTGCGCACGTAGGCGATGTCCTCGGCCAACGCGGCCTCGTCCTCGCCCTCGGCGTTGGTGCGCGCGATGTAGCCGCAACCGTCGTCGCCCGAAAGCCGCGCCAGCAATTCCTTCAGGCGCGCGCGCTCCGCCTCGTCCTCGATGCGCACCGACACGCCGTGCAGTTGCGCATGCGGCAGCAACACGAGGTAACGCGAGGGAATGGAGAACTGCGCCGACAAGCGCGCGCCCTTGCTGCCGATCGGATCCTTGATCACCTGCACGACGATGCGCTGGCCCTCGTGCACCAGTTCGCTTATCGGCGGCGTGTGCGCCGCGCCGTTGCCGTTGCTGTTCGACGCATGGGCAGCGGAAGCCTCGCCTTCCTCGGCGGTCAGCGCCGGCGGCGCGCGCACGATGTCGGAAGCATGCAGGAACGCCGCGCGCGCCAGCCCGATTTCCACGAACGCCGCCTGCATGCCGGGCATCACCCGCTGCACGCGCCCGCAATAAATGTTGCCGACGAAACCGCGCTTGCCGGTGCGCTCGACGTGCGCTTCCTGCAGCACGCCGTTTTCGACCACGCCCACGCGGGTTTCGCGCGGAGTGACGTTGATGAGGATTTCCTCACTCATGGGAAGCATTCCAGGAAGGCGCCCGAGCGGTCCGGTTCTTTCCCTTCCTTCATGCCTCCACAACCCCCGGCAAGCCGCCATGAGGCGGCTTGCTCGCCCCCTTGATTCAAGGGGGCCTGGAGCGGGTTCCGCTGGGAAGTTTTCGGTCTCGTGCGCATGCGGCTGTGACTTGGTCGGGCGACCGTTATAGCCCGCCGCTGGTGAACCTGTCGATGCGGTATCCGCCGGCGGCTCAAACGGCCATGCCGAACTCCCGCAGCAGGCGCGCCGTTTCGTGCAGCGGCAGGCCCATCACGCCGGAATAACTGCCCGACAGGTGCTCGATGAACATCCCCGCATGGCCCTGGATCGCGTAGCCGCCGGCCTTGCCGAAAGGCTCGCCGGTGGCGATGCAACGCTCGATCCCGCCTGCGGAGAGCTCCGCGAAGCGCACCTCCGACACGCTGCGGGCGGAGCGTTCCCGATCCTTCGCCACGCACCATGCGACCGACACCACGCGGTGCGTGCGGCCGGACAGCGCGCGCAGCATCGCCGTCGCGTCGTCGGCGTCGCGCGGCTTGCCGAACACGCGCCCGTCCAGCACCACTTCGGTATCGGCGCCGAGCACGACGGCGGCGGCATCGTGGCCGCGAAGCGCGAGCCCCGCGCGCGCCTTGTCGCGCGCGACGCGATCGACGTAGTCCTCCGCCGATTCTTCCGCCGCGCGCACTTCCGGCACGTCCACGTCGAGAACTTCAAAGCGCACGCCGATCTGTTCGAGCAGTTGCCGGCGACGCGGCGAACGGGAGGCGAGGTATAGCATCACGCGCGATGATACGGATGACCGGCGAGAATGGTCGCCGCGCGATAGAGCTGTTCGGCCACCACCAGCCGCACCAGCATGTGCGGCAGGGTCAGTGGACCCAGCGACCAGCGCTGATCGGCGCGTTTCAATGCGGCATCGGAATGGCCATCCGCGCCACCGATCAGCAGCGCGACATCGCGGCCGCCCATTTTCCATGTCGACAATTGCCGCGCCAGCGCTTCGCTGCTCCACGCTTCGCCCCGGCCATCCAGCGCGACCACGTGCGCGTCGTGCGCGGCGGCAAGCAAGGCTTCGCCTTCCGCTTCGCGCACCTTCGCCGGCTCGCCACGCGCGCGCGTCCCGATTTCGACCAGCTCCAGCGGGAGTTCGCGCGACAGCCGCTTGCGGTATTCCGCGAAGCCTTCAGCCACCCATGCGGGCATGCGCTCGCCGATCGCGAGGAGCCGCACGCGCATCAATATTTTTTGCGATCGTCCCTGATCGCTCCTTCAAACGACCCGGGAGGCGTTACTGACTTGAAACACTTGCTGCTTTCAAAGCAGCCACGGAGCTCTTGGCCATGGACGGCAGCTTTGGCTGCACTTTTCAAAAGAGCATTCACTCGTTGGCGGCAGCGGAGTCGTGATCGCCGACAGTCCACAGGCGTTCCAGTCCGTAGAATTCGCGGATGCGCGGCAGCATCACGTGGACGATGATGTCGCCCAGGTCCACCAGCACCCATTCGGCTTCTTCCTGACCTTCCACGCCCAACGGCAACATGCCCGCACGCTTGACGAATTTCACCACTTCGTCGGCGATCGATTTGACGTGGCGGGTGGAAGTGCCGGAGGCGATGACCAGCAGGTCGGCGATGGAGGTCTTGCCGCGGACATCGATTTCGCGGACGTCGCGGGCCTTCAGTTCGTCCAGTGCGGCGAGCACGCGCTGGCGCAGGGCCGGTAACGCTAAGGAGGGAGGGGTGTTGTCGGAGGGTTGGGTGCGGCGTGACGACTGTTGATTGCTCAAGTGGGCCGAGCCTCGACCTGCGTGGCGCGCGTAGTGCGCGCTTCCAGTATGCGCGTTCCGCCGCGCGGTGCAAGGGGTGGCGTCACCGTCGATTCATCCGCGGCGAGGGATGCGCGAAAACCATCCCGTGCCGCGATACGAATCCGCCATCGCCGCGGCGCCGGCGGCGATCGCGCCCGACATCAGGAAGGCCGCCCACGCGCCGCCATCGCGCAGATGACCCGAGAGCACCGGCAGCCACACGATCAGCGTGATCGCCCACAGCATCGCGGCTTCCAGCGTCGCCGCCAGCCGCGGCCACAACGCGAACAGGATCGCGAACGCCGTGGCGATGTCGGCTGCGCCGGTGAGGCAAGCCCACGCGGCATGCCACGGCAGCCACGCAGGAATCAACGCGACGGTCTGCTCGAGATAGAGGAAATGCGACAGGCCGATGGTCGGCAAGGCCAGGACGAACAACAGGCGCGCGAAGCACAGGCCCTTGCGGCCGGCGAAAAGCCTGTCCTCGCGCATACTGAGCATCGCGTAGAGACTCCACGCGCCGGCAACGATCACGGCGATTTCACCCGCGCCCAGCCAGGTACCCTCGATGTCCGGCCGCGCGATGATCGCGGGGAACTTCAGCAGCACCATCCACAGCATCGCGAATACGGTCGTCATCGCCGCCGCGGTGCGTGCGGTGACGCGCACCAGCAAGCCGATGCCGGCGATCAGTTCGACCAGCGCGGTCGCGTAAACGAAGAGCGGCTGCGCCGGCAAGTGCGCGATCGGAATGCGCTGCCACACGCCCGCGAAATCGCCGAACGCGCAGCCCCGAATGCCGAGGCCGACCAGCAGCAGGGCCAGCAACACACGGCCAAGCTCCCTGCCCTGCACCGTCGCGGGGTCCGGACCAAAGGCAAGGCATTCCATCAACCACGACAGCAGGCCGGCGCGGTTGCGGCTGGAAACTGCCGGCGTGGTCATGGCGGACTTCCCGTGAATGCGTGCAGAGGACGCAGCCTAGTCAGCCATCCGCGCAGTCGCAACAGGTCGCTGGTCCCGTCGGAACCCGGTGCCGCCGATACACTATTTCCTATCCTCATTCCGTCCACGAATCCTTCCGGAAACCATGCACAAATTCTTCTTTGCCTTGTTTGCTGCGACACTGGCCATCGCTGTTGCCGCCGCGCACGCGGAGGTCTGGCAACCGTCGCCGGGTCACACGCAGGTGCCGATCTGGCCCGGCACGCCACCGGATGCGCAACCGCTGCCGGGGCCGGAATACGCCAAGACCTCCACCCAGCTGATCGGCGGCAAGACCGTGGTCGCCATCGACAACGTCTCGCGGCCGACGCTGACGTTCTATGCGCCGAAGGGCAGGAACACCGGCGCCGCGGTGGTGGTGTTTCCGGGCGGCGGCTTCCAGATCCTCGCGATGGATCTGGAAGGCAGCGACATCTGCGACTGGCTGACATCGCGCGGCATCGCCTGCATATTGCTGAAGTACCGCGTGCCGGGCGCGCCCTACGACTGGCATTGCGATTGCCGCCCGCACAATTTCGATCTCTCCACGCCGTCGCTGCAGGATGCGCAGCGCACGCTCGGGCTGGTGCGCCTGCACGCCGCGCAATGGCACATCGATCCGCACAAGGTCGGCGTGATCGGATTTTCCGCGGGCGGCTTTCTGGTGGCGGAAGTCAGCACGCAATACAAGCATCGGCTGTACAAGCCGGTGGATGCGGCCGACAGGCAAAACATCCGCCCGGATTTCGCGATGGCGATCTATCCGGGACACCTCACGGAAGACGGCCGCACCTTCAACCGCAACCTGCCGGTCACGCGCGACACGCCGCCGACATTCCTCGTGCAGGCGGAAGACGACGACGTGGACGGCGTGGACCAGGCACTGGTGTACTTCGCCGCGCTGAAACATGCCGGCGTGCCGGCCGAAATGCACATCTACGCGCAAGGCGGCCACGCTTTCGGTTTGCGGCCGACGAAATTCCCCGTCACGCGCTGGCCGCAACTCGCAGAGACGTGGATGCAGACCATCGGGGTGATCGCGAAGTAGCGGAAGGAACGATCGTGATCGATGCGCCGAAAACCAGGGTGTACTACAACAGCGCCTGCCCGGTGTGCCGCGCCGGCATCGAATCGCAACAAGGCAAGATGACCGCCTGCGAGGTCGAGTGGATCGATGTGCACAACAATCCCGCGGCCGCGCAGGAGGTCCATCCGGATCTGGAGTTCGTGCGCGAGCAACTGCACGTGGTCGCGCCGGACGGTTCCAGACACGTGGGCGTGGACGCGTTCGCGCAACTCTGGAAGGACACCCCCGGACAACGCTGGCTGGCCGCGCTGGTGCGCCTGCCGGTCATCCGCTGGCTCAGCCGCATCTTCTATCGATCGTTCGCCCGCCGGCTTTACTTGTGGAATCGTCGAAAGAGGCACTGGTGACATGCGCGGGCCAGCTTCGTGATGAAAATTCGTGACGGGCCCGCGACAACGCCGCGGAAATCCGCCATTCACGATCTTGTCGATTTCGCCGTGCGCCGTTCGTCGTCGACAGCGACCCCCAAATCGAAGGAGTCATCCGATGTCCCGACAGCTCTTCGTCAACCTGCCCGTGCGCGACCTTGCCAAGGCCACCGCGTTCTACGCCGCCATCGGCGCGCAGAAGAACCCGCAATTCAGCGACGACACCGCGGCGTGCATGGTCATCTCCGACAGCATTTTCGTGATGCTGCTGACCTACCCGAAGTGGTCGTCCTTCACCCCCAAGCCGATCGTCGATGCCAAGCGCGAAAACGAAGTGATGCTGGCGCTGTCGTGCGACAGCCGCGAGGCCGTGGATCAGATAACGGAAACGGCCGGCGCCAACGGCGGCATCGCCGATATCAGTCCGAAGGATGAATACGACTTCATGTACGGTCGCAGCTTCGAGGATCCGGACGGCCATGCTTGGGGACCGTTTTTCATGGACCTGTCCAAAATGCCGAAGCAGGCTTGAAACGCCGCAGTCCGGAGGAAGCCGCCCGCTTCGTCCGGGCCGCGCGTGATGCGGCGATGCCGCGCCTTCAGACCTGGACCCGAATGCGGTTCCGCGAGCCGGCGAAGAACCCGCCGGCGCCGCGATACGAATCGGCGACCACCCACGCCGCGGCGGTCAGCGTCCAGGAGACGATGAATTCGCCCCACTGCGAAGCAGTGATGCTGCCGTCCAACGCTCGCGGCAGCCACACCAGCAGCGTGAACAATCCCATCTGCAAGGCCGACAGCATGGCCGCCGGTTTCGCGCAGATCCCGGTGATGATCGCCACGCCCGCCGCGAGATACGCCGCGCCCGTGAAATACGCCCAGCCCACGTGCCACGGCAGCCATGCCGGCATCAGCGGCGCGGTGAGATCGAGATAGAAGAAATGCGACAGGCCGAAGGCGATCATTGCCAGGCCATACAACACGCGTGCAGCGCGCAAGCCGGAGTCGCCGCTGAAAAAACCGGGACGCCGCCGATCCCGTACCGATGCCAGCAGGACATACAAGACCCACGAGCCCGCGACGATCACCGCGTTCTCGCCGTTGCTCTGATAAGAGCCTTCCGTCGTCGGCGCGAGCAGGATGAAGCGCAGCTTGAACGCCAGCATCCAGACCAGCAGGTAGAAGAACAGCACGCGCGCCGACGGCACGGCCGTGCGCCGCCACAACACGCCGACGCCGCAAACCATCGAAATTGCGGCGCAAAGGTAAATCAGTACTTCGCGCGCGGGGAACGCCTTCGGCACCGGCTGCCAGATCTGCACGAAATCGCCCAGGGCCAGACCGAGGATGCCGACGCCGATCATGGTCAGCGCAAAGACGACATGCCCAACGCCCAGGAAGCGCATCGACGTTCTCCCACCGCGGCGCGCCGAGCGTAGTCACGCGCAAGCGCGGGAACAATAGGCTGGAAGTCCAGTGACACCGCAAACACGAGTTGCAGCGACTTGGGCCCGGTGGGAGACTTCCCGAGAGGAGCACCGTTCTCGCAGCAAAATGATTGACAAGGGGTATGTCATGCCATTTGCGTACATCATCGTAATCGTCGTCATCGTCGTTCTGATATCGGGGCTGCGCGTTGCGCAGGAATACCAACGTGGCGTGGTGTTCCGCTTGGGACGTTACAAAGCTCTGCGCGGGCCGGGCCTGTACTGGATCATTCCGCTTGGCATCGAACGCGCGATGACGATCGATATTCGCACGCGCACGGTTTCCGCCGAGCAACAGGAAACCATCACGCGCGACAGCGTGACCGTCAAGCTCAACGCGGTGTTGTGGTATCGCGTCGTCGATGCTGCCAAATCCGTGATCGCGGTAGAGAATGCGCCGGCAGCGGTCTATCAACTTGCACTCACCAGCCTTCGCAATTCCATCGGCCAGCACGATCTGGATGAAGTGCTGCAGGAGCGCGACAAGATCAACGGCTTGCTGCGGCAGAATCTGGTCGGTTCGACCGCCGAATGGGGTATCGAAGTCGAGCGCTTCGAGATGAAGGATGTGGAATTGCCGCAGGCCATGCAGGAAGTGATGGCCATGCAGGCGCAAGCCATCCGCGAGAAACGCGCGCGCATCATCAAGGCCGAAGCGGAACTGGAAGCCTCGAAGAAACTGGCCGATGCCGCGCAGCAGATGGCAAACAATCCGGTGGCAGTCGAGTTGCGGCGCATGCAGATGGTCACGGAGGTGGGAGCCGAGAACAACAGCACCACATTGCTGATGATCCCCTCGGACTTCGTGACGATGGCAAAGGGCCTCAACGAGTATCTGCACGATCGGAAAGACGGGCAGTGACTTGCCGCCCGTGACACGCACTACGCATCCATCGAGGTGATCGAATGGCCGCCAGCGCCGCCGCCGCTGCAGTGATCGCAAGAGAGAAACGCATCGTCCGCGAGTTCCGGGAAGCGGGCGCCACGTCCGCCGACAAGGCCGTCGCGGCGCAGGACATCGGCGTCCACGGACGCGTGGCGTTCAAAAGGCTTGTCGAGCATGCCGTCCTGCGGGAAGCCGGCAACGGCCGGTTCTATCTGGACGAGCAGAAATGGCAGGCCCTCCGCCGCTTGCGCCTCCGCATCGTCCTGATCATGCTGTTGCTCGTCGCCCTAGTAGGGCTTTCGTTGTTTGGATATTTCATGCGGCGCGGTTAAAGCGTCCTTTTTCGGCGTGACCCTTCGCAGGCTTCATAGAGATTCGTGCGTTAAAACCAGCCTTGGGATTCAAATATGGCGCAAGGATCTGATAATTCCGGAGATGCGTCCAATTTACGAGATTCGCTAGCCAATCGCGCCGGAAGACTTCTTCAGAACGTTCTGGTTATTTTTGGTTTGATAGGCAGCAGCGTTGTGATGATGGGCGTCGGTTATCGCATTGCGAACAACAGCGGCGGGTTTCTCATCGCCATGCTCCTCACGATCCCAGTTCGTTTCCTTACCGTGTGGGTGCACGAAGTAGGCCACGTAGTCGCAGCCAAGCGCGCAGGAATGACAGTGTTGCACGCTCGTGTTGGCGCAATTGAAGCGATGGCCTTGAGGACAGGTTGGAGGATTCGTTGGCGGTCAATGCAAGAACTCAGACAGCGTAAATTGTCTGGATACACAATCGCAATTCCCGCATTAAATCAGTCGATCCGCAAGCAGCAAATCTGGTTTGCTCTGGGTGGTCCCGCAGCCAATCTTGTACTAGCCATATGTTCAGCCACAATAGGACTTCTTCTAGGTTCAAATCCGTTAGCTTACTTTTTTTTAGCTCTGTGCTTGTATAGCGCGGTAGTCGGAATAGGAAATCTCATCCCAACCCGGCGAAGCTTGGAGTCCGATGGCCGTCAGGCATTACGTTGGATAAAAGCGAATTCTGGGAACTCCCCGGTTGACGCATCTATTCGAATCTTAGCCAGATCGATAGACGGGGTCCGCCCTGAAGATCAAGATGAGGCGGACCTCTCTTCACTGGAAAGCAAGCCGATGCCTTGGCCTCTTTTTGCACTCTACATACGCCTAGGTGCACACGAAGATCGGGGAGACTGGACAACAGCGACACAGCTGGAAAAGACTTTCCATCCTCTTCTTTCCGAGATATCTCACACAACTGATTTGGCAGCGATCGTTCGCACAGAACTCGCGTTTTGCAAAACCCTACATAACAATTCCGACGAATTTCTAAGTGAAGATCTTTTGCCGAAAAGCGCGAAGTGGTCAGCGCCACATATATGGCCACGTTGTTTGGCGTTACGTGCGGCGATGGCTGGCGATGCGAAAACCCGCGATCGAGAACTTGCGCTTTCCTTGCAGTGGGCAAAGAAATCGGTCGAACTTTCAGTGGTATCAAGTGAATTGCTTATTCACGAACATATTCGCTCGTACAAAAAATCCGCTTGACCGCTACAGAAGCGCACCTCGACTCACGGTCGCTTGCAATAAAAGGGATCAGGTTCTTTTCACACGGGCGGAGCGCCCTCCTCCAGCGGCATCACGTCATGGATGACTGTGTAGTCGATCACGCTTACGCCGTCGTCGCGGCGCTGCACCAGGTCGATGTGGCGATGGTTCCAGCGCACTTCGTCGATCTGCCACTGGTACATGGCGACCAGCGGCTGTGAAGTGGTCTCGTCGACGCCTTCGATCGTGAGCAGGACGGTGGCCTCGCTATCGCGCAGGGTTTCCATCGACGCACCGAACAGCGGGCTGTGCTCGTCGATCACGTGCATCACGCTCCAGCTCAGGCGGAACACCGGATGGCGGTCGCGCACCAGCCGCAGGTCCTCGATCCTGCGCAACTGGTAACCCTCCGGCGAGGTGTACAACCGCAGCAGGTGCAGGTGCGCGGAGGCTTGCGAGATCAGGTTCAGGCGTAGGTTGGCGGCGCGCACCATCAGCGTGGGCTTGCCGTCGATGGGCCGCACCACCGCGAACTTGCCGAACACGATCTTGGCGCGCGAACGCGAGAATCGCGCGAAGATCAGGCCGGTGACGATGGCGATGTTGCCGATGCCAAGGATGATTTCCGCCGTAGCGACGAGGTGCGCGTAGAGCGACTGCGGGTGCATGTCGCCATAGCCGACGGTGGCCAGCGTTTCCACGCTGAAGAAGAACGCGCCGACCACGCCCCTGGGCGTTTCGTTGGCGATGCCGCCCGGCTGGATCTGGTAGACCAGCGCGAACAGCACGTTGAACAGCAGGAAGATGCAGACGGCGACGCCGAAGAAGCGCGGCCAGGAGATCGTCAGCGCGCGGTAGTAGAAATCTTCCCAGAGGCGATCCTGCACGCCGTGTGGCACGAACTTGCCCCCGCCCAAGTCCAGCACGCGCGGCCGTCGCCACCACAAAAGCGATTCGAGAGCCATGCGCTCACCTCTTCCAGATCACGACTTGAGGAATCCCTGAATAACCGTCGCGAGCGAAGACAGGTTGCGCGACGCCGAAGCGCAGGAACCGGAGTGTACACGTCAGTACATGAGGATTCCGAGCACCGCCGTTGCGCAAGATGTCGAGCGCAGCAGGTTAGTCAGTGATTCCTGTAAATCACCCCACCCTTCATCACGAACGGCACGTGTTCGATTGCGCTTATGTCCTGCGTCGGGTCGCCCTGCACCGCGATGACGTCGGCATCGAGGCCTTCGCGTAGCTGACCGAACTTGTCCTGCTGGCGCAGGATTTTCGCGTCCACCGCGGTGGCGGCCAGCAGCGCCTGTGCGGGGCGCATGCCGTCCTTCACCATCCACTCGAGTTCCTTGTAGTTGGTGCCGTGCTTGAACACGCCGACGTCGCTGCCGCAACCGATGATGACGCCGGTCTGCATCGCCAGCTTGAAGGCGTTTTGCGAAGCTTTCATTTCGTCGTTGGGCGGATCGCCCGGTTTCCAGTGGTCGAAGTATTCGGCGTAGGCGGCGACGGCTTCCAGCGTCGGCAAATACGCTACGTGGTGCTTGGCCATCATCTCGAACACTTCCCTGGTGCCGTAGAAACCGTGCTCGATGGTATCGACGCCGGCAACGATCGAACGGCGCATGCCTTCGGCCGTGGTCGAATGCACCGACACAGGCAAGCCCAACGAATGCGCGGCCTCCACGCCGGCGTTCAATTCTTCCTGCGTGAAGGTCGGCACCGAACCGTGCGATTTGCCGCAGTGGTAGTCGGCGTAGATCTTGATCCAGTCTGCGCCGTGGCCGGCCTGGTCGCGTACCGCCGCGATCATTTCCGGCACGCCCGCGACAGGAATG
>DATNEQ010000003.1:0-67291 GCA_035552915.1 Rhodanobacteraceae bacterium
GTATTCGGCTCTGATGGTGATGAAGCACCTGTACGGCCCGACGAAAATGCGCAAGTTCCTGAAGTACGAACTCGACAATTACCTGTCGGGCCGCGGCGGCGAACGCGTCGAGGAGGAACCGCTCGCGCTGGTCGAGAACCAGGCCTACATCCACTACCGCAAGGGCTCGGTGATCTTCTACGCGCTGCAGGATTACATCGGCGAGGACAAGGTCAATGCGGCGTTGCGGCAGTGGCTGGGCGCGGTGAAGTTCCAGCAGCTGCCCTACACCGATACCCGCGACCTGATCGCGCCACTGCGCGCCGAAGCCGGCCCGCAGTACCAGGGACTGGTTACCGACTTCTTCGACCGCATCACCCTGTTCGACGACCGCATGGTCAAGGCCGCCGCGAAGAAACTTCCCGACGGCAAGTACCGGGTGACGCTGCAAGTGCACGCCGCCAAGTCGTACGCGGACGGCAAGGGCAAGGAGACGCGCGCGAAGGTCGACATCCCGATCGAGATCGGCGTGTTCGCCAAGGCCGCCGACGGCGAGGAACAGGACGAGAAACCGCTGTACCTTGCGAAGATGCCGGTCGCGGACGGCGACAGCACGATCAGCGTGGTCGTGGACGGCCAGCCTTACGAGGCCGGCATCGATCCGTTCAACGAGCTGGTCGATCGCGTCAGCGACGACAACCGCGCGCAGGTGACGCTGGAATAAGCGATCCGGCGTTGCAATGCGCGCCGGCCGGATCGTCCGGCCGGGTCGTCCCGCATCATTTGGCGGCAACCTGCCGCACGGTCACTTCGTGCTGCGGGAACGGCAGGCTGATGCCTTCCGCGTCGAAACGCCGTTTCAACGCCAGCGTGAAGGCGGTCTGCGTTTCCCACAGGTCGCCGACGGCGGCCCAGGCGCGGATCACCAGGTCCACCGTGCTTTCGCCCAGCGCATTCAACCACACGCCCGGCGCGGGATTTTCCAGGATGCGTGAACCTTGCGCGAACAGTTCGCGCACGATCCGCATCGCGCGTTCGATGTCGTCGCCATAACCGATGCCGACCTTGATCTCGAAACGACGTTTGCCGAGACGATTGAAATTGATGATCGCGTCGGAACCGACCTTGGCGTTGGGCACGATCGCCTCGCGGTTGTCCGGCATCACCAGCCAGGTCTGCATCAGGTCGATGCGTTCCACCGTGCCTTCGATCGTGCCGAGCTGCACGAAATCGCCGGCGCGGAACGGACGGAACACGATCAGCAACACGCCCCACGCGAGGTTCGACAGCGATCCCTGCAGCGCCAGTCCGATCGCGAGGCCGGCGGCGCCGAGCGCGGTGATGAAAGGCGCGCTGGGCAGGCCGACGAAATCCAGCGTCATTACCAGCAACAGCACGATCAGCACGCCGTACGCCAGGTTGCGCAGGAATCCACTCAACGTCACGTCCAGGTGCGTGCGTTCCAGCGCGCGCCGGAACAGGTTGGCCAGCCGCGCCGCCATCCAGAAGCCGAGCAGCAACAGCAGCAGGGCCAGCGCCAATTGCAGCCCGAAACGGATCGCCTGATGCGGCAACTCGGGCATGTCGATGCGTTTCAGAAGATCCTGCATGCGTCGCTCCGCGGATACGCCGGCAGGCGCGCGACGCGACGCCGGAAGAAACAAAAAGGCCGCGACGCTGATGCGCCGCGGCCTCGGGCTAGGACGCGGTGGTCGCGCCTCAGTGATGCATGTGCACCGGGCCGGCGCTGCTGATGGAGAACTTCGCGCCGGACAGGCCGAGATCGATGCCCTGGCCGGTGCCGGCGAGCGCCAGCGACACGGTGCCCTTGGTCAACACCTGCGCGGTGGCGGCCTTGCCGGCGGCGGCGCTGGCTTCACCTTGCGCATAGTTGCCGAGCACTTCGCGGATGTGGTGCACGTCGCTGAAGTCGCCCCTGCCGTCGTCGATCTGCCATTTGCCTGCGGTCAGGCCGCCACCGATGACTTCGATGTGCACGGCCATGGATTCGCCGTTGGCACAGGTCACCGTGCCGTTGCCTTCGGCCTTCTTGATAATCGCCGACCAGCCTTTCATCGAATACCGCAACTTACATTCCAGGTCCGCCGCCGCCGAAGCCCGCGGACTGACGGCCAGCGTGCCTGCACACAACACGGCGGCGCCCGTGGCCACAGCGAGCGTGTGCATCTTCAGACGCTTCATGATGGTCCCTTTCATCCTCGTCACCTCTGTTCGTGGAATGGAATAGCCCGGCCAGTGTCGCGGCAGATACCTGAATATTGCGTCTAGACGGGCGCGGCGATGCCGACTGCGGGCTGAACCACGCCGGCGCGGCAATTTGACAGCCCGCTGCCCGCGTAGCAAGGTCCTTGATGGAGAAATGCTTGGAGAACGACATGCGTTTCCAGCACTATATCGGTCCCGCGCTGATCCTGGTGATGGCGGCGGTCAACGCCGCACCGGCATCCGCGAAAGTGGTCTGCCGCGACGTGCAGGTCGTGCACAAGGTGCCGCACAAGGACAAGCACCGCATCACCGGCACCGCGATCGGCGCGGTGGCGGGCGGCCTGCTTGGTCATCAGGTGGGCGGCGGCAAGGGCAAGACCCTGGCGACGGTCGGCGGCGCGGTCGCCGGCGGCGTGGTCGGCAACAAGGTGCAGCAGGCGCATCAGGATAGCCAGACCTATACCACCACCGAACGTCGCTGCGACGAAGTTCAGGATTAGTGCGATCGTCCATGATCGCGGCTAACCGAAGCGCCACGCGTTGACCGGCATTCCCGCTCAGTGCGAGTTCAAAAGCGGCCATCCATGGCCGCACTTTTCAACAGCAGCACGTTCTTTCTCGACGCTTCTCACTTCGAGAGCTTGTCGATCAGCTTGACCACGATGGTGCCGCCGGGCAGCACCATGCCGGCGAAATCGGCGCCCAGGTCGAACAGGGCATCGCGTGAACCCAGCTTGCGCACGGCGTTGCCGAGCATGTTGCCTTCCTTGTTGACGCGCCCAGACAGACCGTCGATCTCGATCACGCCCTGCTTGTCCTTCCACGCGAACTGGAACGCGTAGACCGGCCGGTAGAGCAGGTTCAACGCCTGCAGGTCGATTCCGTCGGATTCGATCTGGTCGGCTTCGATCGGCGTGGCGAGTCGCGCTTTCACCTGCTGCAGCACCGAGGCCGCGGTCACCGTCGGCGCGATGAAATTCGGTTCGGTGTTGCCCGAAATCTCGTGGAAAGTGTAGTTGCCGGCGAAATCCGCCAGCGTCTTTTCGGGCGTCTGCCGGTGCAGGCCGTCGAAATATTCGGAAAGCGAGACCGTGCGCTCGCAATCTTCCAGTGCGGCAAGTTTCAGTTCGCGCCTGGCCGGGTCGACCGGAAGCTTTTGTCCCAGCAATTCCACCGCCACCGCGTGCGCATGTTCGATGTGAATCTGGTAGCTGGTCTTGCGCTTGTACAGCGTGCGGCGCGTGGCCTTGGCCAGCCAGAAAGGCTCGTAGCGTTTCTCGGTGGAGGCGAGCGTGATGTCGGTTTCCTTGGGCCGGTCCCACAGCTTCATCCGCGCCAGCATGCCGAAGGCCGCGGTCTTCTCGTGCTCGGCCTGCGCGCGCGCGGAAGTCTCGTTGTAGACGTCGTCGAAAACGCAGATCTTCTCTTCCACGCCGATTCCTCCCTGCCGGCGCGCATCTTGCGCCCGCGCCGTGTGGGTTTCAACAAGCCCGCAGCACGCTTCAGTGCTTCGACAACGGCGGGAATTTCCCCTTGTCGAAGCCGCCCACTTCGAACTGCAACGCCTCCTTGCCCTGGTCGCGGGTATCCACGTCCATCTCGATTACCCTGGCTTTCTGCATCGCCGCGATGAAGCGCGGATCGTCCTTGATGAAGAGTGCCGGCTCGCCGGTCTTGGGCAGGTATGCCTTCCAGGTCTGCGGCTTGCCGTCGAAGCGCATCGCCACGTTGCAAAGATCCTTGCACACGAAACCGTGGCCGCTGCCGAACAGATACACGCTCTGGCCCCACTTCGCGTGGCGGCGCAAGATCAGTTGCACCGCGGCGGCGCCGGTCGGCTTGCTGCTGGTGACGCTGGCGGTGTGCTGGATGGCACCCGACTGCGTCGCGGTCTGATAGGTCCACAGGTTGGCCAGGCGATCATGCTCGGCCGTGGCCTTCGCGGCAGCCTCGATCTGCGGCAGCGTCTTGTTGATCTCGGTGGCGGCGGCGGTGTCGCCGAAGTCCTTGACGATCTCTTCCCCGATGGGCGCCGCGAGATCGTCGCGATGCGAGGACAGCATGCTCTGGTACAGCACCAGCTTCTGCTGCGCCTGCAATTCGCGCGCAGCCCTGGCGTCCGGTTGCGGTTGCGCCGGCGCATTGCTTCCCTGCGAACAGGCTCCGAGCAGGACGGCGGCGATCATCGCCGCCATCGAATGGCGTAACGCAGGCATCGGAATTCCTCCGCATGATGGATGCGTCGCCGCAACACGCGCGGCGCGCGGATCGCTAGCTTCGGTCTTGTCACGCATGCATGCAAGCCGCGTGTTCCATGCCATGTCCGCCTGCATCTCTCCGGCCGCTGCCGAAAGCTGCAAGCGAACCGCTGACGCAGAGAATGTGGTTTCGGGTGCGGTTTCTGGTTGCTGCCCCGGCTGCCGCGCTTCGTCGCGCTGCACCCCGGCATCGACTCGTCTATCCCGAACGCTCCTCGCGGCACGGCGGTTTCCAGGCGTTCCGGGGATGGATACCGGACGAAGCCGCGCAATTCCGCGCCAAGCCGAAACTCGGGATGCGGCGCGCCGGTCCGACTCCGCGCGGCAAGTCCGGCAAGCGCGCGCGGGTGCGCAGTCGCGCCACGCGCAATGGATGAAGCCGGGTTCAAATTCCCTCGCAGGGATCGCGGCCCGTATTGTGGTCGTAGACGGAAACCTGTTCGTCGCGCTCATGGCCATCGCGGTCCGACGTCGTCAATGCATTGATCCGGCGGCAGGCTTCCTCTCGCGGAATCTTGCGCGCGGCCACCTTCACCGTGCCCCACGCGCCGCCGTCCGCCGTCCGCCCGCGACGCGAAGATGCTTGCGGAGCCTGCGCGCCGAAGCGTGCGACGCCATCGCCCTTCACCGTGCCGGGGCAGCGCGAATGCCGATAGAAGACTTCGCCGTCGGAAGCGCGGCATTCATAGGACGCCGGGGTTTTCTCCACGCGTCTGTTCGCGTGATGGGTTGCCGCGACCTTGCGTTGCTTGCCGCCACGCGCGACGGCGGAACGCGCCGCAGCAGGCGGCGCCGACGGATCGATCAGGGGTTGCTCGCGCACTTCCACGACGCCCTTGTCCTTTGGCGATGCGCAAGGCTCGGCCTGGAACATGGTTTCGCCATGCGTGCCCGTGCAGCGATATACCGGCGCGGCGCGCGCGCACGCGGCCATCGTCGCCTGCAACGCCAGGCCTGCAAGCGTCGCCGCAAGCCAGGAAAACCGGAATCGAAGCGGACTCGCGTGCATGATGCGTCCCCGTGGTGGAAACGCATCTTCGAACCTTGCGCGACGCGCCGCTACATGGCTTCGCCGCAGGATTCCGTAGGAATTCCCCGACGATTGCAAGCCGACACCGCAGGCCTTCGTCGGAATTCGAGGCGTCGCGATCGACGGCGCTTTGCTAGGATCATCGGCCCGCCCCGACCCGGCTCACCCATGAATTCGCGCGGCATCGCCTTCCATCATCCGCTCGCCTTCTGGATCGGCTGCCTCGCGGTGACGGCGGGCGTGTGCCTGCACATGCCGATGTACCTGATGGCTGCGCCGATGCATTACCACCTCGCCGGCATGGCGATGGACACGCCGATGGCGATCGGCATGTTCCTGATTCCCGCCGGAGTGCTGCTGGCGGGCTACGGTTTGATGCCGCATGTCGAACAACTGCGGCAGAACCTGCACGGTCACGGCAATCATCGCTATTTCCACATCGCGGATGGCGTGCCGCTCAACCAAGAGCACTGGAAGCTGGTGATCGTGCTGGTTGCGGCGTTGACCGTGGACGTGATGAAGCCGGCTTCGATCGCATTCGTGATGCCCGGCATGGCGCACGAATATGCGATCACCAAATCGACCGCCGGCTATCTCGCGCTGTCGGCTTTGACCGGCACCGCCGTAGGTTCGGTGGTGTGGGGGCGCATCGCCGATCTGTTCGGGCGCCGCGCCGCGATCCTGCTTTCCGCGATCATGTTCATGGGCACCGCCATCTGCGGCACCATGCCGGCCTTCTCGTGGAACCTGGTGATGTGCTTCATGATGGGCGCGGCGGCCGGCGGCATGTTGCCGATCGCGTTCACCCTGATGGCCGAAACCATTCCCACCGCGCACCGCGGCTGGCTGCTGGTGGCACTGGGCGGCATCGGCACGTCGGCCGGATATCTCGCCGCATCGGGCGCGGCCACGTTGCTGGAACCCACCTTCTCCTGGCGCGCGTTGTGGCTGTTGAACCTTCCCACCGGCGCGCTGATCGTGTTCCTCAACCGATTCATTCCCGAATCGCCGCGCTTCCTTTCCAACAGCGGATTGCACGCCGAGGCGCGCGCGGTGCTGATGCGCTTCGCCGGTTCCACGAAGCTGCTGGAAGATTCCCGCGACAGCGATGCCCCGATCCTGGAAACCGCGCATCCGGTCGCGGGCGTGCGCGAGTTGTTGCGCGGCCGTTACGCGCGGATCAGCGCGGGACTTGCGATGTGCGGGCTGGCATGGGGCCTGGCGAATTTCGGCTTCCTGCTGTGGTTACCCGGCAATCTGGAAAAACTGGGCCTGGATGCCCACGGCGCGAGCGAACTGCTGGCGAAATCGGCGATCCTGGCGATCCCCGGCATCGCGGTGGTGGTGTGGCTGTATCAGCGCTGGAGCAGCGTGCGCACGCTGGTGCTGTTCATCGCGCTGACCGCGCTCGCACTGCTCGCGTTTCTCGCGATCGAAGTCGGCCACGTGCAAAACACCATGGCGACCGTGGTCGCAACCGTCGCGCTGCTGATCGGGATCAGCGGCGTGATCGCGACGATGATTCCGTATTCGGCGGAAATCTATCCGGTGCACCTGCGCGGCACCGGCTCCGGCATGATCGCCGCCAGCTCCAAGGCCGGCGGCATCCTCGGCGCGGGCCTCGGGGTGCTCGGCCTGTTCGGCAACTTCACGCTTTCCGCCATCGTGATCGCCGTGCCGATGGCGATCTCCGGGCTGATGATCGCCCGCTCCGGCATCGAGACCCGCGGCCACGCGCTGGAGGCCATCCAGCGCGCGATGGCGGAGTGAAGCACGTCAGACGGTGACGGGGTTGGGCTTGTCGGGATCGAGTTTCCACAGCTTGATCGCGCGCGCGACGTCCTGCGGCTTGAGCGTGCCTTCGGCGGCGAGCGCGCAGATCGCGGCATGCGCGATCCAGTGGCGGTCGACTTCGAAGAACCCGCGCAGGTGTTCGCGCGTGTCGCTGCGGCCGTAGCCGTCCGTGCCCAGCACGACGTAACGCTTGCCGTCCGGCATGAAGGCGCGGATCTGGTCGGCGTATTCGCGCACGTAATCGGTCGCCGCCACCGCCGGGCCGTCGCGGCCAGCGAGGCATTGCGCGACGTACGGCGTGCGCTGCTGCTTCGTTTCCGGATGCAGGCGGTTCCAGCGCTCGCAGTCGAATCCGTCGCGACGCAATTCGACGAAACTAGGGCACGACCAGATGTCCGCGGCCACACCGAATTCGGATCCCAGCAGTTCCGCCGCCGCGATGCATTCGCGCAGGATCGTGCCGGCTCCGAGCAGCTGCACCCGCGGCGCGCCCTTTTTGCTTTTGCCGGCGTCGCGCAGCAGGTACATGCCCTTGACGATGCCTTCCGCGCAGCCTTCCGGCATGTCCGGGTGCGGGTAGTTCTCGTTCATCACGGTGATGTAGTAATACACGTCTTCCTGTTCGTGCAGCATGCGGCGCACGCCGTCCTGCAGGATCACCGCGACTTCGTAGGAGAACGTCGGATCGTAGGCGCGGCAGTTGGGAACCGCGCCGGCCCACAGGTGCGAAGAACCGTCTTCGTGCTGCAGGCCCTCGCCATTGAGCGTGGTGCGCCCGGCGGTGCCGCCGATCAGGAATCCGCGCGCGCGCGAATCGCCCGCCGCCCACGCGAGGTCGCCGACGCGCTGGAAACCGAACATGGAGTAGTAGATGAAGAACGGCAACATCGGCAGGTCGGATACCGAATAACTCGTCGCGGCGGCGATCCACGCCGACATGCCGCCGGCCTCGCTGATGCCTTCCTGCAACACCTGGCCCTTGGTGTCCTCGCGGTAATACAGCAACTGGTCGGCGTCCTGCGGCTTGTACTTCTGCCCGAACGGCGCATAGATGCCGATCTGCCGGAACATGCCTTCCATGCCGAAGGTGCGCGCCTCGTCGGCCACGATCGGCACCACGCGCGGACCGATCTGCTTGTCGCGCAACAGCAGGTTCATGCCGCGCACCAGCGCCATGGTGGTGCTGATCTCGCGATCGCCGGTGCCCTTGGTGATCTGTTCGAACGCCTTCAGTTCCGGCGCGGCGAAATCCGACGACGACTTGCGCCGACGCTGCGGCAGGTAACCGCCCAGCGCCTTGCGGCGTTCGTGCATGTATTCGACTTCCGGCGAATCCTTGCCCGGATGGAAATACGGCACCGAGTCGAGGTCCTCGCCCTTGAGCTTCTCGTCCGACACCGGAATGTTGAAACGATCGCGGAACGCGACGATCGCATCCTCGTGCATCTTCTTTTGCTGGTGCGTCGTGTTCTGCGATTCGCCGGCCGTGCCCATGCCATAACCCTTGATCGTCTTGGCCAGGATCACGGTCGGCATGCCTTCGGTGTGCGTGGCTGCGTGATACGCCGCATAGACCTTGTGCGGATCGTGGCCGCCGCGATTGAGGCGCCAGATGTCGTCGTCGGAAAGCGACGCGACCATCGCCGCGGTTTCCGGATATTTTCCGAAGAAATGCTCGCGCGTGTACGCGCCGCCGAAGGCCTTGCAGGCCTGGTATTCGCCGTCCACGGTTTCCATCATCAGCTTGCGCAGGGCGCCGCCGTTGTCGCGCGCCAGCAGCGGATCCCAGTAACTTCCCCAGATCAGCTTGACGACATTCCAGTCCGCGCCGCGGAACACGCCTTCCAGTTCCTGGATGATCTTGCCGTTGCCGCGCACCGGGCCGTCGAGGCGCTGCAGGTTGCAGTTGATCACGAACACGAGGTTGTCCAGCTTCTCGCGCCCGGCCAGCGCGATCGCGCCCAGCGATTCCGGTTCGTCGGTTTCGCCGTCGCCCATGAAGCACCAGATCTTGCGATCGGTCTTCGGGATCAGGCCACGGCTTTCCAGGTATTTCCAGAACTGCGCCTGGTAGATCGCCTGGATCGGACCCAGCCCCATCGACACCGTCGGCGTCTGCCAGTAATCCGGCATCAGCCACGGATGCGGATACGACGAGAGCCCGCGCCCGCCGACTTCCATGCGGAAGCGGTCGAGCTGGTCTTCGGTCAGGCGGCCTTCCAGGAACGAACGCGCGTAGATGCCCGGGCTGGAATGGCCCTGATAGAAAATCAGATCGCCCGGATGGTCCTCGCTCGGCGCGCGCCAGAAATGGTTGAAACCGACGTCGTACAGCGTGGCGCTGGAGGCGAAACTGGCGATGTGCCCGCCGAGTTCGCCCGGCTTGCGGTTGGCGCGCACCACCATCGCCATCGCGTTCCAGCGGATCAGCGAGCGGATGCGCCATTCCATCGCCGCGTCGCCGGGCGATTTGGCCTCGAGATGCGGGGGAATGGTGTTGATGTATTCGGTGGTCGGATCGAAAGGCAGGTGCCCGCCGGCACGGCGCGTCTCGTCCACCAGCTTTTCGAGCAGGAAGTGCGCGCGCTCGGGGCCTTCGGCGCCGATCACGGCGTCGATCGATTCGATCCATTCGCGGGTTTCCGACGGATCGGGATCGTTGTCGAGCAATACGCGGGTCAGGTCGTTCATCGTTGTTTCCTCGTGCGCATCGTTCGCGCGCATCGCTTGTCGTCGGATCATTCACCACGCCCGCGTTCGGGCGCAACGGCATTCGTCTGCATCCTGACATTCCCCTCTTTCAATTCGCGCTCCGCACGAATCTGCGCTTCCACGCATGCGATGGCGGTCATGTTGACCACGCGCCGCACGGTCGCCTGCGGCGTCAGCACGTGCACCGGCTTGGCGACTCCCATCAGGATCGGGCCGATCACCACGCCGTCGCACATCACGCGCGTCATGTTGAAGGCGGTGTTGGCAGCTTCCAGGTTGGGGAACACGAACACGTTGGCGCGCCCGGTCAGGCGCGAATTCGGGAACACGCGTTCGCGCAACGCCGGGTCCAGCGCCAGGTCGGCCTGCATCTCGCCTTCCACCTCCAGCTTCGGCACGCGCTTGCGGATGATGCGCAGCGCTTCCTGCAGCTTGCGCGTGGCCGCGTTGTCGCGACTGCCGAAATTCGACGCCGAGAGCAGCGCGATGCGCGCGTCGATGCCGAACAGCTTCAGCCGCAGCGAGGCCTGCAGCGTCGCGTTGGCGATCTGTTCGGCGTCGGGATCGTCCTGCACGTGGGTGTCGAGGAAGAAATACACGCCCTTGTCGTTGGCGATCGCGGTCATCGCCGCCGGCGCGCAGGCGCCGCGGTCCAGCCCGATGATGTCGAGGATGTGGCCGAGCTTCTTCTGGTAGCGGCCGACCGTGCCGCAGATCATCGCGTCGGCGTCGCCGCGCTCCACCATCAGCGCGGCGATCACGCTGGAACGCGAGCGCACCACCGACTTCGCCAGCGCCTGGGTAAAGCCGCGCCGCTGCATCAGCGCGTAGTACTGCTGCCAGTATTCGTCGAAACGCGGGTCGGAATGGATGTTGCACAGATCGAAATCGCGGTCGGCTTGCAACCGCAGGCCGACGCGCTCGATGCGACGCGCGATCACTTCCGGCCGACCGATCAGGATCGGCCGCGCCAGGCCTTCGTCCACCACCGTCTGCACCGCGCGCAGCACGGTTTCCTCTTCGCCTTCCGCGTACACCACGCGCCTGGGATCGGACTTGGCGCGCTCGAACACCGGTTTCATCACCAGCCCGGTGCGGAACACGAACTGCATCAGCTTTTCGCGGTAGGCCGCCATGTCCGCGATCGGACGCGTCGCGACGCCGGAATCCATCGCGGCTCGCGCCACCGCCGGCGCGAGCTGCACCAGCAGGCGCGGATCGAACGGCTGCGGGATCAGGTAATCGCGGCCGAAATGCGGCGGCTTGCCGCCGTAGGCGCGCGCGGCGACATCCGAACCTTCGCGCCGCGCCAGTTCCGCGATCGCATGCACGCAGGCGACTTTCATCGCCTCGTTGATCGTGGTCGCGCCCACGTCCAGCGCGCCGCGGAAGATGTACGGGAAGCACAGCGCGTTGTTCACCTGGTTGGGGAAATCCGAACGCCCGGTGGCGATCACGCAATCCGGGCGCGTCGCGCGCGCGAGGTCCGGCATGATCTCCGGCGTCGGGTTGGCCAGCGCCAGCACGACCGGCTTCGCGGCCATGCTCGCCAGCATTTCCGGTTTCAGCACTCCGCCCGCGGACAGGCCCAGGAACACGTCCGCACCCTTGACGATGTCCGCCAGCGTGCGCGCCTGCGTGTCGCGCGCGTAACGCGCGCGATCCGCGTCCATGTCGTTGCGCCCGGAGTGCAGCACGCCGTTGCGGTCGATCGCCAGGATGTTCTCCGGCTTCATGCCCAACGCCACCAGCATGTCCAGGCATGCGATGCCGGCCGCGCCGGCGCCGGCGTGCGCCAGCTTCACGTCTTCGATCTTCTTGCCGACCACGCGCAGCGCGTTGATCAGCGCCGCGCCGACGATGATCGCGGTGCCGTGCTGGTCGTCGTGGAACACCGGGATCTTCATGCGTTCCCGCAATTTCCGCTCGACGATGAAACACTCCGGCGCCTTGATGTCCTCGAGGTTGATGCCGCCGAAAGTCGGCTCCAGCGCGGCGATGGTCTCGACCAGTTTGTCCGTGTCCTTCTGGTCGATCTCGATGTCGAACACGTCGATGCCGGCGAACTTGCGGAACAGCACGCCCTTGCCTTCCATCACCGGCTTGCCGGCCAGCGGGCCGATGTCGCCCAGCCCGAGCACGGCGGTGCCGTTGGTGATCACCGCGACCAGGTTGCCGCGCGCGGTGAGCGAGTAAGCCTCGACCGGATTCTCGACGATGGCCTCGCAAGCGGCGGCGACGCCCGGCGAATAGGCCAGCGACAGGTCGCGCGCGGTCAGCAACGACTTGGTCGGCGTGATGCGGATCTTTCCCGCCGGCGCGTGACGGTGGTAGTCCAGCGCGGCCTGCTTGAGTTCTTCGGGAAGGCTCATCGAAACGCCGGTGGCATGGCGCGCCGCAACACGCGACGCGGTCCATCAATATATCACGCGTCCCCGCAAAGCCTTGCAGCGCAAGGGTTAGGCCGCAGCGCTCAAGCCGGGTCCCATTGCCCGATCTTGCCCATCCTGATCTTGTTCGCGAACAGCGAAAACGCCAGCCTTCCTGCCAGCCCATGCGCGCTGCGCATCCACGGCGGCAGGTATCTGGGCGGCGCCAGCGAACCCTCCGCGAAGCATGACGCCAGCCGGATCACGTCCTCCAGCACGAATTTGCCTGCGAACAAGTGGCGCAGCAGATCCAGCCTCCCGCGCTTGAACGCCCAGCGGAAAAAGGTGTGCACGGTCAGCAGGCCGGCCAGATAGACGTTGTCCTTGGTGAAGGCCGCGCCGCCGCCCGGCGGCACGCCGCGGAACACGCGCTGCGCCGAATGGAAACTGTCGGCATCGTTCTGCCCGTGCGCTCGGAAGAAGCGGAACACCTCGATGAAGTCCGCGCCCGCCAGCGCGCGGTCGATCGCGAGGATGCGCAGGCTGATGCGCTTGAGGCGTGCGATGTCGATCGAGCCGGACATCAGTTCCGCGAACACCGCCAGGCCTTCCTGCGTGAGGGTCGCGCGCGGCGAACCGCGCGACAGCGATTTGAGCACCGGCTGCGCGCGTCCGTTTAGCGCGGTCAGCGTGTGCACGAAGGCCTCGTGTTCCAGCAACTGGTTGCGGTCGTATTCGGAATAGCAGGTGGCCGAACGCAGCCGGATGCGCGCGGCGCCCGCGGCGGCCTTGGCCGTCAGGTCCGGGTCGATTACCACCTTGACGATGTCGTCCCCGAAGAAGGCATCGACCTCGCGCTGCAATTCCTCGCGCATCGTATCCGCGGAAAGGCAGTAATCGATCTCGTCCGCGGCCAGCCCGTCGCCGAGTTCTTCCGCGATCTGCAGGAAATACTTCGCGGCGTCCAGGTTGGTTTGCGTGCTGCCGGGCAGCGCGTCGTGGGGCCGGCCATACAATTCGATCGACAACGCGGTGACCGCCGGACCTCCGACCGCTTCCAGCATTTCCGCCGCCACGGACCAGGAACGCGCGCTGCGCGCCAGGTAATCGCCCAGCGGATGGTCCGCATCGGCGGCCTCCGCGATGGCCTGCAATTCCGCGCGCTGCGCCGACAAGTCCGGCTTCGCGTATTCGACCTTCGGCAACGTTTCGTGCCCACGCGCGAGAGCGTGCAGGAATTGCTGCTCGACCGAGGCCGGCCACGCCACCGAGCCCAGCACGTGCACGCCGCGCACCGCCTCCACCAGGCGCTTGTCCAGCGCGCTGCAACGTGCGAATCCGCGCGGCGCCTTCCTGCTCATTTGCGTTCGCGGTCGCGATAGAACTGGCGCAGGGCGCGCGTCTGCACCTTGTCGTCGGCCTTGCGGTGCAAGCGCGCTTCCAGCGCTTCGGTCTGTTGTTCGCGCTCGCCGCTCAACTTCAGATAATTGGCGAAACGGTCGGCGTCCAGTTCGCCGGATTCGATCGCCGCACGCACCGCGCAACCCGGTTCGTTGCCGTGGCTGCAATCGGCGAAACGGCAACGCGACGCCAGCGCGTCGATGTCGGCGAAGACATCCAATGCTTCCTCGCCGGTGAGTTTCAATTCGCGCATGCCCGGCGTGTCGATGAGGCAGGCGCCACCGGGCAGCAACAACAACGCGCGATGCGTGGTGGTGTGGCGGCCGCGTCCGTCGCTTTCGCGGGTGGCGGCGGTCGCCATGCGCGATTCGCCCAGCAGCGTATTGGTCAGCGTGGATTTGCCGGCACCGGAGGAACCGACCAGCACCGCGGTGATGCCCGGCGCCAGATACGGATCGAGCGCGGCGACGCTGTGCGGGTCCTTGCCGTTGATCGCGAGCAATGGCGTGCCAGGCGGAAGCCGCGCTGCCAGTTGCGCCAGCGCTTCGCCGCATGCTTCGGCATCCAGCTTGTCGGCCTTGGTCAGCACCACCACCGGCGCCGCGCCGCTGCCCTCGATCAGCGCAAGATAGCGTTCCGCGCGCGCAGCGTTGAAGTCATGATCCAGGCCCATCATCAGCAGCACGACGTCGACATTCGCGGCGATGACCTGGCGTACGTAACGCTCCCCGGCGGCGGCGCGCGTCAAGGCGCCGCGCCGCGGAAGGATCTCGACGATGTGCGGCGGAGAACCGGGTTCGATGATCACGAAATCGCCCACCGCGGGGCGTTCGTTGGCTTCGATCCCGCGTTTCAGGAAGCGCGGCGCGGGCTGTACATTGAACGCGCACGTGCCGTCGTGCACTTCGTAACCGGCTCGATGCTGCGCGCTGACGCGCGCGAGCCGCTGCGCGCCGCGCAAGGGCGGCAGCGCGCCACGCCAGCCGATGCGCACAGCGGAGAATGAAGATTCACCAACCGTCATTGCGCGGATTATCGCCGTTTTCCGCACGCCGATCGCAACTCGCCGCCGATGGACCACCGGCAGGAGGTTGAAAAACACGTTGCCGGTGCGAGCCACGGAGCGCCCGCTGTTAGGATGCGGCGATCACATCGACCGCGCGCATTCCGCCGCACTCCCCGCATGCCCGCCACCTTCCTCGCACTGGGCGATTCCTACACCATCGGCGAAGGCGTTCCGGAAACCGGACGCTGGCCGGTGGCGCTGGCAACGCGTCTGCGCGCGCAAGGCACCCCGCTTGACGATCCGCGGATCATCGCGCGCACCGGCTGGACCACCGACGAATTGCTCGGCGCGATGGACGAATCGCACTTCGATCCTCCGTACGACCTGGTCACCCTGCTGATCGGCGTGAACAACCAATACCGCGGACGCGCGCTCGACGAATACCGCGAACAATTCCGGACCTTGTTGCAACGCGCGATCGCACTGGCCGGCGGCCATCCGGATCGCGTGCTGGTGGTGTCGATTCCCGATTGGGGCGCCACGCCGTTCGCGCGCGGAGAAGCCCGCGATCCACAAAGCATCGCCACGCAAACCGATGCATTCAACGCGGTGGCGCGGGAAGAAGCCGGCGCTCACGACATCCATTTCGTGGACATCACCGGCATTTCGCGCGATCCAGGCACTCACCATCAACTCGTCGCCGACGGCCTGCACCCTTCGGTCGCGCAATACTCGCTGTGGGTCGATGCGATCGCGCCGGCGGCGCGCGCGATATTGAAAAGTTCGGCTGGCACTCATCCATGAACCGCTTTCCGGCGCGCGCAGTCACGGCATCTGGTGAAAACCCCGGCTCACCCCGCAAATCCGCCCTGATCCAGGAACGCCTGTTCCTCCGGCGTGGTCGCGCGACCCAGAGCGGCATTGCGATGGGGAAAACGGCCGAAGCGGTGGATGATGTCGTAATGCATGTGCGCCCAGCGATCGGCGTTTTCGCCCGGCAGCGCGCGATGCAGGGCCAGCGAACGTTCCTGGTCCGCAAGCGCTTCCGAGTGTTCGTAGGGCAGGTAGAAGAACGATCGCAACATCGGCGCGGTTTGCGCGTCGAAGCCGGCCGCGATCGCGCGTTGCGCGTAATGCCGCGCCAGCCCGTCGGCGGCCCAGGCGTGCGCACTGTCGCGAAACACATTGCGCGGGATCTGGTCCAGCAGGATCAGCAGGGCCAGCGCGCCTTCCGCGTCGTCCATCCAGGCTTCGCATTCGCGGCGTGCGGCCGCGTGGTGCGCTTCGAGGAAACGCGTCCGGCATGCGTCGTCGAACGCGGCGTCACGCGCGAACCAGCGCCGCGGTCCGGCGGCGCGCCAGAATTCCAGTACGTCACGGGATTGCGTCTGCATCACCCGATTCTATCGACATGTCGCAACGGCGCGTTGCTCAGCCCGGCATGGCCACGGTTTCAGCCAGGTCTTCGCGACGATACATCTCCACGCGATTGCGACCGAGCGCCTTGGCGCGGTATTGCGCCGTGTCGGCGCATTCGAGCAGGGTTTCCGGAGTGGGCGTATCCGGCTGCATCACCGCCACGCCGATGCTGACCGTCAATTCCACCGGCTGGTCGCCGACCGGCACGCGCAGGCTGGCCGCGCGTTCGACGATGCGTTCGGCGATCCGCTGCGCTGCCTGCGCGCTGGTCCAGCGCAACACCACCAGGAATTCTTCGCCGCCGTAACGGCCCAGCCGGTCCGACGCGCCGAGCTGTTCCTGGATCGCGCCGACCACCGCGCGCAGGCAGGCGTCGCCGGCGGCATGCCCGCGTGTGTCGTTGATGCGCTTGAAATGATCCAGGTCGAGGAACAACACGGCGAGCGACTGGCCTTCCTTGCGCGCGGCTTCCCAGGCGTCGCGCAAGCGCCGCAGGATGCCGCCGCGGTTGAGCACGCCGGTGAGCGCGTCGAATTCCGCCATGCGGTGCGCGTGATCGCGTTCGTGCCGCACCTGCAGGGTGCGATCGGCGAGGCCCACGGTGATCACCACCGCGGCGTAGGCCATGCTCGCCGGGAAGCCGTATTCCAGCCACGCCGGCAACGGCCAGCCGCCGATCAGTTGCGCCACGCGCACCAGCGTCAGCATGAGCAGGGGCACCCATGCGATCAGGAAGAACCCGGCCTGTCGGCTGCCGAGCCGCCACGCGCGCCAGGACGCCATCAGCGCCAGCAGGGTGCTGACGACGATCAACAGGTTCACCGTGTTGGGCAACCAGGCATCCGGTTGCAACGCCGGAATCCAGAGCGCCACGGCGAACGCGAAGTAAGGCCAGCGCAGCCATTCCAGCGCGCGCGCCAGCCGTGGCACGTAGGACGGCAGGTCGGCGAATTCGAGGATGAAACCGATCGACAGCGCCGCGGCCAAAATCGCCGCGAATTGTCCCGGGTGGTAATGCAGCGGCGCCAGCAGCGGCGCGGCGCCAGGCAGCGCGTACAACTCGCCGGAAGACGCGAGCTGGTACACCAGTTGCGCGCCCATGTAGGCGAGGAAGTACAGGAACATCCGGTCGCGCAGCACCAGCCAGAAGCACAGGATCACCATCAGCATCGATGCCTGCACCGCCGCGAACAGCGTGCTGAGCCGCACGTGGTTCAGGTCGCGGGCCTGGTAGGTCGCGTAATCCGCCACATCCACATGCAGCGGCTGGGTCTGCCCCGGCGCGCCCATTTCCAGATAGATGGATTGCCCTGCGCGCAGATCGCCAGGCAGCGCCAGCACCAGCGCATGCCGCGAGAAACGCGGATCGAGGTCGGCGTCGTAGGGGCTGACGGCATGCGCCGCGTAATCCGGAGGCAGGTAGGCCACCACGTGCGCGCGCGTGTCGCCCCCGATTACCAGCAATGGCGGCGACGCGCCGTTCCAGTCCTGCGTCAACTGCAGGCGATACCAGGCCACTTGCGCATCCGGCGCACGCAGCAACGGCTGCGGCATGGGCTGGAACTTCGCATCCAGCCCGCCGCCGATGACCGCGGAGGCCGGCAACGGCGACGAAGTTTGCGAGGCGGGCAACTGCGACGCGCGCAGGGTCGCACATGCCGCTCCCGGCAGCAGCAGGAAACTCAGGACCGCCAGACAAGCTGCGAAGACTCGACGACGCATCACCCCTCCCGGACTGGGGATTTTAATCCGTGACGGCGTGTCCGCGTGTGACGGACATTCAGGTCGCGTGCGCGTACCATGCCGGCATGGCCGGCTTCGCGCGCCTGTTGCTCATCGCTGCCCTGTGCGCTCCCGCAACCGCGCAGGCGGTGCAGGTCTACCGCTGCATCGCGGGTGACGGCGCGGTGAGCTACCAGGACAAGCCCTGCCCGCCGCGACAGAAGCAGAGCACGGTCTCGCTGGAAAACGCGCCGACAGTGAGTTCGCTGCCGCAGTCCGCGGCTTCGACTGCGCGACCCGCGCCGATCGCGACCGTGGCCATCGCGCCGCAAATGCCTCCCCCTTCCCCATTGCCGACGATGTACGCCTGCACGCGTTACGACGACCAGCAACAATATCTCAGCGACACCGTGCCCGGCCCGTATTCGGTGCCGATGGGCGCGCTCGGCGCACCGGGCAGGAGCCTCGACCAGGCTTATGGCGGCCCCGACCGGCTGGGCATGTCCGCGCCGGAGGAAGCGCGCAAGCCGATGGTCGGCGGGCCCTTGCTGGCCGATGCCTACGTGCAGGTGCAGGACGAATGTCATCACGCCGCGCCCGCACAGGTGTGCGAGGAATTGCAGCGCCGTTTCGACGCCAATCACGAGAAATTGAAGATGGCGTTTCCCAGCGAACAGCCGCCGCTGCAGCAACGCGAGGATCAACTGCGCTCGCAGATGCAGGGCTGCTGATTGCCCTATGGCTCCAATACCAGCGTCGCGCGCGGCGCGTGCTTGCGTTCGTGCGCGAGCAGCCAGCGCTTGGCCGGCAGGCCGCCGCCGTAACCGGTGAGATCGCCGTCGCTGCCGATCACGCGATGGCAGGGCACGATGATCGACAATGGATTCGCGCCATTCGCGGCGCCGACCGCGCGCACCGCATTCGGCCGCCCGATGCGGCGCGCGATGTCCAAGTAACTGGCGGTCTCGCCATACGGAATCGCCAGCAGCGCGCCCCACACTTCGAGCTGGAACGGCGTGCCATGCGGATGCAGCGGCAACTCGAACGCCTGCCGCGCGCCGGCGAAATATTCCTCGAACTGTTTTTGTGCGGCCCGCAGTTTCGCCGGCGCATGCCGCGCGTCTTCGGGTGCTTCCTGCGCTTCACCGCGGCGCGGCAGGCCGATGTATCGCAGGCCGTGTTCGTCGGCGACGAGCAGCAGCGGTCCGATCGGCGTATCGAGATGGTCGTAGAACATTTCAAAAGCCGTAGTGCAGGAATCCGCCATCCACCGCAATCACTTCGCCGGTGATGAAGCTCGCCGCCGGCGTGCACAGGAAAGCCACCGCGCCCGCGACTTCCTCCGGCTCGCCGATGCGGCCCATCGGCGTGCGCTGCAGGACTTCGTCGAGGTAATCCGGATCGGACAGCGCCGGACCGGTGCGTTGCGTGCGGATGTACCAGGGCGCCACCGCATTGACGCGGATGCCGTCTTCGGCCCATTCGCACGCGAGGTTGCGCGTGAGCTGGTGCAGCGCGGCCTTGCTCAACGCGTAGGGCGCGCCGGTGCGCACGTGGGTGATGCCGGACACCGAACCGATGTTGACGATCGCCGCATTGCCGTGCTGCGCCAGTTGCGGATGCGCCAGCCGGCAAAGTTCGAATGCCGCCACGACATTGAGTTCGAGCAACGCGTGCAGGTCGTCGCCGGTGTAATCCAGCGTGGGCTTCTTGATGTTGCCGCCGGCGTTGTTGACCAGCAGCGACAGCGGCGCGCCGAGGTCCGCGATCCAGTCGAACACCGCCAGGCGCTCCTCGGCTTCGGAAAGGTCGGCGGCGAAGCTGCGCGGATCGCTGTCCGGAAAATCTTCCGCGATCTCGTCGCAGGCGACACTCAACTGCGCCTCGTCGCGCGCGACCAGCAGCGGACTCGCGCCCAGCGCGGCCAGTTCGCGGGCGCAGGCCATGCCGATGCCACGACTGGCGCCGGTGACCAGCGCGACCTGTCCGTCCAGCCGCCAGCGGGAAAGATGCGCATTCATGCGCAACGACTCCGGTGAATGGGTACGTATCGAGAACCGTGACCGACTTCCTGGACGAGCTTAGCGCAGCTTGCGCACCGCGGTCTTGCGCGCGAGACTGCGGCGGTCCTTCGGACATCCGGCATGAAACAACGTTTGTGCGCTACCCCTGCGCGTGAAAGCGGCCATCCATGGCCGCACTTTCCAATTTCATTCTCGCTGTTGCTGAGCATTGCGTTATGCGCGTGTTCGCCGCACGACCCGCAGGCGCCGCAGCCGAAGAACGCGCCGCAACCGCAGGCCGCGTCGAGCGTGGTGCTCAACTCGCCGCTCGGCACGCTGGTGAAGGACCGCGACCGCGCCAAGGCGGTTCAGAACATCGTCGACAGCCAGGTCGCGAAGCAAAGCTCCGCCATCGACGACCAGTCGCACTGAAATCACCGCATGATGGCAAGCAGGTTCACCCCCGCACTGTCTTGAAAAGTGCAGCCAAGGATGGTGGCTTTTTGATCCTCGCGATCACGGATGAGCGCATCAATGCAGCGTGCAGAAGCAATACGCATACACCTGCGGTTTGCCGGCCTGCGCGTGCTGCAACAGTTGCAGCTCCGGCGCGAGTTTCGGAATCTGCGCAACGACATCCGGCAAACGGATGCCGAGTGAAGCGAACACGCGCGCGGCGGAACCATCGCCGAGGTTCAGCAGGAATCGCTGGAACGGACTCATCGGTTTCTCGACGTAGCTGACCGCGAAGTCGTTGCCCAACTTGGCGTCCTGCGCCGCGAACTCGATCGCGTCGTCGAGGCCGCCGAGCTGGTCCACCAGCCCGCGCTGCAATGCCTGCGCGCCGCTCCATACGCGACCCTGCGCGATCGCGTCGATGTCGGCGAAACTCTTGCCGCGCGCGCGCGCGACGCCACCGACGAAATCCTGGTAACCCTTGTCGATGATGCTCTGGATCATCGCGCCGAGATTGGGATCCAGCGGCCGGCGGATGTCGAAGGCGCCGGCCAGCGGCGTGGTGGCGACGCCGTCGGTATGGATGCCGAGTTTCGAGAGGCCGTCTTCGGCAGTGAAGAACAGGCCGAAGATGCCGATCGAACCGGTGATGGTGTCGGGTTCCGCGAGGATGCGGTCGGCGTTCATCGAGATCCAGTAACCGCCGCTGGCCGCGACGTCGCCCATCGACACGATCACCGGCTTGCCGGCTTCGCGCGCGAGTTGCACTTCGCGGCGGATCTGTTCGGCGGCGTAGACTTCGCCGCCGGGCGAATTCACGCGCAGCACGATCGCGCGCACGTTGCGATTCTCGCGCGCGGCGCGGATAAGCGCGGAGGTGGATTCGCCGCCGATGGTGCCGGGATCCTGCTTGCCCGCGACGATCTCGCCTTCCGCCACGACCACCGCCACGATGGGTTTGCCGAACGCCAGGCCCTGCACCTGCACGCGCGGCAGGTAGCCGTCGAGATCGATGCCGCGGAAACCGTTGCCGTCGTCGGACGGCGCGCCCTGCTTCTGCATCAGTTTCACGACCTGTTCCGGCGTGGCCAGTTCGTCGACCAGGTGCAGCTTCAACGCGAGTTGCGCGGTGTCGCCATTGACGCCCTGGATTTCCTGCGGCAGCGCGTCGATTTCGTCGTGCAGCGTCTTGGGATCGATGCCGCGCAGTTTGCCGACTTCGGACAGCCAGGTGTTCCACAGGCCGCCCAGCCAGTACTGGTCGGCCTCGATCGACGCCGGCGACGGCGCGTCCTGGATGAAAGGTTCGGCGGCGGACTTGAACTGGCCGACGCGGAACAGGTGCGCCTGCACGCCGAGCTTGTCCAGCAGATCCTTGTAGTAGCTGCGGTAATTCGACAGGCCGGTGACCATCAGCGCGCCTTGCGGATCGAGCAGGATGCGGTCGGCGTGCGCGGCCAGCAGATACTGCCCCTGGTCCATGCCCGCGCTCCACACGTACACCTGCTTGCCGGCGGCGCGAAAGCGATCCAGCGCCGCGCCTATTTCTTCCAGCGAGGCGAAACCGCCGGCCTGCAATTGATCCGGTTCCAGCAGGATGCGCTTGATGTTGCCGTCGTGCGCGGCCGCGTCGATCGCAGCCACCAGGTCGCGCACCTGCACCTGCCCGGTGTCCTGTCCCGTCATCCTTGCCAGCGCGCGGCTGGCCGGATCGATGCTGTATTGCTCGACGAGTTGGCCGTCGGGTTTCAGCACCAGCGCACTATTCGGCGCGACCTCGGGCGTGCCGTGCCCCGCCGCGACCAAAATCACCGTCAGTATCCCGAAGAAGATCAGGTTGATGATCACCAGCCGCGCGATGTTGATGCCGCGGCCGACGGCGCGCAGACCGTTCCAGAAACCACCGGATTGTTGTTGCGCCGCCATGTGTGCCTTGCCTCCGAACTCGGGTTGATTGCCGGACCGCCAGCGTAGCCGAGCCGCCGACGCGCGTCACGATTGCGCCGGCGAAGGCATCGGCGCGCGCTTCCAGTTGCCGTGATGCGCGAGACGCGCGAACCGCGCGAGCAGCAATGCCGCGGCGGCGTACAACCCCGCGTTCATGCCGACCCACATGCCCGGCGTGCCCCAGTGGGCGTGGAACGCGAGCGCGTAACCCACCGGCATGCCGATGCCCCAGTACGCCAGCACGGTGATCAGCATCGGCACGCGGGTGTCTTTCAATCCGCGCAGCGCGCCATTGGAAGCCACCTGGATGCCGTCCGCGAACTGGAACAGGCCGGCGAGTATCAGCAATTGCGCCGCCAGCGCGCGCACCGCCGGCGCATCGGTGTACAGCAGCGCGATGGCGTGCGGAATGCCCAGCATCAACGCCGACGCCACGCACTGGGTGACCAAGGTCAGCGATATCCCGCTGAAACCGGCGTAACGCACGCCGCCGGGGTCGTTGCGACCCGCGGCATTGCCCACTCTCACGGTAATCGCCAGCGCCAGTCCGAGCGGCACCATGAAGGTGATCGAGGCCACGTTGATCGCGATCTGGTGCGCGGCCACCGCCACCGTGCCGAGCCGGCTGATCAGCAAGGCGGCTACCGAGAACATGCCGGCCTCCATCAACAGGGTCACGGCCATCGGCACGCCGATGCGCAGCAGCCCCAGCATGGTGTGTGGGTCCGGTCGTTCGAAACGCGCGAACAGATGCAGGTCGCGATAACGCGGCGACGACCGTACATAAATCGCGAATGCCCCGACCTGCAGCCACAGCACGATCGCGTTGGCGATGCCGCTGCCGCGCGCACCCAGCGACGGCAAGCCGAGCCTGCCGTAGATCAACACGTAGCCCAGCGGGATCAGCGCGCACAGGCCGGTGAACCCGAAGAACATCGTCGGACGCGTCCAGCTCGTGCCTTCGGAAACCCCCCGCAGACAGGCATACAGGCACACCGCCGGCGCCCCCCAACTCAGCGCGTGCAGGAATGCCTGCACGTCGGGCAGCAATTCCGCATCGACGCCGAGCAAGTGCAGCAGCGGCGCGGTCTGGCGCACACCGAACCACAGCAGCACGCCGAGCGTGACCGCCAGCATCAGCGCCTGCCGGAACAACGGGCCGATCCCGGCGCGCGTGCCCGCGCCGTCCAGATGCGCCACCGACGGCGGCAACGCCATCATCATGCCGATCGCCGCGACCAGCGCCAGCATCCACACGTTGGCGCCGACCGCCACCGCCGCCAGCGTGTGCGCGCTGTAGTGGCCGGCCAGCGCGACGTCCACCGCGCCCATGCCGATCGTCGACAACTGGCCGGCGATCAGCGGCAACGCGAGCTTGATGGTGATGCGGGTTTCGCGCGCGTAGCGCGCGCGATCGAAAGCTGGAATGATCATCCGGGGATTCTGCCGGCTCCGACGGTTTTTGCTTGGTCTTGTCTAGGCATGCTCCCACAACTCCATCACACTCCCGTATGGCAAGCATTCGCCTGTCCCTGACCCGTGGAGTCGCAAAGCGGCGGAGATTCCCGGAGCGAGCGTCGGAATGGTAACGAAACCGGAACCGGAAACTGCGACACCGACCGGCGCGGCCTGCGCCAACTGCGGCGCACCGCTTTATGGCGAGTACTGCTATCGGTGCGGCCAGCCGGTGAAAGGGTTGATCAGGCACCTTTCCGGCGTGATGGGCGACGTGCTCGACACGCTGCTCAACATCGATTCGCGCGTGGTGCGAACGTTGCCGGCGCTGTATTTCAAACCCGGCTTCCTCACCCAGGAATATCTGGCCGGAAGGCGCATGCGCTACGTGACGCCGTTCCGCCTGATGTTCTTCCTCTGCCTCGCCGCATTCTTCGTAATGCAACTCGCGCTCGACAGTTCCGGCCTGAAATTCGGCAATGATCACGCCGGCGGCGCTTCCTTCAACAGCGCCCGCACGCCGGCGGAAGTGCGCACGCAGGAACAACAGGCGCTGGCGAAGATCGACCACGCGCTGGCGGAGCCGCAGTTGCCTTCGAGCGCGAAGGAAGCCCTGGAGGTGGCGCGCGGCCGCGTGCAGAGCGGTGCCGCCGATCGCCTGGTCGAATTGAAACGCCACGGCGTTCCGGCTGCCGCGGGCAGCCTTGCCGCGCCGGCATCATCATCCGGCGCGGCGGTCACGCCGGATGAGTCCAACCACAGCATCGACGTGAACTTCCCCGACGACGACACCCTGGAACTGCCGCGCCAACGGGTCCACGTCGCGTGGCTGCCCGGATTCGCCAACGACTGGCTGAACCAGGCCGGCGAGCGCATACGCGACAATTTGCGGGCGATGAAGCGCGAAAGCACGCGCAATGCGGCGATCCAACGCATGGTCGCCGGCGTGTTCTCGCTGCTGCCGCAGACGATGTTCGTGATCCTGCCGCTGTTCGCGCTGATCCTGAAGGTGTTCTACATTTTCAAGCGCAGGCTGTACATGGAGCATCTGATGGTGGCGCTGCACAGCCACGCCTTCATCTTCCTGTCGTTGCTGGTGCTGCTCGGGCTGGCGGCGCTGAAGGCGCTCGTGACGCCGCACGTGTCGTGGCTGGGCGTGCCGCTCGGACTGACCATCGCCGCGGTCTGGATCTGGCTGTTCGTGTACCTGTTCCTGATGCAGAAGCGCATCTATCGCCAGGGCTGGTTCTTCACCACCATCAAGTACTGGTGCGTGGGTCTTTGCTACACCGTGCTGCTCGGCAGCGCCGTGTTGCTGGCCTTCGTCCTCAGCATGGCGCGCGCATGATCCATTGCGGCGCCGACATGGGCAGCGAAGTCGCGCGTCCTGGCTGTCGCGGTCCGCTGCAAGCGCTGGAATGAAGGCGGAACGCCGCTTCCCGCCGCATGGTTGTGCACAGCGGCAAACCCGAACCGCCTCCGCGGTGGTCAACGCCCTTCGATGGCCATTCTGGAAGCCGCTTGGAAACTCCAAGCTGTTGACGGTCAAGCATTATTTCGGATTGGTGAAAATTTCACCAAGCCGTCGCCGGGCTCGCGGGGAAGCCTCTTGCGCCGGCATGCGCGGCCGTACTTCCACAGCGTTATCCACACGGATTGTGGATAAGCGGGAAACTTCCATCACGGCCGTGACTTGCACGGCGTTCCTTCCGGTCGCGACAACAAGTGCGCGCAAATCCGGCGCAATCGAACAATGAGCGATGCCGTGCTGCGCGTGGCATTGGCGGTTCCGTTGCCGCGGCTTTTCGATTATCTGCCGCCACACGACCACGGCATCGTACTCCCGGGTTGTCGCGTGGAAGTCCCGTTCGGACGCACGCATCGCATCGGGATCGTGGTCGAGGTCACGGCAGACTCCGAATGGCCGCGCGAACAACTGAAACCGGCGCGGCGCGCTTTGGACACGACGCCCTTGCTCGACGGCGAACTACTGGCGAACCTGCAACGTGCGGCGGATTACTGGTGCGGCGCGGTGGGCGAAGTGCTGTTCGGTGCGTTGCCCGCGTGGTTGCGCGAAGGCCGCGCGCCGCCGGAAACCGGCACCGAGGAAATCTGGCGACTGACCGTGTCCGGACACAGCGCGCTGGATGCACGCAGCCGCCGCGGATCTTCGCTGGCACTCCTGCAACGGCTGGCGCAAGCGCCGGCTTCCGCCCCTGACCTGGGCACCCAGATGCCGGGCTGGCGCGCAGCCGCGCGGCGACTGCACGAGGCAGGGCTGATCGAATGCGCATGCATTTCCGCTTCGCCAGCCTGGCTGAGCAAACCGCGCGCGCACGAGTTGTCGGAAGAACAGCGCGCGGCCGTTGCCGCCATAACGGCGGAAGGCGAGGGTTTCCATCCTTGGCTGCTGGAGGGCGTCACTGGCAGCGGCAAGACCGAAGTGTATTTGTCGCTGGTGGAACGCGCGCTCGCGCAAGGCCGGCAAACGCTCTGGCTGGTGCCGGAAATCGGCCTGGTGCCGCAGGCGCTGCATCGCCTGCGTGCGCGCTTCGATGCGCGCATCGCGGTGCTGCATTCGAACCTCGCCGAAGGCAAGCGGGCGAGCGCATGGAGCGCGGCGCAGCGTGGCGAGGCCGCGATCGTGCTGGGCACACGCTCGGCGGTGTTCGCCCCGTTGCCGAAGGCCGGCCTGATCGTGGTCGACGAGGAACACGACGCCTCGTACAAACAGCAGGAAGGTTTTCGTTATCACGCGCGCGATTTCGCCGTGATGCGCTCGCGCACGCTGCAGATACCGATCCTGCTCGGTTCCGCCACGCCGTCGCTGGAAACGCTGGCGAACGTAGAAGCCGGGCGCTACCGGCATGCGAGACTGCGCCATCGCGTACGCGCGCGCGCCGCGTCGCCCGTGCACGTGCTGGATCTGCGCGGGTTGAAGATGCAGCACGGGTTGTCGCCCGCGTTGCTGGATGCGCTGGACGCCTGCATCGCGCGCGGCGAGCAGGCGCTGGTGTTCCGCAATCGCCTCGGTTACGCGCCGGTGCTTCTGTGCCACGCCTGCGGCTGGTTCGCAGCATGCACTCGCTGCGAACGCCCGCTGACCGTGCATCGCGGTCGCGCGCGACTGGCATGCCACCATTGCGGCTGGGTGCAGCCGTTGCCCGACGCATGCCCGCAATGCCATGCGCGCGCGCTGATGCCCCAAGGCCACGGCACCGAGCGGCTCGAAGAAGCCTTGCGCGCGCGTTATCCGAACGTGCCTGTCTTGCGCGTGGATCGCGAAAGCACGCGCCGGCGTGATGCTTTCGAAGCGCTGCTCGACGAACTCGCGCACGACAAACCGGCGATCCTGGTCGGCACGCAGATGCTGGCCAAGGGCCACGACCTCCCGAACCTCACCATGGTCGCGATCGTCGGCGTCGACGAGGGTCTGCACAGCATCGATTTCCATGCCGGTGAAAAACTGGCGCAACTGGTCGTGCAGGTCGCGGGCCGCGCGGGCCGCGCCGACAAACCCGGTGAAGTGTGGTTGCAAACGCACGAACCGGAACATCCGCTGCTGGCGACGCTGCTGCGCGGCGGCTATCCGGCGGCCGCTCGGGAAATGCTGGATGAACGTCGCGCGCTCGAGCTGCCGCCCTTCGCGCACATGGTCTTGCTGCGCGTGGAAGCGGCGGATCGCGACTCGCTGGATGCCTTCCTGGATGCCGCACGCAACGCGTTTCCCGCTGACGACCACGTGCGCGCCAATGATCCGATGCCCGCGCCGATGCCGCTGCGCGCGGGACGGCACCGCGCGCAACTGCTGGTCGAATCCGCAACGCGCGCACCACTGCGGCATGCGCTTTCGGTCTGGTGGCCGCGGCTGCAACAACTGCCGCAACCGCGCACGCTGCGCTGGTCACTGGACGTCGACCCGGTGGACCTGTATTGACGAGACGACAAGAAAACGGCCGCGCGCGGCGGCCGTTCGTTGGCGGGGGAAAACCCGGCGAACCGGATCAGGCTTCGAATATGCCGCGCATCTTCTTCATCGCGTTGGCTTCGAGCTGGCGGATGCGCTCGGCGGACACGCCGTAGTCGTCGGCCAATTCCTGCAAGGTGGCCTTGTTTTCTTCGGCCAGCCAGCGACGGCGGATGATGTCGCGGGTGCGCTCGTCGAGTTTCGCCATCGCGCGCTCCAGCATATCGAGCTGGTGTTCTTCCTGGTCGGCATCCGCGAGCGAAAGATACGGATCGGCGCCGCCATCCTCGAGGAACGCCGCCGGCGCCGGTGGCGCGTGCTCGTCGTCTTCGTCGGTTGGCGCGTCGAACCCGATGTCACGGCCCGACAGGCGCGATTCCATTTCACGCACGGTCTGTTCCGGCACGCCGAGGTCCTTCGCCACCGCGCGCACTTCCTCGGCGTTCAACCAGCCGAGGCGCTTCTTGCTCTTGCGCAGGTTGAAGAACAGCTTGCGCTGCGCCTTGGTGGTGGCGACCTTGACGATGCGCCAGTTGCGCAGGATGAATTCGTGCATCTCGGCGCGGATCCAGTGCACGGCGAAGCTGACCAGGCGCACGCCCTGGTCCGGATCGAAACGTTTCACGGCCTTCATGAGGCCGATGTTGCCTTCCTGGATCAGGTCGCCCAGTTGCAGGCCGTAACCGTTGTAACCGCGCGCGACATGCACCACAAAACGCAGATGCGACATCACCAGATCCCGCGCCGCCTCGAGGTCTTCCTCGTCGCGGAAGCGCAACGCAAGCTGATGCTCGTCTTCCGCCGTGAGAACCGGAATGCGATGCACCGCGCCGATGTAAGCGTCCAGACTGCCGATCGCACTGGGGACGGGCAGATTGTTGCTTACCATGGCTTGGTCCATATTCAGTCTCCGCAAGGGGATGAAAAACCGCCTGATTTCGAGTGTCGTGCGGACCGGAGGTTCCCCCGAGTCCGCTTCAGGGGATTAATTATACTTATACGTACAGAAATTGCAAGGCCGTGGCCGGCCTTGGCGGTTGGGGCGATGGGCCCGCTTGCTCCCTTGCCATCTCCCGGCTGAAACAAGGGAATCGGGGCCATGACCACCGAGTGGCCACCATCGCTTCTGGTTCCTGACACCGCGCGGGTGTGTCATTCCCGTCGCTGCGCGAAACCTTCCAACTCGGCGCGCGCTTCTTCTTTCGGCGGCAGCGACCAGTCGATCGCGACCTGTCCGCATTCCTGCAGATAGCGATTGGCCGCGGAAAAGTGCCCGCAACCGATGAACCCGCGATGCGCCGACAGCGGCGAAGGATGCGGCGCCTTCAGGACGAGATGGCGCCGGCGGTCGATCAGACGTCCCTTGGCTTGCGCGTAGGACCCCCACAACAGGAACACCACGCCCTCGCGCCCACGATTCAATTCATCGATCACGCGATCCGTGAAGCCCTCCCAGCCCTTGCCCTGGTGCGAAGCCGCTTGGCCGGCCTCCACCGTGAGCACCGAGTTCAGCAACAGCACCCCGCGCTGCGCCCACGCCAACAGGCAGCCATGATCGGGCCGCCGCACTTCGAGATCACGCTCGATCTCCTCGAAGATGTTCAACAGCGAAGGCGGCGGCGGCACGCCGGGCGGCACGGAAAAACACAGCCCGTGCGCCTGTCCCGGGCCGTGATAGGGATCCTGGCCGAGGATGACCACTTTCACCTGCTCGAAAGGCGTGGCGTCGAGCGCGGCGAAGATCTGCGGACCGGGCGGGAAAATGCGGGCGCCGGCTCGTTTGCGCGCCAGCAGGAATTCGCGCAGCGCGAGCATCTGCGGCGTGTCGAAATAATCGCCGACCCGCGCCTTCCACGAAGATTCCAGCTTCAGACGCGCATCAGTCATGGCTGTCGACTTGCGAAACCCGGAATGCGTGTTGAACCCGAGAAAACAAAACAGTCATCGGCGTCGAACGCAAGTCGTGGAGTGTACACGCAAGGACACGCGCCATCGGGGCGTCGGCAGCATGCAAACGCCGAATGCGGCCACTTTGCGATCGTTCAGTGCGCGCGCAGGCGCTGCGACACCCGCAACTGGAACAGCAATTTGGTGACGAGCAGGCGCTCCTCGATCGGCTTCTGCACCAAGTCATTGGCGCCGGCCTTCAGCAGTGCGGCCTGGTTGGCCGGATTGTCGTCTCCCGTCATCACCAGCACCGGCAGTTCGCCCTTGCCGTAACCGTAATGTTCGCGGATGCGCGCCAGCAGATCGCCACCGGAGAGTTCGCCCTTGAGATTGACATCCGTCAGCACGAGGTCGGCGCCGGTTTCACCGCGTTCGCGCGCGCTGTCCAGCAGCGCAACCGCGTCTTCGGCACTGATCACGTGCGTGACGATCAATCCGTATTTCTCCAGCATGCGCCGGGTCGCCAGCGCCACCACGCGGCTGTCCTCCACATACAACACGCTGCCGGAACCGTGCGGATCCGGCCGCACGTAGCCGCGGATGAATTCCGCCAGCGCGGCGATGCCCTGGGATTTGTCGAAATAATCCGTGATGTCGCCGCTGAGCGCACGGTTGACCAGCCGTTCCTGCACGTCGCCCGAGACCGCCACGATCGGGATATACGCCTGCGGCGCGTTTTCGCGCACGTAATGGGCGAGTTCCAGCCCATCCATGTCCGGCAGCCGCAATGCGGTGATGACCAGATCGATCACCCCGCTGTCCAGTTCGCGCTGAGCTTCTGCCCCGGTGCCGCAGGCAATCATGGTGACGCCCGGCAGCTCTTTTTCCAGCAACTGTGCAATCAGCTTGCGCGCCACCCGAGAGCCATCCACCACCATCACGCGTGGATTGTCACTGGAAATGTGGCGGGTGATATTGGCCATGGGACATCAAGAAAGCGGCGCGCGCAGCAGGTAACGCGTACTGGCAAGGAACGCGCCCAGCCAGCCGAGGAATGCCGCGGCCAGCGGCACGAATGCCAATACTGTGACCGACAGCCCGAAGAATTCCAGCCGTCCCGCGTAACTCGCGGCCAATGCGCGCACCGGCATCGCCAGCCCCGCCTCCAGCGCGAGCAGCAGCAGCAGCGCCACCACGCCCGCCGCCAACCCGTAACACACGCCTTCGTAGAGATAAGGCCGGCGCACAAAACCCGGGCTCGCGCCGACCAGTCGCTGCACCGCGATTTCATCCGCGCGCGCGCGGATGTCCAGCCGCACGGTGTTGCCCACCACGCCCAGCGCGGCGATCGCGAGCAGGCCGGCGAACAACAGGGTGATGCGGCGGCCCAACGCGATCAGCGCATCCAGACGTGTCCGCCAGGCGCCGTTGTCCTGGACCATATCCACGCCTTTCAGTGCGCGCAGGTCCACGGCGAGTGCCGCCGTGCGGTCGCGCGACAGTCCGCCGCGTGGCTGCACCAACAGCACGAATGGCAGCGGATTGTCCGGCAGCGCGTGCAGCGCTTCGCCGAATCCCTGCACCGCGGCGAGTTCGGACAATCCCTGCGCGGGCGTTTTCAGCGTCACCTGCGCGACATCCTTGTTCGCGCGCAATGGCGCGGCGAGCGCATCGGCCGCGCGCGCATCGACGCCAGGTTTCAGGAACACGCTGATCGATTGCGATTCCCCCAATGCGGCGGCTACCCGCTGCGCATTGGCCAGCAAGAGATAGAACACGAGCGGAAGCGCCAGCGCGAATCCCAGCACCAGCACCGTCAACAGGGTCCCGAAGGGCCGTTGCGCGAGCGCGCGCAGGCCGGCACGCCTGCACCACGCATCCTGTTCGCGCCACACGCGCCAGCGCGAGCGGCGCGGCGTGCGTGTCGTCGGCGTCTTTTCGGCATCGCCGCTCACGCGATCTCCTCCGCCGGCACGTCGGCGACCAGATGGCCATGGTCCAGCACCAGCGTGCGTTTCCTCAATCGCTTCAGCAGCGGCAAATCGTGGCTGGCCACCAGCACGGTCGCGCCGCGCTGCTGGAACTGCACGAACAGTTGCATGATGTCGAAAGACAGTTGCGGATCGAGATTGCCCGTCGGTTCGTCCGCGATGATCAGCGCGGGCCGCGAAACGATCGCGCGCGCGATACCCACGCGTTGCTGCTCGCCGGTCGAAAGGCGCACGGGCGGCTGCTTTTCGCGGGCCAGCAGCCCGACCTTGTCGAGCGCCGCGCGCACGCGGCGGGCACGCTCGTCCGGCGGCACGCCGGCGATCACCAGCGGCAATTCCACGTTGGCCGCGACGCTGCGGTCCATCAACAGCCGATGGTCCTGGAACACCATGCCGATGCCGCGCCGGTGCCGCGCCACGCGCCGGCCGCGCACTTTCGCGAGATCGTCGCCGCCCACGCGGATCACGCCGCGGCTGGGACGCTCGATCAGCGCGATTAATTTCAGCAGGGTGCTCTTGCCCGCGCCGGAATGCCCGGTGACGAAGGTCATCTCCCCCGTACCGACGCGAAAACTGAGCTCGCTCAACGCCGCGTGGTCGTTGGCGTAATGCTGGCTGACGGAATCAAAGTGGATCACGGCGGGCCACGGCTTCCTGAAAACAGGGGAAGCGTAACAAACCTGTCCGTCATGCCGGGTGTCGAACCGTTGGCGGTTCCGGAAGCACGGAATTCCTTCCGCGACGCAACGCCGCGCGACGGCAACGCGGATTCAGCTCGGCGCGGAAGCGGAATGCGCGCGCGGCTTGCGGCGGCGACGTCGGCGTGCCGGTTTGCCGTTGCCCGGCGATTCGCCCTGGCGGGTTTCCACGGCGACTGCCGCATCGTCATCGCCATCCTCGTCTTCGTGCATCGCCCGCTGCGCGTTGCCGCGCGGCTTCGGCGTCACCAGCAATTCCGCGTCGATGCCCTGCACCGGAATCTTCTGGCCGATGTAATGCTCGATGTCCGGCAACGACATCGCGTACAGGTCGCAAGCGAAACTGATCGCGTCGCCCTCGGCGCCCAGCCGCGCGGTGCGGCCGATGCGATGCACGTAATCCTCGCCGTCCTGCGGCAGGTCGTAGTTGAACACGTGGCTGACGTCGGGGATGTGCAGGCCGCGCGCGGCCACGTCGGTGGCCACCAGCAATTGCACCTCGCCTTTCTGGAAGCGTTCCAGCAGTTTCTGGCGCTTCTTTTGCGGCACGTCGCCGGACAGCGCGCCGACCACGTAGCCGTGGCGCGACAGGCGTTGCGTCACGCGCTCGGCCGCCGCCTTGGTGTTGACGAACACGATGCTGCGCGCGGGATCGGTGCGCTCCAGCAGGTTCAGCAGCAGCGGGATCTTTTCTTCCTTGGACGGGAAATACACCTGTTGGCGCACGCGGTCGGCGGTGACACGCTCGGTTTCCACCGTCAGCTTCTGCGGCTGGTTCATGTGCTCGTAGGCCAGCTCCAGCACGCGGTAGCTGAGCGTGGCCGAGAACATCAGGCCCTGGCGCTGTTCGCGTGGCGGCAGCTTGCGCATCAGGTAGCGCACGTCCTTGATGAAGCCGAGATCGAACATGCGGTCGGCCTCGTCGATCACGAAGGCCTCGACCGCGCGGAATGAAAACACGTGCTGCTTGAAGTAGTCGATCAGCCGGCCCGGCGTGGCGATGATGATGTCGCAACCGTCCTGCAATTGCTGGCGCTGCTTGTCATAGTCCACGCCGCCGTAGATCAGCGCGAAACGCAGGCCGGTGTGGCGGCCGATGGCGCGCGCGTCCTTGTCGATCTGGATCGCCAGTTCGCGCGTCGGCGCGATGATCAGCGCGCGCGGATCGGCATCGCGTCGATCCGCCGTCGCCGCTCGCGTCAACAGGCGATTGAGCACCGTGACCAGGAAGGCGCAGGTCTTGCCGGTGCCGGTCTGGGCCTGGCCGGCAACATCGCAGCCCTCCAGCGCGACCGGCAGGGTCAGGGCCTGGATCGGCGTGCAGCGCACGAAGCCGCTGTCCGCCAGCCCGCGCGCAAGCAACGGGTGCAAATCGAACTGTTCGAAGAAGGTGTCAGTGAGGACGTGTTCAGCCACGGGGCTCTCGTGCCATGCAACGCAACAATTTCCGGCGCGCGACAAGCAACCGGAGTGTTGCAGCGTGAAATGCGGGTGCGGGGCGTCTTCTGCAAGACGCGCGCGGATCAATCGTGAAAGTGTAGCCGAACCGGGACTTCCGCGCCGGCCCTTGCAATCCGCGCGGATGCCTCCATAGTTGGCACTTCCCCGAAATGCAGCCGCAGGACGCCCCCGATGAGCGAACACGTCACCCACGTCAGCGATGCCGATTTCGAAGCCCAGGTGCTGAAATCCGAAACGCCGGTGCTGGTGGATTTCTGGGCGGAATGGTGCGGGCCGTGCAAGGCGATCGCGCCGCTGCTGGACGACATCGCCAAGTCCTACCAAGGCACGTTGAAGATCGCCAAGATCAACACCGACGAGAACCAGAAGACGCCGCGCACCTACGGCATCCGCGGCATCCCGACCCTGATGATCTTCAAGGGTGGCAAGGTCGAGGCGACTCAGATCGGCGCGGTCAGCAAGGGCCAGTTGACCCAGCTGATCGACAAGACCATCGGCGGCGCAGTCGGCCGTTCCATTGCGTAGCGATCGCGCGTAGTGATAGAAAACGGCGGGCACCCGTTCTCGCCAGCCGACGCTTTTCGTGAAACGCGTCGGGGGTTGCCCGCACAGGGCGCTTGCCGCCAGCCACGCGGCAATGCTAGATTGACCCCGCCGGCAGCGTATGCGCGCCGGCCGTCGCGACAGGGACTCTGAAAACGTCAGCAGCCCCGCGGACCGCAAGGTCCCGCGATCTTCCCATTTGTTTCCTTCCCGATTCCACAACGGCGCCCCCGAGGCGAACCCCGTGTCCGATACCCAAAACACTCCCCCCGGCGATGACGCGCGCGCGTCCGCACCCGAAACCTCCAATGAATCTTCTTCCGAGCGCAATGGCGAAGGCCAGGCGCGCGAGAATGGCGGTCGACCCGATCGCAACAACAACAATCGCCGACGACGCGGTCGCCACGACCGCGGCCGCAGCGGCAATCCGCAGGGCGGCGGCAACGGCTTGCCGCAGGACAACGGCGACGAAGGCGACGCCGGCGACCCGAACCGCCTGATCAACCTCACCGAACTGAAGCGCAAGAACGCGCCGCAATTGCTGACGATGGCCGAGGAACTCGGCATCCAGGAAGGCGTCGCGCGCGCGCGCAAACAGGATGTGATCTTCAACATACTGCGCGCACATGCCCGTGCCGGCGGCGCGATCTGGGCGGAAGGCGTGCTGGAAATCCTGCAGGACGGCTTCGGCTTCCTGCGTTCGGCCGACGAGTCCTATCTCGCCGGGCCCGACGACATCTACGTCTCGCCCTCGCAGATCCGCCGTTTCAACCTGCGCACCGGCGATTACCTCACCGGGCGCGTGCGGCACCCGAAAGACGGCGAACGCTATTTCGCGCTGCTGAAGGTGGACGAGATCAACGGCGATCCGCCGGAAGCCACCAAGAACAAGCTGCTGTTCGAAAACCTCACCCCGCTGTTCCCGCGCAAGGCGTTCCATCTGGAACGCGGCAACGGTTCCAGCGAAGACATCACCGGCCGCATCCTCGACCTGGTCGCGCCGATCGGCAAGGGCCAGCGCGGCCTGATCGTGTCGCAGCCGAAAGCCGGCAAGACCATGATGCTGCAGAACGTCGCGCAGGCGATCGTGCACAACCACCCGGACGTGCACCTGATCATCCTGCTGATCGACGAGCGTCCCGAAGAAGTCACCGAGATGCAACGCGGCGTGCGCGCCGAAGTGGTGTCGTCCACCTTCGACGAACCCGCGGTGCGCCACGTGCAGGTCGCCGAAATGGTGATCGAGCGCGCCAAGCGGCTGGTCGAGCACAAGCGCGACGTGGTGATCCTGCTCGATTCGATCACGCGCCTCGCGCGCGCCTACAACACCGTGGTGCCGTCCTCCGGCAAGGTGCTGACCGGCGGCGTGGACGCCAACGCGCTGCAACGGCCGAAGCGTTTCTTCGGCGCCGCGCGCAACGTCGAGGAAGGCGGTTCGCTCACCATCATCGCCACCGCGCTGATCGACACCGGCAGCAAGATGGACGAAGTGGTCTACGAGGAATTCAAGGGCACCGGCAACATGGAAGTGCACCTGGACCGCCGCATCAGCGAGAAGCGCGTGTATCCGTCGATCAACATCAACCGCTCCGGCACCCGCCGCGAGGACCTGCTGATCCCGCCGGACATGCTGCAGAAGGTATGGATCCTGCGCAAGCTGCTGCATCCGATGGACGAACTCGCGGCGATGGAGTTCATGCTCGACAAGATGAAGAACACCAAGACCAACGACGAGTTCTTCAATTCGATGAAGCGGTGATCTCCGCGGGTCAGAGGCGCCACATGCACAAGCTGGCGAGCGCGATATTCCTGTTGCTGCTCATTGCAACAGTCGAGCTCGCCAGCGCAGATGAGTCACGATACGATTTCACTACAGTGTGCCGTCAAGAGCGACCACTTGTTCGCGAACTTTGGCAGCGCGGCTTATATGACACGCCGGATGACGTCGACGCGGTTATGGTGGCTGTCATAGATGGCGATGTGGCGAAAACCCGACGAGCCCTCGAAAAATTACCCGAAGCGGAAGTCGTTCGCTGGCGGCAGGTGGCGATGTACACCGCTGCCGAACAGGGACAATCGGAGATGGTCGAAGCTTTGCTCGACGACGGCACTCCCGTAGATGGCATTGCTCAAATGCCACCGCCCACGTACGAACTTTATCGGAAAAATATAGATGCTCTACGCAGGAATCCGGACTTTGCGGGGGTAACGATTGACGAAGCAAAAGGCTTCGTGAACGACGTGGTGCAGCAAAGCAGTCCCGCGCTTTTCGCAGCCATCGGCTGCAATGATCTTGCGACCGTGCTCGTATTGTTGCGCCATCATGCGGACCCGATGTTGAGACCTTTTTCGAATGGCGCCGACCCTTTTATCACCGCAGTTGTGAGCGGCGAGCCTGAAATTGTGCAAGCGTTGCTCGAACATGGCGCGGATGCTTGTGGTGAGGATCGCTATCTCCATCAAAATCAAAAGAGCCATCACTTTCCTTTGCGTACTCTTGCCGACATTGGCGGAAAAGCTGGTTTGCCTGCGACGTTGGTCAAACGGCTGAAATGCGGCGCAACGCGTCAATGAACTGAGCGCACTCGATCATGCGCATCTGCGTCTACTGCGCTTCAAGCGACCAGAGCGCTCCGGTGTACCGCGAAGCCGCGCATCGGCTCGGCGCGGTGCTGGCGGAAGCGCGATGCACGCTCGTCTACGGCGGCGGTTCGGCGGGGTCGATGGGTGCGGTCGCGGATGGCGCGTTGTCGAAGGGCGGCGAGGTGATCGGCATCCTGCCGAAGTTCATGGCCGACCTCGAATGGGGCCATCCGGGTCTGACGCACCTGGAACTGGTGGAGGACATGCGCGAGCGCAAGCATCGCCTGCTGGCCGGCTCGGATGCGGTGGTCGCGTTGCCCGGCGGTTGCGGCACGCTGGAGGAACTGTTCGAGGCGATTACGCTCAAGCGTCTCGGGTTGTATTTCAATCCGATCGTGCTGCTCAATACGCACGGCTATTACGACGGGCTGCAAGTGTTCCTTGCCCGCATGATCGCCGAGCGCTTCATGAACCCCGAACACGCGGCGATGTGGTCGCTGGTCGCTGCGCCTGAAGACGTGCTGCCGGCGATCCGCGACGCGCCGAAGTGGGATGCGAACGCGCGCGATTACGCGGTGGTGCGTGGAATCCCATGACTAACCTGCTGCGCTCGGCATGCCGCGCGCCGGCGGTGCTCGAAATCCTCACGTACTGGCGTGTACGCTCCAGTTTCTGTGCTCCGCCGCCGCGCAACCTGCCTTCGCTCGCGACGGTTATTCATGGGTTCCATCCGTTGATGCGATCGATCCCATGAACACCGCGCACAGCGCTTCCATGCCGGCGCGGTCCTCGTTGTCGAAACGCGCCAGCCGCGGCGAATCCGCGTCCCACACGCCGAGCAGCGAGCCGTCGGCGCGGATCAGCGGCACCACGATTTCGGATTGCGAAGCCGCGTCGCAGGCGATGTGATCGGCGAAGGCATTGACGTCGCGCACCACCTGCGTCTCGCGCCCCTGCGCGGCCTTGCCGCACACGCCGCGCCCCAGCGCAATGCGCACGCAGGCCGGCTTGCCCTGGAACGGGCCGACCACCAGTTCCCTGCCGTCGAAGAAATAGAAGCCGCACCAGTTGAGGTCGGGCAGTGCGTGCCACACCAGCGCCGCGAAGTTGGCGGCGTTGGCGATCGGGTCGCGTTCGCCGTGCAAGAGCCCTTGCGCCTGCTGCGCCAGTTCGGCGTACAGCTCGCGCTTGCTGCCGGCGGTGATGGGGGAGAGTTCGTGCATGGCCGTGGCGCGCCGGTGGAAACCCGTATTATTGCGCGATGCCGGACAATGCCGCATCCGTGACATCGCAGGCCCGCAGGGAACGCACCGAGAGCGCGCGCCTGGACAATTTCGTGGACGGCGCGTTCGCGTTCGCGGTCACCCTGCTGGTGATCAGCGGCGGCAATCTTCCGCACGATGTCGCAGCACTGGAATACGCGTTGCGCGGCATTCCGGCCTTCGCGCTGTGTTTCTCGCAACTCGCGTTGTTCTGGCACGGACACGTGCGCTGGCGCGACACCTGCCGGTTGACGGATCGCCGAAGCCTGCTGCTGTCGCTGCTGCTGGTGTTCTTCGCGCTGATCTTCGTGTTTCCGCTGTACCTGCTGTATTCGAGTTTTCTCTCCGGCATCAGCCACGGCGTGCTGTCGCCCGGCTTCAAATTCGATCCCGCCGATTTGCAGGGCCTGCGCGCGATGTATGCATGTTATGGACTCTCCTATGCCTGCATGGCCGGCACGCTGACATGGCTGTTCCGGCACGGCCTGCGACATGCCGCCTCGCCTGACCGCGAAAGCGGGATCAGTGCGCGCGTCAGCATGGCGATCTGGGCCTTCTGCGCCGCCGTGGGGTTGCTGTCTGCACTGACCATCGCGTTTCCGTTCGGCAACGGCAAGATCGTCGGCGTGCAATTCAGCCTGGGCGGCTCTTGCTACGCCCTGCTCGGCTTCATCGGCTTGATCCGGCGACGCTATCGGCGACACCTGGAAGCCACGCTGCCGCCATGAGCGCGCGCGGCCCGCTTTCTTCGAGCGTGTTCGTCGCCGGCACCGACACCGGCATCGGCAAGACCTTCGCGAGTTGCGCGCTGCTGCACGCGTTGCGCGCCGCGGGGTTGCGCGCGAGCGGCATGAAACCGGTCGCCAGCGGCTGTGGGCGCACGCGCGAAGGTCTGCGCAATGAAGACGCGCTGGCCTTGATCGAAGCCAGCGATCCGCGGCCCGATTACGCGATCTGCAATCCGTATGCGTTCGAACCGGCGATCGCGCCGCACCTCGCCGCGGACGATGCCGGCGCGCGCGTCGATCCCGCAGTGATCGCATCGGCGTTCGCGCAACTCGCAACGCGCGCGGACATCGTCGTCGTCGAAGGCGTGGGCGGCTGGATGGTGCCGCTGTCGGACACGCTCGACGCCGGCGCGATCCCGCGCGCACTCGACCTGCCGGTGATCCTGGTGGTCGGCCTGCGGCTGGGCTGCATCAATCACGCGCGGCTGTCGGCGCGCGCGATTCTGGATGACGGCTGCAAGCTGCTCGGCTGGATTGGCAATGCGATCGATCCGGGCATGGCGCGCCGCGCGGACAACCTCGCCACCCTGCGCCGCCTGCTGCCTGCGCCCTGCCTCGGCGCGCTGGAACACGGCGTGGATCCGGCGACCGCGGCCCGCGCCGGGATGCTGAACGACGCGGTCGCCGCGCTGCGATCCGGGACGGGATGACCGGCCCGTGACTTGCGGCACGGGATGGCACGCGGGCCGCGTTCCCGGCATGATTGAGCGGTTTCGCCGCCGCGGGATCGCGGCGCTTCGCTTTCACATCAGGGAAAAGCATGAGCCAGGCACAACGCTATTACTTCACCGTCGACAATCTTGCCGCCGCGCGCGGCCCCGATCCCGACCTCGCCTTCCAGGGTTCTTCGCCGCAAGGTTTCGCGGATGCGTTGCAACAGGCATTGCGCGAGAACGTGCTGTTCCAGCGCTGGCGCGCCAAGCAGCCGGACCCGGATGAAGTCGACGATTCGCTGGCGCCGGTGGATCCGAATGCCACGGTCACCGCGCACCAGGACGACTTGCACGCCAACGTCGAGGTGGTGACTTCGCTGCCGCATTCGATCCTGCGCCACCGGCTCTCCATCCTGATCGGGCAACACTGGAAGCTGCGCGACGTGCGCGCGGCCTGAGGCCTTTTGCATGCGGGACGATGTCCCGCGACGTTTCACGACCTTCGTCTCTCGTTCGAGGAAACCCCCATGACGTCCCTTCGCATCAAGCCGCTGTCCCTCGTCTGTTGCGCGTTGATCGCCGCTTCGGCCGGTCTGAGCGCGTGTTCGCAAACGGATACCGCCGCCACCTCCGGGCCGAGCGCCGCGCGCACCGCCGCCGACGCACCCGCCGATTCCAGCACCGCCCCCGCCCCGGCCAAGGCGGCCAGCGCCGCGCCTGCGCCGGCATCCACCGCCGACATCAAGAGCAATCCGTTCTACAACGCCAGCACGCTGCCGTTCCAGGCGCCACCGTTCGACAAGATCAAGGATGCCGATTACCAGCCGGCGATCGATGAAGGCATGCGCCAGCAGATCGTCGAGATCGACGCCATCGCGAACAGCAGCGACGCGCCGACCTTCGACAACACCATCGTCGCGATGGAGAAAAGCGGGCAGATGGTCAACCGCGTGATGAACACCTTCAGCGCGGTGGCGGGCGCCAACACCGACGACACCCTGCAGCAGGTGCAGGAGACCGAAGCGCCGAAGCTCGCCGCGCACCAGGATGCGATCTACCTCAACCCGAAACTGTTCGCGCGCATCCAGACGCTGTACGACAAGCGCGATTCGCTGAAGCTTGATCCGGAATCCGCGCACCTGCTGGAATGGGATTACAACGAATTCGTGCTCAACGGCGCCAAGCTGTCGGACACCGACAAGGCCAAGCTCAAGGCTTACAACGCGCAGGAATCCACCCTGGTCGCGCAATTCCAGAACCGGCTGCTGGCCGCGGCCAAGGACGGCGCGCTGGTGGTGGACAACAAGGATCAGCTCGCGGGCCTGAGCGACGAAGACCTCGCCGCCGCCGCGCAGTCCGCCAAGGATCGCAAGCTGGACGGCAAATGGGTGATCACGCTGCAGAACACCACGCAGCAGCCGGCGCTGGGTTCGCTGACCGATCGCGACACCCGCCAGAAGCTGTTCGAAGCCTCGTGGACGCGCGCCGAGAAGGGCGACGCCAACGACACCCGCGCCATCATCACGCAGATCGCGCAGATCCGCGCGCAGAAGGCCGCGCTGTTGGGCTTCGACAACTACGCGGCGTGGAAGCTGGAAGACCAGATGGCCAAGACGCCGGCCGCGGTGATGAAATTCATGGACGCGCTGGTGCCGGCCGCGACCGCGCGCGCGACCGCGGAAGCCGCGGACATCCAGAAGGTGATCGATGCCGACCAGGCCAAGGCCGGCAAGCCGACCTTCAAGCTGGCGCCGTACGACTGGGATCTCTACGGCGAGCAGGTGCGCAAGGCCAAGTACGACCTCGATTCCGACCAGATCAAGCCGTACTTCGAGTTGAACGACGTGCTGCAGAACGGCGTGTTCTACGCCGCCAACCAGCTCTACGGCCTGACCTTCAAGGAACGCCACGACATCCCGGTGTACCAGCCGGACGTGCGCGTGTTCGAGGTGTACGACAAGGACGGCTCCGAACTGGGCCTGTTCTATTGCGACTACTTCAAGCGCGACAACAAGTCCGGCGGCGCGTGGATGAGCAATCTGGTCGGCCAGTCCAAGCTGCTCGGCACCAAGCCGGTGATCTACAACGTCGCCAACTTCACCAAGCCTGCGGCAGGCCAGCCGGCGCTGTTGTCGTTCGACGACGTGGTCACCATGTTCCACGAGTTCGGGCATGCGCTGCACGGCTTCTTCGCCGACACGCAGTACCCCAGCCTGTCGGGCGCCAACACCGCGCGCGATTTCGTGGAGTTCCCGTCGCAGTTCAACGAGCACTGGGCGCTGGACCCCAAGGTGTTCGCCAACTACGCCAAGGACTACAAGACCGGCAAGCCGATGCCGGCGGACCTGGTGGCCAAGCTCAAGAACTCGCAGCTCTTCAACAAGGGTTACGACATGACCGAGCTGTTGTCCGCCGCATTGCTCGACATGTCCTGGCATACCCTCTCGGCCAACACGCCGCAGGTGACCGATGTCGATGCGTTCGAGGCCAAGGCGCTGAAGGACAACCACACCGACCTCTCCTACGTGCCGCCGCGCTACCGCAGCAGCTACTTCCTGCACATCTGGGGCAACGGCTACGCCGCCGGTTACTACGCCTACCTGTGGACGCAGATGCTGGCCGACGATGCCTTCGGCTGGTTCCAGGAACACGGCGGCCTGACCCGCGCCAACGGCGACCGCTTCCGCGAGATGGTCATCTCGCGCGGCAATACCGAAGACCTCGCGAAGATGTACAAGGACTGGCGCGGCCGCGACCCGGACATCGACGCGATGAAGAAAGATCGCGGTCTGGAGGGCAAATAACAGTCGTGCCGCGTTGACCCGACCGCAGCGGCTTGCCGCTGCCGGCGATGCAAAACGAAAGGCCCGCTTCGGCGGGCCTTTTTTTGTTTTGACGAATCGTCGGCCATGGGGCGGAAAAAGATCCGTCCAAGGCATCCGTACTGTCGAGCATGTGCCGTCGATTGACACAGATCGCACCGAAGGAACAGACTCGGAAGGTTATTCGGGGATTTCATCATCGGTGGCATACGGGCCCGCGCTGTCTCACGCGCGCGTTTTATCGACTTCAACTTCAGGTGAGGAGCAAATATTCATGCGAACGCATTCATTTGTGATCGTGGGGTTGGCTGCGGCTGTTGCGATGGCGGCAACTCCGGTTCTGGCGTCGTGGTCGGATAACGCCGCGTCGAATCTCGTCGTCGGCAACGGCAAATTCGGCGAACAGGCACAGCCCAAAATCCTGCCGACCGCCGACGGCGGCTGCTGGATCAGTTGGTTCGACGACAGCACGGGCGGCTACAGCGTGCGGATCCAGCGGCTGGATTCGGTCGGCAACAAGATGCTCGGCGCCAACGGCGTGCTGGTTGCCAAGAGGTATTTCAGCTCGACGCAGGACTACGGCCTCGACGTGGATGCAAACGGCAATGCCTTGCTGGCTTTCAACATCTCGGATACGAGCGGAAACAACATCAAGATGGAAGCCCAGAAGATCGCCCCCGATGGAACGCTGATGTGGGGCGCGAGCGGCATCCAGTTCGGCAACACCGCCGACTTCCTCGCCGACCCCAAGATCACGGCGACCTCCGACGGCGATGTCGTGGTCGGCTGGACCGATAACGCGGACATGGAATTCGTGCGTCTCGATGCGGATGGAAACCAGCTCTGGAATCCGAACATCCAGATTTCCGATCCAGGCGGCGCTTCGCTTACCGTGAGCGACCTGCACGGGACCGACAGCGGCTCGGCGATCGTTTCCTACGTGAGTTCGAAGGGGTTCTCCAGCCCCTCGCACCTGCTTGCGCAGAAGCTCGACACCTCGGGTGTATCGCAGTGGACAACGGCCGTTTACGACGGCGGCTCGCTGCAGTTCGGCAATTTCCCGACGTTCATCCCGGACGGTTCGGGCGGCGCCGTGTTCGCGTGGTATGACAACACCAAACTGCAGAGCCACGTGCAGCATCTCTCGTCCAGCGGGTTGGAAATGTTCCCGCACAACGGCGTGCTGGTGGCGAACGTGGCGGGCGACATCCAGGTCGAGCCGAGCGCGGCCTACGACTCCGCGACCAAGGATATCTTCGCGTTCTGGACCGAGGCGGATGCGGCGACGCAGGGCAACGTGGGCGTCTCGGGCCAGCGTGTCGATGCCAGCGGCAATCTCGCGTGGGGCACGTCCGGCAAGACCATCGTGCCGAAGACGACGAATGCTTCGTATCTCACGGACACCGTCGCCACCAGCGATGCGGGCGCGATCGTTTTCTACAGCGGCGGCGTGGGCTTCGGCCAGGATCAGGTGCATGCGGCCCGCCTGGATACGAACGGGAATTACCTGTGGAACCCCGGCATCGTCAGCGTGTCTTCGACGCCGGCGCAGAAATTCCGCCTGGTCGCCACCATCCTGCCGAACGACAGGGCGATCGCCACCTGGGAAGACATCGGTACGAACTCGGGGAATATCCTGGCGCAGAACCTCAATGGCGACGGCACGCTCAGTGCGACTTGCCCTGATGGCTATGCGGCCTACTCCGGCAGCCTCGTTCCCGGCGGACGCGGAAGTTCCCCAAGTTACAAAGCTCTCGCGGGCATGGAAAACGGCATCCTGATTTCGCCGGCCGGGTTCAAGCTCTTCGCGCTGGCGAAGATACCGGGACATGACGCGCAACTGATCGGCGCGGATGCCAGCAACGAAATCCACCAACAAGGGCCGGCGGGAATCTACAAGTGGGTAGCGCAAGCCGGGACGAACGGCCTCGGCGGGAACTACACGCTGTGCGTCAACCACCCCTGAGCGAATGACCGCCACTTGATGTGCTTCGCAGCCCCGCGGCCACGCCGCGGGGCTTTTTGTTTGCAGCCGAACATGCAACAAGCAGCGTCGGGCAATGGTTGATTGCCGATTGACAAAGACCGGCGGAAGGTGATGGGGGCGGTTGGTATCGTGCGGAACTAAGCTTTAGTTGTATCCTCCCAGATTGACGCGACCACGGTCCGAACATCTATGCGATGAAGAAAGGTCACGATCTGAAGAAAGTGATCACCCACAGTAGAACGATGCACTCCAAGAACGGACGGTATGAAAGACGATTTCGCTGCGCTCAGTAAAGTTGCCGACGCCGCACCTGCGTACCAGCGCGGTATTGCAAAGGATGATGCCGCCAGGGCAAAGCAAAAAAACACGCTCGTAAAAAACCGTGCAGCGGTCGAAACGTGGTCAGTGCCTCTGCAGGATATTTACGACAACCCGAATTTACGGTTGGATGCAACGCATTACGACCGCGAAACCGCGAACGCTCTACAACAGCTTCGAAAGTCGGGCTATCCGCTAAAGCGCCTCGCTGACCTTGCCGATGTTTTACTACCCGGCCAGTTCGCGCGCATTTGGGCCAAGGATGCGAAGCATGGCATCCGCTATATCAACGCGACCGACCTCATGAGCCTCAACAGCATAGGTGTTGCTGATGAGCGGTTCCTTTCGCACGAAACAAAGACCGACATCAACGAACTTGTCATTCATGAAGGTTGGCTGCTCCTCACCTGTTCGGGAACGATCGGCAGGCTCTTTTATGTAACCGAGCGGATAGATAAGTGGGTCGCTACTCATGACCTCATCCGTATTGTCCCGCATGCAGGCGTGTCGGTCGGCTTTCTACATGCTTATCTTTCGTCTCCAGTGGCGCAGAAGCAGATCCTAGGACACACCCATGGCGGCCAGATTGACCATGTCACACACCATCAAGTCGGCGGCGTATTAGTGCCGGAATTGCCTCCGGAGCAAGTGAAGGAAATCCACAAGCACATGATGGATGCACTACGACAACGGGAACGTGCAATCGCACAGATATCGGAGATTGCCGATGACATTGAACAAAAGCTAAAACGGCGCTAAAGATGTCAGAAGATAATGTCACATACTTGGTCCCCCCGGGCAGCCTCCGTTGCTATTTGACCGGCAAACTTCGCAAAGACACCCCTGAAGAGAATGTTCGCCAGCGATGGGTGCGCAGTCTTGTCGAAGAATATGGATATGCAAAGGCTGATATAAGTCTTGAATTTCAGATCGTCATGGGCCGTGCCAAGAAGCGTGCGGATATAGTCATTTTCCGGACTGGCGCCTCTCATATTCAGGAAAACGCGATCATTATCGTTGAAGCCAAACGATACGAAATCAAAGCGGCTGACAAAAATCTCGGGGAAGAGCAACTCAAGAGCTATATGGCGGCTAGCTCCTCGTGCCGCTTTGGTTTATGGGTGGGCGCGGAGCGTAAGGCTTTCGAAAAGCTAACCAGTGGTGAGATGTCGGTTGTTACCGATATTCCGCGCGCGGGAGAAGATAGGCCACGTCGCCCTGAGAGAAAAGATTTGCAGGTCGTACACGACCTAACTTCGGTATTCCGACGCTGCCATAACTACATCCATGTTAATGGTGGTCAGCAGAAGGCTGAAGCATTCCACGAGATGCTAAAGTTGATTTTCTGCAAAATGTATGACGAGGATGAAAGCGGCCTCGAACTCAACTTTGCGGTTGACCCCAAAGAGCAGCGGTCAGAAAGCGGGCGTCGCCGCTTGAAAGAAGACCGGATTGAACCACTTTTTGAAGAGGTAAAAAAACGCTTCCCCTACATCTTCGAGGAAGATGAGCACATTAAGCTGGAGCCTCATGTTCTCGCCTATGTCGTGTCGGAAATGCAATACATTTCACTCACCGACACCGAAACAGATGTAAAAGGCGCCGCCTACGAGGAACTAGTGGGGCAGAATTTGCGCGGGGATCGCGGAGAGTATTTCACTCCGCGTAACGTCTGCGACATGACCGTGAAGATGATCCAAGCAATGTTTAGCCAGGATCAATTAACCAGCCTGAAAGTTCTGGATTGTTGTTGCGGAACTGGCGGCTTCCTTGTTTCTTGGATCGACAATCTTCGCCATGTTCTCCGCGAGCAGGAAATTGCGCGCGGCACTAAGAATATCGAGGGTCGGATTAGGGAACGTATCCGCAATACCTGCGCTCGCAGCCTCTTCGGGCTCGACATCAATCCGTTCTTGGTGCGGACCGCCCAAATGAACTTGGTGATGCATGGAGATGGTTCAACGAACGTCTTTCGTGTGGATTCAACACGTTCACCGAGCGAATGGACAGAGGATGCGCGCAGGAAAGTTCCTTTTGGCAAAGTCGACGTCGTTCTGACCAATCCGCCATTTGGTGCGGAAGTAATCATTGATGATGCGCATGTTCTCGATAGGTATGAGCTTAGAAAATGGGAGGCGCGGACGCCACGCATGGCGCTCCCGGCTGAGCAGCTCTTCGTCGAGACAGCCATGACCTTCCTGAAAGAGGGTGGGATTCTGGGTATCGTTCTGCCGGATGGCATCTTGAACAATCCCAGCCTTCAGTTCATCCGCTCTTGGGTATTACGCAGAGGGCGTTTAATCGGGTCTATCGATCTGCCGAAGGAAACTTTCGCGGTGAGCGGAGGCGTGAATAATCCGAGCGTCCTCCTCGTTCAGAAATTTACCACCGCAGAACTCAAGCAAGCCGATGCCGGTATCATGGATCGGAATCACATGGTCTTTATGTCGTCGCCGCACACGGCTGGTATCGATAAGCGAGGGAACCCCATCTTCTTGCGTCACCCAGATGGTCGCCAGATTGTGGATGAGGATGGCAACAAGTTTCTGGACGATGAAATCGCTGCCATCTCCGATCGTTTCACTGACTGGTGGCAGGAAAATCGCGCCTGATCTGTAATCCGACTATCGGCTGATCTCGTTGGGCTATCAATACGCGAATTCGCGGAACACCGGGTCCACGCTTTCCTGCCACAGGCCGTAAAAAAGTTCCAGCTTGCGTTCGGCCGGCGTCTGGTTGGCTTCGGCGAATTCGACCAGGGGATGCAGGAACATGGTTTCATCGACGCCGTTGACGTTGAGGCGCGCGCGGCGCCTGAGGCCGTTGCCGGCGATCTTCAACGCTTCCAGCGCAAGCTCGCGCACGCTCGCGCCGCGGAACGGCAGTTTCAATGCGTGCTTCGGCACGCCGTCGCGCAGCGCGTTGCGTTCTTCCATCGTGAAGTCCTTCACCAGGTCCCACGCGGCATCCAGCGCTTCGCTGTCGTAAAGCAGCCCGACCCAGAACGCGGGCAGCGCGCACAGGCGGTTCCACGGGCCGCCGTCGGCGCCGCGCATTTCCAGGTATTTCTTCAGCCGCACTTCCGGAAACGCGGTGGTCATGTGGTCGGACCAGTCGCGCAGCGTCGGCTTCTCGCCCGGCAGCACGGAAAGCTTGCCGGCGAGGAAATCGCGGAACGACAGGCCGGCCGCGTCGATGTATTCGCCCTTGCGATAGACGAAGTACATCGGCACGTCCAGCAGGTAATCGACGTAGCGCTCGAAACCGAAGCCGTCGGCGAACACGAAATCCAGCATGCCGGTGCGGTCCGCGTCGGTGTCTTCCCAGATGTGCGAGCGATAGCTGAGATAGCCGTTGGGCTTGCCTTCGGTGAACGGCGAATCGGCGAACAGCGCGGTGGCGACCGGTTGCAGCGCCAGCGACACGCGGAACTTCTTCACCATGTCCGCTTCGTTGGCAAAGTCGAGGTTGACTTGCACGGTGCAGGTGCGCGTCATCATGTCCAGCCCGAGCGAGCCGACCTTGGGCATGTATTCGCGCATGATCTTGTAGCGGCCCTTGGGCATCCACGGCATTTCGTCGCGGCGCCACTTGGGCTGGAAGCCCATGCCGAGGATGCCGAGCCCGAGTTTCTGCGACACCTCGCGCACGTCCTGCAGGTGTTCCTGCACTTCGCAGCAGGTGTCGTGGATGGTGGGAACGGGCGCGCCGGAGAGCTCCAGTTGCCCGGCCGGTTCCAGCGTGACCGAAGCCATCCCGCGCGCCAGCGCGATCGGCAGGTCGTGTTCGCGCACCAGCTCCCAGCCGCGATGCGCCATGCCTTCCAGCAGCGCGCGGATGCCGCGTTCGCCTTCGTAGGCCGGCGGACGCAGGTCGTCGATGCGGAACACGAACTTCTCGTGCTCGGTGCCGATGCGCCATTGCTCCGCCGGCTTGCCGCCGCTGGCGAGGTAGTCGACCAGTTGCGAACGATGCTCGATGGGCGTCTTTTCGACGTGGCTGGGGCCGGACATGCGCGATTCCTCGGCGGTCAGTCCGCGCACAATGGGGCCGCGCGTGGCCCTTTGCAATCAGCCGCGCGGCGCATCCAGCAAGGCCATCGCCGCGCCGCGCGCCTGCTCCACGCCGCTGCCCGCGGTGGCCGAAAACAGCAGCGTGGCCGCGTTCCATGCCTCATCGTCGATTTCGCGCTGCACCTTGCGCTGCGCCGCCAGCGCCTGCGCGCGCGACAGCTTGTCGGCCTTGCTCAGCAACACCACGCACGGCAGCGTGACGGCCGCGCAGAAGGCCAGCATCTGCCGGTCGTAATCCTTTAGCGCGTGGCGCACGTCGGCGATCAGCACCAGCCCGCGCAGGCTGCGGCGCTTGCGCAGGTATTCGTCGATCGCGCCGCGCCAGTGTTCGCGCAGGGCCTCGGGCACCTTGGCGTAGCCATAACCGGGCAGGTCCACCAGGCGCGCGCCGGACGGCAGCTCGAAGACCACGATCTGCTGGGTGCGGCCCGGCGTGCGCGAGGTGCGCGCCAGGGCCGCCTGCCCCGCCAGTGCGTTGAGCGCGCTGGACTTGCCCGCGTTGGAGACACCCGCGAAGGCGATTTCCGCGCCGGCATCGGCGGGCAGCTGGCGCGGCTCGTGCGCCGCCAGCACGAAACGCGCACCACGCAGGGGATTGTCGGCTGCTTGTTGCATCGGTTTCCGGCAATGGACGTGACAATCGAAGTGTTTTCACATCCCTGTGTCTGGCTCCCGGCCAGTCCATGGCCGGGACAAGGTTTGACCGCCTTTCGGCGTGCAGGGATAATTCCGCGATTTGCGGCCGGCCGCAGCCGGCATCCGTTCTTCGCGGGAGATCGATTGTATGCGTTTCCGGCAACCGCTTGCCTTCCTCGCCGTGCTCGCCTTCGCCACCACGGCGTCCGCGCAACACACTTCCGCGAAACACCCCGCGTCCGCGACGGCGGCCGCCAAGCCCGCGACGACGGCGCCTGCCGCCGCCAGCTCCGCGGTGCCAGCGCCGGCCGCCCCCGCCGATGCCGCGCACATGATGGCGTCGATGGAAACCGTCGCGGCGAAGCCCGGCGACGCCACCGCCGGCCAGGGCAAGGCCGCAGCCTGCGGCGCGTGCCACGGCATGGACGGCAATTCCACCGATCCGCAATATCCCAAGCTGGCTGGCGAGAACGAGCAGTACATCGTCCACCAGCTGATGAGCTTCAAGAGCGGCGAGCGCGTCAATTCGATCATGCAGGGCATGGCCGCGCCGCTTTCGGTGCAGGACATGCACGACATCGGCGCGTACTTCGCCAGCAAGCAATCCATCGCCGGCGTGTCCGACCAGAGCCTCGCGGTCGCGGGCGGCAAGCTTTATCGCGAGGGCGATCCCGCGCGCGGCATTCCCGCGTGCATGGCCTGCCACGGTCCGGACGGCCACGGCAACCCCGGCGCGATGTATCCGCAACTCGCCGGGCAACATGCCGACTACGTGCAGAAGACCCTGCAGGCATGGCACGACGGCACGACCTGGGGCAGCGAAGCGCACGCGCAGATCATGCCTGTGATCGCGCAGCGCCTGAGCAAATCCGACATTGAAGCGGTGGCGAGCTACGTGGAAGGCCTGCACACCGCGCAACCGGGCGAACAGGTCGGCGGCCCGGAAGCGCCGGCGCCTGCCGCCACGTCCGCAGCGGCCGGTACGGCACCGGCGGCGGCGGGCAGCACCGGCCAGCATTGATCCCGCGTCGCGGACGCACGCGCGTTTCGCGCCGAGAACATTCCACGGCGGGCGTGGTCGGAAGTGACGCAACCGCCGTTCAGCCGCGCAGCGGGAAACTGCGCGCATCCAGGTTTCCGATCCGGGAGTAGCTCGCGATGATCCGACGCGCCGTGCTTTTCTTCGCCGCCCTCGCCCTTGCCGGCACCGCCTTCGCGCAGGCGCCGGGCGGCGCCACGCAATGGGTGGAAGGCAAGAATTATTTCCGCATCGACACGCCGCAGCCGGTCGCCACGCCGGGCAAGGTGGAAGTCACGGAAGTGTTTTCCTACGCATGCCCGGTGTGCTTCCGCTTCCTGCCGTACGCCGACCGCATCGCCAAGTCGCTGCCGGCCAACGCTTACATGGACTACCTGCCGGTGTCGTTCAATCCTGGCGAGGATTTCCCGGTGTTCCAGCGCGCCTTCTACACCGCGCAGGCGCTGGGCGTGGAAGCCAAGACGCACGACGCCGTGTTCAAGGCGATCCACTCGCCGGGCGGCCCACTGGCCACCTACGACGCTGCCACCGCCCGCCTGAAGAATCCGCTGCCGGACATCAACGACATCGCCAGGTTCTACGCGCAGTACGGCGTGAAACCGGCGGACTTCGTCGCCACCGCCGATTCGTTCGCGGTGAATACCAAGATGAAGCGCGCTGACGCGTTGGTGCAGGCTTACGGGGTCACCGGCACGCCGACCATGATCGTGAACGGCAAGTGGCGCGTCGACCTGATTTCCGCCGGCAGCCCCGAACAGTTGGTCCAGATAGTTTCTTATCTGGTCACGCGCGAATCAGCGGCGAAGCCATGAATGCGCGTCGCGTCATTCCCGGCGTGCTGCTGTCGCTCGGGCTGCTGCTGACCGCGGCCTGCTCCGCGCATGACGAAACCGACGGCGCCTCGGTTTCCGCGCCTGCGCCGACGGCGAGCGCGGCCTCGCCCGCCGCGAACAATTTCACCGAAGGCAAGCAGTACGTGCGCATCGCGGCAGCTTCGCAACCCGCGACCGGCCCGGTGGTGATCGTGGAAGTGTTCTCGTATGCCTGTCCGCATTGCGCGGAATTCGCGCCGTTCTTCGCCAAGCTGCGCGCGCAATTGCCGAAGGACGTGCAGGTGCGCTACATGCCCGCGGTGTTCAACGACGACTGGAAGCCCTATGCGCAGGCGTTCTACGCCGCGCGTCGGCTCGGCGCGCTGGAATCCACGCACGACGCGCTGTTCCTGGCGATGATGCAGCATTACCCGATCAACTCGCTGCAGGATCTTGCGGATTTCTACGCCGGCTATGGCGTGGACCGGCAGAAATTCCTCGATGCCGCCAATTCGCCGCAGACGCAGGCGGAGATCGACGCCGACACCAGGATCGAGCAGGGCTGGGGCATCGACGCCACGCCGACGCTGCTGGTGGGCCGCCTGCAGAGCGACGCGCCCGCGGCCGCGGTGGTGGCCGAATATCGCAGCGCGGACATCAGCAGCTATGCGCAACTCGCGCAACTCGGCGGCTGGCTGGTGCAGAAGACGGAGAGTGAAGCGGGCAAGCGGTAACGCGGTGCGGCTTGCATCGATGCGAATGGATTTCGCATTGGCGTTCACATGCGGGCTGCTAGGCTTGCGCCGGTGAGCCCGCCAGCCGCCACCACGGACAATGCCGCGTTGCGCCTGTTGAGTTGCAACATCCTCGCGGGCGCCAGTGTCGGCCGTTACCACGAATACGTCACCCGCAGCTGGAGCGCGGTGCTGCCCGCACCGCACAAGCGCAACAACCTCGACAAGCTGGCGCGCGAGATCGCGCAATTCGACGTGATCGGCCTGCAGGAAGCGGACGCCGGCAGCATGCGTTCCGGCTTCCTCAACCAGACGCAATACCTGGCGGAAGCTTCCGGCCTGCCGTTCTGGAGCCACCAGCCGAACCGGCGCGTGTCGAAGGTGGCGCATTCCGCCAACGGGCTGATCAGCCGCCTGCAGCCCACCGAAGTGCTGGATTATCCGCTGCCCGGCCGCATCGGCGGGCGTGGCGTGCTGATCGCGCGCTACGGCAGTGGTGCCGAAGCATTGACCGTGGCGGTGGCGCATCTTTCGCTGGGACCGCAATCGCGGATGCGGCAGCTCGCCTTCATCGCCGAGCTGCTCGCCGGTCATCCGCACGCGGTGCTGATGGGCGATCTGAACTGCGATCCGGACAGCCTCGAACTGCGCGTGCTGTTCTCGCGCACCGCGCTGGCGGAACCGCTGGAAAACCGCCCGACCTTCCCGAGCTGGCGGCCGCAACGCGCGATCGACCACATCCTGGTTTCGCGCGACATCGCGATCGAACGCATGTGGACACTGCCGGACGCGTTCTCCGATCACCTGCCGCTGGCTGCGCAGATCCGCGTGCCCGCTGCCGCCGTGGCGTCGCTGCCGACGCTGCAAGCCGCCAACGATTGACGACGCGAACACGGCGATCACGTGTGCCGCGCCGCATGCGTTTGCAAGCGGCGCGAGTGCATCGACTACAATCGAGTCGATGAACGCGGCGCCGACTTCCATCAAGCGCAAGATCGCGCAGCCGCTGCGCGTTTTGCTCTGCATGGCCTTGCTGCTGCCCTGCCTCGCCACACCGGCGCAAACGACAGATCCCTCATCGCAGCGCGAGGCGTTCCGCGCGGCCTACGCCGCGGCCACCGCGGGCCAGGACTGGCAATCGCTGGCGCGCGGACTGCAGGACTATCCGCTGTACCCGTACCTGGAAGCCGCCGCGCTGCAGAGCGACATCGCGCAGGCCGATCGCGCGCAGGTGCAAGCGTATCTCGCGCGCTATTCCGGCTTGATCCCCGCCGACGACCTGCGTCGCGCCGAATTGCGCCTGCTCGCACAGCAACGCGACTGGCCGGGTTTTCTCTCGTTCTACCAGCCGGGATTGGGCGACGCGCTCGATTGCGATGCGCTGCAGGCGCAACTAGCGCAGGGCCGTGCGCTGGATTTCCAGCGCGATCTCGCCACGTTGTGGCAGGAAGCCAGCCTGCCTGCCGCCTGCGTCCCGGTGTTGCAGGCCGCGGCCGCGCAGGGCCTGTTGACACCGGAACGCGTGTGGGATCGCATCCAGCGGGCCGTGGAAGCCAAGGCCGCCGCGACCATCGAGCAGTCCGCGGCGTGGTTGCCGCCGGAGCAGCGTGACGCCGCACGCCGTTTCGCGACGGCGCTGCGTTCTCCGTCCGCGTTGCTGGCGCAAGCGTCGCAATTGCCGGACGACGCACGCACGCGCACCGCGCTGGTGGTCGCCTTGACGCGCTACGCACGCCGCAACAGCCAGCAGGCGCAAACGACATGGCAGAAAATTTTCGCGCGTTTCGCGTTCGATGAAGACCAGCGTGATCGCGCGCTCAACGCGCTGGCACTCTATGGCGCCACCGATTTCAGCGACGATGCGCTGGCGAAGCTCGCCGCATTGCCGCAGGCGGCGCAAACCGACGCCACCCGCGAATGGCGCGTGCGCGTGGCGCTGGCCAACCGCGAATGGAACGCCGCGCAGAGCGCGCTGGTCGCGCTGACGCCGGAAGAAATGCAGCACGACGAGTGGCGTTACTGGACCGCGCGCGTGGCCGAAAAACTCGGACATGCCGCGGACGCGAGCGACGGTTACAAGGCGCTGGCGCAGCAGGCGACGTATTACGGCTTTCTCGCCGCGGATCGCGCTGGCCTGTCGTATCGCATCTGTCCGGAGCAACCGGTGGACGATCCGGCCGGCCAGCAACGCATCCTGGCGACGCCGGGTTTCGCGCGTGCGTTCGAATTCTTCGCGCTGGGCATGCTGCAACCGGCGCGGCGCGAATGGGCGCGCGCGTTCACGCCGCTATCGCCCCCGGATCAGCGCGTCGCCGCAGGGCTCGCCACGCAGCGCGGCTGGTACGACCGCGCGGTGTTCGCGTTCAGCAACGACGACAATTTGCATTTGTACGAGCAGCGCTTCCCGCTGGCCGACAAGGACGACGTGCTGAATGCCGCGCGCACGGCCGGCATCGATCCGGCGTGGGCCTTCGCCATCATCCGCGCCGAGAGCGCGTGGCAGACGGATGCGCATTCCGCCGCCGATGCCTATGGCCTGATGCAATTGCTTCCGGGTACCGCCGCGGATCTCGCGCGCCAGAATGGACTGCCCTACGGCGACGCCGGCGACCTGTACGATCCGGACATCAACATTCCTCTGGGCACGCGTTACCTCGCCGGCATGGCGTTGCGCTTCGACGGCAGCCCGTGGCTGGCGAGCGCGGCCTACAACGCCGGCCCGGTACCGGTGCAGCGCTGGATCGACGCCCGCAGCGGGCTCGAACCGGATGCCTTCATCGCGACCATCCCGTATCAGGAGACGCGCGAATACGTGGCGCGCGTGCTGTCGTTCACCACGATGTACGACTGGCGCCTGCACGGCGATGCGCTGCCGGTGATCACGCGGCTGCCGGCGATCGGCACGCCCTACGATTTCGGCAACGGCGGCACGCGCAAGCGGGTGACGTGCCCCATGGAACGCGCGAATGCTCCGGCGGGCGCCGCGACTGTCGCCGCACCCGCGGCCAGCGCGGGTGATCCACGCAACCACCATTGAGCGCACGTCCATGAAACCGCAGCGCATCGCGATCCTCGGCGGCACCGGCTTCATCGGCAGTCATCTGGTGCCTCGGCTCGCGGCCGAAGGACACCGCATGACCCTGTTGTCGCGCAACCGCGAAAAGCACCGCGCCCTGCGCGTGCTGCCCGCGGTGCGCATGGTCAGCGTGAATGTCTACGAGCGCGCGGCGCTGGCGCGCGAATTCGCCGGGCACGACGCGGTGCTGAATCTGGTCGGCATCCTCAACGAAACCGGCGGTGCGCGCTTCGCCAAGGCGCACGTGGACTTGACCGCCAGCGTGATCGCCGCCTGCCGCGAAGCCGGGATCGCACGCCTGCTGCAAATGAGTTCGCTCAACGCCGGCAACGATGCATCGAAATACCTGAGGACCCGCGGCGAAGCGGAAACGCTCGTGAAGAACTCCGGACTGGACTGGACGATCTTCCGGCCCGGCATCGTGTACGGCCGCGGCGACGGCCTGGTGTCGCGCTTCCATGCGCTGCTGCAGCGGTTGCCGGTACTGCCGCTGGCGCGGCCGCACGCGCGCATCGCCCCGGTCTATGTGGGCGATGTCCGCGCGGCGATCCAGCGAACGCTGGCCGATCCCGCATGCGTCGCGCGCAATTACGAGCTGTACGGGCCTGACGTCTACACGCTCGTGCAGGTCGTGCGCATGATCCGCGATGCCGCGCACCTGCGCCGCGCGGTGCTGCCGCTGCCGGATGCGCTCGGGCGGCTGCAGGCGCGCATCTGCGATTTCGTGCCGGGCAAGCCGTTCTCGTCCGACAACTTCAAGTCGCTGAAACTGGATGCGGTCGGCAGGCAGGATGGCCTGGCGGAGTTGGGCATCCTGCCGCGCCGCTTCGCCACGGTGCTGCCGGAACTGCTGCTCGCGCCGGCGCGCGAGCGCCGCCTGGATGCCGCGCGCGCCAGCCAGCGCGACACCGCGCGACACTCGTACGAGGATCCGGGGCCCGCATGAAACAAGGCCGGCGGATCGCTCCGCCGGCCTTTTGTGCGTGCCGCGAACGCCGCGTCTAGAACTTGAGATTCGCTTCCACGTACCAGAAGCGTCCCGGCAGGTCGTAGTTGGAGGCGTCGTAACCGTTGAGCGAGCACGACAGGCAGGTCGGCGGATCGCGGCCGAAGATGTTGTTGATGCCGCCCGATACCGTCAGCGGGGTCTTGAGCGGCAACGCCCACGACACGCGCAGATCGTTGTAGGCGGTGGCGCCGAGATGATGCGACCCGTTCGGGAATTCGGGCGGCTGGCTGGTCTGGTTGGTGCAAACCGGGAAGCCCGCGGCGCCCGCGCAATCCTCGGTGAGCCCGGAGAGATAACGCACCGACCACGAGGCCGACCAGTCGCGGAGCGACCAGTCCAGACGCACGGTGGAGCGCCACTTGGCCACGCCGCTGTCATGCACTTCGATGCCGACGCCATCGGGTTGCGCCAATCCGGTCGACGTGTCGACGATGCTGTAGTCCTTGACGTAGGTACTTTGCCAGCTCGCGCCGAAGCGGCCCCAGGACGTGTCGTTGCCGGTCCAGTTGAGGCCGATGTCGAATCCGCTGGTTTTCACGCGGCCGAGGTTCTCCAGCGTGTCGTCGAGGAACGCGACATAACCGGCGGCGTTGCGCGACTGTACGTCGCACGCCGATGGATTCAGCGTTTCCGCACATTCGTTGAGCAAAGTCTGGGCGTCTTCGGCCTGGATCGCGTTGTTGATCGTGACTTGATAGTAGGTCAGCTCGAAATCGAGCTTCTTCGACCACGAAGTGTTGTCGCCCCACGCCGGACTGTAGACCATGCCGAGCGACGTGTTGTGCGACGTCTCCGGTTGCAGGTCGGGATTGCCGCCGGTGAGCACCGAGATCTGCGGGTTCAACTGCTCGAACGTGGAGGGATCGGGCACGCCCAACGCCGCGCAATTGGCCGCGACCTGCGGGCTGGCGATCGGGCTGTCGTGGTTGCAGGGGTCCACCAGCGTCGCGTCGAAGCGCGAGAACGTGCCGTACAACTCGCCGATGGATGGCGCGCGGAAACCCTGTCCCCAGGTGCCGCGGAAGGTGAGATCGTCGTTCACCTGCCAGTGGAAGCCGATCTTGCTGTTGGTGGTGCCGCCGAATGTCGAGTAATCCGAATAACGGGTGGCGACATCCAGGTCCAGATGCTTGGCCAGCGCCATGTCCGCGATCAGCGGGATGTTCAACTCGCCGTAGAACTCGTTGACGTTGTAGCCGCCCGAAGTCGGCTTGGACGGCACGCCGTTGGAATCGCCCGCCACGATGACCGAATCCGGCTGGTAGTCACCGGAAAGATTGCGGTGCTCGTAGCCTGCCGCGAAGTCCAGCCAGCCGGCCGGCATCTTGACCAGGTCGCCGGAAATATTCGCGGTGAACAGGCCCAGCGACTGATGGCTGGTGTCATGCTCGTGGAACAGGATGTAGTTGAGCATGTCCGGCGTGATCGTGCCGGGACCGCCGAAGATGTTCAGCGGCACGCAGGCGGGATCGGCCTCGCAGACCGAAAGCGGTCCCAGCGCTTCCTGGATGTTCGCGATATTGTAGGTGCCCGAGACTTCCTGGGTCGCGTCGTTGTCCGCATTGGCGAAGTTGACGTCCCAGTTGAGGAGGCGGTCGCCCCAGTCGAAATTGCCGGTCAGGCCGGTGGCGAAGTAACGCGTGTCCACCTTCTGGGAGAAGATGCGCGGGCCGCCTTCGATCGGCCGCCGCCCCACGCCCATGTCGGGGCTGCTGGGATCGAGAGTGAAGCCGAACGGATTGTATGGATTGGTGACATCCACGCCGACGTTGTAGCAGCGGTCGATCAGGAAACAGAACGCCTGGCCCAGGAAAATCGGTTCCGGCGCCGCCTGGTTGACCGACTTGCGCGTGTTGTACAACCCGCGCATGTACCAGTCGATGTTGTCGCTGATGCGGTAGTCGGTCTGCGCGAAGAAGCCGCTGCGCTCGGACGGCGTCAGCAGCATGTTGTACGGCGCGTAATTGAAGCGGTCGGCGGTGCCGAATTGATGGTAGCCGGCCGGGAAGTCCTGCACGCCGCTCGGACCCGCGACGCCATTGGCGGTGATGCTGCAGAAGCCGCCGGGGCACAGGCCGCCGTAATCGGTGCCGCCGGGCGTGTCGAACAGCACGCGGGTGTACGGGGTGGCCGACGAGCAGTTCGACAAGCCCGTGCCGGGCACGCACTGGCTGGAACGATCCCAGACCGACGAGCTGATCCCGTCCTGGTTGTAATGGCTGACATCCACGAAGAAGGTGTAGCGGTCGCCTTTGCCGCCGAAGGACAAGTCGCCGTTCCAGGTGCTGCCACCGGACAACGAATAGTCGCCGTAGTACACGTGTGCCGCGGCGCCGTCCTGGGATTTCTTGGTGATGATGTTGATGACGCCGGCGATGGCGTCCGAACCGTACAGGGCGGAAGCGCCATCGGTCAGGATGTCGATGTGGTCGATGATGCTGGCCGGAATGGTATTGAGGTCGACCGCGGCGGAAACGCCGGATGCCGAGGATTCATTCACCCAGCGCAGGCCGTCGACCAGGATCAGCGTGCGCTTGGCGTTGAGGTTGCGCAGCGAGATCGTGGTTGAGCCGGAACCGACGCCGGAACCATCGGGCGCGAATCCGAAGTTGCCTGCCGAGTTGAACTTGGTGTTCAGCGCCGAACCGCTCACCGAGAGCTGCTGGAGCACGTCGCCGATGGAGGCCAGCCCGGACTGCTCGATGTCCTTGGACGAGATGGTCAGCACCGGCGTCTGGCCGACCACCGCGGCCGTCTTGATGCGCGAACCCAGCACCTCGATGGCCTGCAATTGCTGGATATTGCCGTTCTGGTTCGACGGCGGGCTCGATGCCGACTGGTCTCCCGTGGTCGCCTGCGCGGCAACCATCGAAGGCAATCCTGCGAGCAACAGGCAAAAGCCGGCGACGAACGCCGGCAGCGCACCACGTAGCGATTTCATGCGACGTCTCTCCCCAAGCCGCCGGATTCCCCGCGCCGGCCGTGCCAGCGCAGGGCCGTTGTAATCAAATCTTCACGAAGGAGCAAGTGCCGGGCGGCAGTCGCCCGAAGCGGCCGGGCGCCGCATGGCAGAATGCCGGCATGCGTATCTATCTGGTCGGCGGTGCGGTGCGCGACGAATTGCTGGGCCGCGCGCACGGCGACCGCGACTTCGTGGTGGTCGGCGCCACGCCCGATGACATGCTCGCGCGCGGTTTCCAGCCGATCGGCCGCGACTTCCCGGTATTCCTGCATCCGCAAACGAAGGAGGAACATGCGCTCGCGCGCACCGAACGCAAGTCGGGTCGCGGATATCGCGGTTTCGTGGTGGACAGCGATCCTTCCGTGACGCTGGAGCAGGACCTGCTGCGGCGCGACCTCACGATCAACGCGATGGCGCGCGACGAGCACGGCGCGCTGGTCGATCCGTTCCACGGCGCGAATGACCTGGAATCGCGCGTGCTGCGGCACGTGTCGCCGGCCTTCGTCGAAGATCCCGTGCGCGTGCTTCGCGTCGCGCGCTTCATGGCGCGCTTTGCGCCGCTGGGCTTCCGCGTCGCCGACGAAACGCTGGCGCTGATGCGCGAAATGGTGCGCAACGGCGAAGTCGCGCACCTGGTGCCGGAACGCGTGTGGGCGGAAACACGCAAGGCGCTGGCGGAAGCGAACCCGTCCACGTTCCTGCGCACGCTACGCGCCTGCGATGCCCTGCGCGTGCTGTTCCCGGAAGTCGACGCACTCTACGGTGTGCCGCAAAGCCCGCAACATCATCCGGAAATCGATTGCGGCGTGCACCTGGAACTGGTGCTGGACCAGGCTGCGCGACTCGCGCCCGGCGATGACCTGGTCGGCTTTTGCGCGCTGACGCACGACCTCGGCAAGGCGCTGACGCCGGCCGCCGTGCTGCCGCGCCATATCGCGCACGAGCACCGCGGCGTGGAACCGTTGCGCGCGCTGTGCGCGCGCCTGAAGGTGCCGGCCGATCATGCGTCGCTGGCGGAACTCGTCTGCAGGCAGCACCTGCTGGCGCATCGCGCGCTGGAACTGAAACCCGCCACCGTGCTGGAGCTGCTGGAATCGCTGGATGCATTGCGACGCCCCGCGCGCCTGCAGACTTTCCTGCTCGCCTGCGAAGCGGACAAGCGCGGCCGCCTGCAGCATGAAAACGATGCCTATCCGCAGGCGGATTTCCTGCGCGCGGCGCGCGACGCCGCGGCCGGCGTCAACGCACGGGAGTTCGTCGCACAAGGGATGCAGGGACCGGCCATCGGCGAAGCGATGCGGCGCGCGCAAATCGCAGCGATCGCCGCGCTGCCGCGGCCCGCGTGATCACAACCGCGCGCCACGATCCGCCTCGATCAACGCCGGAAATAACGCGCCGCCATCCAGTCCGCGCGCGAACAGCATCGCCTGGAAGCGCTCGCCCATTTCGCCCGGCATCGTCAGGCGTTTCACCTGGTTCGACAACGCATAGCGTGTGGTTTCGTCTTGCGCGGCGGCATAGGCCTCGCCGAAGACCGCTTCCAGGCCGGCTGCGGCGAGCAACGGCGTCTGCGCCGCATAGCACCACCGCTCGAAACCGCAGGCTTCGCCCGCTTCCGCCAGCGCGGTGAAATCCACGAAAGCGCTGATGTCCTGCAAGCCCGGATGCCACAACGGATCGGCATGCGCGCGATGGCGGTAATGGCAGACCAGCGTGCCATCGCGTCGTTCCGGCAGGTAGAACTCGCGGCGCGGATAACCGTAATCCACGAACAGCATCGCGCCACGTTGCAGACTTTGCGTCACCGCTTCGAGCCACCACGGCAATTGCGGCAATATTTCGGAACGATAGCCTTCCGCGAATGCGCCGAGCCGGGATTGGACGTGCCGCACGGCGCCGGCGACCAGCGCATCGGCCGGACGATCGACGCGCACGAACGGCTGTTGCGGCTCCGCCGCCTGGTTCAGCGCCACGTGTTCCTCGAACACTTCGCCGTGCGCGACCGCGAAGCGCGTCGCCGGCAAGGCGTCGAGCACCTCGTTGGCGAACAGCGCGCCGGACCATTCGCGTTGCGGCGGCCGCTCCAGCCATTCCACGCGCGCGAACAAATCCGGCGGCAGGTCCGCGCGCAGGTTGTCGCGCTGGCGCTCGCGCAGATCCGCGGAAGGTTCTAGCAGCAGGTAGCGCGACGGCGTCGCTCCCAGCGCGCGCAGTTCCAGCATCGCGTCGCGCGCGAACGCGCCGCTGCCGCCGCCGAGTTCGAACCACGCCGCCTCGTCGCCGCAGGCGCGCAATGCCGGCGCCAGCGCGCGTGCCACGCAGCGCGCGAACAACGGGCCCAGTTCCGGCGCGGTGATGAAATCGCCGGAGGCGCCGAACTTGGCGCTGCCCGCGCTGTAGTAACCGAGTCCCGGCGCGTAAAGGCAGCGCTCCATGAAGCGCGAGAACGGCATCGGGCCCGTGGCCGCGATTTCCTCGCGCAGCAGCATCGTCAGGCGTTGCGAGTGCGCGAGTTCGTCGGCTCCCGGCGCGGGCAGTCCAAAGGTCAACGGCGATCCTGCGATTGCGACGGCGGCATGAATCAAGCAGCATAGCGCACGGGTGAATGCTTGAACGCACGCACGAAAAATCCCGTGGTCCTCGTCACCGGCGCGGCGCGGCGCGTCGGCGCGGTGATCGCGCGCGCGCTGCATGGCGCGGGTTACGACGTGGCGCTGCACTATCGCGATTCGCGCGCCGAGCTCGAAGCGCTGATCGCGGAGCTGGAATCCACCCGCACGGATTCGACGCTGGTGCTGCAGGCCGATCTCGCCGATGGCGGAACACTGCCCGGCCTGGTGGATCAGGCCGTTGCGCGGTTCGGGCGGCTGGATGCGCTGGTGAACAACGCCGCGGTGTTTCACCCGACGCCGCTGGGCACACTCGACGCGGCGGAATGCGATCGCCTGTTCGCCATCAATGCGCGCGCGCCACTGCTGCTCTCGCAAGCCGCGGCGCCGCACCTCAGGCAATCGCGCGGCAGCATCGTCAACATCGTCGACATCTACGCGCAGCATCCGTTGCGGAACTACAGCGCTTATTGCATGAGCAAGGCCGCGCTGGCGATGGCAACGCAGGCGCTGGCGCAGGAACTCGCGCCGGAGGTACGGGTCAATGGCGTGGCGCCCGGCAATATATTGTGGCCGGACCAGTCCATCGGAGCGGAAATCCGCGACCGGTTGCTCGAACGTACCGCATTGAAACGCCAAGGCTCGCCGCAGGACATCGCTGGCGCGGTGCTGTGGTTGCTCAGGGATGCGCCGTTCGTCACCGGCCAGATCCTGCGCGTGGACGGCGGTCGCGGGCTGGCGATTTGACGCAATTTTCATGTCGGCCGGCGAGAGTTCCTGCAAGATTGCACCTCTGCGTTTCCAAGAATCCTTTCCATGAACCTCGTTTCCCACGACGCCACCACCCGCGGCGACACGCGCGGCATTTCCCGCGCGATCCTCAACTTCCTGGGCGAGATCCCGCGCAGCGTCGAGCCGCCATCGGTGTCTCCGCGCGTGCGCGCCGAGGCGATCGCTTCCGCCGCGCGCCGGCGCGCGTTCATCGCCTCCGCATCCCTGGCCCTGCCGCCGGGCCCGCTGGGCTGGGTGACGGTGCTGCCGGAACTGGTGGCGATCTGGAAAATCCAGGCGAAGATGGTGGCCGACATCGCCGCGGCCTACGGGCAATCGTCCACACTGACGCGCGAGCAGATGTTGTATTGCCTGTTCAAGCACACCGCCGCGCAAGCCGTGCGCGACATCGTGGTGCGCGCGGGCGAACGCTTCATCGTCCGCCACGCCACCGCGCATGCCTTGCGCAATATCGCCGACCGCATCGGCGTCAAACTCTCGCAGCGCGCGCTGGGCGCGGGATTGTCGCGGCTGCTGCCGCTGGTGGGTGCGGCCGGCGTGGGCACCTATGCGTGGTTCGACACGCGCCAGGTGGCGCGCACCGCGATCGCGATGTTCTCGCACGAAATCGACTTCATCGACACCGCGCCGCAAAGCACGCAGGTTCCGGCGCGGCGCGCGCGGCTGGACCAGGCGGCGCGCGAAGCGGGGTTGTAACTCAGTCCAGCAGATCGATGTCGAGCCGCCGCAGCGACGTGGCGCCTTCGGAATCCTGCAATCGTCGCCAGCGATCGCCCGCGGTTTCGTCGCCTTCCGGCACCGGCAATCGCGGTTCGATGTCCGCCAGCGGCGCGAGCAGGAAAGCTTGTTGCCATTCCGGACGATCCAGCGCCTGCATACCGAATGCGACGACGTCGATGTCGAGCGTGCGATCCGCATAGCGCGGAACATCGCGGCGACGGCCTTCGCGATCTTCCAGCGCGCGCAGCCATAGATTCAAGGCATCTACGCCAAGATCGCTTTCGAGACTCGCCGCGAGATTCCAGAACGGCGCGCCATCGAAACCGATCGCGGGACTTTCGTAAACCGGCGACACCGTCAGCGCACCGAAGCGTTCGCGCAGCGCCCGCACCGCCGCACGCAGGTGCAATTCCGGTTCGACGTTGGAGCCGAGGCTGAGGTAAGCGCGCGTCATCGATTCTCCCGCAAGCATGCGTCCCTGCGTGGTCTGCCTGCCCGACCCTCCCTGGCCGGGCGCTCGTCGGCGCGGGATGCGATCCGACGCATCTCGCGTCAAGTCCCGACCCGCCCGCGCTCCAGTGTGACTCCCACGGCCTTGGCGCCGCGCACCGCGCCGGGCTTGGACAATTTCAGCCGCAACCACGCCACACCGAATTCCTCGCGGATGATCGCGGCGCAACGCTCGGCCAAGGTCTCGATCAACTGGAATTCCGCGGCTTCGACAAAGGCGATCAAGCGTTTCGACACGCGCTTGTAATCCAGCGTGTCCTCGATGCGCCCGCTGGCCGCGGGCCGCGTGTTGTCGAACGCCATTTCGATGTCCAGCACGACCGGCTGGCGGATGCGCCGCTCCCAGTCGTAGATGCCGATGACGGTTTCGACGGTGAGGCCTTCGATGAAAACGGTGTCCATGCGCGTCAGCCCACTTCCGGCAGCGATTGCAGATCCCAGCGCGGGCGCACGCGGATCGATGCGTCTTCGCACTGTCCGGCCGCCAGCCGCAACGCGCCGGCCAGCGCGATCATCGCGCCGTTGTCGGTGCAGAACGCCAGGCGCGGGAAATACGTCTTGAAGCCCTCGCGTTCGCCGGCTTCGGCCAGTGCCGCGCGCAAGCGCTTGTTGGCGCCGACGCCGCCGGCGATCACCAGCCGCTCGTATCCGGTGTGCTTCAGCGCGCGCCGGCACTTGATCGCCAATGTCTCCACGATCGCATCCTCGAAACCGCGCGCGATGTCGGCGCGGGTTGGTTCGCTCTGGTCCGAATCGCGCCACGCCAGCAGCACCTGCGTCTTCAGGCCGGAGAAACTGAAATCCAGCCCGGGCCGGTCGGTCATCGGCCGCGAGAACTTGAATGCGCCGGGCCGACCGCTTTCCGCCAGTTTCGCCAGCGCCGGACCGCCCGGATACGGCAGGCCCATCAGCTTGGCGGTCTTGTCGAAGGCCTCGCCGGCGGCGTCGTCGAGGGTATCGCCCAGCAACTCGTAACGGCCGATCGCCTTCACGCCCACCAGCATCGAATGGCCGCCGGAAACCAGCAGCGCCACGAACGGCGGTGCCAGCGGTTCGGCGCCGGCGGCCGGTTCCTCCAGCAAGGGCGCCAAAAGGTGGCCTTCCATGTGGTGCACGCCGATGGCCGGGATCTCCAGCGCCCAAGCCAGCGCGCGCGCCAGCGAAGCCCCGACCAGCAAAGCCCCGACCAGCCCCGGCCCGGAGGTGTAGGCCACCCCGCCGAGGTCGCGCATCGACAGCCCGGCCTCGTCCAGGGTCTGGTGCAGCAACGGCAGCAGCTTGCGGACATGATCGCGGCTGGCCAGCTCCGGCACGACTCCACCGTATTCGGCATGCAAGTCCACTTGGGAATACAGGGCATGGGCCAGCAGGCCGCGCCCGGGCTGGTAAACCGCCACCCCGGTCTCGTCGCAGGAGGATTCGATGCCCAGCACCGGCTTTGAGGCATCCCTCTTTGAAAATGGGTTCTGGGACACGCTATACTTCGCGGCTCGCCCGTTCGAGACGGGCAGTTTAGCAAGTGGAGCCGATATGCCTAGCGTCAAGGTTCGCGAGAACGAACCCTTCGAAATCGCCCTGCGTCGCTTCAAGCGCACCTGCGAAAAGGCCGGCGTGCTCGCCGAGACCCGCAAGCGCGAGTTCTACGAAAAGCCGACCCAGGAACGCAAGCGCAAGCGCGCGGCGGCGGTCAAGCGCCACCTGCGCCGGCTGTCGCGCGAAGTGACGCGGCGCGAACGCCTGTACTGAGGCAACGGTTTTGCGGATCGACAGCCGGCATCCTCGGATGTCGGCTGTTTTCGTTTCGAGGGAATGAAAGATGAGTGCCCTGAAGACACGCCTCTCCGACGACATGAAGTCCGCCATGAAAGGCGGCGACAAGCAGAAGCTGGGCACGATCCGGCTGGTGCAGGCCGCGATCAAGCAACGCGAAGTGGACGAGCGCATCCAGCTCGACGACGCGCAGGTGCTGGCCGTGCTCGAGAAGATGCTGAAGCAGCGCCGCGATTCCGTCACGCAATACGAAGCCGCACAGCGCGAAGATCTCGCCGCGCAGGAACGCTACGAAATCGGCGTGATCGAATCCTACCTGCCGGCGCAATTGTCCGACGCCGAGATCGATGCGCTGATCGCGCAAGCCATCACGGACGCCGGCGCGACCTCCGCGCGCGACATGGGCAAGGTCATGGCGCTACTCAAGGAACGCGCCGCCGGCCGCGCCGATTTCGGTGCACTGTCGCAGAAGGTGAAGGCACGGCTCGCGGGCTGAGGCGCACTTTCGTCATGCCGGCGCAGAGCTTGCCCCGGCGAAGGCCGGGGCCGGCATCCAGTCGCTGTCGTCATGCCGGCGTAGGCCGGCATCCAGTGGCGAACTCATCGCAAGATTGCCTTGGTTCCGCTCGCTGCCGCGAGCGTGTGACTTTTGTTTCGGCAAAAGTCACCAAAACCATTGCGCTCGGACATGACGATTTCGGCAACTTCCTGTTGCCTCAACTTCCCTTCGGTGCTCGCCGAATGGCGCAGCGATAAACACCCTGCAGGATCGCTAGGTTTTATACCCCGGAAACGAGGGCGTAAAACTTTAGTACCCCGTTTTGTGCAATAGGCAACGTAGCATTCAGCCAATCGCGACGCGCCCGCCTCCGGCAAGCCCATGATCCACAGGAAAATGCCATTTGACAGCGCCCGCTGCGAAGCTGAATATCCCGTGTTACACCCCGGATCCGGGGTCTACTTGTAGTTAGCGCGCAATGGACACGACTAAGCAAGAACAAACGTTCCGTGCCGCAGAGGTGCAGCTTGATTCGTTGCTTGTTCAAGCTAAACCCGAGCTAGCGCAGTGTTCCATTTCGTTCACTGATCGCTCCGTGCGCTCGCCTAACTACAAAGAGCACTATCTGTTGTGGGGCGCAAACTTCGAGCGTAGTTGGCCACAAGATCTGTCCATCTGTTTAGTTCGTGTGTGGGTTTTTTGTCCGCAACCCGTGGGTCCACACGATCCGGCCAAAGTCACTGTTCAACGGCGCGCGGAGCGCTTTCGCACCGGCCAACAATCGAGCGTCAATGAGCGGGCTGAGCAAGTGTATGCTCTCAGCAGTTTCAGCACTGGTGGGCTTGCGGCCATCGTAATCGAGCAGTTCCGGCAGGGCGCACAGCAACTTGGCGTTGCGCTCTAACTATTCAGTCAAGCGGACGGCGTTCCGCCGCCGCTTACTTCAAGCGTTAGACCTCACATGCAGCCCTTCGTAAACTTCGTGTTTCCACAACACGTTTCAGTTGCAAATCCGCCTTCGGGTCTCGCCAGTGAGTTTCCTGAGTTGGTCATAGCTCAAGATCAGGCGGAGGCGCGGCTGCCCTATTCAGGGCAAGAGGAGCTGGCAATGCTTCTAACCCGGTTGCAATCGTTAGCCATCCCATTTGTTGCAGCAGGCCCAGGTTGGCATCCTGAGCTGCTGCCGGTTTCACAGACACTGGGTTTGGGTGTGATGATGAAGCCGGAGGTGGTCAATGGGAACGAGACGGACGTTCAGTCGGGAGTTCAAGCTTGAAGCGGTGAACCTGGTGAGGAGTCGCGGAGTAAGCGTG
>DATNEQ010000004.1:0-77879 GCA_035552915.1 Rhodanobacteraceae bacterium
TATGCGCCACTGGCGCAGGCCCGCGAACTTCGCTTAGCACCAGCACCTCGACCTCGAAGATTCCGCCTTCTGTCGTGACCCTGTAGAAATCGCCGACCTTGACCAGACGTGCCGGTTTCACCGGTTGCCCATGACTCTCCACGCGCCCGATCTCGCATGCGCGCGCAGCCATCGCCCGCGTCTTGAAGAAGCGTGCGGCCCACAGCCAGCTATCCAGGCGAACGCCAGCCGTCGCGGATCCCGCCGCTTCGGCAGACGACAGCGTCTCGCGTTTCACTTTCGGGAAAACAGCGGCATCACACCGGCACGTTGCGCAGCGCCGCGATGCGTTCTTCCAGCGGCGGATGGCTCATCCACAACTTCGCAAATCCGCCAGCCGCGCGGTCGGAAATGCCGAACGCCGCCATCGCCTTCGGCAAGGTGTTCTCGCCATGCTGCGCCTGCAACCGCTGCAACGCCGCGATCATGCGGTCGCGTCCCGCGAGCTTCGCGCCGCCCGCATCCGCGCGGAACTCGCGTCCGCGTGAAAACGCCATCACGATCAACGACGCCAGCAGGCCGAACACCAATTGCAGGATCATGACGACCGCGAAGTAGCCGAGTCCGCCGCCGCGGTCGTTGCCGCCGATCGCGCCATCGACGAGCCGCCCGACCACGCGCGCCAGGAAGATCACGAAGGTATTGAGCACGCCCTGCAGCAGGGTCATCGTGACCATGTCGCCGTTGGCGACGTGGGTGATCTCGTGGCCCAGCACCGCGTCCACTTCATCGCGGCTCATGCCTTGCAGCAGGCCGGTGCTTACCGCCACCAGTGCATGGTTGCGGCTGGCGCCGGTGGCGAACGCGTTCATTTCCGGACCGTCGTAGACCGCGATCTCCGGCATGCCGATGCCGGCCTTCTGCGCGTGGCTTCGCACCGTGTCGAACAGCCACTGTTCGGTCGGATTGCGCGGCTGCGCGAGCACCCTCGCTCCGGTACTCCACTTGGCGATCGTCTTGGACATCGCCAGCGAAATGAAGGCGCCGCCGAAACCGAAGACCGCGGCGTAGACGAGCAACGCGCCGTCGCCGCCAATGCCTTGCACCGCGGCCAGCCGGTCGAGCCCGAAGAAGTGGCAGATGAAGCCGAGCAGCAACAGCACGGCGAGGTTGGTGGCAACGAACAGCAGGATTCTGCGCATGACGGTTTCCTGTAGTTCCTGTGGCAGTGTCCCTTCGACGACGAGAATCCGGGCGGAGCCATGGATTTTCAAGCCTTCGCACCGGATCGAAGGATTTGACCGCCATTCCACGCGGAGGTTCGCTGCCGATTCGCCGGAAGCCCGGCGCTCTTGATCACCGTCAAGGCGTCGAGTGCGTTCCTGTCGCATTCTTCCCGGACGATGCCGACCATTCCGCTTCCCGCCGGTGTGCGCAGCGCCCCACTGCCATTTCGCCCGCTGTTCCTGTGCGCCGGCTCGTTCGCCGCATTCGGCATGCTGGCGTGGGGATGGTTCCTGCATTCGGGGCGCCTGCCCGCGTTCGCGATCGCTCCGATCCCGTGGCACGCGCACGCCATGCTTTACGGTTTCGCCGGCGCGCTGATCGGCGGTTTCGTGTTGACCGCTTCCGGGCACTGGACCGGCATCGCGACCACCAATCGCCTCACGCTCGCGGCGGCAACGTCGTTATGGCTGGCAGCACGCTTCGCCCTGTGGCTGGACGCGCCATTGTGGGCAACGGCGATGTTGGACGTCGCGTATCTTCTGTTGGTCACGGCGCTGGTCGGCCGCGTGGTATTCCTGTCGGGCAACCGGCGCAATTTTTTTCTGGTCGGCATCCTGCTCGCCTACGCCGCACTCGACTCGTGGTTCTACATCGCGGTCGCGCGCGAAGACTACGCGCAGGCCTCGCACGCCTTGCTGGCGAGCGTGGATCTGCTGGCGTTGCTGATGATCGCCATCGGCGGACGCGTCATCCCGTTCTTCACCGGGCGCAAGCTGCCTGCGCTGAAATTGATGCGGTGGCCACCGTTGAACATCGCCACGAACATCGGTGCATCGTTGCTGTTGCTGTCCGATTTCTTCGCCATCGATGATCGCGTGCGCGGCACCTGCATGATGCTGCTCGCGGCGCTCGTACTGGCGAGACTGTCGGGATGGCGCGGCTGGAAGACGCTGCGTGAACCGATGCTGTGGGTATTGCATCTTGGCTACCTGTGGCTGGCGGCTGGTTTGGCGCTGCGTGGCATGGGTTTGCTCGGGGTCTGGCGGCAACCCGAGATCGAGACCCTGCACGGCATCACCGTCGGCGCGCTCGGCACGCTGGCGCTTGGCATGATGACGCGCGTGTCGCTCGGGCACAGCGGCCGGGAGATCCGCGCGAACCCTGCGCTGACGGCGGCATTTGCATTGCCGACGCTCGCGGCCATCCTGCGTCTCGCCATGGGCCCGGCAGGCTGGACCTCGGCCGCGTGCACGTGGGTGCTGGCATTCGTCCTCTGGCTGGCGGCGATGGCGCCATTGCTGCTGCAGGGAATGCCGGCACGGGTGGAATCCGTGCGCACTTGAGCTTCATCGATTAGCCTTCGCCTCGGCGTGTCGCATTCACGCTGCGAAAAACGCTCTTTCGGATCTGCATGTCCCTGCCCAGGCACCACCCACTGTTTTCCGCACTCAACGACGCGCAATGGAGCGCGCTGCAGCCGCACCTGCACGGCATCGAATTGTCTCCGCACCAACGATTGTTTGCGCAAGGCGATCGCGCCAAGGCTTTCTTCATCGTGCAATCGGGCACCGTCAAGCTGTTCCGGCTTTCCTCGCAGGGGCAGGTAAAGATCATGCGCGCCGTGTCGTCCGGGCAGAGCTTCGCCGACAGCATCCTGTTCATGGAGCCGCCGCGCTATCCGGTGCACGCGGAAGCGATCGAGAACTGCTCGCTGGTCGCGATCGAACGCGAGGCGTATCTGCATGCGCTGGAGCAATCCTACGAAACCTGCCGCGTGCTGATGACCCGGATGACGCAGCGCATCCTCGCGCACTGGGACGAAATCGAAAACCTGAGCATGCACGGCAGCGTGCAGCGGCTCGCGCGTTATTTGCTGAGCGCCGCGCCGCGCCCGCACACGGCCGAAGTGCGCCTGCCGCTGGCCAAGAGCCAGATCGCGGCCCAGCTCGGCCTGGCGCCCGAAACACTGTCGCGCGGGTTGCGCACGCTCTCACGCAGCAACGCGATCGCCGTGCAGGGCGCACAGGTGCGGGTGCTGGACTACACGGTCCTGCGGCAGATCGCGGACTCTTGACGAAAATCAAGGCGATCCTTCGCCCCGATCACATAATGAGCAATGCGTCGACGCCATGCGTGGCATCGCGCGTGACGGTGTATGCATTTCCCTTCGCCAGGCATTCCGAGGAGGCATCATGCAACACGAGTCGCCCGCCACTGCATCGATGCAATCCGACCCCGTCAGCAATGTCCTGAAGTGGATCCTGCTGTTCGTGGCGATCGCCACGTTCGGCCTGCTGGGCTACGCAACGGTGCTCACCTACGAGCGCGCCCCGCCACAACCGGAACGTTTCCTCGACAGCCGCGGCGCACAACTCTTCGACGCCGCGGACCTGCTCGCGGGCAAGGCCGGTTTCCAGAGAGCCGACCTGATGGACTACGGTTCGCTGTACGGCATGGGTTCGTACTACGGCGAGGACTACACCGCGAGCGTGCTGGTGCAACTGGCAACGACGACGCGCGAAGGCATCGCGCAGCAGCGCTTCGGCAAACCGTTCGCGCAACTCGACCCGATGCAGCAGACTTTCGCCACCAGCGCCATGCAGTCGCAATTGCAGGAGCCCGACCTCACCCGGCAGACGCTGATTCTCCCGGATGCGCTGGCGTCGGCCGTCACCCAATCGCAGAAGGGCCTGAGCCGGAAACTGGCCACGCCGGACCCGAAGGCCGGCTGGACGCCCGCCTACAGTCTCACTCCGGAAGAGGTTTCCGCGACCGCGGACTTCCTGATCTATTCCGCGCTGACCACGGTCGCGCGCCGTCCGGGCACCACGTGGTCGTGGACCGAGAACTGGCCCTATGAACCGCTGGTCGGCAACACGCCCACCACCAACACCTTCCGCTGGACATGGATCAGCTTCTGCTTCACCTTCCTGATGTTCGGCGTGGTGATCTTCATCTACGAATTCTGGTTGAACGACGCCGACGACGCGCCGATGGACCCGGTGCTCGCGCGCTTCGGCGAACTGACGCCCAGCCAGCGCGCGATCGGCAAGTATTTCCTTGTCGTCGCCGCGGTGCTGCTGGTGCAGATCCTTGCGGGCAGCATCATGGCGCACTCGTACTACGACCGCGAAAATTTCTACGGCATCGACATCAACCGCTGGCTGCCGTTCAACTTCCTTCGCGACGTGCACACACAGTCGCCGATCGTCTGGATCGGCATTTCCTGGATCGGCGCGGCCCTGTTCCTCGCGCCCGCCATCGCCGGCGGCAGCGAGGCGCGCGGCCAGAAACTGTTGGTGAACTTCCTGTTCTGGGTCACGCTGCTGGTAGTCGCCGGCGCGCTGGCCGGCAACTGGCTCGGCATCATGGGTTACGTGCGCGAGGGCTGGTTCTGGTTCGGCAACCAGGGGCTGTCGTACATCCAGCTCGGCAGATTCTGGCAGATCGGTTTCTTCGCCGGACTGGTGCTGTGGAGCCTGCTGGTGTTCCGCGCGCTGTGGCCGTCACGAACCGCGCTGCTGCAGGCGACGCGCCAGTTCTGGTCCGGCGCGATCCGGCTGGAAAACCTGATCTGGGCGTCCACCATCAACATCGCCCTGCTGTACGCCTGCGGCATGATCCCGCTGACCGGCATCGAGAAGTCCTTCACCATCACCGATTTCTGGCGCTGGTGGGTGGTGCACCTGTGGGTGGAGCAGTCGTTCGAATTCTTCGCCGCGGCGATGAGCGCCTACCTGCTGATGGCGGTCGGCCTTGTCTCGCGCCGGCTGGCCGAGCGCGCGGTGTATTTCGAATTGATCCTGATCTTCCTCGGCGGGGTGCTCGGCACCGGCCACCATTTGTACTGGGCGGGCGGCCCTTCGATGTGGGTGCCGATGGGCAGCATGTTCTCCTTCATCGAAGTGCTGCCGCTGGTGCTGCTGGTGATCGAGGCGATCAACCACTATCGCCTGATCCGCACGCGCGCGGATTTCCAGTATCGTCTCGCCTATTACTACGTCATCGGCGCGGCATTCTGGAATTTCGTCGGCGCCGGCGTGTTCGGCGGCGGCACACTCAACGCTCCGCTGGTGAACTACTACGAACACGGTACTTTCCTCACGCTCAACCACGCGCACACTTCGCTGTTCGGCGCGTTCGGGCTGCTGGCGATCGGCCTGGTGTATTTCTGCCTGCGCTATGCCGCGGGCGGGCGCCGGCTCTTCAGCGAGAAACTCGGCATCTGGGCATTCTGGCTCTACAACGCCGGCATGGTGATGTGGATCCTGTTCAACTTCTTCCCGGTCGGCTGGTCGCAACTTGACGCGGTGTACGAACACGGACTGGCCTGGGCGCGCAGCCAGCAGTTCTACGACACCACCCTGTTCTGGCAATGGATGCGCCTGCCGGGTGACGTGGTGTTCGCGCTGGGTGCGCTGCTGATGGCCTGGGATTTCCTGGTCAAGGCGGGACCGATCCTGCCGGGTTTCCTAGATCTGCGCCGTTCGCGCGAAGGTGTTGTGGCCACTGCCAAGTGAACCGCGGAAACCGGACGGCATCGCCGTCCGGTTTCCCGTGATGAGCATCAAGCGGCCTTGCCGCGGCGCCCCGCCCAGCCGTAGAGCACGATCACGATCAGCGCGAACACCACGCCGCCGAGGATCAGGCCGGGCGTGGCGAACGCGTCGCCGACCAGCGCCAATGGCGCGGAAGGATTCTTGAATCCGAGCTTGTCGCCGAACGCGACCAGCCCCGCGACCACGACCGCCAGCAGGCTTTCGCCGACGATCAGGCCGGACGCCAGCAGTATGCCAATCTGCTTGGTGCCTTCCGGATTCGGCGTACGCTCGGCGCGCTTGTCGAACCACGCGCCGACGATCGCGCCGACCACCACCATCAGCGTGGTCGCGGTCGGCAGGTAGATCCCCAGGCCCACCGCCAGCGGCGGCAAGCGCGGGCCTTTCATGGTGCGCGCCATGATCTCGTCCAGCACGATGATCGCGACGCCTATCGCCGCGCCGATGAGGATCATGTTCCAGTCGATGTTGTGGGTGATCACGCCCTGCGCCAGGGCCGAGATCAAGCCGGCCTGCGGAGCGGGCAACGCGTGCGCGGGATCGACACCCGGCGCGCCGTTGAATCCATAGGCATGATTGAGCAGGTTCAACACCGGCGGAATCACCAGCGCGCCCGCGATCACGCCGATTACCAGCGCCCACTGCTGCTTCTCCGGCGTGGCATCCACCAGTTGCCCGGTTTTCAGATCCTGCAGGTTGTTGTTGGCGATCGACGCCACCGCGAACACGATCGCGGTGATGAACAACGCGAACGCCACCAGCGCCTTGCCCGTGCCCGGCGCGGTCTGAGCCTGCACGCCGAACACGAGCAGCAGCGCGGCGACGATCACGACCAGGATGCCGATGCCCGACAGCGGGCTGTTGCTGGAACCGATCAGGCCCGCCATGTAGCCGCACACGGTCGAGACCACGAAGCTGAGGATCACCACGAACAGCACGCCGCCGATCGCGAGCAGCCACGCGTGGTCGCCAAGGCCGCTGCTCTGGCTGAAATCCCACAGCAGCCATGCGATCGGGATCAGGCACAGCAGCGAGATCAGGCCGACCATGCCGATCGGCATGTCGTGTTCGGTGCGCGGCATGCTCGCCAGCGTGCCCGTCTTGCGCGCGTTCGCGGCGCGGAATGCGCCGGCAAGTCCGGAGATCACCGGCTTCACCAGTTTCGCCAGCGTGTAGATGGCCGCCACGCCGATGGTGCCGGCGCCGACGAAACGCACGTAGTGGCTCCACGCGCCTTGCGCGACATCCGCCGCCATGCCGGCTGCGGGATGCAGCGCGGTGAAATACGGCACGGCCCAGACCCAGCCGATCAACGCGCCCACGCCCATCGCCACGCCGACCCACAGACCCACCAGATGGCCGACGCCGAACAACATGAAAGACAGGCTGAAGTCGTAGCCGCTGGCCGAGCCCTTGTCGCCGATGCGGAAATATTGCGCGACGTCGCTGGCGAACAACTTCGTCTGCACGATGATGTAGAAAATCGCGGAAGTGACCGCACCGGCCACCACCGCGCGCAGACCCGCGCCGCTGGCCTGCGCCGCGGCCGCGCCCGCGGCGTGCGGCTGGTCCTGCGTCGTGATGCCGGCGAGTTTCTCGTCGCCCGCCGCGCCGACCTTCAGCACTTCCGCGCAGGCCACGCCTTCCGGATACGGCAGGTCGGAATCGGTCACCAGCGCGCGCCGCAGCGGGATCGTGTACATCACGCCGAGGATGCCTCCGGTCACGCAGATCACGAACGAAGTCCAGAACGGAAAGCCGGTCCACCAGCCGATCATGATCAGGCCAGGCAACACGAAGATGATCGACGACAACGTGCCCGCGGCCGAAGCGACCGTCTGCACGATGTTGTTCTCCTGGATCGTCGCGTCGCGCACCGCCTTCAACAGCGCCATCGAGATCACCGCGGCGGGGATCGACGTCGAGAATGTCAGCCCCGCCTTCAATCCGGCGTAGACGTTCGCGGCGGTGAACACCAGCGTGATCACGATGCCGATGATCAAGCCGCGGATGGTGAGTTCCTTGCGCGATGCGGCGATGCTGTTCATGAAGCCCCTCCCAAGCCTGAAAGCTCCCGCATGGTAGCCCAGCCGCGGCATCCGCGACGACCCTCGTGCGATGCCGCCGGCCACGAGTGCGCCGCGAAAGGACCGACAAACCGTTGAATGGCATGACGGCAACGTGGCGAGGCCACGGCGCCAGGCCAGCCGTTACGCCTTCACGTCAATCGGCGCCAGCGCCATCGGCGACACCTTGCCTGCGCGAACTCATGCCGTGGCAGCGTTGTTCGGCTTCGTCCGTCGGAAAAACCGAGCGCGCAGGAAGACGCGGCATCACGTCTTGTCCGCATCGTCTTTCCGGTTGCCCAGCCCCTCGCGCTCCGCAAGCACGTCGTCGAGCGTTTCGCGCGCCTGCTCGGCCAGCCTGCAATAGTGCCGGCGCAAGCGTTCGAGCACTTCTTCGTCCATGTCTTCCAGTTCCAGCATCGCATTGTTGGCCGGCTCGATCGCGCGGATCAGTTCGTCCAGTTTGTTCTGCACCGCCATCGAATCGCGGTTCTGGGTGTTCTGGATCAGGAACACCATCAGGAAGGTGATGATGGTGGTGCCGGTATTGATCACCAGTTGCCAGGTGTCGCCGAAATGGAACACGGGCCCGCTCGCGGCCCACGCCACCACGATCAAAACCGCGAGCAGGAACGTCACCGGCTTGCCGGTCGCGCGCGCGGCCCATTGCGCGAAGCGGGTGAACAGGGACGCTTTCTTTTTCATGGCCATGGCCTTGTGGGGGATGGAGCCCAACGAAACCCTGCCGCCGCGAGGCGGACGCGCCACGCTACGCGGGCGCCGGTCAGTGGCACGTGAATGCCTGTCGCCGCGTATTTCTTGATGCCGTCTTGATATCCGCGCGCGCAAATCCTGCGCCGTCTTGATGCGCGGATTCCTACGCTGTGCATGACGATTCGCGATGCGGAGCGGAACATGGACATCCTCTACCTGCTGCTGATTTTCGGGCTCGGCCTTTCGCTGATCTGGTTGGTCGCGGCCTGCCGTCGCCTCGAGGAGCGCGGCCATGGCCGCTGAACCCGGTTGGGTCTACGCGCTCGCGGCCGCGTTGTCGCTCGGCTTGTTCGGCTACCTGCTGTATGCGCTGTTCGATGCCGAGAACCTCGAATGAACGCAAATCCCTGGATTCAACTCGTCATTTATCTGGCGGTGCTGTTCGCACTCGCCTGGCCGCTGGGCCGCTGGATCGAGAGCGTGCTGGAGGGTCGCATCGCCGGTCGCTGGCGCTGGATGCGCGCGATCGATGGCGGGCTGCTACGCATCGCCGGCAGCGATGCGCATGAAGACATGCCGTGGTGGCGCTATGCCATCGCGATCGTCTTGTTCAACCTGCTCGGCACATTGGTGGTGTACGCGCTGCAGCGGCTGCAGCAATGGCTGCCTTTCAATCCGGCGCACCTGGGTCCGGTGTCGCCGGATTCGTCCTTCGACACGGCGGTGTCGTTCGCCACCAACACCAATTGGCAGGGCTACGCCGGCGAATCGACGATGAGCCATTTCACCCAGATGGCGGCGCTCGCCGTGCAGAACTTCTTCTCCGCCGCGACCGGCATCGTGGTGGCGATCGCGTTGATCCGCGGCCTGGCGCGCGGCAGCGCGAAGGGGCTGGGCAATGCCTGGCAGGATCTGGTCCGCACCGTGCTGTGGATCCTGCTGCCGTTGTCGTTCGTGCTGGCGCTGTTCCTGGTCAGCCAGGGCGTACCGCAGGACTTTTCCGCGCCCGCAACCGTGCAAACACTGCAGGCGACGCACTACCAGATGCCGGCCACGGACGCCGCGGGCAATGTATTGAAGGATGCGAAAGGCCAGCCTCTGACGAAAGATGTCGTCGCGTCCACGCAGACCATCGCGCTGGGTCCGGTCGCCTCGCAGGAATCGATCAAGGAACTCGGCACCAACGGCGGCGGCTTCTTCAACGCGAATTCCGCACATCCGTTCGAGAATCCGACCCCGCTGACCAATTTCCTGGAAATGCTGGCGATCCTCCTGATCCCCGCTGCGCTGGTGTTTGCGTTCGGACGCATGGTCGGCGACAAGCGCCAGGGCATCGCGGTGCTGGCGGCGATGACGATCCTGTTCGTCGGCATGTACGCGGTGGGCGTCACTACGCAAGCGGTGCCGAATCCGCTGATCACGCATCTCGGCGTGAGCGGCCCGGGCATGGAAGGCATCGAGACGCGCTTCGGCACAGTGGCGTCCATGCTGTTCGCCGCGATCACCACCGCCGCAAGCTGCGGTGCGGTCAACGCGATGCACGACAGCCTGATGCCGCTGGCCGGCGGCGTGCCGATGTTCCTGATCCAGCTAGGCGAGGTCGTGTTCGGCGGCGTGGGCTCCGGCCTGTACGGCATGCTGATCTTCGCCGTGCTCGCGGTGTTCATCGCCGGGCTGATGATCGGGCGCACGCCGGAATACCTTGGCAAGAAGATCGGCATGTTCGAGATGAAGATGGTGGCGATCGCGGTCCTGGTCGTGCCGCTGCTGGCGCTGCTGGGCACCGCGATCGCGGTGATGGCGCAGGCCGGCCGCGCAGGCATGTCGAATCCGGGCGCGCACGGATTCTCCGAAGTGCTGTACGCGTTTTCATCCGCCGCCAACAACAATGGCTCCGCGTTCGCGGGGCTTTCCGCCAACACGCCGTTCTACAACGTGTTGCTGGCGATCGCGATGTGGTTCGGGCGCTTCCTGATCATCGTTCCGGTGCTGGCGCTGGCCGGCGCGCTCGCGAAAAAACCGAGGCTGACCGTTTCCGCCGGCACGATGCCCACGCACGGCCCGCTGTTCGTGATCCTGCTGATCGGCGCGGTGTTGCTGGTCGGCGCGCTCAATTACGTGCCGGCGCTGGCGCTGGGGCCGGTGATCGAACACCTCGCGTTGTTCCGCGCGCACTGATACCCGCACTGACGGAAACTTTCCATGTCGACCGCATCCGCACGGGCGCTGCCCATGTTCGATCCCGCGCTGCTGAAGCCGGCGCTGGGAGAATCAGTCAAACGCCTTTCGCCGCGCGCGCAATGGCGCAATCCGGTGATGTTCGTGGTGTGGGTCGGCAGCGTGCTGACTACGCTGCTCGGCATCGCCGCTTTCCACAATCATGCATTGCCGTCGCCGGCCTTCACGCTGGCGGTTGCGGTCTGGTTATGGATGACTGTGTGGTTCGCCAATCTCGCCGAAGCATTGGCCGAAGGCCGCGGCAAGGCGCAGGCCGCCGCGCTGCGCTCGGCCAAGAAGCGCGTGTACGCCAAGCTGCTGCAGGAACCGCATTACGGCGCGGCATGGGTGCCGATGCCCAGCGACGAACTCACCAGTGATCGGGTGGTGCTGGTCGAGACCGGCGACACGATCCCCGCCGATGGCGACGTGATCGAAGGCGTGGCGTCGGTGGACGAATCGGCGATCACCGGCGAGTCTGCGCCGGTGATCCGCGAATCCGGCGGCGATCGTTGCGCGGTCACCGGCGGCACGAAAGTCTTGTCGGACTGGATCGTGGTGCGCGTCACCGCGAAACCCGGCGAAGCCTTCCTCGACCGCATGATCGCGATGGTGGAGAGCGCGAAACGTGCGCGCACGCCGAACGAAATCGCCCTGACCATCCTGCTGGTCGCGTTGACGCTGGTGTTCCTGATCGTGTGTGCGACCCTGCTGCCGTTCTCGTTGTACAGCGTGCAAGCTGCCGGCGGCCGCGCGGTGTCGGTCACCGTGCTGGTCGCGCTGCTGGTGTGCCTGATCCCGACAACGATCGGCGCGCTGCTGTCGGCGATCGGCATCGCCGGCATGAGCCGGATGCTGCGCGCCAACGTGATCGCCACTTCCGGCCGCGCGGTGGAAGCCGCCGGCGACGTGGACGTGCTGCTGCTGGACAAGACCGGCACGATCACGCTGGGCAACCGCCAGGCCGCCGCATTCCATCCCGCGCCAGGCGTGGACGAACAGGCGCTGGCGGAGGCCGCGCAACTGGCGTCGCTGCCCGACGAAACGCCGGAAGGCCGTTCGATCGTGGTGCTGGCCAAGCAATACGGTTTGCGCGGACGCGAGCTGCACGACGTGCAGTTCGTGCCGTTTTCCGCGCGCACGCGCATGAGCGGCGTCGATGCCGGCGAGCGCCGCATCCGCAAGGGCGCGACCGACGCGATCGCGGGCTGGGTCGAGGAGAACGGTGGCCGGATGCCGGGCGACGTGCGCACGACGACGGAAACGATCTCGCGCGCGGGTGGCACGCCGCTGGTGGTCGCGGAAGGGTCGCGCGCGCTCGGCGTGATCGAGCTGAAGGACATCGTCAAGGGCGGCATCAGCGAACGCTTCGCCGAATTGCGTCGGATGGGCATCAAGACGGTGATGATCACCGGCGACAATCGCCTCACCGCCGCCGCGATCGCCGCCGAAGCGGGCGTCGATGATTTCCTCGCCGAGGCCACGCCGGAAGACAAGCTCGCTTTGATCCGGCGTTACCAGGGCGAAGGCCGGCTGGTGGCGATGACCGGCGACGGCACCAACGACGCACCGGCGCTGGCGCAGGCGGATGTCGCGGTGGCCATGAACAGCGGCACGTCGGCGGCGAAAGAAGCCGGCAACATGGTGGATCTGGACAGCAACCCGACCAAGCTGCTGGAAGTGGTCGAGGTCGGCAAGCAGATGTTGATGACGCGCGGCTCCCTGACCACCTTCAGTATCGCCAACGACGTCGCCAAGTATTTCGCGATCATCCCGGCCGCGTTCGCGTCCACGTATCCGCAGCTCAAGGCACTGGACGTGATGCGCCTGCACTCGCCGCAGTCGGCGATCCTGTCCGCGGTGATTTTCAACGCGCTGATCATCGTGCTGCTGATTCCATTGGCGCTGAAGGGCGTCGCCTATCGCGCGCAGCCGGCCGCGCAACTGCTGCGCCGCAATCTGCTGATCTACGGGCTGGGCGGATTGATTGCACCCTTCATCGGTATCAAGGCCATCGATCTTGCGTTGGCCGCACTGCATCTGGCTTGAGTACACCCATGAATATTTCGCACAAACGAATTCTGTGGCTGGCACTGCCCGCAGCGTTCATCGCACATGCTGCCGCCGCGCAGGATCAACCCTCCGGCGTGCAGGTCACCGGCAACGCTGCGCTGGTCAGCGATTACCTGTTCCGCGGCATCAGTCAGACCTGGGGACATCCGGCGCTGCAGGGCGGCGTGGACGTCAACGATGGTCGCTGGCACGTCGGCGCGTGGACGTCGAACGTCAGCACCAACAGCTATCCCGGCGGCGGCGCCGAATTGGATCTGTTCGGCGATGTGGGCCTGTTCCAGCACGGCGACTGGAGTGCGCGCTTCGGTCTCTACGGTTATCTCTATCCCGGCGCCGATCTCGACCACGCGCGTCCGCAACTCGGCAGCCGTTCGCTCGACACGCTGGAAGCCAATCTTTCGCTGGGCTGGAAGAACTGGACGCTGAAATATTCGCGCGCGCTCACCGATTATTTCGGCGCCGATGTGGAACAAGGTTACTCGGGCGCCACGCGCGGCACGCAGTATCTGCAACTGGACGGCATGATCCCGTTCGGCAAGCAATGGAGCCTGTCGCCACATCTGGGCTACACCGATTATCCCCGAAGCCTGCAGTTGCCGCTGGCCAACGGCGCGCGCGATCCCAGTTACGCCGATTATGGGTTGACCTTGAAATACGCGCCGACCGATCACTTTGCCGCCAGCCTCGGCGTTTCGCACTCGAGCAACGATGCGTTCTATCGACGCGTCGTCAGCTTCGTCGATGCCGATGACGAAAAAGATCTCGGCGGCACGCGCGTCGTGCTGGGCCTGTCCACCACTTTCTGAGGAATCGCGGCCATGCTCTCCCTGCTTCGTCCCGCGATCGTGTTGTTCCTGCTGTTGAGCGCGATCACAGGACTGCTTTATCCACTGGCGACGATGGGCGTCGCGCAACTGGCCTTCCCGCATCAGGCCAATGGCAGCATGGTCGTGCACGGCGACAAAACCATCGGCAGCGCGCTCATCGGCCAGAACTTCGATGCGCCGGAGTATTTCCGGGGTCGCCCGTCGGCGACCAGTCCGATGCCGTACAACGCGAACGCCTCCACGGGCAGCAATCTCGGCCCCAGCAATCCGGCGCTGGTCGATGTGGTCAAACAGCGCATCGCGGCGCTGCGGGCAACCGATCCCACCGCAACCGGACCGATTCCGGCGGAACTGGTGACGGCTTCGGCCAGCGGGCTGGATCCCGACATCTCGCCGCAGGCCGCGCGTTGGCAGGCGGCACGCGTGGCCGGGGCGCGCGGAATGTCGCTGCAGCAGGTCGACAATCTGATCAAGGCGTCTACGCAACCACCGTCGCTGGGCCTGTTCGGCGAGCCGCGCGTCAACGTGCTGGCGCTGAACCTGGCGCTGGACGACGCCGCGCGCGGCACGGAGAAGAGGAAACGATGATGGATCATCGTTTCCTCGTGGCACATGGATGTGCCGCCCGCAAATCAAGCACGCTCCTGTTTCTTCTGCTTGATTTGCGAAGCCTGAACCGGGCGTGCACCGGATCAGGCGTGTTCTGGCAAATTCTGGATGGATTTGTCCAGAGCTTCCATAATCCGCGCCGATGAGCGCGACGCGTCCCGATCCCGACCGATTGCTCGCCGAGGTCAAGGCCGGCCAGCAGCGCGACGCGCGCGGCAAACTCAAGATCTTCTTCGGCGCCTGCCCCGGCGTGGGCAAGACCTACGCCATGCTGCAATCGCTGCAGCAGTTGCGTGCCGAGGGACGTTCGATCCTGGTCGGCGTGGCGGAAACGCACGGGCGCGGCGACACCGCGCGCCTGCTGGAAGGTCTGCTATGCCTGCCGTCGCGCCACGTCGAGTATCGCGGCCGCACGCTCGAGGAATTCGACCTCGACGCCGCGCTCGCCGCGCGCCCTGCGCTGATCGCGGTCGACGAGCTCGCGCACAGCAATGTCGAAGGCAGCCGCCACCGCAAGCGCTGGCAGGACGTCGAGGAATTGCTGGATGCCGGCATCGACGTCTGCACCACGCTGAACGTGCAGCACCTGGAAAGCCTCAACGACGTGGTCGGGCGCATCACCGGCATCCGCGTGGCGGAAACCGTGCCGGATCCGGTGTTCGACAACGCCGACGACGTGGTGGTGGTGGACCTGCCCGCCGACGAACTGCTGAAGCGGCTTGCGGATGGCAAGGTCTATCTTCCGGACGCGGCGGCGCGGGCGCGCGAGAACTTTTTCCGCAAGGGCAACCTGATCGCGTTGCGGGAGCTGGCGCTGCGGCGTGCGGCGGATCGAGTCGATGCGCAAATGCGCGACTACCGGCGCACGCGTTCGATCGACGCGGTGTGGGCCGCGCGCGAACGCATGCTGGTCGGCATCGCCGGCACGCCGGACGACGAACGCCTGGTGCGGCATGCGGCGCGGCTGGCGCAGAAACTGGAAGCGGACTGGATCGCCGTGCACGTGGATGTTGCGCAATGGCGGCGGCACGGCAAGCAGGCGCGGCGACGGATCGCCGACACTCTGGCGCTGGTACACAGCCTCGGCGCCGAGACGGCGACCATCCCTGGGACGGACGCCGCCGAAGCGTTGCTCGTGTTCGCACGCCAGCACAACGCCAATCGTCTCGTGCTCGGCCTGCGCGCGAACGCGCCGTGGCGGTTCTGGCAGGCGTCGATGACGGACCGCATCGGCCGCCTGCATTCCGACCTCGATCTGGTGGTGGTCGCGCTCGACGACGCGCGCAAGGCCGAAGCGCCGCGCGAACGCGTACCCCGGCAAGTGCGCTGGATGCCCTACGTGTGGACGACTCTCGCCTGCCTCGCCGCCACGCTGGTCGCGTCGCCGCTGCTGCGCGTGTTCGATCTCGCCAACGTGGTGATGCTGTTCCTGCTCACCGTGGTGCTGATGGCATTGCGATTCGGGCGCGGGCCCGGCGCATGGGCCGCCCTGCTCGCCGTGGCCTGTTTCGACTTCTTCTTCGTGCCGCCGCGCTATTCGATGAGCGTGGGCGACACGCAATACCTCTTCACCTTCGTGCTGATGCTCGGCGTCGCGCTCGCCATCGGCCAGCTTACCGCGCGACTGCGGCACGAGGCGCGGGTGGCGGCCTCGCGCGAACGCCGCGCGATCGTGCTGGCGCGGCTGGCACGCGAACTGTCGGGCGCGCTGATGGTCGAGCAGATCGTCGAGATCGCGCTGCGGGATTTCACCGGCTTCTTCCAGGCACGCGTGGGACTCGCACTGCCCGACGAAGGCGACCACGTGCACGCGCTCGCGCACAACGCCTGCGCGGTGGACGAAAGCATCGCGCAGTGGGTGTACGACCACGACCAGCAGGCCGGTGCCGGCACCGCGACGCTGGCCGCCGCGCCGGGCCGCTATCTTCCGCTGAAGGCGCCGATGCGCGTGCGTGGCGTGCTGGTGATGGAATTCAACGAGCCGGACCTGTTGCGCGAACCGGAAGAACAACGCCTGCTGGAAGCCTGCTGCAGCCAGCTCGCGCTCGCGCTGGAACGCGTGCATTTCGTCGAAGTCGCGCAACGCACACTGGTCCAGATCGAGGGCGAGCGCATGCGCAACACGCTGCTCGCCGCGGTATCGCACGACCTGCGCACGCCGCTCACCACGATCCTGGGCGCGGCGGATGCGGCGACGCTGCAGTTGCGCGGCCATGTTGCGGAACCGCTGGTGGCATCGATCCGCGAACAGGCCGGCTCGATGTTGCGCCTGATCGAGAACCTGCTGGACATGGCGCGTTTGCAGGCGCACGGCGTGGAACTCAACCGGCAATGGCAATCGCTGGAGGAAATCGTCGGCAGCGCGCTGCGCGAATTGCGCGAACCGTTGCGGGCCCATCCGGTGCGCACCGACCTGCCCGCCGACCTCCCCCTGATCGAAGTCGACGGCCTGCTGATCGAACGCGTGCTGGTGAACCTGCTGGAGAACGCCGGCAAGCACACGCCGCCCGGCACGCCGATCGCGATCCGCGCGCGGGCCTCGGCGCAGGATGTTGCGGTGGAAGTCGACGACGAGGGCCCCGGCCTGCCCGGGATCGATCCGGCCAAGCTGTTCGATCCGTTCGAGCGCGGGCGTCGCGAATCCAGCGTGCCCGGCATCGGGCTCGGGCTGGCGCTGGCGCGGCGTATCATCGAAGTGCACGGGGGCCGCATCGAGGCACGGCCCAACGCGCCGCGCGGCACGTGCTTCGCGATCACGCTGCCGCTGCGGACTCCCCCGACCGTGGAGATGCCATGAGCGGCGCGCGCATCCTGCTGGTCGAGGACGATGCCAACATCCGGCGCTTCGTCGGCATCGCGTTGCGCGACGCAGAGTTCGACGTGTACGAGGCCGAAACCTGCAAGCGCGCGCTGGTCGAGGCTTCGACGCGCCAACCGGACCTCGCGATCGTGGACCTCGGCCTGCCGGACGGCGATGGCAAGAGCTTCATCCGCGAATTGCGCGGCTGGTCGGCGATGCCGGTGCTGGTGTTGTCCGCGCGCGAACGCGAAGAAGAAAAAGTCGCCGCGCTCGATGCCGGCGCCGACGATTACCTCGTCAAGCCCTTCGGCGTGCCGGAACTGCTGGCGCGATTGCGCGCGATGTTGCGACGGCGCGTGCAGGCCGACGCGGCTTCCGTTTCGGGCACAGTGCGTTTCGGCGACATCGAGGTCGACCTCGCGTCGCATGAAGTGCGCAGGCGCGGCGAACCCGTGAAACTCACGCCGATCGAGTTCCGCCTGCTCGCGGCGCTGATCCGCGGCCATGGACGCGTGCTGACGCACCGGCAACTGCTGGCCGACGTGTGGGGGCCGGGACACGCGGAACGCACGCACTACCTGCGTGTGCACATGGCCAACCTGCGCCACAAGCTGGAAGACGATCCCGCGCAACCGAAACACCTGATCACCGAATTGCAGGTCGGCTATCGCCTGCTGGGAACTTGATCGAACACGCGTCTTCGCCGGGACGTGTGCATGCGATTTCGCGTTGCGTCAAATGCCGGTCAGAGTATGACCGTGAGCGTGGTCTGCGCGCTCACGTGGCCGTTCGGGCCGGTGCAGTCGATGCGATAAAGGAAAGCGTCGGGCTTGGCTGGTGCGAAGGTGTAGCTTCCTCCGGTCGGCCGCGCACCTTGCCATGCACCGCTGGCCCTGCACGCGCTGACGTTGGCCGAAGCCCAGTCCAGTCGCACGGGTTGGCCGACGCCGGTGTTGAATGGCTTGAAACAGATGTAGAACTCGTTGAGGCACGTCTTGGTCAGGTGCAACTCCGGCGTTTGCGGCGCGGCAAGGTCGAACGCATACACGCTGCCGCTCGCGCCCGGCGCGCCGCCATAGTAATTCGTCGTGCCGTAAAGGCGACCGTCGCTGCCGAAGATCGGCGTCGATACGGGCGCCGTGCCATCCTGCGGAGAGAACAGGTGCAGGGTCATCACCCGTCCTTCCGGGGACAGGCGGAACAAGGTGCCGTAACCCTGATAACCGCCACTGGTGACCCCGTACAAATTGCAGTCGCTGCCCTGCACCAGGCCGCCGACCGGCCCGGTGCCATCGCCGCCGTTGAAGGTGTGCAGGGTCGTCACGTTGCCGTCCGCCGTCATGGCGAACACGGTACCGGCGCCGCCGCTGCCGCCTCCACTGGTGCCTCCGTACCAGCGGCCGTCCCTGCCCTGCACGAGGCTGCCGTAAGGCGAGCCGCCATCGTTGCCGCCGCTGAAACTGTGCAAGGTGGTGATGACGCCCGCCGGCGTCATCCGGAATGCGGTGCCCTTGTTGTAGCTGCCGCCCACGCTGGTCATGCCATAGAAATTGCCGTCCGAACCTTTCGCCAGCGCACCGTAGGGCAATCCGCCGTTCGCGCCGTCGAATGAATTCAGCGCCGAAAAGGTGCCGTCCGGCGCGGCGGAATAGGCGATGCCTTCGTCGGCGGAACCGCCTTGCGCGGCAAGTCCGTAGAACAGGCCATCGAATCCGTCGGCCAGCGGGCCGGGTTGCGATCCGATCTGGTAATTCGTGAAGGTGTACAGCGTGGCGAAGGTGCCATCCGGCGCCATGCGGAAAACGGTGCCGCCGTAACCCGAACAGGAACTGCCGTGGCAATAGACCGTTTGCGGCGTGGTGCCGTAGAAATTGCCGTCGCCGCCCAGCAGCATTCCGGAGTTCAGCGATTCGCCGTCGTCGCCCACGAACGAATGCAGGATCGTGAAGGTGCCGTCGGCGGTGACCTTGTAGATCTCGCCGAGGCCGTCCGCACCGCCCGCGTAGGTCGTGCCGTAGAACGCGCCGTCATTGCCCTGCACCAGGCGGCCCTCCGGATACTGGCCGTCCGCGTAATTGAACGAATGCAGCACGGTGATGCCGTTGGCGGCTTGTGCCGCGCCGGCAACCGCGAAGAAAGACAGGGCGAGCAGCACGCACAGGCTGCGATCGAACACGAATCGTTTCATGGCAGCTTCCCCAGCGGGACCGGAAAATGCGCACACAAAACAGAAAGCGACCATGCAAGGCCGCGACACGTCTGGCCATCATAGCGCGCGCCAAGACGCCGGGTGCAAGCGCCTCCGGCGCGCTAGCGGCTTAACTGCAACCAGCCGCGCAACAATGCGGTGAAGCCGAGGCACGCCACTACCAGAACACCCCAGCGCGGCAACGGCAGGCCGAGCAGTTCCAGGAACTCGCGATGGCCGAAAATCAACGCGACGAGAGCCAGCGCGATGCCATAGACCGTCGTGAGAAGCGCCACGATCAGGGATTCGAAATGTCGCGTGTCCGCATCGATCTTTGGCTTGCCGGTCAAGGCCAGACGCGCGGTATCTCTGGCAAAGGACGGCGGCAGCCCATTCGATGCCTGCGCTTGCGAAACGCCCTCGTTGGGCGGCTTCGGCTTCATGTTCTTTCTCCCAGCGCTCGCTCCAGGTCGGCGCGCAGATTCTGCCGCGTGCGATGCAGATGGCTTTTGATCGTGCCTTCCGGCAGCGAAGTGATTTCCGCGATCTCCGCGACGGAAGATTCGTCGAGGTAGTACAGGGTCAGGATGGTCCGCTGCAGCGGCGGCAACTCCTTCATCGCTGCGTGCAGCAGGCGCGCGCGCTCATGCTGCGAGGCCGCAGCTTCGACGTTCGCCCTGTCCGGGAATCCCTCGAGGCACTCCACATCCTGTGCGTTGCGCGACAGCACGGCCGTCTCGACGCGGCGGCGTTGCAGATACGTCATCGCGACGTTGTAGGCGATTCGCCCTATCCAGGTGCGCAGGCTCGATTCGAAACGGAAACCGGCGAGCTTGCGGTACACGAGGATGAAGGTTTCCTGGCAGAGATCGTGCGCATCATCGTTGTGGCGCACGAGGCGGAACACGATGTTCCAGCACAACTGCTGGTGCGCCGCCACCAGCGACTCGAACGCGCCGCGCTTGCCGGCCAGAACCTCGGCGACCATTTCACCGTCGGGAAGCGTGCTCATGTCATCGCCGGCCGGTGCACGCAGGAAGGTCCCTGTTGGACGTGGTCCGGCGCGATGCGGTTGCAAATTTTTCCTGCAACCGGTTTGGCAGACGACCCGTCTATCTGACAAATCCTGACGCCGGAGCATGCCATGGACCATACCCTCGTTCCCATCGCGCTGTTTGTCAGCGTGGCCTATGTCTTCAAGATCCTGATCGAAGGTTGCGTTCGCTGGATGATGTTCAAGCGCGGCGGTTCGGAAGAACTGGTGAGGATGATCGTCGATTCAGAGGAGCAACGGCGGCGTTCCGCTTCCCTGCATTGGGGCGCGGTGCTGCTGGCGCTCGCGCTCGGACTGGGAGCAAGCGCAGCCCTCGGCTGGAACGAACTGTCGATGGGCGTCGCCGCGGTGCTGCTCGGTGCGACGGCCGTGGGCAATCTGGCGTATTGGTTCATCTCGCGTCGCTGATTCGAACGCCGTACGCGATACCTGTTTTTTCCGATCTCCGGCCCGACCTCACGCGCGGCCGGCAAGACGCGGCCGTGCCGCGAAAGGAGCACAAGATGCGCGCGCGCTGGTTCGTGTTGGCAAGCGTCCTCGGGCTGGGCGGTTCCGCCTCGGCTTCGCAAACCTGTTACGTCGACATCGTCAATGACAGCCAGCATTCGGTCGAGTCCATCGATTACGCGACGACGGAAAACCCCGCGTGGACGCGGATCGACCTGGGCGGTCCGCTGCAAGGCGGCTATGCCGGGCAAGCCATCGTCGTCTTCCATCCGGATCCGGAGTCCGCCTATAACCTGCGGGTCCGGTTTGCGGACGACCATTGGATGGAAATCACGGAGCTCGATCCCTGCCGCACCCGCTCGCTCCATCTCGGCTTGGCGAGACTTCTGGGCGAACGCATCGAACTCAAATGATGCGCAGGGGATAACAGCAAGTGTTGCACGCTGTAGACACTCGCGTCCGAAGCTGGGATGTTTCGCCGCAGCCGACGCGCGGCGCACTCACTTTCGCGTTTCCGCTTCCCGGGCTTCAGCACATCCCGACGCGCGAGAACCAACTGGGTGCCGCGGTTTCACTGTGTACCGCCATTTCCCTTGGCCGCCGCTTGGACCATCGCCTGAACCTGTTGCGGGAAATCCGGAATATCGCATTTGCTTGCAGTTTCACGCGAGACGCGTTCCGCTTCACGATCATCGGAACCCTGACGAATCCAGTCGTATGTGAAAACTTTGTACGTATACACGGGGCTTTCATTCTGGTTCGCCGGCACTGGCACAAAGCGCGACTGATGCATGGCTCGCAATACACCGCGTTTGACCCGCTCATCCTGCAAAGAGTTGGTCAACGTCGTACGCCACACGCGCTCATTTGAAACGCTGCCATCACTGTGGATTTCAAACGCTATAACCATGCAACCTGTGGGGATAGGTTGACTCGGATCTGGAGCTGGAGACTGTGGGGGACCATATCCGGGCGCCAATTGCCACCACTGATCCAGCTCCGAAGCGGGAACTACATGGACCTGATCGTCTGCAGCGTGGAGCGGTCCGCTTATCAGGACCACAAAAAGAGCCACTAGCAAACACCGCCCAGCATTTGCGTTGCTCATCATCTCCCCCTCCGAATGCGCCATCATCGTCGCGGCTGTGAGATCGTATCTGAGCGTCTCGCCAGACTGGAAGCTGGCTCAAGTTCGAGGCGGGTAGGATCGCGGATATATCCTTGGCTTAATAAATAAAAAATCCAATCACATGATGTACTTAACTTCATTCATTGGTGCCAAGGGGGACTGGGAAAGCTGCCATAACACTTTGTCGCGGAAAGCCTTGTGGTGGCGAGTCTTAGCCAATTACCCCCGCTCGCACCCCCGCGGCACTACAAACGAAATAATTGGGATCATGGATGGCAGTTGCGCTACGGGAGGCCAAGTGGGAATACCTTGGACGCTTCGCCGGCGGGATAGTACTGGCCGAACCAAGCGTTTCTGATAAATACTTGGGCCGCAAATAATGCTTGTGTGTTCGTTTGCGCACAGACGCTGACAAGTGTCCGCAGCATTTTGTCCGTCAGTGGCCGATATGACAGATCGTGGCAGGCGGACCTAGTTACATGCTCGATTCTCTGCTGAAAACGGGGGCGCACGGCATTACCGGGGTCGGGGTCGGCACGATGCTTGTGTACCTGCTCGTGATGACCCAACTCACTACGCTGACGGTGACCTTGTATCTGCATCGTGGCCAGACGCACCGTTCCGTCGACTTTCATCCAGCGTTGATGCACTGGTTTCGGTTCTGGATATGGCTGACTACCGCGATGATCACCCGGGAGTGGGTGGCGGTCCACCGCAAACATCATGCTCACAGCGATACGAAACAGGATCCCCATAGTCCGCAAGTTGCCGGAATCGGCACAGTGCTCGTCAAGGGCACCGAGTTGTACATCGAGGCGCGAAATGACGAAGCACTGTTGACGAAGTACGGCTCGGGAACGCCCGACGACTGGCTTGAGCGCCACCTCTACACGCCGCATTGCAACTGGGGACCTACATTGCTCGCCGTCGCGAATCTGCTTCTGTTCGGCGTGCCCGGAATGGCGATATGGGCCGTGCAGATGATGTGGATACCGTTCTGGGGCGGCGGCGTCATCAATGGGCTCAGCCACTGGTGGGGCTATCGCAATTTCGAGACCGCCGACCGGTCGACCAATCTGGTTCCGTGGGCAGTGTGGATCGGCGGGGAAGAGCTGCACAACAATCACCATGCCTTTCCTGGCTCGGCGAAGTTTTCCATCCGCCGCCACGAGTTCGATCTGGGCTGGCTGGCCATCCGGATCCTGGCACGATGCGGGCTCGCCGACGTGAAGCGCATCGCTGCGGGACAGACGGGGCGTTTGGCAGCGCGCGTTTCCATCGCATCCATCAGGCAGCCACGACAGACAGCACTGGCCCCGCGAGTGAGAGTTATGACGGATTTTTTCCGCAAAGTGATGTTGCCGGCCGTGCATGACGAAACCCGGCGCGGCCATGATGGACGAAAACCGTCGCTGCGTCTGCGGCGCGCGCTCGCCGACGGCGGGCACTGGCTTGCGGCTGACGATCGCAGGCGGTTGAACGCTTGGCTCAATGCGAGGCCGCGCTTGCGCACCCTCTGGGAATTTCGCGCACAGCTTGCCGCATTGGTGGAGCAACGCGGTTTCGGTGTCGCGTCCGAGGAGCTTTCGCAATGGGTATGTGCCGCGGAAGTCAGCGGCATCGATCCACTGCGGAGGTTTGCCCGGTCGCTGCTTGCGAATGCGGCCACGGTCCATTAGCCCGGAGCGCTCTTCTTCGCGCAGGCGAATGCGGGAGTTGTACAGTCGATCGGTCGCCGATGGCGATGTCGCGGCGGAATTGCGCACGCCCACGTGTGCTCGATCGGGGCATGATCGGCGATCGCCCCCGCCGATGCATGCCGCGCAATACTTCTGATCCAACGCATCAATGCCTGGAGATATCCACGTGACTGAAGTCGCGCTGCCCGCGAGCGACCCCGAGGAATTCCCGCTGTCGCCATGGTGGGGCCGTTCGGTACTGATCGTGATGGTGCTCGGCTTTGCCGGATTACTGGCGATCACCGCGCTGGCTTACCGCAACGCGCCGCCGATACCACGCCAAGTGACCGACGCCGGCGGCGGAGTTCTTTTCACGGGCGATGACATCAGCAACGGCCAGGCGCTGTTCCTGCGTTACGGCCTGATGGACAACGGAAGCATCTGGGGGCACGGCGCCTACCTCGGCCCCGACTATTCCGCCGAAGCACTGCACCGGATCGGCGACGGTACCGCCGTGGCGCTGGCGCAGCAGCATTACGGCAAACCCGTTGCTCAATTGACGCCGCTGCAGGTGGCGGCGATTCGAGCGCAGGTTGCGGTGACGCTGAAGACCAATCGCTTCGATGGGGCCAGCGATACGCTGCAGTTGACCGCACCGGAAGCGGTGGCCTATCGCCAGCAGATCGGCTACTGGACGGGTTATTTCCACGATCCGGGCGGCAACGGCGGACTCAAGCCCGACCTGATCACCGATCCGGTCGAGTTGCATCAGCTCACCGCCTTCATCACCTGGGCTGCGTGGGCATCCGTTGCCGACCGACCGGGCAGCGATTATTCCTATACCAACAATTTTCCCTACGACCCCGACGTCGGCAACCGGCCGCCTCCTGGCGCGCTGCTCTGGAGCGCGTTGAGTCTGGTGGTGCTGCTAGGCGGCATCGCGGTGGTGCTGCTGGCGTTCGGCAAGTTCGACTATCTGGGCTGGGTCACGCGTGGCCATCACGTGCATCCGCAAGTGATTCCGGGGCAGGCAAGCAACGGGCAGCGCGCACTGGTGAAGTTCTTCGTCGTGGTGGCGCTGCTGTTCCTGATGCAGACCCTGGTCGGCGGCGGCGTCGCGCATTTTCGCGCGGATCCGGCCACTTTCTACGGATTCCAGCTCGAGAAGATATTCCCGAGCAATCTGCTGCGCATCTGGCATCTGCAGACGGCGATTTTCTGGATCGCCACGGCCTACATCGCCGCTGCATTGTTCCTCGCCCGTTCGCTGCGCACCGATGAGCCGCGCTGGCTGGTGCCGGCGATCCATCTGCTGTTCGCCGCATTCGTGTTGGTGATCGGCGCCAGCCTGCTCGGCGAGTGGGCCAGCATGGCGGGCTGGCTCGGTGGATGGTGGTACTGGTTTGGAAACCAGGGCTGGGAATATCTGGAAATCGGCCGCTTCTGGCAATACCTTTTGGTGCTTGGCCTGCTCGCCTGGTTCGCGATGCTGTGGCGGTTGGTGCGGCCGCGCGCGGTGGTTAATCCGGACGCGCGACCGCTGGCGCGGATGTTCCTGTACGCGGCGCTGGCGATTCCGCTGTTCTATATCCCCGCGCTGTTCTTCGGCGCCAAGACCAATTACACAGTGGTCGATACCTGGCGCTTCTGGATCATCCATCTGTGGGTGGAAGGCTTCTTCGAATTCTTCGCGACGACGGTGGTCGCGTTGACGTTCTTCCAGCTCGGCCTGACCCGGCGCAACACCGCGCTGCGGGTGATCTATCTGGATGCCATTTTGTATTTCGGCGGTGGCCTGATCGGCACCGGCCATCACTGGTATTTCACCGGACAGAGCCAATTCAACATGGCGATATCGGCGCTGGTCTCGGTGCTGGAAGTGGTGCCACTGACCCTGCTGACGCTGGATGCCTGGGATTTCGTGCGCACCACGCGCGGCGACTGCGACGTGTGCGGCAGGCCGGTCGCGGTCCCGCATCGGTGGACGTTCTGGTTCCTGATCGCGGTCGGCTTCTGGAATTTTCTCGGCGCCGGCGTGTTCGGCTTCCTGATCAACCTGCCGATCGTCAGCTACTACGAAGTCGGCACCATCCTCACGCCGAATCACGGCCATGCCGCGATGATGGGCGTGTTCGGCATGCTGGCGCTGGCGCTGATGGTGTTTGTGCTGCGCCAGACGACCGACGACGCGCACTGGCCCGGTATCGAGAAATACATCAAGATCGGTTTCTGTGGGACCAACATCGGTCTGGCGATGATGGTTGCGCTGAGCCTGTTCCCCGGCGGCGTGTTGCAAGTCTGGGATGTCGTGCGGCACGGCTACTGGCATGCGCGCAGCCTGGCTTACACCGGCACCGATACCGCACGCCTGCTCGAATGGCTGCGCCTGCCGGGCGATCTGGCGTTCATCATTTTCGGCGCGTTCCCGCTGGTCATCGCCTCGATCAAATGTTATGCCGGCGTGCGTGCGACGCGATCCGGCATTTAAACCCGGAACGGTATTTCCCCCTAAGCGCACCACCGCACGGTGCATCCGTAACTAAGGGCGTATAGCTGGTCCTCAAACTCAAGAGGACAATGCAGATGAAACGCATTCTTTCCATTGCACTGGGATTCTCCGTTTTCGCAACCGCATCGGTTTTCGCGGCCGACGGCTACGTGACGGGGAATGTGTATTTGCGCGCCGGACCCGATCAAGGTTATCCGGATGTCGCGATGATTAGGGTCGGAACCCCGGTTGCCGTCGAGGGCTGCGTCAACGGCTGGTCTTGGTGCGATGTGGCCACGGGGGGCGACCGCGGCTGGATGGAGGGGAATTACTTGCAGGAGGACTATCAGGGCCAGCGCGTGCTGGTGCCGGAATACGGAGTTCGGATCGGCATTCCCATCGTCAGTTTCGTGTTTGACACGTACTGGGCCGATCACTACCGCAACCGCTCCTGGTATTCCGACCGTACCCACTGGAGCCGCGTAGTACCCCGTTACGAGCCTGCAACTGTGCGCGGCGGCTCGCACGGATATTCGCACGGTGTCGCGCGCGACGATGCGCACTCGCCGGCAGCATTGACCAGGTCTGAAGTCGCTGTCACGGCACGATCTTCCTACCAGGGGAAACCCACGCACACGGTAGTGGTACAGCGCACGACCACAGAGAACGTTCGGTCATCCCACTACGCCAAGCCTGCCAAGAGCAACGTCCCAAAATACGCGACGGCATCCCAGACCCCAACGACACACCAAGCTACCCAGCGAACAACGCCGCAGAAGGAAAGCCCGCCGGGTCCGCCATCCGACAAGAAAAATCGTGGGAACAACGATCAGCATTGACGACGACGGTACGATAAAAAAACAGGAAGCTGCGCATCCGCGCAGCTTCCTTCGTCTTTCCGCAAGACAGCTCGTGCTGTGGCGCGCGTGCCGGAGACTCGTCTGTTTCGCCATGATTCGGCTCAAAGAGCCCAGTGCAACTTAAGTGCACCTTACTTGGCAACACCGTACAGAGCTTCCGAATCGCCTATGCGCTCAAGATACGTGTTGATCAAGTCATCGACATAGTCATCGAATTTTTGTCTCGGCAATGGCACACGACGATGGCTCTTGCGAGCCATGCCTCGCCTGATTCTGGAAATTACCGAAGCTTCGCAACGCGACTGGTGGGCGTATTGCGCCTTGTCTTCGGCATTCGCCGCCAGCAACGCCGCGGCCTGGTGAAAGCGCCGATCATCGTCGATGAGCGCGATCAGATCCAGCAGGGTAGTCGTATCAGTATCCATTTGTTGTCGATTTTCCAATTCGCTAGCCGCATTTCAACCCGCGATGGTGTTCGAGGGCAGGCTCGCCGCTCCACCTGTATGGCCTGCAATCTTTTACTTGCAGCTGGTGCGGACCGTCAAAGGCATTCCCCGCATTTGCATCATCAGGCTGTGGCGGCTTATATCCGTACACGCGTGTTCGATCTCGCACCCGTGGTGTTTCAGCCAATCGCGCATTCCTACATCCCGTGCTCTGGCACACGCGTTTCGGAAATGCCGCAGTACACGCGTTTCATGCGTTTCTGCATGGATGGCGTACGCGGTTTCTATATCGGGACTGAGCCGCGCCAGCCATCCCGCATGACGCGTCCGCCATATTGCCAGATGACTTCCACTGCGTCTGGCTCGGCCACCCATGCGACCGATGTGATCGGCCAGATCGGCAGCAATGATCATGTGCGTTTGAATAACCCTTTCGAGCGAGTGCCGAAGATGAGCTTGGGTCGTTTTCCGGGCCGTGCGACAATGGCATAGTCTTGCGTCATCCAAAGAAGTGATCAGCCCCTGCAGAAGGCGGGTTTCGCTGCTCATAGGATTTTCCCGAGTCGAATTTCTGAGCCGCCCTCGCCTTCGATTGCCGGGCAAGGGCCGCGAAGATCGGAGGCGTCCCTGCCTCGACCGTTCTTCCTTGATCGACGCAAGGGTAGGTCAAGCACGGATGGATGTCTGTGCGCTGGGCAACACAGACATCGTCACTGCGGGTATAGCGCAATCCCGCATGCGTTCGCGGCGATGCCGTATGGGCGGGAATCAGGCACTACTTGGCCGAAAGCCTAGAGATCAGGATTTGGACGCACGCGTTGCGATCCCGACGTCGGATTACTGGGCCACGCCGTTGCATGATGGCCATTGACAACCGACGGTGGCTTGGAAGCGCTATTAATTCTGCGCATCGGATCGGATATCCGGATCGACAGATAGCTTCCAACGCGGCACGCGGTGCCAAAAAGGGCTCCTGGTTTCAGCATCGGTCGTCGTCGAGATGATGCGGACGGGGCTTGGTCAGGAACGCTGCGCCGTGACTGCGCAGAACATTCTTGGCAGATTCCGCCAATTTTGCCGTATTACCCGCATAAATGATCAAGTCTTCCAGCAGAATATATTGCAGGTCGTCGAAAGATAGATTGGCGACAGGATCGTGAGGCCACATGCCAACGCTGGAAAGCTGCGCGTTAAGATTGAGGATTGCCGCGCAGGCGTCCGCAACGATCTTTCCATCCCGGACTCCGAAGCAATCCAGGTCGGCAAGAAAACGGTCGATCATTGTCGTGCGCCGGAGGAGAATCGATGGAATCAACTCGATCAAGTCGCTTGATCGATGCCGCAACCTGCCTGTGATTTCGTGCGCTATGGTAGCCGCACTCACTCGCGCAAACTCGATTTCCTCGGCGATGGCACCGGCAATCACACGAGCCTCGCTTTTCTTCGCCCAATGTTCGTTGTAAACGGGGATGAAAGCGACACAGATCGCGACTATACCGACGAAAAAACTGCCGACTGCTGCCGCCCATTCCGCCAAATGGGAGTCAGGAATCATCGGCTCGCATCGGGAGGCGCATCAGTCGAGTCTGGCGGGCGAACGACTGATGGACTCGCTTGACCTGCGTCAGATCGCACAAAGTTCCACCCTTCGCCCTCGTGCGGGCGAATCGTTGGCGGACCCGAACGATGTCTGCTTTCCGGACAAGTTTTCGGTCCTGGTTGAGCATCGGTTTTGATGGCAGGAAAATTGGTCCCGGCGTAAACTTTGCCTCGGGCGGCGATGCAGCTTGGTGTCCGGTTATGCTGCCGGATTCGAATCGGAAGCCGGCGAGCGATGCAATGGTAGCTGCTCATGCGCTGGAAGATGCGCCGACTTTTCCTCGATCGCATCGATGATCACCCATCGATGATCACCGACATATCTGGTACCCGTGGCACCGATCAGTGCCTCGCATTGCAACCGAGCCATTAGAGTCAACAAGGCCTTGATCAGTGCCTGAGTCCTGCGGCCATTCCGCGCTTGTAACTGTCGAGGTCGGATTTATAGCACACACACGCGGAAGCCTTGAGGCGATCGCGGTTGAGGATAGTCACCTGGCCACGCGCGTAGCGAATCAATTTGCGCGACTGAAGAATGCCGGCAGCCGTGGTAACGCCGGACCGGCGTACACCGAGCATATAAGCCAAGAATTCCTGCGTCACGGCAAACGAATCAGCGTGCGCCCTGTCCTGGGTCATTAACAGCCACCGCGCGAGCCGTTCCTCAACTATATGAAAACGCAGGCATGCCGCGGCCTGCGAAAGCTGGTCGAGTACAACGTGTGTATACATGTCCAGAACTTCGCGCAGGGCCGGCATGGCAGCAAGATGGCGATGAAATGTTGCTGACGTCATGCGCCACGCTGTTCCCTGACCCTGTACCAGCGCACGGAGCGATGAAACGTCACCGTGCAAGTTCAGCGTGTATCCGCACATTCCCTCGCTTCCGATCATGCCGACTTCCAGCGTCGAGTACCGATCAACGGTTTTCAACATGGAGATAAAACCCCCTGTTGGAAAATACACATGGCGAATACGGCAGCCCTGCTCGTAAAGAACCATTCCGAAAATCAGATCTTCAAGCGTGCACTCAGCAAGGAGGCGATCACGCTGCTTGGCCGACAACGTGGCGAGCAGCTGATTGGACACTACAAGCGGGTGTTCGGGTGGCATGAAATTCCCCTGACGTGCCCGGGCGCGGCGCGGAAAAGACGAATTGTCAAATTGTTCCGCTACCGGATCCCAATGGCCTGAACGTGCGGAGCCAGCATGCTGCAAAGCGTGTCCGTCGTCTGTCTGACGGCGCACATAGTCGAGAGCGACTAGCCGTTTTGCATCACAGATGAAATGTGTGATCGACGATTCAATGCCTGGGGCACCGTGGGAAGGTCAGTTTCGGCGGTGTACGGTTCCGTCGCCTCATGGAAGCAAGCGTGCAAACTCGTTTCTCACTACTTCGTAGCACTCGCATACCATGCTTTCAAGGCGCGGTCGGTCGAGGACCCGAATTCGGCCACGGCGGTATTCGATGACACCTGTCCGTTGCAGTTTTCCGGCAGCTTCCGTGACGCCCTCGCGCCGCACGCCGAGCATGTTCGCGATCAGTTCTTGGGTCATTGTCAACTCGTTGGACGGCAATCGGTCCAGACTCATCAGCAACCATCGGCAGAGCTGCTGGTCCACGGTATGGTGCCGGTTGCACACGGCGGTTTGTCCCATCTGCGTCAGCAATGCTTGTGTATAGCGCAGGAAGAGCTTTTGAACCGGACCGGCCAGGACGAATTCGTCGTGAACATGCCGGGCCTGCATCCGGAATGCGTGGCCGGCACTTTGTACGACGGCGCGACTGGGAGTCGTTCCACCCCCCATGAGCAGTGAAATGCCAACGAGCCCTTCGTTGCCGACGATCGCGATTTCGGCTGATGAGCCATCCTCCATCACGTACAACAACGATACGATCGAATCCGTCGGAAAGTAGACGTAAGGTTGATCGGTCTTCGATTCGTAGATGACGTCGCCCAACCTCAGATGCACCGCCACCAGATACGGAGCGAAACGCTCCCACTCCGCGTCCGGAATCGCGGCAAGCAATTTGTTTTGTCTGGGGCTGGTTTGCGCGGACGGCATGACAGACTCAACGCCCAAGTGGGCCTCGACAGACAATCAAAGCGACTGCTTCCACCATCAGTCAAACGGCCGTATTCGAGATTGTATGCGCGGTACCGTACAGAGTACCACTATTCCGATCGCATTCGGTTCTCAACGGCGCAACCCGTGCGTCAAGATCCTTTCGGGAGATCGCGGAAGTTCCACTGATACAGCACCTGAGAAGTCGTCGGCAGGCTGACGGATGACTGGCGCGTGGCTGAGTCGCTGCGCTGGCCAGGACAATAGCCACATGGCGAGCATGAATTGCATTACGCATCGTGCGGTGCCGTACAGACCGCACGCAATCTTGCACATAATCTTCGAGAAAAAAATGGGAATCCATTCCCGTGTTCAAGCGGGGTCGCCTAGAGCGCAAGCCGCGACCAGGGCCCAAAGCCGCCGGAAGAAACGGGAGACAAGGCCGAAGATGCAGTCGAGCATCGTGCCTGAACAGAAAGATACACAACGCCAAGAGACTCCGAGCAACAGCCGAGGTGCCTGTAAAAAAAGCTTACGCAGCCCACACGGCACGTCACCGTCAAGGATATCCACAAGGAAGGAGCCATGGCTGACAACACCATGCACTCGATTGCACAACACGACCCGGCTGAACTGGCAATCATAGTCCACTCCGTGAGGGCGCCGCCGCGAAGCAGCAGATGCGCAATAGATCGCTTCACGAAGAGTGCTTGACTTGAAGAAGCTCAAGAATGCCGAAACAAAAACACCTTACTGGCGAACACTCAGCGCCGGCCTGATCACCGGCGCCGCCGACGACGATCCGAGCGGCATAGCGACCTATTCGCAGGTCGGCGCGGCCTACGGTTACAACACCATGTGGAGCGTTCTGCTCGCGCTGCCACTGATGATCGCCATTCAGATGATCAGCGCGCGTATCGGTCGCGTGACCGGCGCGGGTATCGCCGCGGGATTGCGCAAGCGCTACGGACACTGGTTGGTGTATTGCCTGGTATCCGCGCTGCTGGTTGCCAACATCATCAATCTGGGGGCGGATATCGGCGCGATAGGCGCTGCACTCAAGCTGTTGATCGGCGGCCCCGCACTGGCGTACACCGCGGTATTCATGCTGCTCTCGATTGTGCTGCAGGTGTTCGTTCCGTTTTCGTACTACTCGCCCATCCTCAAGATATTGACGCTGAGTCTGTTCGCGTATGTCGCCACGGCATTCGCGATCAAGGTTCCCTGGAACGAGGTGTTGAAAGGCGTTTTCCTGCCGCACATCACTTTCGATGCCAGGTACGCCATGGCGATCGTGGCGGTCCTGGGCACCACCATCAGCCCTTACCTGTTTTTCTGGCAGGCCGCGCAGGAAGTCGAGGAAGTGAACGACACCCGCAATCTGCGCCGGCCGCTCAAGCGCATGCCGCTGCAAGGTCCGTCTGCGCTCAGGCGCATCGGTCTCGACACGGTTACCGGAATGTTCGTCTCCGAGATCGTGGCGTTCTTCATCATCCTTACCGCGGCAGTTGTCCTGCACGCGCATGGAAAGACCGATATCACCTCCTCCGCGGAGGCAGCGGCGGCGCTGCGTCCATTGGCGGGGCGATTTGCTTCGGCACTGTTCGCAGCCGGAATCATCGGCACAGGCCTGCTGGCCGTACCCGTACTCGCGGGGTCTGCGGCATACGCCGGCGCGGAAGCCTTCGGCAAGCCGAGCGGGCTCGAGCACAAGCCTTCCCGGGCCAAGCTTTTCTATACGGTGCTGATTGTTTCCGGCGCGTTGGGATTGGCGCTCAATATCCTCCCCATCGATCCGGTCAAGGCGTTGTACTGGAGCGCGGTGATCAACGGTGTCGCGGCGGTCCCGATCATGACCGCGATCATGGTGTTCAGCACGAGCTTGCGCGACATGGGCAAGTTCGTTCTTCCACCATGGCTGCAGGCCTTGGGTTGGATCGCGACCCTGGTCATGACGGGGGCGGCTGTCGTCATGTTCGCGACCTGGGGGAGATAATGCAGACGTGTCCGGTTCCGGCGGTGTGCGGTTTCGACAGCATTTTCCCCAAGGCATCGATGCAAGGCGGACCGGATTCATGACGCGGAATAAGCATGTCCGGCAAATCCATGCCACGAAAGATTTTCACCGAAAATTACTGCGCGGAGTAACATCCGAGAGCTTGCCACGGCGGGCTCGTCTTCGGAATGCCATGCCATCCCACCCCACTGAATTCCCTTCCAGGCTCATTGCCGGACAATCGGACGTCAAGGCGACGAACACTGCACAAGCGGCCGATCTGGCAGCGGCGACTTGGCGCAAGATCGACGACGCACTTTGGCCCATCATCGGCCATGCGGGCATGGCCGCGCTTTTCAGACGCAGTTTGTATCTGGCGCGGACGGACCAACCTGCCCTGACGGCGATGGTCGATGTCGAGATCGCCCATGGCGATTACGCCCCGTTGCGCGAGGTCCTCGCGCAACAATCCAGCGTGGACGCGGCGATGGCCGTGCAGGCAGCATTGCTCAAGATTTTTCTCGACCTGTTGACGAGTCTCATCGGTGCCGCACTCACCGAGCGGCTGCTGCGTTCCGTCGGAAACAACCCCTCAAGCGGCGAAGCCGTGCAGGACACCTGAAGTTATGAGCAAAGCAATCATCAACCGTCTGCATACCCGCGTGCCGGGGCTGGACGAGGTGCTCGGCGGCGGACTGCCCGAGTTCTCGTTCAATATCCTTGCCGGGCCGCCGGGCAGCGGCAAGACCACGCTGGCGCATCAGTTGATGTTTGCGCTGGCCACGCCTGAGCGTCCCGCACTGTATTTCACGGTGCTGGGCGAGCCGCCGCTGAAGATGCTGCGTTACCAGCAGCAGTTCGATTTCTTCGACAGTGAGAAGATCAACCACAGCATCCGCTTCATCAACCTGGCCGACGACACCGCTACGGGCGATCTCGGCAAGGTGCTGGCGCGGATCGTCGCCGAGGTGAAAACGCACGCGCCGGGGCTGGTGTTCGTCGATTCGTTCAGATCGGTGATTCTGGCGGCGCAGGGCAATGGCAATGCATTCCTTAGCTTGCAGCAGTTCGTGCAGCAGCTAGGGCTGTTGATGACCAGTTGGCAAGCTACGACTTTTCTGGTTGGCGAGTACTTTCATGAACGGGACCCGAGCCCGATCTTCACCGTGGCCGACGGCCTGATCTGGCTGCGCCAGAGCGCGCAGAACAATTCGGTGGTGCGGAAAATCGAGATTATGAAGATGCGCGGGCAGCCGATCTCGCCAGGGTTGCACTCTTTCAGGATTACCAATGCCGGCATCAACATCTTCGCGCCTCCACGATCCAATGCACCCGACGCCCGAGGCACGGAAGAATCGCTGAAGCATCGCGTAGCGATGGGCAACCCCCAGCTGGACGAAATGATGGGCGGCGGCCTGCCGCGCGGCTACTCGCTGCTGGTCGCCGGCCCCGCCGGCTCAGGCAAGAGCATCCTGGCCGGCGCTTTCCTGGCCGAAGGCGCGCGCAACGGGGAAATCGGCCTCATTGCCGCTTTCGAGCAACGCCCCAACCGTTCACGCGGAAAGCTCGTCGCGGACTTGATCGAACGCGGTCGGATCGGCGTCATCGACACCCAGGCAGCCACGCTGTCGGTGGACGAGATCTCCATGATGCTGATCACCGAAATCAAGCGGAGTACTGCGACTCGCGTGGTACTCGACTCGCTTTCAGGTTTCGAGGTGCTGCTGGCGCCGACCTTCCGCGATACGTTCCGCGAAGCATTGTCGCGCATGGTGTCGGCGCTGGCCGCCACCGGCGTCAGCCTGCTGATGACTTCGGAGCTGGAAGACCGCTACGACGAACTGCGCTTCAGTCCATACGGCAATGCGTTCATGACTGACGCCATCATCGTGCAACGCTACATCGAAATTGACAGCCAACTGCAACGGATGATGGCGGTGGTGAAGGTGCGCGACAGTGCGCATTCCCACGACCTGCGCATCTATCACATCGACGACGACGGAATCCAGATCGGCGACATGCTGATCGATCAGGAAGGTCTGCTGGGCGGGAGACCGACTCGCAGTAGCCATGCCGGAAGCCACAGGGATGCCCCCGAGAATGGCTGAGCGCCATGATGCGGGGCGGTCGTGTCCCCAGATGCGGGCGTTACCGTGAACGACTCCGGCGACCGGCGCAATGTCGTGTCCGCGACGGAAATGCTCGTCGCACTCGATGCGCAGGCAGTCACTTTACGTGAGCATCTGGCCAAACTGCGGCAAGATCTGATCAATGTCCAGCGAGAACTGAATACGCTCCGCGAGAACGAGCTGCGGGAGGCGAACGAAAGCCTGGTGTTGGCGGTACTGAAAGCCGACAGCATTGCCGCGATGGCGGTCGACAATCTGAGCCGACTTACCCATACCAGCCAGCGCGATCCGCTGACCTGCACACCCAACCGTACCCTAATGCGCGACCGGCTGGACACCGCGATAGCTGCGGCACATCGGCAGGGCTCGCAACTGGCCGTGTTGTTTCTCGACCTCGATCATTTCAAGACAATCAACGATACGCTCGGCCACATCAACGGTGACCAAGTATTGCAGTTAGTGGCCGAACGTCTGACCGCCACGGTGCGCGATTCTGATACGGTCAGCCGGTACGGCGGCGACGAGTTTCTGATTCTGCTGCCGCAAATTGCCGAAGTTGCCGATGCGGGGCGGATTGCCGCCAAGCTGCTCGCGGCAGTGGCCGCACCCGCGCATGTCGGCGACCATGTGCTGCAGTTGACGGCAAGCCTCGGCGTCGCGGTCTATCCGCAGGATGGCAAGGACGCCGAGGTCCTGACGAAGCGCGCCGACACGGCCATGTATTACTCCAAACACCATTCGCATGGGGGCTTCGCGTTCTACGCCGATTGCATTGCAGGAAAACTCAACCCGTTGCCGCAAAGTCACGATTGGCGCAGGGTGGCTGAACGCCTTGACTTTTCCCCGGACGTGCGCGCCGCGGAGCGTCACCACCTTCGCCGCGCCAATCAGCAGTTGGTGCTCTCCGCGTTGAATGCACAGGCCTCGGCCGCGCAAGCGATCGAAGCGCATCGTCAACAGATTCGCTTCATGGGGTTGGTCGCGCATGAACTGCGCAACCCATTGGCTCCGATCCGGCTCGCCGCCGAGATGCTGGCTCATGGCGTGCAACCGAAGTCCCCTTCGCTGGCCGAATTGAACACGGTCATTGAAACCCAGGTAGCGCACATGACGCGGCTGATCGACGACCTGCTTGAAGGCTCTCGCATCAGCGCCGGCAAAATGCGACTGGAATTCGATCAGGTAGATTTGCGAGAAGTCCTGACGCAGGTGGTGAAGACCTGCCAACCGATGATGGAAGTCAGGCAGCAACGTCTCACCGTGGCGCTGCCGGCCGAAAGCGTAAACTTGCATGGCGATCGCGTGCGACTGACGCAGATCGTAAACAACTTGCTGGACAACGCATCGAAATACACTGGCGAGGGGGGTACGATCACGCTGACAATGACGGTGCAGCAACAGGCTGCCACTATCACTGTTTCGGACAACGGCGTCGGCATCGCGCCGGAGATGCTGCCCGACATCTTCGACATGTTCGTGCAGGATACGCGCGATCACCAGCTTTCCAACGGCGGTTTAGGCATCGGGTTGGCGGTCGTGCGCGAGCTCGTACAAGCACACGGCGGCAGGGTCAATGCCACCAGCGCCGGCAAGAATCGGGGAAGCTGCTTCATCGTCGCTCTGCCTGTAGTCACAGGGAAGGCTTGAATTAAAGATATCCCGAAATGACTCCCGGGCGCATCCGGCTGCGACGAAAGATTCAAACAAAATTCGCGACAAGCGCGGTTTCGTCCGGGTTTCAAAGGGATTGTGCGGACAACTTGAAACCGGCTGAGGAATGCGCCTGCTCTGGGCATCGCAACTCCTGCAACGCATTGATATGCCGTGCAGCCGCTTGGCGACGATATCGTTGCTGACGTCGTGCTAACCGATTAAAGACCCAATGGTCGGCGAAATAGTGGAGCGCGTCATTCACGCCGCCCGCACCTCGCACAGCTGATGTCTAGCTGATCGATGCCATTTAATCTAGTCCATCGAACACGAGAAAAATACATCAGCTGCAGAACCGATGCCGTGCACCAGTCCGGTCAGCGCGATTAACCAAGTGAGGCCAACGATGAGTCCACCTCTGCGTCGCATCCACAGCAGCCATTAGCCAAACCATCATCGCGATTATCCAACCGCCCAAGATGGTCTTGACGAACATCGATAGCGCCGAATACGCGATGATCTCTTCGTCCATTCTGATGAACGCACTCATCATTCCTTGGTCGAAGAGCGGCAGGTGCGCCACCACCCGTAGGCGAAGACGATGACGCCGAGCACAGTACTCCTGAGCCGAAGAAGCGCACCCAATCTTGACATAACGGGGTTCATCAGCGGTAGCACCGCGGTGAGCGTGTTCTCGGTAAACAGCTGCTGGCGCACCAGCGGGAGCTGATCGAAAAGGTGATCGAACAGTAGTTCCTCACGTTTTCCAAGTGAATGTGTTTATTGGAGGAACCATGTGATGCAGGCGATGGAGCGAGAAGTGCAGCGCAAGCTGGAATAGCACCGGGCTACCAACGAGAGGTTCGAATAGTTCGGCAGCATCTACGCCGCTCCTATGCGACCGACCATCATCAATTGCGACTGCGATGTTGGCATCAGCGACCAACGAAGTCACTCTTCAGTGCCGCTTCGATGACTCGCACGGGTAAGCGTTGCGATCATTTCGCGGCGTATCCGCTCAACGGCTTTCGACAATTCGTTGAGGTTCAATTGATCAGCAAAGAACTGACCGTTGCGCAGCAAGTGCCGCGTGATCGAGTTCAAATTGCGCCCACAGAACCAATTTCCCGCACGGCATCGTGCATCGCGGTCAATTCTTCCCTCGCGAAAGGCACCGCTCGCTCGAGCCGATGGCGTAGCTGCGCAATAACCCAGCCTTGGGCCGATTGACCAGCAGGCTCCGCCAGGGCACGAATTGCTGTGACCTCGTTGCGGCGCAAGCGCAATCTCAACTGTCCGCTGTACCCTCTCCTGCGCGATCCGAAACGCTCAACGTCGGACGGCTTTTCGTTACCGGCCAGCATCTGATCAATCATCTTGCGCAGCAGGACAGACTCGCTCACGCCATGGCGCTCGGCGAGCGCGCGAAAACGTGCCTTCGTGGAATCACTGCATTTGGCGGCAATCAAGGGCATTTGGATTGGACCAGGATCTGGTTGAACTCGAGCCGACGAATCGTTCACGGGAGTGGAAACGTGATGCCGACGATGACATCTTTAAAACTTGGCCACGACAAACCTATCCTGCACTAGCTCATTCATCCTCGAAAAATGTTTAGCTGCTAAACACCGGGACTCGAGGGCAACGTCGCGAAACAGTCAAGCGCGCTCGACGGATTGAAGCCTCATTGCCGCAATGGACGCGAAACACAAACCGCGGTCACCCCCTTCGGACACCAAACAAAGCGTGCCGTCATGCTCCACCGGTTTGGTGTAATCCACTATCCAGCACGCGTTGTCGTACTGGACCCGGATGCGAACCTGCAGGTACTCGCGTCCAGAATCGAGCGATGGGGACTGCTGGTTTTTCGCCTTCGCGTCGATTTGATTGCGTGGCTTTGAAGACGACTGGGCGACCTCCGCCTCCTTGAACTCTGACGAATCGGAAGCGGCAGCAGGTGGTGAGCTTCGCCGCGCGGGAACCTCCTTTCTGGCCTTTTCGATCATTGATCGGTTTATGTGATCTGGCGAATCCAACAGGTTTTCTGCCACTTCTGGCGCCTCCTCAGGCGATGCAGCTGCCCCAAATCGGTCACGCCAGCAACGGGCTTCTCGCGCAACGCGGTCACCAGCCTTTCAGGCATTTTTCCGATGGCGGCATGCGCCGTCACCCAAGCCCTGCTCTTTCCAAGCGCCCGAGCCAAGTCGGCTTGCGTCGTCCCCGCATCGAGTTCGCCGGCAATAACCCGATAGATTTCCCAAGCGCTCAGCGCCTCGCGCTGTATGTTCTCGATCAACTGCGCGCGAGCGTCGAGATCGTCCCGCACGATGACTTCGATCATCTCCAAACCGAGTTGACGTGCGGCACGCCACCGGCGCTCACCGGATATCAGAATGTAGCCACCATCGCAGCTTCGGATGACCGGCGGCTGGATGATGCCAATGGATAGAATGCTCTGCGCGAGCTCGGAGAGCGATTGTTCGTCGAAGGTCTTTCGTGGCTGGTTCGGATCAGGCTGGATCGAATCCACCCGCACCCGGCGAATGCCATTGCCTGTTTCTTGCGCGTTGAGCAACGAGCTGATTTCGGTCAGCCCGGAAAAGTCCAATTCCATACGGGAGTCCTCGTGCGCTCGCGCCGCATCGCGCAAGCGGCCTTGAACAAGGCGACGCCTACTATCTGCATCTGCGCGAGAAATACACTACTTGAGCTAGCTCAATGCATACGCAGCCAGCTCAATGCATATTTTTGGCTCTTGGATCGCGCAGCGCCACCGATCTGGAGGATCAGGCTCCGCGCTTGAACGGAATGACATTGCCGCCGGTGCGCAAGTTGTCAAGGTAGTCGGCCCATGCCTGCATCATCTTGCGACGCTCGGCCATGTACTGCGCGCGATTGTAGACAGCACGTACCGTGTTGCGTTCGGCGTGGGCAAGCTGGCGCTCGATGACATCCGGCGACCACCCCATTTCGTTCAAGCGCGTCGAAGCCATGGCCCGGAAGCCGTGTCCGGTCATGGTGTCCTTGTCGTATCCGAGCCGACGCAACGACGCATTGACCGTGTTCTCGCTCATCGGCCGCTGTCGAGTGCGCAAACTTGGAAAGACATATCGGCCCGATCCGGTGAGCGGCTGAAGTTCGCGCAGGATCGCCACGACTTGGGATGACAAGGGCACCACGTGTGCCTCGCGCATCTTCATCTTGCCGGCGGGAATGCGCCATTCGGCGGCATCGAGGTCAAGCTCTGTCCATTCCATCGCCCGCAGATTGCCGGGGCGAGCGAAGATAAGTGGCGCCAACCGCAAAGCTGCATGCGTCGTCGGCTGACCGGTGTAGTCGTCAATCGCACGCAACAAGCTTGCGACAGCGTTCGGATCAGTAATGGCAGCGCGCGGCGTAGAGACAACGGGCGTTAGCGCGCCCCGCAGATCGGGTGTCGGATCGCGCGTGGCGCGTCCGGTCGCAATCGCATAGCGGAACACTTGGCCAATGCGCTGCTTGACGCGCCGCGCCGTCTCATGGTGTCCCGTGGCTTCGATCGTTCGCAGGACCGCCAGCACATCGGGCGCTTCGATCTCGGCAATCGGCCGCTTGTTCAGTGATGCCGCCATGCCCAGCAGCCAGACGGCTTTGACCGCGGTGACTTCCGCCAGCTTGACGCGTTGCTTGCCCAGCCACTCTTCGGCGATGGCGCCGAAGGTGTTGGCGGTGGATATCTTTGCCCGCAACTTCGCGGCTTGCTTCTCCGCGGCGGGATCGCGACCGGCGCGCAATAGAGCGCGTTCTTCGTCGCGGCGTTTGCGGGCCTCTCCCAATGACACTTCCGGGTAGACGCCGAAAGACAGCAACTTTTCCTTGCCGCCGTAGCGAAACTTCATCCGCCAATAGCTTCCCGACGGCGTGACCTGCAGATAAAGACCGCCACCATCGAAGTGCTTGCCGGGCTTGGCGGCCTTGATCGCAAACAGTGTCAGCTTGTTGATGACCTCGGCCACTCGTTTCTCCCGAAAAGCAGGGACCCGAACCCAGTATGTACCCCCACAAAAACAGGGACTCACATTGAAAGTACCCCCAAATTGACCCCAGAGACGTTCGGCTGCACCGAAACGATCCGAGACAGTATAAACAAAAAACCCGCGACCGGCGCGGGTTTCATAGGGATTTCAGGGATTGTACGGGAAGACCTGAAACCAGCTGATGGTGCCCAAGGGGGGACTCGAACCCCCACGCCTTTCGGCGCTACCACCTCAAGGTAGTGCGTCTACCAATTCCGCCACCTGGGCAATGGGTGCGCATCCCTGCGACACGCCCGCTACATCCATGTAGCGGACTTTTCATGAAGCTCGCTCAACCGATCTAATGTCCGCCGCTGCTCGCGGTTTTCGGCGCGGGTTTCGCGGGCGCGGTGGCCTGCGGCACTTCGCTGTTGTTGGCCGGCGCTGGCGGCACCGACGATGGCTGCTGCGAAGGCTTCACGGCCGCGGATGGAACCACGCCGGGCGCGACCGCCGCGGTGGTCGAAACCGCCGGCACGGCTGCGCCGGCCATCACGCCGAGATCCGCTTGCGGTTTCGGCACGCCGGCGCGGCTGAGGTAAATGCCCATCGCCAGGCTCAATATGAAAAACAGTGCAGCCAGCACCGCGGTCGCGCGGGTGAGGAAGCTCGCCGAGCCGCGCGCGCCGAATACGGTGCCGGACGCGCCGCCGCCGAAGCTCGCGCCCGCGTTGGCGCCGTCGCCGCGCTGGATCAGGATCAGCACGGTCAAGGCCGCCGCGATCAGTACGTAGAAAACGCTGAAGATGGTGAAAAGCATTTTGGGTTTCCAATGGCGCGCGGCGTTCAACGCGCCGCGGCGCAAATCGCGAGAAAATCGGCGGCCTTGAGCGAAGCCCCGCCGATCAGACCGCCGTCGATGTCCGGCTGCGCGAACAGCTCGGCCGCATTGTCCGGCTTGACGCTGCCGCCATAAAGAACCTGCAGCGAACCCGAAATTGTAGCATCCGCACGGCGAATTTTGTCACGGATGAAGGCGTGCACCTCCTGGGCCTGCGCGGCCGTGGCCGTGCGTCCGGTCCCGATGGCCCAGACCGGCTCGTAGGCGACCACGGCGCTGGCCAGGGCGCCGATGCCCATGCGGTCGATGACCGCGTCGATCTGGGTGGCGATGACCTCGCGCGTTTCGTACGAGTCGCGCTGGGTCTGGGTTTCGCCGACACAAAGCACCGGCACCAGGCCCGCAGCCTGCGCTTGCGCGAACTTGGCCGCGACGATTTCGTTGGTTTCGCCGTGGTGCTGGCGACGCTCTGAATGCCCGACCAGGGTGTAACGTGCGCCCACGTCCCGCACCATCGACGCCGCGACTTCGCCGGTCCACGCGCCTTGCTCGTGCGCGCTGACATCCTGCGCGCCGAAACCGATCGCGGCGCTCGCGCAACGCGCGATCAAGCCTGCGAGATACGGATACGGCGGGAACACCGCGATTTCGCATGCCATGGGCAACGCGTGCGCGATCGCGTCCACCAACGCCTCGGCGCTGGCGCGCGTGCCGTGCATCTTCCAGTTTCCGGCCACCAGTTTGCGGCGCATGGGTCGAACCATCGATGATTGCGGACGCAAAGCATAGCGAGAGCCCTGCCCCGATGCGACCCGAAGACCATGCGCCCCGACGCCGCGCCCTCGTCACCGGCGCTTCCTCCGGCATCGGCGCGGCGTTCGCGCGCGAGCTGGCGACGCGCGGTTGCGACCTGGTGTTGACCGCGCGCCGTGAAGATCGACTGCGCGAGCTGGCGGCGGAACTGCAGGCCGCGCACGGCATCGATGCCCAGGCATTGCCGGACGACCTGGCCGATCGCGATGCACCCGCGCGCCTGGCCGCGCGGATCGACGAACGCGGATGGCGGATCGACTGGCTGATCAACAACGCCGGTTACGGCGTGCCCGGCGATTTCCTCGCCAGCGATTGGCGGACGCATGCCGATTTCATCCAGGTGTTGATGGTCGCGCCGACGCAGTTGTGCCACCTGTTGCTGCCCGGCATGCGCGAACGCGGCCGCGGTGGCATCGTCAACGTCGCCTCGCTGGCTGGGTTGGTTCCCGGCACCCCGAAACACACGCTGTACGCCGCCGCCAAGTCGTACCTGGTCAAGTTCTCGCAATCGCTGGCGCTGGAAAACCGCGACGCGGGCGTCAACGTCTGCGCGCTGTGCCCCGGGTTCACGTACTCGGAATTCCACGACGTCACCGGCGCGCGCGCGAAAGTATCGAAATTGCCGGGCTGGATGTGGATGCGCGCCGACGACGTGGTGCGCCGCGGGCTGGACGCAACCGAACGTGGCGAGATTGTGCACGTCACCGGCGGCGCCAACCGCGCCGTCAAGGCCCTGTTCGAGCTGTTGCCGGATGGCCTCGCATTGCGGCTGATCGCGCGCCGCGCCAGACAGTTCCGCGTGGAGAAGTGAGCCCGGCACGAAGGGAAAGGCCTCCGGATCGCCGGCAGGCGTGCAACGACCGGATTCAGATCAGGCGGATCTCGCGCAGGCGCTGTTGCAGGTATTCGTTCGCGGTGATCGACGAGTCATAGCGGCGCGGGTTGTCCGCGCTGACGCACGACGGCAGTGGATCGAGCAGCACGTCCGGGTTCGGGTGCAGGAAGAACGGCACCGAATAGCGCGGCTTGCGCGCGTCCGCACCCGGCGGATTGACCACGCGGTGCGTGGTCGAGGGATACACGTGGTTGGTCAGTCGCTGCAGCATGTCGCCGATGTTGACCACGATGGTGTCGCCGGTGGTGGTGATCGGCAGCCACGCGCCTTCGCGCGTTAGCAGTTCCAGCCCGGCCGCCGACGCGCCGACCAGCAGGGTGATGAAGTTGATGTCCTCGTGCGCGCCGGCGCGCACATTGGGCACGTCGCCACTTTCGATCGGGGGATAGTGGATCGGCCGCAGGATCGAATTGCCCGTGTTCGTCTTGTCGTCGAAGAAACGTTCCGGCAAGCCGATGTGCAAGGCCAGCACGCGCAGCACGCGCGTGCCGAGCGCGTCCAGTGCTTCGTAAAGGCCGTAGCCGCATTCGCGGAAATCGGGCACTTCCGCCGGCCACAGGTTCGGCGGCATCAATTCGCGGTAAGGAGAGTCGTCCGGCAACTCGCGGCCGATGTGCCAGAACTCCTTGAGATCCGGGTGTTCGCTGTCCTTCGCGGTTTCCACCTTGTAAGGTGTGTAGCCGCGCGCCCCGCCCGTTCCCGGCACGTGATAACGCATCTTGGTTTGCGTCGGCAGCGCGAAGAAACGCACGAAAGCGTCGTAGGCGCCATCGACCAGTTCCGGTGCGACGCCGTGGCCGGTGATGCCGCAGAAACCGTATTCGCGATAGGCCGTGCCGAGTTCGGCGACGAAGGCATCGCGGTCGTTGTCGTAGCGGCGGATGTCGAGGGTGGGAACGCGGTTCATGGCAACGGTTGCGGCGCGATCATGCCGCGCCTTCCGCGGCCGCGACCTGCACCGCTTCGGCGAGGCGCGTGGCGAGCTGCTCGACTTCCGCCGCGTCGGCGGCCTCGATGGTGACGCGCACGACCGGCTCGGTGCCGGAAGGTCGCAACACCACGCGCCCACGACCGCGCAGGGTTTCTTCCACCTGGGACAAGGCGCGTCGCACGCCTTCCGACGCCACCAGCGCGGCGCCGCCCGCCGCGCGCACGTTGCGCGTGATCTGCGGCAGTTTGTCCAGGCCTTCGCGCGCGCGCGAAAGATCACGTCCGCTGCGTGCCAGCGCATCCAGCACGGCCAACGCGGACACGATACCGTCGCCGGTGCTGGCGCGATCGAGGCAGAGGATGTGCCCGGAGGTTTCGCCACCCAGCTGGCCGCCGTGTTCCTTCAATTGCTGCAGGACATAACGGTCGCCGACCTTGGCGCGCAGGAAACGCGCGCCCGCACCGGTGAGCGCACGCTCCAATCCGTAATTGCTCATCAGCGTGCCGACCACCGGCCCGTGCAAATGCCCGCGCGCGATCCAGTCGCGCGCCAGCACGTACAACAAGTCGTCGCCGTCGACCAGCGCGCCATTGCGGTCGATCATCTGCACGCGGTCGCCGTCGCCATCGAAGGCGATGCCGAGGTCCGCGTGCTCCTCGATCACCGCGCCGCGCAAGGTCGCCGGATGGGTCGAACCGGTTTCGCGATTGATGTTGAAGCCGTCCGGCTCGCAACCGATGCGGGTGACGCGCGCGCCGAGCGAAGCGAATACCTTGGGCGCCACCTGGTAGGTCGCGCCGTGCGCGCAATCCAGCACGATGTGCTTGCCCGCGAGGTCGGGCGGCGCCGCCAGCGTGCCGAGGCAGAAACGCGCGTAACGCTCGATGGCGTCGTCGATGCGGCGCGCCTTGCCCAGCCGCTCCGGCGCGGCGGTGGTGAACGGCGCGTCGATCTCGCGTTCGATCTCCGCCTCCACCGCATCGTCCAGTTTCTCGCCGACGGCGGAGAAGAACTTGATGCCGTTGTCCTGATACGGATTGTGAGAGGCGCTGATCACGATGCCGGCGCTGGCGCCGAGTTCGCGCGTGAGCTGCGCCACGCCCGGCGTCGGCAGCGGGCCGAGCAGGCCGACGTCGGCGCCGGCCGCCACCAGTCCGGCTTCCAGCGCCGATTCGAACATGTAGCCGGACACGCGCGTGTCCTTGCCGATCAGCACCAGCGGCCGCTTGCCATGGCCCAGCACCGCGCCCGCGGCGCGACCGAGTTTCAGCATGAATTCGGCGGTGATCGGCCATTGGCCGACGTGACCGCGAATGCCGTCGGTGCCGAAGTATTTGCGACTCGTGGACATGGGAGGATGCGCAGGTGAACGTAGGTCCGTCAATGTAGCAAAAACCGGACCGTGGCCGCGCGGGGTCAGTCGTCGCCGAACCGCTGCGAGCCGAACGGTTTTTGCGTCACCTTTTCCGGCGCATCGCCCGCGTGCACCGCCTGCCACACGGCCAGCGCATCGCGGGTCGCCGCCACGTCGTGCACGCGCACGATCGCCGCGCCGCGCTGCACCGCGATCAACGCCGCGGCGGCGGAACCGGCAACACGCTCCACACCATTCGCTCGGCCCGTCAGCGTGCCGATCATGGCCTTGCGCGACAGCCCCACAAACACACCGGCGGCCAGCTCGCGGAAGCGTTCCAGGGCGCGCAACAAGGCGAGGTTGTGTTCGAGCGTCTTGCCGAAGCCGAAGCCCGGATCGACAAGCACGCGCCGCTTGTCGATGCCGGCCATCTCGCACGCAAACACGCGCTCGGCAAGGAAACGATGCACCTCGCCGACCACGTCCTCGTAATGCGGATCGTCCTGCATCGTGCGCGGTTCGCCCTGCATGTGCATCACGCACACCGGCACTTTCAATTCGGCGGCGGCATCCAGCGCGCCTTCGCGGCGCAACGCGTACACGTCGTTGATCATTCCGGCGCCGACCGCGACCGCGGCGCGCATGACTTCCGGTTTCGAGGTGTCGATGCTGATCGGCACGCCTGATTCACGCGAGAGTGCTTCGATCACCGGCACCACGCGCGCGATTTCGGCCGGCACGTCCACCGGCTGCGCGCCGGGGCGTGTCGATTCCGCACCGACATCCAGCAGGTCCGCGCCCTGCCCCACCATTTCCAGCCCGCGCCCGACCGCGGCGCGCACGTCATCGGCCAGTCCGTCGCCGGAAAACGAATCGTCGGTGAGATTGAGGATGCCGCAGATCCGCGGACGATCCAGCTTCAGCGACCGACCGTTGCAATCGAGTGTGGCAGTGGTGTCGAACATCAGGGCGAGTTCCGTTCCCGCGCTTCGAGGCGGCGAAGAATGTCATGGAAACGCGGTTGCGCGCGCAGGCTGTCCAGGTCGCTGTCGTGCTCCAGCCATTCGCGGAATCCGCCGCCAGTCGCGATCGCGCGTTCCAGCAGGTCGAGCGCGCGCTCGTTCTCGTCCATGTGGGTGTAAGTGCAGGCCGCGTTGTAGAGCGTGCCGAAATCGTCCGGCTGCAGGCGCAGCGCTGCCTCGATGCTGCGACGAGCGCCTTCCGGATCGCCCAGTCTCACCTGCATGCCCGCGGCGAGGTACAGCGCACGCCCGTTTTCCGGATCGGCGGCGATCTCGGCCAAAGCCGCGGGTAGCGCGAGTCGCGTCAACGCGTCGCCGCGCGCCTTGTCGCCCAGCGAATCGGCGGTATTCGCCGCCAGCGAGAGTGCCTGGAATTCATCGGGCCGCACCCGGTGCGCAGCGTCGAACTCGTCGAGTGCACGCGCGTACTGGCCGCGCGCATAGCAATGCCGGCCGAAATAATAGTGGGCTTCGTAAAGCCCGGGATTCAGTTCGAGCGCGCGTTCGAACGCTGCCACCGCATCCGCGTCCTCGCCCGCGAGCGAAAGGGTGTTGGCACGCGCCACGTGCGCTTCCGCGAGCTCCGGCGCCAGTTCCAGTGCCCGCTTGGCGGCCGCGAGCGCCTCGTCCAGCACGTCCTGCGGCTGCAGGATGCGCCAGATCAGCAATTGCGCCAGCGAATCGGCGAGGCCCGCATGGGCCTGCGCGTAATCCGGGTCCAGCGCGATCGCGTTGCGGAACATTTCCGGCGCCTTGGTCCAGTTGTCGCTGCTCTTGACCGACTGGATCTGCCGCCCGCGCAAATACAATTCGTAGGCATGCATGACTCGCGGGGCATTGCGTTCGATGCTCAGATCCCTGGCGCGATTGAGCGTGACCCGCAGCGCGCGTGCCACGCAGCAGGCGATCTCCTCCTGGATCGCGAAAATGTCTTCCAGCTTGCGGTCGAAGTTCTCCGACCAGAGGTGATAGCCGTTGCCGGCATCGATCAGCTGCGCGGTCACGCGCACGCGGTCGCCGGCCTTGCGCACGCTGCCTTCCATGATCGCGGCCACGTTCAGGGCCCGGCCGATTTCGCGCGCGTCCGCATCGCCGCCGCGGAAGCGGAAGGACGAGGTGCGCGACGCCACGTGCAGGCTGCGGATCGCGGCCAGCGCATTGAGGATTTCCTCGGCCAACCCGTCGCAGAAATAATCCTGGTCCTTCGCCTCGCTCAGGTCGGCGAACGGCAGGATCGCGACCGAAGCCTGCGGCGCGCGCGAGGGCGGCGCCACGGAAGAAACATCGGGTTGCACGAGCGGCGCGGTGCGCTCGATGCCGTGCGCACCCAGGTCGTACACCCACGCCAGCAGGCAGGCCAGCGGAAACCCGAGCACGAGCAGCGCCAGCAGCAGGCGCATCGACCACGGCGGCAGGCCCAGCGGCTCGAAGATGGCGCTGCCGAGCTGGATCAATATCCATCCCGTCACCACGTACACGGCGGCCACGCGGAACACCCGCCGACGGCGCAATTCCGCAAACGCGGTTTTCAGCGAGTTGGCCATCGCAGAAGGTCCGGCGCGGGTTACGGCCCGCCGACAGCGCATGCTACATGCGCGCGTCCAATCTTCCGCATTCTTCAGTCATGACCCAGGAGCGTGATGACGCGCATCCAGTTCCCCGGGCGATGGCAAGCCGAGTTTCCGCAGGAACGGCGCCAAGCGCGGATCATTGCGAAGTTTCGGAATCAGGTAAGGCTGTTCGTAGATGGAGGCCACACCGGAGTCGCGAATCCCCAGCCCGTGATCGAGCATTGCGAAAGCTTTGTCCTTCGATCCGAGAAACGCGTAGACCATCGCGATATTGACAGGCCCCGAGCCCTCGTCGAGGCGGATCATCTCGTCGAGCAGCGCCTGTCCCTGTACGGTTTCGCCGCGCGCAAAGTGGATCGTGCTCAGCGCCCATCGGCGATTCGCGGGATCCGGTTCGTCCCTGGCCGTGCGCAACGCCTGATCCGTTTGCCCGCTCTGGAGCAGGGCGATGGCCAGATAGGCGTGGAAGCCGGCGGCGGTGGACTGCAACTCGATGGCGCGGCGCAGTTCGGTTTCCGCCGCATCGGGCTTTCCTGCAGCAAGCAGGAATTGTCCGAGATAGAAATGGAACGAGGCGTTGAGCGGTTCCATCGTCAGCGTCGTGCGCATCATCGCGATGCCTTCGTCGAGACGACCGAGGCAGGCGGTGACGTCCGCCAGCTGATAGAGGGTTTCGGCGTTCGACGGATCGAGCGCGACTGCCTTCTTCAAAGTCGTTTCGGCTGCGTGATAGTCGAAATCCGACCATGCCTGGTTGATCCCGAGCGCACCCAGCGCAAGAGCCGATCCTGGCGCGAGTTCGATCGCCTTGTCGGCATTGGCGCGCGCTTGCGCGCTGGCGATCTTGCGCTCGTCGGCGTCGGCAACCCAGTCGTTGAACCACTGCTGCGCGATCGCCAGTCGCGCATAGGCCAGCGCATAGTCCGGATCCAGCGCGATGGCCTTCTGGTAATACGCCACCGCCTTGATGTAGTCGTCGCGGTCGCGCCGCTCCGCGTAGTAGCGCCCCTGCAGCATCGCGTCGTACGCCGCCATGTTGCCGCCGGGCGGCCTGTCGGTGGCCATGACGGCGCCGCCGAACACGCTGGCTTTCAAGGCATTCGCCACGGAAGTCGCGATGTCGCTTTGCATCACGAATACGTCCTTGAGCTGCCGTTCGTAAGATTGCGACCACAATTGGCTGCCGTCCGAGGCCTTGATCAACGAGGCGACGACGCGCACTTCGTCGCCCTGCTTGCGCACGGTCCCTTCTAGCAACGTGGCCACGCCGAGCTCGGCGCCGATGCGCGCGGTGTCGTCCTGCGCGGCACCACGGAAGCGAAAAGAAGAATTGCGGCCGATCACCTTGAGATCACGAACCTGCCCGAGAGCGGAGATGAGCTCCTCGGACAATCCATCGGAAAAGTAATCCTGACCCGGATCGCCGCTCTCGTTGAGCAACGGCAGCACGGCGATCGACTTTTCGGGAATGGCCACGATCACACTTGCGGCGATTCGCGCTGGCGCCTGCAATCCCGCGCCCTTTTTCCACACGAAGGTATTCGCCAGCAACAGCACCACCGCGATCGCCAGCGTCGCGATGATCGCCTTGTCCAGCTTGCGGCCGGTCGAACGCGTGATCGACGCATCCGCCGCGATGTCGCTCTCGCGCTTCAGACCCTGCGGGGTGAATTCATAGAACCACGCGAACGCGAGCCAGAATGGAAAGCCGATCGCCGCCGCGATCAGGAAAGCGCGTGCAATCCAGACCGGTGCGTTGAAAACCGGACCGAGCTGCGTGATCACCTGCGCCAGCAGCCATACCGCGCCGATGTACAGCACGCCCGCGCGCAGCACGTTGCGGCGCTTGAGTTCGGCGATGAAGGAAGGAGACGTCATGGCTGGATCTTCGCTTGTGCGGTTTCGCCATCGGCGATCACTTGCTGGAAGCGCGGATCCTTGCGCAGCGGATCCCACGCCGGATCGATCTTCAGCGTGGCCACGGAAAGGGTTTCACCGGCAGCGGAATCCATGAGCTGGCGCAGGTGGGCGATCGCCGCGCCGGTTTCGCCGACTTGCGCCTCGGTGCGCGCGAGGCGTTCGAGATAGAACGCGCCGACGGTGGGGTCGCGCGACATCGGCAACATGTCCACCGCCCGGCGCGCGCTTTTCAGAGCGTTCTGCCTGTCACCGAGACCGGCGTACGTCAGCCCCAGATAACTCGATGCATCGGCGGCGGTGCCGGGATTTTGCAACGGCGCCTGCAACGCCTGTTCGGCGGCAAGGAAGGCGGCGTGCGCGGCTGCGCGATCGCCCTTCATCGCCAATGCCTGCCCGCGCGCCAATGCGAGCGGGCTGACGCTGTGCTCCCAGCGCGTCATCAGCCAGTCGGGCGCGCGGGCGATCGCGGCGAGGGCGCGGTCGGGTTGGCGTTGCAGCATCGCCAGCCGGAAGCGCAACAACGAGGACGAACCTTGCGGATCGGAATTCACGGGAATCGCGTCCAGCATGCGGCCAGCGGCCGCGAAATCGCCGGCGAACATCCGGCCGGTGGCGCGCTGTTCCTGCGCCTCGATGTCGCCGGAAAAGATCGCCAGTGATCGCGCGAAGTCGGCATCGGCCTCGGCGTAGCGACGCAGGTTGACGTGCGTGTTGCCGATCTCGCGCGGGATCAGCGAGTTGCGTGGATCGAGCACGGCCGCTTCCTGCAACTCGGAAACGCCGCGCGCGAGGTCGCCCTGGCGCCGGTGCACGTAGCCGATGGCAGCGAGCACCTCGGCGCTGTTCGGCATCCCGGCGCGGGCAATGGCGAATTCCTTCAGCGCCGCTTCGTAGTCGCGATGGCCCCAGTAGTGCACGTAGCCCATTGCCAGGTGCGCTTCGGGCAATCCCGGTTGCAACGCGAGCGCTTTCTCCGCCGCACTGCGTGCCAGATCCAGCACCTCCGGGCGGGTGTCGACGCCGTACCAGTACAGGTAGCTTTGCAGGTAGGACTGCTTCGCGTAGGCCAGCGCGAAATCCGGATCGGCGGCGATCGCGCGGTTATACAGATCGGTTGCCTCGCGGCCGACGGCGACCGGATCGTTGGTGAAGCTGTTCTGCAACTGGCCGAACAGCGCCAGCGCCTGCAGGTAGAAATCGTGCGCCTCGACGTTGCGCGTGGGCACGTTCGCGATCCGCGTGGTCTCTGCCGGCAACAGTTGCGCCTTCAGCGCATCGGCGACCTTCTCGGCCACGTCGCTCTGCACCGCGAACACGTCCTTGAGGTCGCGATCGTAGTTCTGCGCCCACAAGTGGCTGTCGCTTTGCGCGTCGATCAACTGCAGGTTGATGCGCACCTTGCCGTCGGCCTTCTGCACGCTGCCTTCCAGCACCGTGGCCACGCCCAATTGCACGGCGACGACTTTCAGGTTCGGTGGATGGCTGGCGTATTGCTCGGTGGAAGTGCGCGAAATCACCTTGAGGTCGCGGATGCCGGCCAGGCGGGTGAGAATTTCGTCCTGCATGCCAGAGGCGAAATAGGCGTTGTCCTTGTCGGCGCTGAGGTTCTCGAACGGCAACACAGCGATCGATTTTCCGGGTGCCGCTACAACTGCGTCGCCGACGTTGTTCTTATGCAGCACGAAGCGATCAGCCAGCAGCAACACTACCGCGATGGTGAGCACCGCGATGATCCACTTGTCGAGCTTGCGACCGGTCACGCGCGTGATCGACGCGTCATCCGCAATCTCGCTCTCGCGCTTGAGCCCTTGCGGCGTCCATTCGTAGAACCACGCGAAGGCGAGCCAGAACGGAAAGCCGATCGTCGCCGCGATCAGGAACCAGCGCGCAATCCATTCCGGCGCACCGACCACCGGCGTCAATTGCGCGATGCCCTGCGCCAGCGCCCACACCGCGCCGATGTACAGCACACCTGCGCGCAACACGTTGCGACGGCGCAGTTCGGACAGGAAGGTCATGGCCCCGCCTTCGGCAATGGCGGAAACTTGATCGCCACCGACGGCGGCCAGTGCAGGCCGGATTCGGCGAGTCGCGCCTTGAAATTCGGTGTGGCATCGAGGTCGAACGGCGCGCCGCAATTGCAATACGTCACCGCGCTGGCCAGCAGCAGGCCGCCCGCCGGACGCGCATCGAGCGCCGCCGCGGCGCGATTGGCCTCATCGCGCGTACCGAACAGTGCGGCCTCGACCAGCGTGGTGATGGCGTGTTGCCGTATTTTCGACGGTCGAGCTGCGCCCGCCGCGACCCAGGCGCGCGCCTGCGCGCGGTTGTCGCCAGCCAGCCGAAACACCATCAACGCACTGAGATAGTCGCTGTCGTTGGGGGCGGGCACCGCGGCGAGATTGCGTTTGGCATCCTCGATGCGCCCCGACATCGCCAGCGCAACCGCCTCGGTGATGCCGCTGGTCTGCGCGTCCGGGTTGCGCTTTCGATAATCGGCCATGATCGCCAGCACTTGCCGAGGCTGCCCATCGGCTCGCGCCACCCAGAAACGCGTGTTCCAGTTGATGCCGTTCAACGGATCGCATTCGGCGGCCCGCTTAAGCACGGATTCGAGCCGGTCGCCAAAGCCGAACGCACTGGCGAACACCGGCATCCAGTTCGGCGCGCTGCAACCCGATTGCGCCAGCGCGTTGCTGATGCGATTCGCCAGCCCACGCCAGTCGTCGCTGAGCATCTGCCGTTCGGCCAATGCCAGCTCGCGTTGCTGCGCATCCGGGCTGGTCTCCGCCGCGCGTTCCAGCGTTTGCAGTGCGTCGCGCTGCGCGGCCAACCTTTCCGCTTGATTGGGCAGGTCGTCGATCAGGGTGTGTTCGTACAGATCGGCCTTGGCGTAGTACGCAAACGAAAAGTTCGGCTCCAGCGCGATGGCCTGGTCGAATTCGGCGTTGGCATGGCGCAGGCCTTCGAGCAGGTCGATCGATGGGTCGTGGTGCGCATCGATGTAGAGCTTCCAGCCTTTCTGGTAGGCGATGAAGGCGTCGACGTTCTTGACGCCCGCGTTGCGCATCCGCTCGCGCTGGCGGTCGTCGAGCACCACGTTCATGACGCCGGCGACCTGTTCGGCGATGTCCAGTTGCACCGCCAGCGAGTCCTTCACGGTACGGTCGTAACTTTGCGACCATAGTTGGACGCCATCGGAGGCGCGGATCAACTGCGCGGCTACGCGCGCGCGATCGCCTTCGCGCCGGACGCTGCCTTCGAGAATGTTGGCCACGCCCAGCCGCGCGCCAATGGTGCGGACGTCGATGTCCTTGCCTTTGAACTGGAACGACGAGGTGCGGGCGATGACCTGCAAGCCATCGATGCGCGACAGCGAATTGAGGATCTCCTCGGACAATCCATCGGAAAAGAACGCGTTTTCCTTGTCGGCGGAAAGATTTTCGAACGGCAGCACCGCGATGGATTTGGCGAAAATCGGCGATGCAGCCGAGGACGCACTGACCGGCATCGGTCGCCGGATGAAATAACCCGAACCCAGCAACACCACCGCGACAACCAGCACGCCGATGATCGCGAAATCGAGTTTGCGCGCAGCAGTGTGCCGACTCGGTGCATCCGTGGCGACTTCCGCGTCACGCTTCAACCCCTGCGGCGTCCATTCGTAGAACCACGCGAAGGCAAGCCAGAACGGAAAGCCGATCGTCGCCGCGATCAGGAACCAGCGCGCAATCCATTCCGGCGCACCGACCACCGGCGTCAATTGCGCGATGCCCTGCGCCAGCGCCCACACCGCGCCGATGTACAGCACGCCCGCGCGCAACACGTTGCGGCGCCGCAGTTCGGAGAAAAGCGAAGGCTTCGCGCTCACTGCGTCACCTTCGCATCGGTAGTCGCCGGCAATCCCGCCTTGGCGCAGAACACGGCAAAGCGCGGATCGTTCCTGAACTTCAGCACGAACGGGTCGTACAGAACCTGCTGGATGCCGGGATCGTGCGCAGCCCACGCTTTGTCCAGCCACGCGAATACACCATTGGCATCGTCGCGAACCCCGTAAATCTGCGCAATCTGGTACGGGCCATCGGTGGCGTACTTCTCCACCACGAGCTTCAGCGCGGCATCGGCTGCTACTCGATTTTTGCCGGCTTGCAGTGCCATGGCGCCGAAAATATCGTTCCATGGGGCATTGGCGACGCGCTTTGCGTTTTGCAAAGCACTCGTTGCATTACCACGCAGGATATCGATCGTCGCCAGGCTGCCATAAAGCACGTCATTGTTCTTCTGCAGCGTCATCTGCGTTCGTATCGCACGTTCGGCATCATCGAGTTGCCCCACGCCGAGGTAGTACAGGAACAGGCCTTGGTAAGAAGTCGAACTCAAGGGATCGACAAGGAGCGCACCACGGGTCAGTTCAATTCCCTGGCGGACCTGGCCCAAGGTGGCCAGCGCCTGGCCTAGCAACGCCCGCGCACGGTCGTTGTTCGGAGCCAGTTGCAAGGCGCGCTTGAACTCGGCCACCGCGCCTGCCCAGTCGTAATTCCGCGAATAGAGCAGATAACCGCGCGCCATGTGTCCCAGCGCCAGGTTCTGGTCGAGCGTCAGCGCGGCGTCGGCTGCCTGTTGCGCCTGCGTGTAGGCATCCTGCGCCTGCTGGCCGCCCAGACTGCCGGCGAGTGCAGTCCAGGCGCCCGATTTCATGGCATACGCCTGGGCATAACCGGGATCGATGCGGATCGCGGCGTCGAAGTATTCGATGCTCTTGCGAAGATCGTCATTGCTTCCGTTGCCGCCGAGCCCGCTGGCCTGCAAATAGGCGTTGTAGGCGTCGAGATTGCCGCTGGGTGGGCGGTCGCTCTGATCCACCGCACCGGGCACCGTCACCAGTTTCGTCCTGAGTGCGCCAGTCACGGACTGCGCGATCTCGTCCTGCAGCTTGAAGAGATCGCGATAGGGGCGATCGTAGTGTTGTGACCACACCGTGCTTCCGTCTCTGGCGCTGAGCAACGTCACGGTGACGCGCACCTGATCGCGCAACCGCTGTACCGCGCCAACCAGGAGATGCGCCACCCCCAATGCCGAACCGATGGCCGCAGGACTATCCTTGCTGTCGCGATATTGAAACGACGAAGCACTGCTGATGACCTTCAGCGTGGCTACCTGCGACAACGTGGTGATCATGTCCTCGGACAACCCGTCCGAAAAATAACCTTCGTCCTTGTCGCCGCTCTCGTTCGCGAACGGCAACACGGCGATGGATTTGTCCGGAATCGCTGCGACTGCGGGTCCCGACTGAGAGACACCACTCTGATGCCAGATTGCATTGGTGATCAGAAGCGCCACCGCAATGGCAAGCACCGCGATGATCGCGCGGTCCAGCTTGCGTCCGGCTGAGCGACCCGTCGAATCGTCTGGCACAATCTCCGACTCGCGCCGGATGCCGCTCGGTGTGATCTCGTAGAACCACGAAACCGCAATCCAGAACGGCAATCCGACCACGGCCGCGACCACGAACCAACGCGTGATCCACACGGGCGCGCCGAGCGCCGGGCCAAGCTGCGCGATGCCCTGCGCCAGCGCCCACACCCCGCCGATGTACAGCACGCCCGCGCGCAACACGTTGCGACGGCGCAGTTCGGCGAACAGGTTCACTTCTGCTTTTCCCCCACAAGCCGTTGCAGCGGTTTCCGAATGGTGTTCGCGTAATACACGGTGAGATTGCCGAGGTCGGTACCGATGTCGGCGATGCGCAGTTGCAGCAGCGGAACGATGCGCGGATCCTTTTCCAGGATGGCATCCGCGGCTTCTATGGTCGCCGGCGAAAGCCCCGTTGCGCAGGGGTAGTCGAGCACGTGCGCGATGTCTTCGTAATTGCCGACCGGCACGATGTGGTCGCCGCATTTGTCCGCAAGCGCCAGCTGGACGCCGTACGGCATCGCCTTGCGGAATTCCTCGCGATATTCCGAATGCTGCCCATCCAGCGTGATCTGGTCGATCACGGGATCCGTGTAGACGCGCATCGCCAGATCACGCAATGCCGCGTCGTGGATCAGGCCGATCTCGCCGGTCGAAATCAGTTCGTCGTAGGTGGTGCGGCGGCGCGTGTTGCCGTTGAACTGCGTGGCACGGTAGGCCGCGATCAACAATGCTTCGTCGGAAAGCGGAATCCTGCCGGTCAGCGCATCGGCGGCCCGCCTGGCATTGGTTTGCACCTGGTTGAAATAGCCGATGTTCATCGCATAGCCCCAGGCTTCCTCACGCAGGTCGGCACTCAGGCGTTCGGAGAAAACCGCGGCTTTCTGGTCGGTCTCGCGCTGCTCGTTCCAGTTCGACGCCTGCACGCCGATGAACACGCCGACCACCACCACGACCAATTCGATGAAAATCGCCGTCCAGTCCTGGCGGCGGAGATGCGAGATGACATGACGCAACATGGAATCATCTCCCAGTCAAAACAGAGGCGCGCGTGAGGTCGGGCGCCGCCTTTCCAGCGGCTTGCGGCTTGGCGCCGAGTGCGTCGAGCGCACCCTCGATGTCGTCTCTCACTCTACCGAGATTCAGCGTCGCATTGATGGCAAAGCTGTATTGATATCGCAGAGACGCGGCGACGGCCGGATCGCCGCGGAGTGCGGCGGCGACCGCCTTGAGTGCGCCGGGATCGGCTTCGAATTCGCATTGCTCGGCAAAACCGGTGATGTTGCCGTGTCGGTCCCGCACGTCGCTGCAGGTGCTGTGCATGGCGATCTGCATGCCCAGCGGAATGATTTCCCGCACTCTCTGGCGATAGTCCGAAGCCCGGCCCGTGTCGTAGAGATCCTGCGCGGTGTCGAATGCAAAGTACTGCGACAATCCGGCTTCCACCGCTCTCGCCGGCAGCAGGCCGAGATGTCCGGAGGAGACGATCTGATCCCACGTCGCCCGCACCGGCGGGTTATACAGAATTTCCGTCGCGCGATAGGCGTTGACCACGAGCTCGCGCGGATCGGGATCGGGTTCTCCCAAAAGCGCGTCGGTCTTCCGGACGCTTTCCAGGACGGCGGAGTAATAGGCGATTTCCGCGCGGACGCCGGCGAGATCGGCGCTGAGATCGTGGGCCAGTCGTTTCGCGTAATCACGGCCAAGCTGCACGTCGGCCTGCGCCTGGTTCCAGTTGGAGACCTGGATGCCGATGAATACGCCCAGTATGACGATGACCAGCTCGATGAACACGCTCGTCCAGTCCTGACGGCGGAGATGCGAGATGACATGGCGCAACATGGCCCTGCTCCTTGAGCATTTGGAAACGGCATTGTTCAACCTCGCGGCGTTTGATCCTGCCCCCAGAATGCCGCATGGTCGACGGACGATTGCACGTTCACTTCATCGCCTTCGCGTCGGTGGTGGCGGGCAACCCTACCTTCTTGCAATATGCCGCGAAGCGCGGGTCGCGCCGGTATCTCAAGATCATCGGATCGGAAAGCAACGTGCTCATGCCCGGATCGCGGTTGCTCCATGCGCGGTCCAGCCAACGGAAAGTATTTTCCGGATCGCCCCGCAGCGCATATACCTGCGCGACCTGGTACGCGGCATCGTCCTTGTGCTCGTCGACCAGTTTCTGCAGCGCGGTATCGGCGGCGGCACGATCGCGTCCGATCTGCAAGGCCAGCGTCATCGCGACGTCATGCCAGGGCCCCGCGGGTTCCTTCTGTGCGGCGGCCAACGCCGCATTGGCATTGCCACGCAGGATTTCGATGACGGCGATTTGTTCGTGATACGTGGCAGCGTCGTGTTGCAGGCCGATGGCGGTCTGGATTGATTGCATGGCCTCATCCAATTCACCGAGGGCCGTGAGATAGACCGACAGGTAGTTGTACCAATCGGCACTGCGCGGATTGCTCGTAATTGCTTGCCGGGTCAATTCCACTGCTTGGTGATTGCGTCCCAGCGAGGCGGCTGCCTGACCCAGGCCGAATTGCGCGGTCGGATAACTGGGGGACAGTTGCAGCGCACGTTGCGCCTCGGCTTCGGCGCCGGTCCAGTCCATGTCCACCTGCTGGAGCAGGTAGGCACGCGCCTGATGGGCCAGCGAAGAATTGGGGTCCAATGTCAACGCGGTCTCTGCGGCCTTGCGACCCTCGGCAATGGCCTGCTCACCATTTGCACTGCCGGATTCGAATTGGATGGCAAGACCGACCCATTGGATGGACAACTGGGCGTACGCTGCCGCGTAATGTGGATCGAGGCGAACGGCTTCGCTGAAGGCGTCGATTGCCTTGTGAAAGCTGGCTTCGTCGATGAGTGGCACGTGGGTGCCGCGCTGATATGCAAGATAGGCGTCGAGGTCGTTACTGGGCGGCCGGTCGGTCTGCAGCACCTCGCCGCGCTTCGGCAGTTCTACTTTCAATGCATCGGCCACGGCCTGCGTGCAAGCGTCCTGCAACGCGAAGAGATCCTTGGAGGGCTTGTCGTAACGCTGCGACCAGACGACATGGCCGTCTCCCGCATCAACCAGCGTGACCGTCACCCGCACTTCTTCGCCGGTACGCTGCGCACTGCCTTCCACCAGATGCGTCACGCCCAGTTGCTTGCCGATGTCCTGACTGGATTTGTTGCTGTTGCGAAACTGGAATGCCGAGTTGCGGCTGATCACTTTCAGGCCGTCGAATTGCGACAAGGCGTTGATCAAATCCTCGGACAATCCGTCGGAGAAGAATTGTTCGCCCGGTGCGCCGCCCTCGTTGACGAACGGCAATACCGCCACTGAATTTGCCAGGATTCCCGTCTTCGCTTGCGTGGAAGTCGCCGCGAGCGTCGTCTGCGCCACGCCCCTGTGCCACAGGAACTGGTTGCCCAGCAGCAGGATCACTGCGACGGACAATACCGCGATGATCGCGAAATCCAGCTTGCGGCCGGTCGACCGCCTGATCGATGCGTCTGCCGGAACTCCGTTTTCGCGTTTCAACCCCTGCGGCGTGATTTCGAAAATCCATGCGAACGCCAGCCAGAACGGGAAGCCCACGGTCGCGGCGATCAGGAACCAGCGCGTCGTCCGATCAGGCAATCCGAGCGCCGGGCTGAATTGAGAAAGACCTTGGCCGAACGCCCACACCGCGCCGATGTAGAGCACCGCTGCGCGCAGCACGTTGCGGCGCTTGAGTTCGGCGAGGAAGGACGGCCCGGCGTTCATGGCGAATCAGGAGTCTCCGGCGTGTACGGCAATCCCATCTTCTTCAGCACAGCCTTGAAACGCGGATCGTTGCGCACGGGGTCAAAATCCGGATGCCACAGCAATTGCGGAATGGTGCTCTGGGTCGCACCCGCTTCGAGCACGGCCAGGGCGCGATCGGGTTCGCCCAGTTGCATCAGGAACAAGGCGCGCACGATGGCGTCGCGCCGCAGGTCACTGTTGTCCGGGGAAGTTTCGAGGGCCTGCACCGCACGCCCCCGCAGGGATGGGTCGGCCATCCCGCGTATCAACAACGCCATGGCCTCCGGATCCCTGCCGTTGAACATTGCCACCGCGCGCGCCTGCGTTTCCGCTTCCGGGTAGCGACGCAGGTTCAAGTAGATCAGCGTCGCGGTGCGATGCACGAACACGCTTTCGGGGTGGGCGGCCAGAATGGCCTTGACCTGCGCGGCGGCCGTGTCGGGATCGACACGGTGCAGGATCAACCGCAGTTGCACGCGGATCACCGCACTTATTCCGGACAGCGGATCGCGCTGCAACGCGCGGTCGAGCACGTCCAATGCGGGCTCGAGTTGGCCGACGGCATCCAGGAACTGGGCGTACTGGTTCAACGCTTCCGCGTCCCCCGGCGCGAGCGTCAGCGCGTGCCGCAATGCGCGATCGGCGTCCGCCCAGCGCATCTGGTTGCCGAAAACCATGCCTTGTGCGACATAGGCGAGCGCGGTATCCGGCTGCAGCGCCAGCGCGCGCCGCGCGGATTCCAGTGAATCCGCGTAGGCGATTTGCGGCGCGGTGAAGGCATAGGCAGGAAGCAGTGCCTGCGCTTCGGCCAGGGCGGCCCATGCCTGCGCGTAATCCGGATCGATCGCGACGGCCTGCTGGAACGCGCCGACCGCCTCGCTCACCGAACGTGCGGCCAGCAGGGTCAAGCCGCGCAGGTAGAAATCGTGCGCGCGCGGATCGATGGTCTTCTGCGCCACCAGCGTCGACCCGCTTCCAGCCGCCAGCTGCACCTGCAGCTTGTCCGCGATGGTTTTCGAGATCTCATCCTCGACCGCGAAAATGCTGGTGAGCTTGCGGTCGTATTTCTCCGACCACAGGTGATAGCCGCTGCGGGTGTCGATCAACTGCGCGGTGATGCGCACCTCGTCACCGGCCTTCTGCACGCTGCCCTCCAGCACCGTCGCGACATCCAGCGCCTCGCCGACCTTGCGCAAATCCTCGGCCTTGCCCTTGAACGCGAAGGCCGAGGTTCGCGCAGCGACCTTCAGGTTTGGGATCTGCGCCAGCGCGTCGAGGATTTCCTCGGTGATGCCGTCGCTGAAATAATCGTTCTTCGGATCGCCGCTCATGTTGACGAACGGCAGCACCGCCACGGATTTGGCGGGGACCGGAATAGGCAGCGCGGCGGCGACTCCTGTCAGATTCCGATGCGCGGCATCCGGGGCGCGAACCGCAACGGCCGTGCCCGAATGCGACGGCATTCGCTCGTAACCCCACAACAATCCCCCGCCGACCGCCAGCAACAGCGCGAGGATCACGATCTCCGTTCCACTGACGCGCTGCGCGCCGCGCTCGCCGTGGTACCACGCAATCACCAGCGCGACGAAAAAGCCGATCGCCAGCGCGAGGATCAGCAGCTTCTCGATCTGGTCGGGCCAGCCAAAGCGTTGCGCGATGACATCCAGCACCTGGATCAGGGCGAACGCGGCGGCGATATACGCCAGCGCCCACTGCACCAGTTTGCGTTGCTTCAATCGTGCGACCAGCTCGATCATCGGCTTGTCCGGAGCATCATGGTTTGCGCGAGGCCGCGTACGCCGCCACATCGATCATGTCGCGCACGCCGAGCTGCGCGACCTCCGTGCGCATCGCTGCGGCCTCCGGATTGCTGCGCTCGCCGGTGCGGAAGAAAATCAATTCGCGCACGATGTAGGTCGGCGAATGGCCGGCCAAGGGCGGAATCGCGCCGACGCCTTGCAGCTTGGGGCCGTGGCAGGATTCGCACGCCGGCGCAGAACCGTTGCCTTTCGCCGCGATCAACGCGCCGCGAGCGATACTGCCAACCGGCACCCAGGCGATGAATCCGTCTTTCGCATCGCCGAGCTCTTCCAGTTTGAAATTGGCCGGGGTCTCGATGATGCGTTGGCCGAGGGGCTCGCGCGCGCCGTCCTGGTCCGGCGTCAGCACAAACCCGTTCCAGTGCGTCTTCGGCACGCTCGCGGATTCCACGATCCGCGTTGCCGGGCGAAACTTCAGGCTTGCAAAATACGTTGCGGCTTGCTGCAAATCCGTGTCGTCGAGAACGCGCGCTTCCCTGACCATCGCATTTGCCGTGCGCAATGAACCGCCCGCGCGCGTGCCGTCGCGGAACGCCTCGATCTGTCCCCGGATATATGCTGCCGGCATTCCCGCCAACGCCGCACTCTCGGGATGACCGCGGCCATCCGGCTGGTGACAGGAGCCACAAGCCCACGCCGGCTTGCGTCCGGACGCGACGATTTGCGGCATCGATGGATGATCCTGCGGAAACCAGTCCGGTGGACTGAAAAGAAAGTCATCGAGCTGCGCCACGGTATAACTGCGCGTGCTTCCCGGGACATGCAGCAACTTGCGCGGATCGGATTCCGACGCTTGCGCGTGCAGAACACTGGGGTCCGGTGATTGTTCGACCGGAAACGCCCACACTTCCGCCGCGCGGACTGCCGCATCCGATGAGTCATCGGCGCCGTTTGCAGCGACCGCCGAACCGGACATGAGCAGGGAAACTTCCAGTGCTGCCATGATGGCGATCGAAAGCTTCGGTTTCATGCGCATGATGACCCCTGTCCGAAAGCTATCGCGAAGTCACAACCGCCGTTCGCAAAACCTCATGCGCTCGCCGTGATATCAGGCAAGCACCGAGGCAAAGAAAGAAGGAACCGATCGTGATCGCGAGAATCAGCAGGCGTTCGATCTGTTCCGGCCACGCGAAGCGTTGCACGACGATGTCGACGCCCTGGAGCAACGCGAATGCGAAGGCGATGTAGGCCAGCGCCCACTGCACCAGCTTGCGCTGCCTGAGGCGCTGCAGGAAATCCGCCATTTCGCCGTTCCCCATCCGGGCCCGGCAAGTGTACAGGCAGGTTTCGGCCTTGACACACAAGGGCCGCCCGGAGGCGGGTGAGCAGGGCTTTCGCGAGATGCGTTGAAGCGCATCTCGCGCCTGCGACGTGGCGCGCAAGGAGCGCGCCCGAACGCCGAAGGCGGCCCGCAGGGTGAGCGCCAAGGATGGCGCGAATAACGCCCGCACAGGGAAGTGCGGGCGGGGAAGCGCTTCAGGATGACTGCTTGCGAGCAGCCGAAAACCGGCTTGCTGTCAGTGCTGGCCGGCGGGCTCGCCCACCTTGGCGGGATCGCGGACCGCGGCGGGCTTGCCGCCACCGGGGGGATCGCCGGACGGCATGCGCCAGTCGCGCGGCGGGCCGGGTTCGCGCCCGTCCATGATCGCGGCGATCTGCTCGCGGTCGATGGTTTCGTATTGCAACAGCGCCGCCGCCATCGCGTGCAGTTTTTCCATGTCGTCGCCGAGGATCTTGCGCGCGGTCTGGTAGGCGTTGTCGATCACCCCCCGCACCGCGATGTCGATCTTGCGCGCGGTTTCGTCAGACACGCTCTTGTGTTGCGTGACCGAACGGCCGAGGAACACTTCGTCCTCGTCGTCACTGTAGGTCATGGGTCCGAGCTCGTCGGACAGGCCGTACTTGGTGACCATGTCGCGCGCCAGTTGCGTGGCGCGCTGGATGTCGTTGGAGGCGCCCGTGGTGACACGGTCTTCGCCGAAGATCAGTTCCTCCGCGACGCGGCCGCCATACAGGCTGGCGAGGCGCGAATGCAGCGAACGCTTGCTGTGGCTGTACTTGTCCTGTTCGGGGAGGAACATGGTCACGCCCAGCGCGCGTCCGCGCGGAATGATCGTGACCTTGTGCACCGGATCGTGTTCCGGCACGGTCAGGCCCACGATGGCATGGCCGGCTTCGTGGTATGCGGTCAGCTTCTTCTCTTCCTCGCTCATGATCATCGAGCGCCGTTCGGCGCCCATCATGATCTTGTCCTTGGCGCGTTCGAAATCCGCCATGTCCACTTCGCGCGAATTGCTGCGCGCGGCGAACAGCGCGGCCTCGTTGACCAGGTTCGCGAGATCGGCGCCGGAGAAGCCCGGCGTGCCGCGCGCGATCACCATCGCGTCCACGTCGGCGCCGACAGGCACCTTGCGCATGTGCACTTTCAGGATCTGTTCGCGGCCGCGCAGGTCGGGCAAAGGCACGACCACCTGGCGATCGAAACGACCCGGCCGCAACAGCGCCGGATCGAGCACGTCCGGACGGTTGGTGGCGGCGATCACGATGATGCCTTCGTTGCCCTCGAAACCATCCATCTCCACCAGCAACTGGTTGAGGGTCTGCTCGCGCTCGTCGTGCCCGCCGCCGAGGCCCGCGCCGCGATGGCGACCGACCGCGTCGATCTCGTCGATGAAGATGATGCATGGCGCGTGCTTCTTCGCCTGCTCGAACATGTCGCGCACGCGCGCGGCGCCGACGCCGACGAACATCTCGACGAAATCGGAACCGGAAATCGAGAAGAACGGCACCTTCGCCTCGCCCGCGATGGCTTTCGCCAGCAGCGTCTTGCCGGTGCCGGGCGAACCGACCATCAGCACGCCACGCGGGATCTTGCCGCCCAGCTTGGTGAACTTGGACGGATCGCGCAGGAATTCGACCAGCTCGCCGACTTCCTCCTTCGCTTCCTCGCAGCCGGCGACATCCACGAAGGTGACCTTGACCTGGTCTTCGCCCTGCAGCTTGGCGCGCGAACGCCCGAAGCTCATCGCGCCGCGCCCGCCCGCGCCGGCCTGCATCTGCCGCACGAAATAGACGAGCACGCCGATGAAGAACAGGAACGGCAGGTATTCGATCAACACCCGCATCAGCGAAAAGCCGTTGTCGCTCGGCTCCTGCGTCATTTTCACCCGGTGCGAATCCAGCAGGTCCTGCAACTTGTCGTCGCCGAACACCGGCATCACGGTGTGCAGGCTGCTGCCGTTCTTGAGCTTGCCGGTGATCACCGGCGGCAGATTGGCGCTGGCGGTGATCGATGCGACGTTGTCGTTCTTCACCTGCTGCACGAATTCGGAATACGACATCTGCTGGTCACCGCCGGCCAGGCGCGGGCTGAGCGACTGGTAGACGACGATCAGCACTGCCGCCACGACCAGCCACAGCAGTGCATTCTTGGCGATATCGTTCATCGGGGGTCTCATGGCGCGGTTCCTCCGCGGACGCCCGCACCTTCTTGCGCGGGACGAGAATGGGCGCGCGGCCCGGTGGCCAGCGCGTAGACCTCGCGCGAACGCGCGCGGGAAGCCTTGGGCTTGCGCAGTGTCACGCGCCCGAAGTCCGCGCGCAAGCCGCGCAGGTAATCATCGAAACCCGTGCCCTGGAATAATTTCACCAAAAAAGAACCCTCGGGCTTCAACCAGTTGCGTGCAAAGTCTAGCGCCAATTCCGCCAGGTGCATGGCGCGCGCCTGGTCGACCACGCCTATACCACTGATATTGGGGGCCATGTCCGACAGCACAAGGTCGGCCCGTTGACCGCCCAGCGTGGCCTGCAGCGCCTCCAGGACGGCATCCTCGCGGAAATCGCCCTGGATGAATTCCACCCCGCCGATGCCCTGCATGGGCAGGATGTCGAGCGCCACGATGCGGCCTTGCCTGTCCGGGTGCGCGCCCATCCTTTCGCGCAGCAATTGCGACCAGCCGCCCGGCGCCGCGCCTAGGTCGACCACCACCATGCCGGATTTCAGCAGTTGGTCCTTCTCCAGCAGCTCGTCCAGCTTGAACGCCGCGCGCGAACGCATGCCCTCCGCCTGCGCGCGCCGCACGTAGGGGTCGTCGAAGTGTTCCTTCAGCCAGCGTGCGCTGCTTTTGGATCGGGCCATGATTTTGTTCGAAAACGCCGCTTCGCCTGACTGTGGGCGAAGCATGGCGGCTTTTTCCGCGTCGGAGAGTGACCGGCTCCATGATACCCTCACACGTCTCCGCTGCCCGCCTCCGCGCTGAACACCATGCCCCTCACGCCCAGCCAGCGCCGCTACCTGCGCGGCCTCGCCCATCCGCTGAAGCCCGTGCTGATGCTCGGCGCCAAGGGCGTCACCGCTTCGCTGCTGGCGGAACTCGAACATGCGCTGGACGACCACGAATTGATCAAGGTGAAATTGCCGGCCGGCGAACGCGAGGATCGCGAAACCGCCTTGAATTCGTTGTTGGATGCGTCACGCGCGGAAAAGGTGCAGACCATCGGCCACGTCGCGGTGCTGTACCGCCGCAACACGGAACAGCCGCGGATCGCCCTGCCGCGATAGCCTCCGCAAATTGCTGCGCTCGGCGACGCTTTGCCCAGGCCGCCACGAGCACCGAAGCCCTGACCGATACCTGCATGGAACTCGTCCTCGACCGTCCCGAAGATTTCCTGTTCGTGCGCCGCGCCGACGCGCATGCGGTGATGGTGGTCGATCGCGAATTGACCCGCAGCTTCATCCTCGCGCGCGATCGCGCGATCGAGGGCTGGAGCGTCAGCGACATCACCGCAATGACCGCGGCGGACGCGGAACCGATCCTGGCGCTGAAACCGGATGTCGTGCTGCTCGGCAGCGGCGCGCGCCAGCGGTTTCCGTCGCAGGCCGTGCTCGCCGCCTTCCTGCAACGCGGCGTCGGCGTGGAAGTCATGGACAACGCCGCCGCGGCGCGCACTTGGAATGTGTTGGCGGGCGAAAGCCGCAACGTCGTCGCGGCGTTTGTTCTTTCGTAGCCCGGTTGGAGCGAAGCGAAATCCAGAAAATCTGTTTGGCGACTTCCCGGATTGCAGCGCTGCGCGCCTTTATCCGGGTTGCACTGGCTATGATCATTTGACATTGTCGAAACGATTTAGCGACCAGGTAACGTCTTCGGTACTGTTCAAGATGAATCTGTTCCCTCGCTCACGATTTACTGAAAGGGTCATCGATTCACCCTCTCTCACAACACCCTTGTCTGCAAGCTTCCGAATCTCGCTACTTGGAAGAATCAAATACTCACACACATTGCGAGAATTATCTGATATACGAAGGACGAGCACATAGAATGTTGCCGCGGCATCCTTCGATTCAAATGCACGTTTTGTGATTTTGAATTGAAACTTGTTATTTGCTGTGACGTTAGCCGTTTTAACTTGAATGTGAAAATAAGAATCACCTTTTGAGGCGACGATATCTATGCCATCATCAACAGTCATGGCCGATACATTAAAGCCAAAGAAAAGCAACTCGGACATGACCGCGTATTCCCCAGCCTTGCCTGTAAATTGTGAGGAGACTTTGGGTTGCTCTGGGACTTTGAATTTTTTGGGAACGGATTTACGACCAATGCGAAGGCGATACATGCCTTTACGAAACCCGCCAGCCTTATTCTTTGGCTTTGAAAACAAAGACTGTGATTTTGGCTTCTTCACTTCAACGGACAGCATTGCACTTATCTTTGCAGCCAGCTGATCCGGCAAATCCGGAAGATTTGGATATTTGGCAACCGCGGCTGCGGCGATGTCATTGACGTGCATCGATTTGCCGCTTTCGCTAAGAACATCGATCACTATTTCCTTGAGCTTCATATTCATACAATTCCCCCATGCATGATGACGACCTCAAAGTTGAATTTCCCGCCTATCTTCCCGGCAAATAATCCGTAGGATCGACCTGCTTGCCATTCTTGCGGATTTCGAAGTGCAGTTCTTCGCGCGGCGCGCCGGTGGAGCCCATCTCCGCGATCTGCTGGCCCGCGCGCACGTGCTGGCCTTCCTGCACCAGCCGCTTGCGGTTGTGGCCATAGGCGGAAAGATAGTTGTCGGAATGCTTGATGATGATCAGCTCGCCGTAGCCGATCAGGCCGTTGCCGCTGTAGACCACCACGCCGTCTGCGGCTGCGCGCACCGGGTCGCCCTCGTTGCCCGCGATGTCCAGTCCGGCATCGCTGCCGCTGATCACCGCGCCATCCGCCGGCCATTGCCAGGTGATGCCGTCGACCGCGCGGGTGCGACCGGCGGCCGCGCGCGACAAGGGTGGCGATGTGACAGGTGCGACCGCCGCACCGGCCGTGGATGCCTCCGCAGGCGCCGCGGCCACCGTCGGCGCTTGCGGCGGTGTCGCGCCGGGGCGCACGATAGTCTGCGCAGGCGTGCTCCCGCGTTGCAGGTTCACCGTCGGCAAGGTCGTGGAGTTCGATGGCGGCTGCACATTGGAAGCCGTCGCTTCTGCATGCGTTTCCACCGGCGCGGTTTCCACCGAACCGAATACCGGCGCGGCGTTTCCATGCGACACATTCGCGGTGGCCGGCGCGCGCGGGGCTTCCGCAACGGCGGCGGGTGCCCCGGACCCTTCGTCCAGCCGCAGCACCTGGCCAGGATGGATCACGTAGGGCGACGCGATGTCGTTGCGCGCGGCCAGCGCGCGGTAGTCCAAGCCATGCTTGAAGGCGATGCTGTACAGCGTGTCGCCGCGCGCGACCACGTACCCCTGCGCGGTCGTGCTGCCATTGGCGTGCTGGCCGCCGCCCGAATTTGGCGTGGCGCTCATGGTGGAGGCTTGCGGCGGTGCTTCGCCGCCGAGTGAGCGATCGACCACCGGCGCGGGATTGCTGGCGCAGCCGGCGAGCAGCGCGGCGGCGATGGACAACAGAAAGATCGAATGGCGCATGGCGCGGCAAGGATAACCGACTCGTGACCGAGTGTTGCCGAACGTCAGCGTAACCACAACCACACGAGCAACGCGACGATCAACGCGACGATGACCCAGCCGGCGGTTTCGATGTGCTTGTGCAGGGCGCGTTCCGCGCGTTCGCCGCCGAGGCGGATCACGGCCGCCACCAGGAACACGCGCTTGCCGCGGCCGATCGCCATGCCCGCGATGAAGGGCAGCAAGGGAATGCCGACGATGCCGCAGGCCCACGTGGACACCTTCAGTGGAATCGGCACGAAGCCGGCCGCGACCAGCAGCCAGAACGCCTTCCACGGATGCGCGTGCGCATCGACGGCAAGTTTTTGCACGAGCGCCTGCAGGTGCGGCAACCAGCCGATGTCGGCCAGCAGCGGTTTCACGGCGTCGAAGGCGTAGTGGCCGAGCGCGTAACCGACGAAGGAACCGCACAGCGAGCCCAGCAGGCTGATCGACGCGAACAGCCACCACTTGCGCGGTCGCGCCAGCGTCATCGGCGCCAGCATGATTTCCGGCGCGACCGGGAAGATGAAGGCTTCGAAGAAGCTCAACGCGGCGAGCCAGATTTCCGCGCGCGGATTGCCGGCCCATGCCAGCGCGCGCTCGTAGAGCGGGCGGAAGATCCTCATGCGACGCGCACTACGCCAGCCCGCCCAGCAGCGGCACGAAACTCACTTCGCTCAATTCGTCGCGCACCCACGCGTCGTTTTCCTTGCGCATGCGCACCAGCTTCTGCGCGCCGGGCGGCCCGAGCGGCGCCACCAGCACGCCGTCCGGCGCGAGCTGGTCGAGCAGCTTGCGCGGCACCGATTCGCCGGCGGCGGTCAGGATGATCGCATCGAACGGGCCTTCGCCGGGCCAGCCGATGTTGCCGTCGTCGTGGCGCGAACGGATGTTCTCGATCTTCATGTTGCGGAAACGCCGCCGCGCCTGGCGCAGCAATTCCTCGATGCGTTCGACGGTGAACACCGTGCCGACCAGCGCGGCGAGCACCGCGGCCTGGTAACCTGAACCCGTACCGATTTCCAGCACGCGATCCGGCACGCCGCGCTCGATCAGGAGTTCGGTCATGCGCGCGACCACCCACGGCTGCGAAATGGTCTGGCCAAGGCCGATCGGCAGCGAGACGTCTTCGTACGCGCGCGACGCCAGCGCCTCGTCGATGAAGAGATGCCGTGGCGTCGTGCGGATCACGTCCAGCACGCGCGCATCGGCGATGCCTTCCTCGCGCAGGCGCGCCACCAGGCGATCGCGCGCGCGCTGCGAGGTCATGCCGCTGCCGTGGCTGTGCGGCAATGCGCCGGACAACGCGCTCATGCCGCCTGCTCCCCGTCGGCGGGCGCGTCCAGCGCGCTCGTCAGGCCGCCCACCCATTGCGCCACCTTGTCCAGCGCCTGATAGCGCGTGAGATCGACGTGGATCGGCGTCACCGACACGTAGCCGTTGCGCACCGCGTGGAAATCCGTGCCCGGGCCGTCGTCCTCGGCGTCGCCGGGCGGGCCGATCCAGTACACCGTCTTGCCGCGCGGATCCAGTTGCGGGATGCACGGCCGCGCGCGATGGCGGCGCCCCAGCCGCGTCACTTCGAAACCGCGGATTTCGCGCCAGTCGCGATCCGGCACGTTGACGTTGAGGATGGTGTCGGCGGGCAGCGGATCGACCAGCAGGCGCCGCGTGAGCTGCATCACCGCGCGCGCGGCCGATTCGTAATGCATGCCGCGACGGTCGTCGGTCACCAGCGAGATCGCGATCGCCGGCAGGCCGAGGAACCTGCCTTCCATCGCCGCGGACACCGTGCCCGAATAGATCACGTCATCGCCGAGATTGGCGGAATTGTTGATGCCCGACACCACGATGTCCGGATCGTGTTCCAGCATGCCGGACAGCGCCAGGTGCACGCAATCCGTCGGCGTGCCGAACACGCGGTAGCGATGCTCTTCCAGCCGCTGCACGCGGATGGGCAGGTTCAGCGTCAGCGAATTGCTGGCGCCGGAACGGTCGCGGTCCGGCGCCGCCACGATCACTTCGCCCAGTTCGGCGAGATGCTCGGCGAGCACGCGCAGGCCGGGCGCTTCCACGCCATCGTCGTTGCTGATCAGGACGCGCATCGTGCTTCGTGGTTCCCTGCCGGACGCGGCGCATCGATGGCACCGCGGCTGCAAAGTCTAGCCGATCCGCCCCGCCGCGTCGGCCCCGCGAGCCGGTGGTGCTTCGACTTCCCGCGCCGCGCGAGCTACGCTCGACGCGAACGGGAAAGCCATGGCGCGCAGGCAAAAATCCGCACCCGGCATCAGCGACGAGGACGCGCGGCTGTTCCGCGACGCCATCGGCGCGGTGCGCCCGCTCGCCGCGCCGCCGGCGACGCCGTTGCAGCGCCAGCCGCCGGCGCCGCACCCGGCGATGTTCGAGCGCGACGAAGCCGCCGTGCGCGACGAATTGCTGGATTCGGCGATCGATCCCGCCGCGCACGAAGTCGGCGAAGAATTGCTCTACCTGCGCGACGGCCATTCACCGCAACTGCTGAAGAAACTTCGCCGCGGCGCTTTCAGCGTCGAGGACGAGATCGACCTGCACCAGATGGACGAGCGCACCGCGCGCACGGTCCTCGACGATTTCCTCGCCGGATGCCGGCGCCGCGAACTCGCCTGCGTGCGGATCGTGCACGGCAAGGGGCTGCGCTCCGGCAGCGCGGGGCCGGTGCTCAAGCGCATGGTCGACCGTCGCCTGCGCCGACGCGACGACGTGCTCGCGTTCGCCTCCGCGCGGCCGGCGCAGGGCGGCACCGGCGCGACGGTGGTGCTGCTGCGCAGAAAACGCTGATGTTGCGCACGCCCGTACGTCACCAACACATCCTCCCCGACGTGCTCGCGCCGGACCTGCGCGTGGTGTTTTGCGGTACCGCCGCCGGCACGCGCTCGGCGCGCGAAGGCGCGTACTACGCGCATCCCGGCAATTATTTCTGGCGCACGCTGTTCGAGACCGGGCTGACGCCGCGGAAACTTTCGCCGCAGGAATTCCCGCGCGTGCCGGAATTCGGCATCGGCCTGACCGATCTCGCCAAGCGGCACTTCGGCGCCGATCACGAATTGCCGCGCGATGCCTTCGACGCGGTGTCGTTGCGGCGAAAACTCGCGCGCTACCGGCCGTGCATCGTCGCCTTCACCAGCAAGAACGCCGCGGCCGGCTGTTTCGGCCGCGTGCTGGCCTACGGCGAACAGGCCTTCCTTCTCGCGCACAGCCGTGTGTTCGTGCTGCCCTCGCCTTCCGGTCAGGCGCGCAAGTTCTGGGACATCGGCCCGTGGCGCGAACTGGCGCACGCCGCGCGTGAATTGCCGCTCGCGGAAGACGGCGTCAGCGCAAACCGGCGTTGATCTTTTCCAGCGCGGCAGCACCGGGGCACAGCGCGTTCTCGCCGAGCGTGTTGAGCGGCACCGTGGCGGTGTCGAGATGCGCGTGCAGGTCGGGCGCCTCGCCGTCCACGTACAGCAGGCCGGTGACGATCTCGCCGCGCGCCTGGCATTCGTGCAGGTAGTTCATTGCCGCGATGCGGTCGCCGGTTTCGTGGCCTTCCGGCAATTTGCGCAGGCGCAGCGTGCTGCCGTCGTGCTGGCGCACCTCGGTGACCTCGCCAGGTTCGTAATCCACGGTGATTTCCGCGCAGGCGGGAATGAAGTCCAGCCGGTTGAGCGCGTGGTTGTGCTCGCGCACGTATTCGTAGCTCTTGGTGCTGCCGGCATGGTTGTTGAACGCCACGCACGGGCTGATGACATCGATGAAGGCCGCGCCCTGGTGCGCCATCGCCGCCTTCAGCAGCGGCACCAGTTGCGCCTTGTCGCCGGAAAAACCGCGCGCCACGAAACTCGCGCCGAGTTGCAAGGCCATGCCGACCATGTCCACCGGCGAATCGGTGTTCACCGCGCCCTTCTTGGATTTCGAACCGGTGTCGGCGGTGGCCGAGAACTGGCCCTTGGTCAAGCCGTACACGCCGTTGTTCTCGACGATGTAGACCATGTTCACCTGGCGGCGGATCGCGTGCACGAACTGGCCGATGCCGATGGAGGCCGAGTCGCCGTCGCCCGACACGCCGAGATACAGCAGGTCGCGATTGGCGAGGTTGGCGCCGGTGAGAACCGATGGCATGCGGCCGTGCACGGTGTTGAAGCCGTGCGACTGGCCGAGGAAGTACGTCGGCGTCTTGGAACTGCAACCGATGCCGGACAGCTTGGCGACGCGATGCGGTTCGACATCCAGTTCCCAGCAGGCCTGGATGATCGCCGCCGAAATCGAATCGTGTCCGCAGCCGGCGCAGAGAGTGCTCACCGCGCCTTCGTAATCGCGGCGCGTGAAACCAACGCGGTTCTTCGTCAGGGAAGGGTGATGGAGTCTGGGTTTGAGGAGGTAGGTCATGCGCGAGGCGGATCAAGAAAGAGAAAAACGTTGAAATACGTTTGGCCTTCTGCTTCGTAGCGTTTAAGACCAGCGTAGATGAATGTATCCGTAGGCTGTCTCACGGGAGCCATTTGTGGTTCGTCGCCCAGTTCAACACGCTTTTGCGCAGCGTCCATGAATACCCGGCCATCACCGATCGGAGGTTCTGCATCGGGCGTTTCAATCTGACCGAATTTACTTCGCAACCCCTCATAGAGTTTCAGCCATTCCTCTGATGCGACAGACAGATCATGCCCTTCGTAAAGATCAATTCCAATCCTGACTAATTTCCCTTGCTTGAAAAAGAATTGAAAGTTCTGCTTCTGGCCATCCCAGACGCCATTGTAAGTTTCGAGATCTCCATTGCTGAACGAACGATATGGACCGTACTCCGCCTGAGCCTTGACTTGCTCAGGCGTCATGCCGAACACCCACGGAATCGGCTGTGCCGCACTCGTTGGTGTCGCCAAGAAGCCCCAAAAAATAAGCAACAAAGGCAGCCCCGCTCTTTTCATGGTGTTCTCACCCTCAAGCCACCTTGCCATCCCTGATCGGCAACACCTTCGCCGCATCCAGGCGTTTGCCGATCTCTCCGGAAATGAAGCGCGCGGTGATCGGCGTGCCGTCGTAGTGCAGCACCGGAATCAGGCGCGCGGGATCGAGGTCGAACTGCTCGATCAGCAGCGTGCGCAATTGCGCGTCGCGGTTCTGCTCCACCACGAACACTGACTCGTGCGCCAGCACGAAATCGCGCACGGAATCCGGGAACGGGTAGCCGCGCACGCGCAACAGGTCCAGCGGAGCGTCCAGCAGGGTCACGGCTTCGGCCATCGCCGGCGAAGTCGAACCGAAGTGGATCGCGCCATGCGCCGTTTTTTGCGCGGCGATCGTCACCTTCGGTTGCGGCAACAACAACTTGGCGGTTTCGAACTTGCGTTGCAGCCGCTGCATGTTCTCGACGTAATCCTCGCCCTTCTCCGAATACTTGGCGTCGGCATTCTTGCTGGTGCCGCGCGTGAAATAGCTGCCGCGCTTCGCATGCGTGCCGGGCCAGGTGCGGTACGGGATGCCGTCGCCGTCCACGTCGCGGTAGCGGCCGAACGGCACGCCGGCTTCCAGTTGCTCCGCCGTCAACACCTTGCCGCGGTCGTAACGACGCGCCTCGTCCCACGCGAACGGCTTGCACAGGCGATGGTTCATGCCGATGTCGAGGTCGCTCATCACGAATACCGGCGTCTGCAGGCGGTCGGCCAGATCCAGCGCGGTCGCGGCGAACTCGAAGCATTCGTGCGGGTCTTCCGGAAACAGCAGCACGTGGCTGGTATCGCCGTGCGAGGCATGCGCGCACAGCAGGATGTCCGACTGCTGCGTGCGCGTGGGCATGCCGGTGGACGGCCCACCGCGTTGCACGTCCACGATGGTCACGGGAATTTCGGCGAAGTACGCCAGCCCGATGAACTCGTTCATCAGCGAGATGCCGGGGCCGGAGGTCGCGGTGAACGCGCGCGCGCCGTTCCAGCCCGCGCCGGTAACCATGCCGATGGATGCGATCTCGTCCTCCGCCTGCACGATGGCGTAATGATGCTCGCCGGTCTGCGCATCGACGCGGAACTTCGCGCAGTATTTCTGGAAAGCTTCCGCCAGCGACGAGGACGGCGTGATCGGATACCACGCGCACACCGTGGCGCCGCCGTAGACCAGCCCCAGCGCGGCGGCGGCGTTGCCTTCCGCGAAGATGCGGTCGCCGACGGCATCGCGGCGCTCGACGCGCAGCCCGATCGGTTGCAGGTTTTTTTCCGCGTGCCCGCGACCGAGGTCGAGCGCATGGATGTTCGGCTGCAGCAGTTTTTCCTTGCCCTTGTACTGCTCGCCGATCAGCTGCACGATCGTTTCGCGTTCGATGCCCAGCAGCACCGACAGCGCGCCGAGATACATGATGTTCTTGAACAACTGGCGCTGGCGCGGATCGTCGTAGGTGGCGTTGCAGATTTCGGTGAGCGGCACGCCGATCACGTTGACGTCGTCGCGGAATTTCGACTTCGGCAGCGGCTTGCTGTTGTCGTAGAACAGATAGCCGCCCGGTTCGATCCCGGCGATGTCCTCGTCCCACGTCTGCGGATTCATCGCCACCATCAGGTCGGTGCCGCCGCGCCGTCCGAGCCAGCCGGCCTCGCTGACGCGCACCTCATACCACGTCGGCAGGCCCTGGATGTTGGACGGGAAGATGTTGCGCGGGCTGACCGGCACGCCCATGCGCAGGATCGACTTGGCGAACAGCTCGTTGGCCGACGCCGAACCGGAACCGTTGACGTTGGCGAACTTGACGACGAAGTCGTTGACGGATTCGATCGGCTTCATGCCGCCACCTTCGCCGGTGCCGCCTCGCGCTCGCCCGCGTACGTTTCCAGCAGCAGGAACTTGCGCATGTCCCACGCGCCGGTCGGGCAACGCTCCGCGCACAGGCCGCAGTGCAGGCAGACGTCCTCGTCCTTCACCATCACGCGCCCGGTTTTCAACGAGTCGGAAACGTACAGATCCTGCTGCGTGTTTTGCGCGGGCGCGTTCAACCGCGCGCGCAGGTCGGCCTCGTCGCCGTTGCGCGTGAAGCTGATGCAATCCATCGGGCAGATGTCCACGCAGGCGTCGCACTCGATGCAGACGTTCTCGGTGAACACCGTCTCCACGTCGCAGTTGAGGCAGCGCTGGGTTTCCTTCCACGCGGTCGCGGGATCGAAACCCAGCTCGACTTCCTGCTTGATGTTGACGAGGGTTTTTTCCTTGGGCGCCCATGGCACCACGAAACGCTCGTCATTGCTGATCGCGTTGTCGTAGCTCCACTCGTGGATGCCCATTTTCTGCGAGACGAGGTTGGCCATCGGCGGCGGCCGCTCGTGCACGTCCTGGCCCTGCAGGAATCGGTGGATCGAGATGGCGACCTGGTGGCCGTGCTCGACCGCCCAGATGATGTTCTTGGGGCCGAACGCGGCATCGCCGCCGAAGAACACTTTCGGCTGCGTCGATTGCAGCGTGACCTTGTCGAGCTTCGGCAGACCCCATTCGTCGAAGGCGATGCCGAGGTCGCGTTCGATCCACGGGAAGGCATTTTCCTGCCCGACCGCGATCAGCACTTCGTCGCATTCGATGGTGACACCCGGCTCGCCGGTCGGCACCAGCTTGCGCTTGCCGCGTGCATCGGTTTCCGCGCGCGTCTTCTCGAACCGCATGGCGACGAGCTTGCCGTTCTCGTGCACGAAGGCTTTCGGGTTGAGCCAGTTGAGGATCTGCACGCCTTCGTGCTCGGCGTCTTCCTTCTCCCACGGGCTGGCCTTCATTTCGTCGTAGCCGGAACGCACGATCACCTTGACGTCTTCGCCGCCGAGGCGGCGCGCGCTGCGGCAGCAGTCCATCGCGGTGTTGCCGCCGCCGAGCACGATCACGCGCTTGCCGACGGCGGTGACATGCCCGAAGTAAACCGAGGCGAGCCAGTCGATGCCGAGATGCGCCTTGGCCGCAGCCTCGTCGCGGCCGGGAACGCTCAGGTCACGTCCGCGCGGCGCGCCGCAGCCGACGAACACCGCATCGTAGTCGTCCAGCAACGGGCGCAGCGAATCGATGCGGCGGTTGCCGACGAATTCGACGCCCAGGTCGAGGATGTAGCCGACTTCCTCGTCGATCACCGATTCGGGCAGGCGGAAGCGCGGCACCTGCGTGCGCATGAAACCGCCGCCTTTCGCATCGGCTTCGAAAATCGTGAGCTTGTAGCCGAGCGGCGCGAGATCGCGCGCGACGGTCAATGCGGACGGTCCCGCGCCTACGCACGCAACGCGGAATTTCTCCGCGCCCGGAATGCGCGCGGGCAACCTCGCGCGCAAATGCGCGCCGACCTCGCCCTTGTTGTCGGCGGCCACGCGCTTGAGGCGGCAAATCGCCACCGGTTCCGGCTTCTCGCCGTTGCTTTCTTCCACGCGTCCGCGCCGGCAGGCCGGTTCGCAGGGACGGTCGCAGGTGCGGCCGAGAATGCCGGGGAAGACGTTGGAATCCCAGTTGACCAGGTAGGCGTCGTCGTAGCGGCCGGCCGCGATCAGGCGGATGTATTCCGGCACCGGCGTGTGCGCCGGGCAGGCCCACTGGCAATCCACCACCTTGTGGAAGTAGTCCGGATTCCGTATATCGGTCGGCTGCATGACGCCCCTTCACCGCCGGCCGCACGACCGGCATCAGCGCGAGTCTATCCGTTTCGCGGCCGGGCGAAAGGGGGGCGCGCCACGAGTTTCAGTTCGCCGGGGCGATCGACAGCGAGGTCATCGAGAGGCTGGCGAACACATCGTCGTTGAAGATCTCGACGCGATCGTCGTCGCGTTGCAGCGCCAGCGCGTACAGCAGCGGCAGGTAATGTTCCGGCGTGGGAATCGCCAGCGCCGCGTCCGGACCGAGCGACGGCCAGTCGCACAGCGACGCGTGGTCGCGCGCGGCGATCAATCCGTTGACGCGGTCGCGGAAGCGCAACGCCCAATCGGCCGGCGTGTCGCCGTATTGGCGCCACAACCGCAGGTTGTGCACGATGTCGCCGCTGCCCACGATCAACACGCCCTGCTCGCGCAGGAATGCCAGCCGCTGCGCCAGCGCGTAATGCCACGCGCCCGGCTGGCTGCTGTCGAGGCTGAGTTGCAGCACCGGCACGTCGGCATCGGGATACATCGCGCTCAATACCGACCACGATCCGTGATCCAGGCCCCACTCGTGGTCGGCATGAACCATCACGCCGTCCGCGGCGAGTTTCGCGATGATGTCCTGCGCGAGCTGCGGATCGCCCGGCGCGGGATATTGGAAGTCGAACAGTGCCTGCGGGAACCCGTAGAAATCGTGGATGGTCTCCGGCTGCGGCGATGCGGTGATGCCGACGCCGCGGGTTTCCCAGTGCGCGGAAACGCACAGCACCGCGCGCGGCTTCGGCAGCGTTTCGCCCAGCCGCTGCCATGCGCGGCGCCAGGCGTTGTCCTCGATCGCGTTCATCGGCGAACCGTGGCCGAGGAACAGGACCGGCATGCGGGTTTGCGTTTCCATCGCCGTCATATCGATGCTTGTGGCAGCGAAATCAAGCGCACAGGCGAATCCATAAAAACAAACCGGGCCTTGCGGCCCGGTCACGTGATCGAATCAAGGAGGTGGAGGATCAGGCTGCGGCGCCGCCCGCTGCTTTCGCCTCGTCCTCGGTCACCGCCTTCATGGACAGGCGGATGCGGCCCTGCTTGTCCACTTCCAGCACCTTGACCTTGACGATGTCGCCTTCCTTGAGCTTGTCGGAAACCTTCTCGACGCGCTCGTTGGAGATCTGCGACACGTGCACCAGGCCGTCCTTGCC
>DATNEQ010000005.1:0-36832 GCA_035552915.1 Rhodanobacteraceae bacterium
CGGTACGCACCGACTGGCGCTTGAACGAGCGCCACTACGGCGCGCTTACCGGGCTGGACAAGGCCGAGACCGCGGCGAAGTACGGCGACGAGCAGGTGAAGATCTGGCGCCGCAGCTATGACATTCCGCCGCCGGCATGGACGCCGCAGCAGAACACGCTGGCGCACGATCCGCGCTACGCCGCGCTGAAGCCGGAACAGATCCCGCTCACCGAATGCCTCAAGGACACCGTCGCGCGCGTGCTGCCGTACTGGCACGAAACGCTGGCGCCCGCGATTCGCGCGGGTGAGCGCGTGCTGGTGGTGGCGCACGGCAATTCCCTGCGTGCGCTGGTGAAGTACCTGGACGGCATGTCCGACGCCGAGATCGTCGAATTCAACATTCCCACCGGCGTGCCGATCGTGTACGAATTCGATCATGCGCTGAAATCGAAAGGCCGTCGTTACCTCGGCAACGCTGAAGACATCGCCGCCAGGGCGGCAGCGGTGGCGGCTCAGGGAAGGGCTGAAAAGTGAAGTGGCGTGAATAGTAACAATCGCCCTCCGCCCGTTATTTCTTGCGCTCGCGTATTGGAATACGCGTGTGTGGATAGTTCGGTCCATTACACCGGCCGACAAATTTTGTATGTCGGGGGCAAGCTTCTCGAGAGAGTTCCGTGTCTCGCCATTTGCAAAAATCTGGCATCACCAGAAGAAGGTGTACTGATTTTGCATTGCGACAAAGAATGGAATTCGCTTGCAGCTACGAGCGCGGATTCTGTGGAAGAGGCGAAGAATAACCTCGAGAATTCCTATTCGGGAATTTTGAACAAATGGTTGCGCAGCGAATACGGCGACGAAGAGGTGATGCAGTTTCTTGAAAAGGAATGGGGTGAATTGCGATGTCGCTCTTGCGGCAAATGGTCGTTTGAAGTTCAAACCCTGATTCAAGATGAAGCGGGTTGTATTTGTGGCGAGTGCGCCAACGCCAAAAGGGCATAAAGTTCAAAGCGCATCCGCATCCAGCTCGCCGGTGCGGATGCGGATCACCTGGTCCAGCGCCTGCACGAAGATCTTGCCGTCGCCGATCTTGCCGGTGCGCGCGGCCTGCATGATCGCCTCGATCGCGCGTTCCACCAGCGCGTCGTCCAGCGCGATCTCGATCTTCACCTTCGGCAGGAAGTCCACCACGTATTCCGCGCCGCGGTACAGCTCGGTGTGGCCCTTCTGGCGGCCGAAGCCCTTGACCTCGGTGACCGTGATGCCGGCCACGCCGACTTCCGACAGCGCCTCGCGCACGTCGTCCAGCTTGAAGGGCTTGATGATCGCGGTGATCAGTTTCATCGCACGTCCGCCGTGAATTCGCTGCGCGGACTATACGCGAGTGGCGCTTCGATGCGGGACCGCAAGTTTTCTGGTTCCGCTCGCTGCCGCGAGCGTGCGACTTTTGTTTCGGCAAAAGTCGCCAAAACCATTGCGCGCGGGCATGACGATCTCGCCGACTTCCTGTCGGCTCAATTTCCCTGCGCTTCTTGCCGATCGCGCGCCGGCGCGAACTCGCACCTCCCTGTGCTCGAACATGCGCGCCTTTCCCGCGCGATCGGCTGCGATGCTCGGCGTCATGCACGGCGCTGGAATGCTCGCCTCGTTGACGGCCATCCATGGCCTGCATCGGCTGATTACCGAACGCTTACGGCAGCGAGCGGAACCAGGATTTCTTGCGGGAAACTTGCCACTGGATGCCGGCCCCGGCCTTCGCCGGGGCAAGCTCTGCGCCGGCATGACGAGCAAGAGCAACGTCCCTGGATTCCGGGTTCTGCGCTGCGCGCAGCCCCGGAATGACGATCTGTTTTCACTGGACGCCATTCCCGGAACGGATTCGGAGCAGGCCTGCCCCGGAATGACGATCAAAAGAAAAGGACCCTCGGGTGTTACGCGTCAGCGCTTGACCGCTGCCGTGGGAACGGGATGCGCCAGCGCCAATCCCTTCAGCACGTGCAGCGCTTCCGACAGCGCGTAATCCGAGACCGCGAGTTTGCCGGCGTTGGTCGCCGCTCCCGCGTCGTCGTTCACCGGCGTGTTGCCGGCAAGATGATTGGGCAGGTCGCTTTCGTGTTCGTCGTCTTCCGGCTCGCCGGCGTCGGCGCTGACGGTGACGTTGCCGAGCGTGATGTCCGGCGTGATGCCGGCGGCTTGGATCGAGGTGCCGTCCGGCGTGTAGTAGCGCGCGGTGGTGAGTTTCACGGCATCGTCGTCGGATACCGGCAGGATGGTTTGCACCGAACCCTTGCCGAAGGTGCGCTGGCCCATCAGCAGCGCGCGATGGTCGTCCTTCAATGCGCCGGCGACGATCTCAGCGGCGGAAGCGGTGCCGTTGTCCACCAGCACGATCATCGGCGCGCCGTTCAACAAATCTCCGGGCGTGGCACTGAAATCGAGGTCGGACTGTTTCAGGCGCCCCTTGGTGGTGACGATGGTGCCGAAATTCAGGAACGCATCGCTGACGCCGACCGCGGCCGTGAGCAGGCCGCCGGGATTGGAACGCAGGTCCAGCACCGCGCCGCGCAGCGGACCGTGCTGTTTCTGCAATTTCTCCAGCGCGTGGTCGAGATCCGCCGCAGTGTCTTCCTGGAACTGGCTGATGCGCAGGTAGGCGTAGCCCGGCTCCAGCATGCGCGCCGTGACGCTGGCGACATGGATGGTTTCGCGAACCAGCGCGATCATGACCGGCGCCCTGGCATTGGCATGCAGGATGCCGAGCGTGATCTTGCTGCCGGGCGGCCCGCGCAGTTCCTTGAGCGCTTCGTCGATCGCGTCCGGCTGCACGTTCTTGCCGTCGATCGACACGATCGTGTCGCCCGGCTTGATGCCTGCGCGCGCGGCCGGCGTGTCGTCGATCGGCGTGACGATGCGCAACTGGTCGTCCATCTGCGCGACTTCGATGCCGAGCCCGGAATACGCGCCGGTCGTGTCCTCGGTGAGATCCTTGAGGTCGCTCTGGTCGAGGTAGTCGCTGTGCGGGTCCAGCCCGGCAAGCATGCCGCGGATCGCGGCGCGCATCAGGGTCTTGTCGTCGACCTTGTCCACGTAGGCCTGCTTCACCATCGAATAGACGCGGGTGAAGGTGCGGATGTCCGCAAGGTCCGGGACATCCGCCGCGCTGCTGGACGCCGCCACCGGCATTTCCGTCGAGGATGCCGCTGCCGGCGCGGTGGATGCGGCGGGCACGGGCGCGGAAACCGGCGGCGCGGCGAAGGCGATACCGCTGCAGGTCAGCAGCAGGGCGGGGAGCAGGCGGGAGCGGGACATGGTCGGGGGAAGCGGGAGCGTTGTGCGGATTATGCGCCAGACGCGCGTCGAAAATAGCGAATGGCTCTCCTTGTTGCCATGCATACAGCGAATCCGCAGGCCGTCGCTCAATGCGCCGGCTTCAGCCAGCCGCGCGGATCCACCGGCTGGCCGTTCTTGCGCAATTCGAAGTACACGCCGGCTTGTCCCTGCGCCTGGCCGGCCTTGGCGATCGGCTGGCCCGGCTTGACCCAGTCGCCGTCTTCGACCAGCGCGGCTTCGTTGTTGCCGTACAGGCTCATCCAGCCGTCGCCGTGATCCACGATGACCAGGGTGCCATAGCCGCGCATGTAATCCGCCCACGCCACGCGTCCGTAGGCCACCGCCGCAACCGTCGCGCCGGGCGCGGTGTCGATCATCAACCCGCGCGCCAGCAAGCCGCTGCCGGCGTGCGCATGACCCGCGGCGGGCCACGGCAATTGGCCGTGCAATTGCGCGAACGGACGTTCGCTGCCCAATTGCCTGGGAATGTCGGCGAATACGTCCTTGAGTTTTTCCAGCAAATGGTTCAATGCCTGCTGCTGGCTTTGCAACACCGCCAGTTGATCTTTCTGCTGCGCCAGCTGTGCTTCGTTCTGCGCAAGGAGTTTCTGCTGCGCGTCGCGCGCCTGCTGCAGAGCCTGCGCGCGCTCGGTGCGTTGCGCGCGTTGCTGCTGCAGCGCGGCCTGGTCGGCTTCGATGCCATGTTGAAGTTGCTGCTGTTGCGCGAGATCGCCCAGCAGGAGGCGGATGCGCTGCACGCGGTCCTGCTGGAAATAGCGCGAATAGGCCAGCGCGCGTGCGATGCGCGAGACGTCCCGGTCGCCCAGCAGCAATGAAAGGTCGCCGCCGCGATCCAGCGCATAAGCCGCTCGCAGCAATTGCGCCAGTGCTTCGCGCTGTCCGGCGAGCTTGTCCTGCAATTGCGCGTCCTGTTGCCGCAATTGCGCGAGTGCCGCGGATTTCTGCGCGATGGCGTCGTCGGTATCGCTGAGCGCCTTCGAGGCGTCGTTCAGCTGTTTCGCCTGATCGGCCAGCGCGGTTTCCAAACTGTCGTGCTGTGCCGCTGCGGCTTGCTGCTGTTGCGCGATCTGCGCGATCTGCGCGCGCACGGCGGCCAGTTCCTTCTGCGCCTGCGCTTGTTGCGTCTTGCGTTGTGCGTCGTCCTGCGCGTGCGCCGTGCCTGCCGTCGCGAGGACGAGCGGCAACGACACGGCAAACCCCGCGAGCAGCGATGCGCGTCGATCCATCGCATCAGTGTAGAGGCTATCCCGGAATTCCGTTCGTTCAGGGCATGGATGAGCGGCGCAAAAACGCGAGGTTTCGGACACGCGTCGTTCCTGCTGGACGCTTCCGATCGTGCCGGCATAATGCGCGCGATGCTCAACAAGCTCTGGCTGGGATTCTTCCTCACCGCCGCGGCCGTCGCGCTGGCGCGCTGGCTGGCGGGTGGCGATCCGGCGGTGTTCGCCGCGATGGTCGGCGCGTTGTTCGAGATGGCGAAACTTTCGGTCGAAGTGATGGTGCTGCTGTTCGGCACGCTCACGCTCTGGCTCGGTTTCCTGGCCATCGCGGAGCGCGCGGGCCTGGTCGACGTGCTGGCACGCGCGCTCGGCCCGCTGTTCGCGCGATTGATGCCCGAGGTGCCGCGCGGGCATCCGGCCGTCGGCCTGATCACGCTGAATTTCGCCGCCAACATGCTTGGGCTGGACAATGCCGCCACGCCGATCGGCCTGCGCGCGATGCGCGAATTGCAGACGTTGAATCCGAGCAGCGATACCGCCAGCAACGCGCAGATCCTGTTCCTGGTGTTGAACGCCTCGTCGCTGACGCTGTTGCCTGTGACGATCTTCATGTATCGGCTGCAGCAGGGCACGACCGATCCCACCATCGTGTTCGTGCCGATCCTGCTGGCGACTTCGGCCTCGACGCTCGCGGGATTGCTGTCGGTCGCGGCGATGCAGCGGTTGCGCGTGTGGGATCCGGTGGTGCTGGCGTGGCTGGGCGGCTTCGGCGTGCTGCTGGCCGGCTTCATCTGGGCACTGTCGGGGATGTCGCCGGCGCGTCTGGCCGCGCTGTCGTCGCTGCTGGGGAATCTCATCCTCTTCGGCATCGTCACCATGTTCCTGATCGCAGGCGCGATCAAGCGCGTACCGGTGTACGAATGCTTCGTCGAAGGCGCGAAGCAGGGCTTCGACGTGGCGAAGAACCTGTTGCCCTATCTGGTGGCGATGCTGTGCGCGATCGGCGTGCTGCGCGCGTCGGGCGTGCTGGATTACGCGCTGGATGGCCTGCGCTGGGTCGCCGTTTCGCTGCATCTCGACACGCGCTTCGTGGATGCGATGCCGACCGCCTTCGTCAAACCGTTCTCCGGCAGCGCGGCGCGCGCGATGTTGATCGAAACCATGCAGCACACCGGCGTGGACAGTTTCGCCTCGAAACTCGCGGCCACCGTGCAGGGCAGCACCGAGACCACGTTCTATGTGCTGGCGGTGTATTTCGGCGCGGTCGGCATCAAGCGCGCGCGGCACGCCGTTGGCTGCGCGTTGCTCGCGGACCTGGCCGGCGTGCTCGCCTCGATCTTCGTGTGCTACTGGTTTTTTGGTTGATTGAAGAGTGCGGTCAGGAAGACCGCTTTTTGATCTTTGCGCTCAAGGATGAGCGCAGAGCAAATCGAAGTGCGGCCACGGATGGCCGCTGTTTGATTTTCACACTCAGGATAAGTGCATGCCCAATGAAGTGCGGTCGGGAAGACCGCTTTTTGATCGTCGCGCGATGGCCGCGCGCAAGCTCAGACGGCAGCGCGGCGACCGCCGCCGAGCAGCCGCGCCGGCAGGAACAGCAATGCGCGCAGGAACGCGAACACGCCTTCCACGGTGAGGCCGATCAGCCGGAACGGCAGCACCAGCAGCCACACGATCGGATACAACACCAGGGCCAGCAGCGCCAGCGGCCAGCAGAAGACCAGCAGCAGCAACCAGAGCAGGAAGGTCGGCATCGTCGTTCCGTGTTCAGTCCGCGCGACGTCGAAGTCGCGCATTCATCATCCAGCGGTGTCGCCCGCGGCGGAAGTGCCGGACGGCACATCGCGCGCCGGCAACCTGCCGGTCAGCGCGGCGCGGATCGCGCGCAGCTTCGCCTTGAGGCGCGCCTCGTTGCGCGGCCCGACGCGGATCATCAGTTTCTGTCCCACCGAGAGCGACTCCCATGCGGGGTCGGCGAAGGCATAAAGCCCGTGCTCGGCCGGCGCCAATGCGGGCGGCGTTGCGGGTTCCGGCGCGCCCAGCATGTCATCGATCGCGGCGATCACGCGGTCGTTGAAATAGCCGTTCGGATAACCGAGATCCCGGTAGGCCTGCTGGAACAGCGGATACCAGCGCGCATACCAGCCGACCAGCGCACGCGCGTCGATCGCATCGGCGACCTGCATGTAGGCGTCGTAGCGTGCGTAGTTCGCCGGTGCGATCGCAACCGCGTCGCCGGTGCGCGCAACGGCGAATGCGCCGGGCGGCGTGTGCAGCGGAACGATGCTGGAACCGATGCTGTGGCGCGGCAGCGCGTCCACGGTCGCGACGAGATGCGGAATGACGCTTTGCGCGAGCAGCAGGTCGCGCAGGCCGGCGGCGCCCGGAAGCGACGACAGCGCGTCAATGACCGCGGCATCGCTGCCATCGAGCGCCGGCAACGGCGCGGTCGCGGCGGATGCGGGAACGGAGGTTGCCGCATCGCTGATCGGGTGCCGGATCGCCGGCGCGATACTCGCGGCCGATGCGGGAGCACGGGCCGCAGGCGCGTTCGCGGTCGTTGCGGTCGGGCGATGCGAGAAATACCACCACGCCACGACCGCCGCTGCCGCCACCAGGACGGCGGCAGCGGCGACGCTGCTCCACGGGGAGCCTTGTCGATTCACGCCAGGGAGTGTCGATGCGCCATTCAACGTTCGACACGCGCGAAGGCGGATGGTTCCGCAAGGGCGACATTTCGCCGCCCTTGCGTCGCATCACGCGCGCAACGAAGCGGCCGGTGTCACTTCGAGCCGATGAAATCCGTCTTGCCCAGCGGCGCGCCGGCCACGCGCAGGATGTCGTACGCGGTGGTGCAGTGGAAGAACAGGTTCGGCAGGATGAAGCCGAACAGGTATTCGATGCCGGTGAAATCCATGTCGCCGCTGCGCATCTTCAGATGGATCGCGCGGCCCTCGCTGCCGTCGATCTGCTCCGGCTTGAATGACCGGATGTAGGCGCTTGCGCGTTCGATGCGCGCGTACGCTTCGGCGAAGGTCTTCTCGTTGTCCTCGAACGACTGCGGCTCGACGCCGGCCAGACGCGCCGCGCCGCGCGCCGCCATGTCGCAACCGATCTGGATCTGCTTGATCAGCGGCAGCATGTCGAACACCAGCCGCTGCTGCAGCAGCGTGTCGGGCTCCGCGCCCTTTTCCCTGGCGAACGCCTCGCCCTTTTTCAACACGTGGGTGAGGTTGTCCAGCGCGCGCACGAACACGGGGACGGAAGCGGCATACATGGAAATGGTCATGGGTGATTCCTCACGGGCAGAAGGGAAGAACGGGAGACAAAAACGCGACGGAAAGACTTCATTCCACGACCAGCGGTTCCGGCACGGGTGCGTCGTGCAGATGCCGCGGCAAACCACGCGTGATCCGCGCGGTCAGCAGCAGCGCGGCGGCGATCAGGATCGCGGCCAGCAGGAATGCCGCGCCCGGCAGGTGCTTGACCGGTGCGTGGTCGGAAATGAACAGCGCGAACAGATTGGCGAACAGCGCCGGCCCGAAGATGCCGGCGAGACTCTGCAGGCTGGTCAACGCGCCCTGCAGGCGACCTTGTTCGTGCGGATCGACCTGGTGGGTGATCATCGATTGCGCGGGCGGTCCCGACAATCCGCCGAGGCACAACAGGGGAATGCCGGCCAGGAAAATCCAGGCTTCCGGTGCGAGGCCGAAGCACAGGTATCCCAGGGTGCAGAATGAAAGGCCGATCAGCATCATGTGCCGCTCGCCCAGTCTGGGCATCAATTTGCGCACCAGCACGGCTTGCACGATCGCCGTGCACAGGCCGACCAGGCTCAGGGTATTGCCGACCGTCACGGGCCCCCACCCGTAGCGAAAGTCGGTGTACAACACGTAGGTCGAGTTCAACGAGAACTGCGCCAGCGCGATCAGGAAGAACACCGAGGCCAGGCCGAACACCTGCGGATAGCGGCGCAGCAGCAACAGCGAGCCGAGCGGATTGGCGTGCCGCCAGTCGATGCGCGCGCTGCGGCGTTCCTTCGGCAGCGATTCCGGCAGCACGAACAAGCCGAAGCAGAAGTTGACCAGCGACAGGAACGCCGCGCCCCAGAACGGAGCGCGCAGGCCGAAGTGCGCGAGCGCACTGCCGACGGCTGGTCCGACCACGAAGCCGATGCCGAACGCGGCGCCGATCAAGCCGAAGGCCGCGGCGCGCTTGTCGCGCGGCGTGATGTCGGCGACGTAGGCGCTGGCGGTGGAATTGCTGGCCGCGCACATGCCCGAAATGCCGCGGCCGATGAACAGCAGCCACAACACCGGTGTCAGCGCCATCACGATGAAATCGATGCCCAGCCCGAAGCAGGAAATCAGGATCACCGCGCGCCGTCCGAAACGGTCCGACAACGCGCCCTGGATCGGCGAGCACACGAACTGCATCAGCATGAACAGCGTGCCGAACGCGCTCTGCCATACCGCGGCCTTGGCGATGCTGCCACCGATCAGTTGCACGATCAGGTGCGGCAGCACCGGGATGATAACCCCGAAGCTCAGCATGTCGATCAGCACGGTGACGAAGACGAATGTCACCGCGGCGTTGCGACGGGGATGGGAGGACAGCTCCGGGGTGCTCATGGAAGGCGTGCGGCGCGGGCGGGCAAAGCCGCGATTCTAGCTGCGATACGGGACGCGCATCGGATATCGGGCAGCGGGCTCAGCGGCCGTTGTCGATGTCGATGAAGCGCAGGAATTCGGCGCGGGTGCGCGCATCGTCGCGGAAGGTGCCCAGCATCTGGCTGGTGATCATCGACACACCGCGCTTGTGCACGCCGCGCGTGGTCATGCACTGGTGCACCGCGTCCACCACCACGCCCACGCCGCGCGGGTGCAGCACGTTGTCGATGCAGGTGGCGATCTGCGCGGTCAGCTTCTCCTGCACCTGGAAGCGATGCGCAAAGGCATCCACCACGCGCGCCAGCTTGCTGATGCCGACCACCTTGCCGTCCGGCAGGTAGCCGACGTGCGCGCGGCCGATGATCGGCGCCATGTGGTGCTCGCAGAAGGATTCGAACTGGATGTCGCGCAGCACGATCATTTCGTCGTAGCCGGCCACTTCCTCGAAGGTGCGGCGCAAGTATTCCTCCGGATCCTCCGTGTAGCCGGAAAACCATTCGCCATAGGCGTCCACCACCCGCTTGGGCGTGTCGCGCAGGCCTTCGCGCGTGGGCTCGTCGCCGGCCCAGCGCAGCAACGTGCGCACCGCGTCCAGCGCCTGCTCGCGCGTGACTTCCGGCGAAGTGGGCCTGGTGGCGCTGCAGAGGGAAGGCTTGGAAGAATCCGTCATGGCCGCGCTCGCGTGGATGGATTCTTGCCAGTGTAGCGCCGTCGCGGTTCAGCCGTCGTGTGCGTCCGCGTCGTCATCCAGCGATTCGATTTCGCCCAGCAGGCGTTGCGACTCGTCGCCGGACAGGGATTCGACGTCACGCAGCCTGCGTTCGATCGCGCGGGTGCGCACGCCGGCGCTGTCGATGCTGTTGCGCACCGTGTCCAGTTGCTTGCGGGTCTTGTCCAGCACCAGCGCGAACTTGCCGAACTCGTTCTTCACCGCGCCCAGCAGTTGCCACACCTCGCTGCTGCGGCGCTCGATCGCGAGCGTGCGGAAGCCCATCTGCAGTGCGTTGAGGATCGCAGTCAGCGTGGTCGGGCCGGCCACGGTGACGCGATGGTCGCGCTGCAGCACCTCGAAAAGGCCCGGGCGACGGATCACTTCCGCATACAGGCCCTCGGTGGGCAGGAACAGGATCGCGAAGTCCGTGGTGTGCGGTGGCGCGACGTACTTGGCATGGATGGTTTTGGCCTCGTCGCGCACGCGGCGTTCCAGCGCCTGCGCTGCGGCCATGGCGGCGTCGGCGTCCGCGCGTTCCTGCGCGTCCAGCAGGCGCTGGTAATCCTCGACGGGAAATTTGCAGTCGATCGGCAGCCATACCGGCGAATCGGCGTCGGCGCCGGGCAGGCGGATCGCGTATTCCACGCGTTCGTTCGATTGCGGCACGGTGGCGACATTGGTCGCGTACTGCTCGGAGGTGAGCACCTGCTCCAGCAGTGCACCGAGCTGCACTTCGCCGAAGGTGCCGCGGGTCTTCACGTTGCTCAGCACGCGCTTGAGGTCGCCGACGCCGATGGCCAGCGACTGCATCTCGCCCAAGCCGCGTTGCACGGCTTCCAGACGTTCGGAAATAAGCTTGAACGATTCGCCCAGCCGCGTGTTGAGCGTGCTCTGCAGCTTTTCATCCACGATCACGCGCATCTTGTCCAGTTGCGCTGCGTTGTCGGTCTGCAGCGCCTTCAGTTGCGTATCCAACGTCGCTCGCACTTCGTTGAGACGCTTTTCATTGTCGGCGGTCAGGCCGGACAGGCTTTGCCGCAACTGTTCGCCGAGGCGGTCCAGCGTCTGCGCCAACTCGCCGCGACCGGTGCGCTGTTCCTCGCGCAGCACGCGCTCCACGCGCTCGCTGTCGCCTCGCAACGCGTCGAGTTTCTGCGGCAGCGCATCGCCGCCGCGCGTGCGCGCAAGCAGCATGAACTGCAACGCCGCCACCCCAAGCATCGCGATCAGCAAGATGACCAGCAGGATCACGACCGGCGACATGCGGACTTCCCTCGAAGATTCATCGCGCAGTGTACGCCGCACCGTCTCACCGCATGAGCATCAGGCCAGCGCGTCGGCGGCTTCGTGCAGGTCGTCGATATGCTGTTCCCACCAGCGCGGCTCGACCGCGAACGGAAACGCGGCGGGAAACGCCGGATCGTGCCAGCGCGCGGCGATCCAGCCGGCCCAGTGCACCTGGCGCATCGCACGCAGCGCCGGCACCAGCGCGCGTTCGCGCGGATCGAAGTCGCGGAACTGCGCATAGCCCTCGAGCAAAGCGTCGAGCGCGGCCTCGTCGGCTGCCAGCATCCACAAATCCTGCATCGCCGGGCCCATGCGGGCATCGTCGAGATCCACGAAATGCGGTCCGGCATCCGTCCACAACAGGTTGCCGGGGTGGCAGTCGCCATGCAGACGCAGGCGAATGACCGGGCCGACCGCGTCGAAGCGCGCGGCGATGGCCTGCCCGACCGTTTCCGCCGCCTGCGCATAGCGATCGTGGAGGCGCGCAGGCAGCAGCGCGGAATGCAGCACCGCCTGCGAGGGTTCGATCACGAACGTTTCGGGATCGATGGAACCGCGATGCGCGAACGGCTGGCGCGCCCCGACATTGTGCATGCGCGCCAGCAATCGGCCGACCCATTCCAGATGGTCGCGCGATTCCAGCGGCGGCGCGCGGCCGCCGCGGCGCGGATAGATCGCATAACGGAATCCCTCGTGCCGCAGCAGGGTCGCACCATCGAAGGCCAGTGGCGCGACCATCGGCAGTTCGGCGTCGGCCAGCTCGCGCGCGAAGCCGTGTTCTTCCGTGATCGCCGCGTCGTTCCAGCGATGCGGACGATAGAACTTCGCGACCACGAATGTGCCATCTTCCAGCCCGGCCTGGTAGACGCGGTTCTCGTAACTGTTGAGCGCGAGCAGACGGCCATCCGGTTGCATGCCGATCGCCGCGATGGCGTCCAGCACGACATCCGGCTTCAGCGCCGCGTAGGGCGCGGCGGCACTCACTTCGTGGCGCGATTGCCGGCGATCGCGCGCTGCGGAATCACCGCCATCGTCAGGCGCGAGATGCAAGTCAGTTGCCCGGCTTCGTTCTCGATGCGGATTTCCCATACTTGGGTATTGCGGCCGATGTGGATCGGCCGCGCGGTGCCGATGACGCGTCCGTCGCGCACCGCGCGCAGGTGGTTGGCGTTGATCTCGAGCCCGACGCAGGCCATGCCTTCCTCGCAGCACAGCATCGCCGCGGTGCTGCCCAGGGTTTCCGCCAGCGCCACCGAGGCGCCGCCGTGCAGGATGCCGTAAGGCTGATGCGTGCGCGCGTCCACCGGCATGGTGCCGCGCAGGAAATCGTCGCCGATTTCGGTGATGCGGATGTCGATCGCGCGCATCAGCGTGTTCTCGCTCCAGCGATCGACCGCGGCGAGGTCGATGGCGTGCTTCCAGATCGGCATGGGTATTGGCCTGCAATGTATTTCGCGCATTGTGGCGCGTTTCGGCGAGAATGCGACATCAAGGCCCGGGCGAGTCGCGATCATCCGTGATCGCCAAAATCAAAATGCGGGCATCCATGTCCGCACTACTCAAGGAAATTTCGATCTTGCAGAGTCCGTACAAATTCCTGCCATGACGCACGCCGTCACCCTGGCCGCCAGCGGCAAGCGTTTCGACGTGCGCGAAGGCGAAACCGTGCTGGAAGCCGCGCAGCGCGCGGGGTTGGCGTTGTCGTATTCGTGCCTGGCCGGTGTTTGCGGCAGTTGCAAGGCGACCCTGATCGAAGGCCGCTGCGACTACCCCCGCAATCCGCCGACCGCATTGTCCGCGAACGAGCTGGCGCACGATGCCGTCTTGCTGTGCCAGGCGGTACCGCGTTCCGACCTGCTGATTGCCGCGCGCGAAGTCGCGTCCGTGGAAGACTTGCCGCGCCGCGAGCTGGAAGTGCGCGTGGTCGCGCGCGAGTTGTTGTCGCGGGACGTGATGCGGCTGGAACTGGTGCCGGTCGGCGCGCCGTTGCGGTGGCTGCCGGGGCAATACGTCGACGTGCTGCTGGACGACGGCCGTCGCCGCGCGTTCTCGATCGCGCGCGCGCCGCACCTCGGGCCTGACCTGGAGCTGCACGTGCGCCGCGTCGCCGGCGGCGATTTCACCAATTTCGTGTTCGACGCATTGCGTGCGGGCGACGCGTTGCGCGTCGAGGGACCGCTCGGCACTTTCGTGCCGCGCGAGGATTCGGAGCGGCCGATGCTGTTCGTGGCCGGTGGCGCGGGCTTCGCGCCGGTCAAGGCGTTGGTCGAACACTTCCTGCACCTGCACACGCGCCGTTCGATGCGGTTGTACTGGGGCGCGCGAGGGGAGGCCGATTTCTATCTGCGCGAGTTGCCGGAATCGTGGGCGCGCATGTCGCGCATGTTCTCGTTCCAGCCGGTGGTGTCGGACGCCGCGCCGGATGCGCGCGGCCAGCACGGCGTGCCGGTGCACGAAGCGGTGCTGGCCGAACAGCCGCAACTGTCGGCGTTCGACGTCTACATGAGCGGCCCGCCGGCGATGATCGATGCGGCGCGCCACGCCTTCGTGGATGCAGGGTTGCCGGAAGAGCGGTTGTACTACGACTCTTTCGACTATGCGCCGGACGTGCTGGGCCGCATCCTGTCCAGTCGCGCCGGCATCCACGGTCTATAACGCCATGCGTTCCTGTTGTCGGCAACGGCGATCTCACGGCGTCGCCGGTGTGGTTGCGGCAATGGGAATGTCGCGACGATGGTTCGCGCCCGACTCGCGTCGTGCGTGCGGTCAATGGCCACGCGCAGGAGCGACACGTTGAAGCAACGTATCGCGTGCGCATCTTCGCCGCCAGTTGCGCGCGGTCGCCTGCCATAATGATCGCGGGCAGTGCATCGGAGTGGCTTGCGTGGAAGGTCACGGCTACCTGCAATCGTTCCTGATCTTCCTGGTCGCGGTGGTGATCGCGGTACCGGTGGCGCGGCGCCTGAAACTCGGTTCCGTGCTCGGCTATCTGGCCGCCGGCGTGGTGATCGGGCCATTCGGGCTGAAGCTGGTGCGCAATCCGGAAGCGATTTCGAGCATTTCGGAATTCGGTGTCGCGCTGCTGCTGTTCGTGATCGGCCTGGAGCTTTCCCCGCAACGCCTGTGGGTGATGCGCCGCGCGGTCTTCGGCGCGGGCCTCGCGCAGGTCGCGGGATGCGCGGCGGTGCTGGGCGCGGTGGCGTATTTCGCATTCTCGGCGACGCCGGCCAAGGCCTGCGTGATCGGACTGGGCCTGGCGCTGTCGTCCACCGCCTTTGGCCTGCAGACCATGGCCGAGCGGAAGGAATTGCAGACCGGTTACGGGCGGCTCGCATTCGCGGTGCTGCTGTTCCAGGACCTGGCCGCGATTCCGTTGATTGCGGCGATTCCGCTGCTGGACGGTGGCGCGTTGCATGCCCACGGCGGACAACCATTGTGGATTTCGGCGCTGCGCGTGGTCGGCGTGATTGCATTGGTGGTGGTGGGCGGACGTTACGCGTTGCGCCCGGTGTTCCGCGCGGTCGCCAAGACGCAGTTGATCGAGGTCTCCACCGCCACCGCATTGCTGGTGGTGATGGGCACGGCGTGGCTGATGCTGTCCGCCGGGGTCTCGATGGCGCTCGGCACCTTCCTCGCCGGTGTGCTGCTGGCCGATTCGGAATACCGGCACGAGCTGGAATCCAACATCGCGCCATTCGAAGGGTTGCTGCTTGGCCTGTTCTTCATCGCGGTCGGCATGGGCGTGGATCTCGGCCTGTTGCTGTTGCATCCGTGGCTGGTCTGCGGGCTGGTGGCGATGCTGCTGATCTGCAAGGCGCCGGTGCTGCTGGCCATCGGGCGAGTCTTCAGGCTCGATTTTTCCGGCTCGCTGCGCCTGGCCGTGCTGCTCGCCGGCGGCGGCGAATTCGCGTTCGTGGTGTTCAATCTCGCCGAGCAACACGGTTTGCTGGATGCCGACCGGCATCGCCTGCTGGTGCTGGTCATCACGTTGAGCATGGCCATGGTGCCGCTGCTGGTGCTGGGCGTGGCGCAATTGCCGAATGCGCGCAAGCCCAGGCGCGAGTTCGACACGATCGACAACGGCACGCCGCGCGTGATCATCGCCGGCTTCGGCCGGGTCGGGCAGATCGTGGCGCGCCTGCTGCGCGCGCACCGCATCCCGTTCACCGCGCTGGAGTCGTCGGTCGAGCAGGTGGATCTCTCGCGCCGTTTCGGCGGAACCGAAATCTATTTCGGCGATCCTTCGCGTGCCGAGCTGCTGCGCGCCGCGCAGGCGGACAAGGCCGAAGTGTTCGTGCTGGCGACCGACGATCCGGAAACCAATGTGCGCACCGCGCGCATCGTGCGCCGCCTGTTCCCGCACCTGAAGATCATCGCGCGCGCGCGCAACCGCCAGCATGCGTTCCGCTTGATGGACCTGACCAATCCGGACGGCGTGGTGCGCGAAACTTTTTATTCCAGCCTGAAGATGGCGGGATTGACGCTGGAAGCGCTCGGGTTTTCGCACGAGGCTGCGCAGGCGCGCGTGAACGTGTTCCGCGAACACGACGAACGCCTGCTGCGCGACCAGCATCTGGTGTACGACGACGAAGCCGCGCTGATGCAAAGTTCGAAGGAAGCGTTCCAGGATCTGGAGCGCCTGTTCGAGGCCGACATCGAACGCGAAGACGCGGCGGAACTCAATCCGCCGCCGGCGCCGACTGCCGCAACACCTGATTAGTCGCCGGCAGGATGCGCGGCGCGATTTCCAGCGCCATGTCGACCAGGCCCAGCAGGCGCGCCACGTCCGCCGGATTGCGGCCGAAGGCATCCACGCTGTCGCGGCTGGCGCCGCGCGCCAGCAGCACGCGCGCGGGCGCGAACAACGCGTGCATCGCGCACGCATGCAGGGCGGTGACGCCGCGCTGGTCGGCGAGGCCGGGATCCGCGCTGGCGTCCAGCAGCGCGGGCAGCAGCGCGCCGAGGTGCGTGTCGTCCACGCGCGCATCGGGCCGGGATTGCGCGCCAAGCAACAGCAGCAACGCGCTTGCGCCCTGCTTGTCGACGGCATCCGCCTGCATGCCTGGCGCCTTCAGCAAGACGTCCAGCAAGCGGCGGCAACGCAGGCTGTCGCGGCTCTCGAAACAGAAGCGTGCCGCGGCATGCAGCGGCGTGTGGCCGGCGGCATCCGCGAGCGTTGCATCGGCGCCGCGCGCCAACAGTCGTTCCGCGATTTCGGGAAAACCCAACGCGGCCGCCACCATAAGCGCCGTGGCCTCGTTGGGCAGACGGGTGTCGGCCCTTGCGCCGTGGTCGAGCAGTTGCTCCACCACCGCGTCGCGGCGCGCGCTTACGGCAGCGGACAGCGGCGTGGCACCGGAAGCGGCGGCCAGTTCGCGATCGGCGCCGGCATCGAGCAGACGCTGCGCGACTTCCGCATGGCCCGCGCCGCACGCGCGCAACAGCGCGCTCGCGCCCTGTTCGTCGCGCGTGTTCACGTCGAAACCGAGCGCCAGCAATTTGCTGACCGCGTCGGCATCGCCCGCGGCGGCCGCGACAGGCAGGTCGCCGGCGCGCAAGGGACGCTGCGGCAGCGGCCAGCCGTGCCAGCGCAACCAGTGTTCCAGCGCGCCATCGCCGCGCGCCAAGGCCAGGCCCAGCGGCGTTTCGCCATTGGCGGCGGCGCGCTCCGGAGCGGCGCCATTTGCGACCAGCGCGCGCGCCAGCGGCAAGGCGGCTCGGCCCGCGTCCAGCGCGACATGCAACGGCGTGGCGCCGCTGCGATCGCGTGCGTTCGGATCGACGCCGCGCGCGAGCAGGGCGTCCAGTACGGGCGCGAGGTTGGCGCAGGCGGCGTGATGCAAGGGTGTGCGCCCCTGCGCATCCGCGCCGAACAGGTCGGCGCCGCGTTCCAGCAGGGCCAGTGCGAAAGCGGAACGATCGACGTCGGCCAGCCGTGCGAGCGCGCGCGCGAATCCGCCCGCGCCGGCCGGTGTGGCGCCGGCTTCCAGCAACGATTCAATCGCGGCGATCGAACCCGGCAGGCGATCGCAGAGCGCATCGAACAGACGCATGCCGTCATCCAGCCGCGCTTCCGCATCCAGCCCGTGTTGCAACAGCCAGCGGTGCGCTTGGCCGTGATCGCCTTCGGCGAGATCGAGATACAGCGCCGCGAGTTCCGCCTTCGGCCACGCGCGCGCGCGTTCGGCGAAACCCGACGCCACCGCCCAGTGTCCGAAGCGCAACGCGTCGAGCAAGTGCGCCGGCGTGTCCGCGCCCGGTTCGGGTTGCGCGGCGAGTGCGTGCGAAGACGGCAGCGGCGTGGCGGGATCCAGCAGCGCCACCAGATCCCAGCGTCCGGCCTGTGCGGCGTGGTCCAGGGCGCTGCGCCCGTCCGCGCCCCTGGCTTTCGGATCCGCGCCCAGCGCCAGCAACGCTCGCACGCATTGCGTGTTGGCGCGCGGCGACTGGCAGGCCAGCGTCAATGCATCGCGTCCATGTTCTTCGCGCGCGCGCGCATCCGCCTGCGCGGCGACGAGTTCGTTCAAGGCCGCATGTGCGCCGGCGCGCGCGGCTTCCATCAGCGCGGTCACGCCATGGCGATCGGCAAGGTCGGCGTTCGCGCCGGCGTCGAGCAGCGCACGCACGATCGTCTGGTGGCCTTCGAGCGCGGCATTCATCAGGGCCGTGCGGCCGAGCGCGTCGGTCGCATCCACTCGCGCCTTGTGCTTCAGCAGCATCTGCACGCCGCGCGGATCGTCGTCGGGGATCGCTGACGCGGTCAGTAATGCCGGGACGCCCTGCGCGGGTTCGAGTTTCGCGCCGCGTTCCAGCAGGAATTTCACCAGCGCCCAGTTGCCGGCGCCAGCAGCCGATGCCAGCGGCGAATGGCGGTTGCGATTGAGCGCGTCCAGGGGCGCCTGTGCGTCGATCAGGATCGCCGCGATCGAAGGCTCAGCGGCGAGTGCGCCATGGTGCAGCGGCGTGTTGCCGTCGCGATCGACCAGGCGCGGATCGGCGCCGTTCGCGAGCAGGGTCATCACCGCTTCGGAGCGGCCGTGGTAACTGTCGCGGGTGGCGGCCAGCAAGGCGGTGGCATCGCCGTGCGCGCGGTTCACCTGTGCGCCGCGCGCGATCAGCGCGCGCAACAGGCGCGTGTCCGGCAGCAACGCGGCGAGCACCAGCGCACTGCGCTGGTCGCGCGCGCCGGGCGCGGGCAGCGCGTCGGGTTCGGCGCCTTGCTGCAACAATTCCAGCGCGCGTTCGACCTGGCCTTCGCGCGCGGCGTCCAGCAACGACTGGTTGAGTACCGCCAGCGGCACGGCGGGCGCGGCGGGTTCGATCGCCGGTTCGACCTGCACGGCAGGCGATGGCGCCGGCGGTTGCGTCGTCACGGCGGGTGCCGTTTCCTCGTGTTGCCGCGCGGTCTTGCGTTCACGCCAGGTTTCGCACAGCAGCGCGCGCAGGGTGCGGTTTGCCGCAATCAACGTGCACAGCGGCAGCATCATCGCGGCGTAAACGAACAGCGCGGCGGTGCGCAATTCGTCCGGCAGCAACGAGCCCACGCCGGTGAGCGCCAGCGCACCGAAGGCCAATGCGAGATAGGCGATGCCCGCCGGCAGGAAACGCGAAAAGAAATGTTCCCGTGCACCGGTCAGATGCCATGCAAAGGCGATGCTGCGCGCGAAGGCGGTGGAGATCCAGGAATGTTGCTGGTCCTGCGGGAAGGCGTCATCCCACAGGAAAACCAGGCCGAACACCGGCCACAGCCGCCAGAGCAGGGCCAGCGCCACGATCAGTGCGGCGCACAACTCCAACGTCGCGACCAGGGATGGCGCGGATGACAACGCCAACAGCGGCCACGCGACCAGGCCGAACACGATCGCGGTGTAGGCCGCGAACAGGATCAGATGGATGGGCCCGCGGCGGAGTGCCGTGCGCAGGAACGAGGGTTCCGAGTCGAAGCCGATGGCGTGGCACATCGCGGCCATGCACAGCGTGTTGGCGAGAAGCAGCGGCAGCAACGCCAGCGAGGAGGTGACGAAGGCGGCCAGCGCGACCGCCGCCAGCGCCGGCAGGAAATGCGGCAACGAGCGCAGCAGCGGAGGCCGGCGGCGCAGCTTGGGGTTGGACATGAGGAACGGAAAGGACCAGCGGCAGCGCAATTCCCGGAGTATACGGAAGCGCCATGCGGCAGCGCGGTAATTGGATGTTAAAGGCCGTTGAGCGGCCCGCACCCGGCCAACGGTTTCGCTCAGGAAAATCCACTCGTCATTCGTCCGACATATTGCATCCGTGCCGCGTTCCCTTCAAAGTTCGCCCGGGGCGGTTCAAACACTTGTATGAATCCAGCGAACCGCAAGCGCAGCGACGGGAGAACCGCTTCATGATCACCATGATTTCGAACAATCCGCAGCGCCTGCGCCGACAGACGCTGGCTCTCGCCGCGATGGCACTGGCGGTGACCGGCGTGCTGGCGAGTTCCAACGCCGCCGCCTCCGGCTTCCAGATCAAGGAAAACAGCGCCAAGGCGCTGGGCCGCGCTTTTGCCGGCCTGGATACCGCCGGCGACGATGCCTCGGTGGTGGTCAACAATCCCGCTGCGATGTCCGACCTGACCGGCACGATGTTCCAGAGCGATGTCACGGCGATCGACGTGAACACGCAATTCCACGGCAGTGGCACCGATGCCTTCGGCGCGCCCCTTTCCGGCGGCGACGGCGGCAACGGCGGCGACGTGACGCCGGTGCCGGCGATGTATTTCACCGCGCCGATCAACGACGCGTGGCGTTTCGGTCTGGCGGTGAACGCACCCTTCGGCCTGAAGACCGAGTACGACAACGGCTGGATGGGTCGCTACCAGGCACTGGAATCGAAGGTGACGTCGCTGGATATCACGGGCTCGCTATCCTGGGAGATCAATCCGCAGGTTGCGCTGGGTTTCTCGCTGATCGCACAGCAGACCAAGGTGGACTTGAGCAACGCGGTGGATTTCGGCGCGATCATCGCCAGCCAGCAACTCGCCCTCTGCAATTTCGAATGCGCGCCCAGCGTGCTGCCGCAATCGGCTGACGGCACTGCGCGCGTGCAGGGCGATGACTGGAGCTACGGCTGGCAGATTGGCGCCGAATTCAAGCCGACTTCGCAGGATCGCATCGGCCTGGCCTACCGCGCCAAGATCAGCCACACCCTGAGCGGCAACGCCACCTTCGTGCTGCCGCCGGTCGCGCAAGTCGCCTTTGCCGGCACCGGGCTCTTCGAGAACACCCAGGCCACCGGCGATTTCGCCACGCCCGCCACGGCGAACCTGAGCTACTGGCATGTCGGCAGCGGGCCGGTGAGCTGGGGCGCGACGCTCGGCTGGACCGGCTGGAGCTCCTTCAAGCAGCTCGAAGTCAACTTTGCCAATCCGGTGCAACCGGCGACGGTCGAGCCGGAAGACTGGCGCGACACGTTCTTCGGTTCGATCGGCATGGACTACAAGGTCGACGAGCAGTGGACCTTGCGCGGCGGCCTGGCCTTCGACCAGACGCCCACTCGCGACGAAACGCGTTCGCCGCGCATTCCCGACGGCGCGCGCCGCTGGCTGGCGGTCGGCGTCGGCTACACGCCCAGTTCATCGGTGGAATTCAACCTCGGATATGCGCATCTGTTCGTGGACAATGGCGATGTCAACGACCTCAGCGTCACCAGCGATCATCTGGTAGGCAGCTTCGACAACAGCGGCAACCTGCTGAGTTTCTCGGGCACGTTCCACTTCTGATTGAAAGCGCGCACAGGGACGTGCGCTTTTCGTGCTTCGCGATCAGGGATGATCGCAAGCTACGCCGCGCGCGTGGAATCCGTTGTTTCCGGCGTTGCGCCCGCCACGACTTCCGGCGTGATCTTCATGATCGAATCGCGCACCTCGCGGGCGAGGATCACGCGCGCGTCGCGCGCCACTTCCTCCAGCTCTTCGTCGAAATCCAGCTTGCCGTTTTCGTCGGTGCGGACGACGCGGCGTTGCCGCAACAGCGCGATGAACCCGCGGAACAGGGCCTTGTCGAAGAACTCCGGTGCGCCGGCCTGGTACAGCAGCGACAAGCGCTGTGCGGTCAGGTGGCAGAGGTTCTCGAGCTCGCCCGCCGAAAGCGTGCAGGGACCGTTCTTCACCAATGCGGCGATCGCGATGTAATACCGCTCGAACGCCTGCATCAGGCTGTGCGCCAGCACCTTGAGCGGAAAGCCGTCGTCGTCCAGCCCGGACGCGCGTTGCAGGATGCGGCCGTCGCCGCGCGTGCCCAGCAATCCGCGCGCGACCAGCAATTCGGCGACGCGCCCGACGCGTTCGACGAATCCGTCCTCGTCCCACGGCAGGAACAGTTCGGCCTGGATGAAGGGATAGATCAGGCGTGCCAGCCGCAGCACCGAGGCGCGCGCGATGCTGCGGTTGTTGGCGAAACAGCAGGCGATCCATGCGGACGCGGCGAACAGATGCTGCACGTTGTTGCGGAAATACGACAGCAACACCGCCTTCTCGCCCTCGGCCGCGAGCACGTCGCCGAGCGGATGGCGGATGCGCCTGATCCAGCCCATCTGCTCGCCGTAGGCGATGATCTCCGCGGCCGACAACGGCGTCATCGTCGTGCGCGGCGAATACGGCAGTTCCTCCAGCAGCGTTTTCATCAAGTCGATCTGCGCCAGCAGGTCGGTTTCCGCCATCGCGTGCTTGGGCGTGGCGAGCAGTGCGACCGCCAGCAAATTGATCGGATTGACGTCGGCGGCGCGGTTCACTTCCACCTGGATGCGGCGCGCGAGCGTGTCGATCAATTGCGGCATCCACTCGGGACGCTCGTCGGACTTCAGCGCTTCCTCGCGCCAGCCCGGTGCGGCTGCATCCAGCAGTGGCGCCAGCGGCACCTGCTCGCCGAAATTCAGCGCCACGCGGCCATAGTGCTGGCGCAATGCGTTGCGCGCGCCGCGCAGCAGGCTCCACCAGGATTCCTTTTCCTTCTCCTTGCCGGTCAGCTCGCCGATGTAGGCGCGGCCTTCCATCAGCTTCTCGTAGCCGATGTATACCGGCTGGAACAGCACCGGCCGGCGCGGCGCGCGCAGGTAGGCGCGCACGGTCATCGATAGCAGGCCGGCGCGCGGCTCCAGCAACCGCCCCGTGCGCGAACGCGTGCCTTCGATGAAGTATTCCAGCGGCACGCCGCGATCGATCAGCTGCGCCATGTACTCCTTGAAGACCACCGAATACAGCGCGTTGCCCTTGAAGCTGCGACGCTGGAAGAACGCCCCGCCGCGCCGCAGCAAGGTTCCCAGCACCGGAAGGTTGAGGTTCACGCCGGCGGAAATGTGCGGCACCACCACGCCGGACTGGTAGAGCTGGTACGACATCAACACGTAGTCGGCGTGGCTGCGGTGGCAGGGCACGTAGATGATCTCGTGGCCCGGCGCGATCGCGCGCAGCGTTTCGAAGTGATGGGTGTCGATGCCGTCGTACAACTTGTTCCAGAAACCGGAGAGCAGGAACGACACCGCGCGCACGAACGGCTGTGAATAATCCGCGGCGATTTCATGCGCCAGCTTCTGCGCGCGGCGCCATGCCTTGGCGTAAGGGATGTTTTCCCTGGATGCGGTCGCTTCCACCGCCGCGCGCACGCTCTCGGCGTTCAGCACCGAATCCACCACCGTGCGGCGATGCGACAGGTCGGGGCCGATCACCGCGGTACGCACGCGCCGGAAATGCACGCGCAGCACCCGCGCGATCTTGCGCTGCAGGCGTTCCGGGCGTTGGCCTGCGCTCTCGCCCAGCGCTTCGCGCAGCGAGATCGGCCTGGAGAAATGCACGATGGTTTCGCGCCCGTTGAACAACAGCGCCAGCAGGCGGCGGAAGCGGCCCACCATCACCCAGTTTTCCGAAAGCAGCGCGTTGAGCAGGCCCGATTGCCGGTTCGGCGCGCGCCCGACGTAAATGGATACCGGCATCAACTGGATCTCGAACTGCGGGTCCACTTCCTGCGCCAGCAGCAGAGTGCGCAAGGTTTCGCGCGACAGGCTGTGGTGGTTGCGGCCGTACAGCGAGCCGTCGCGGCGGCTGAGCGCGAACATCGACCGCCGCCGCCTGCCGCCCCCAGGCATGGGCTTCAGCGGATCGGGCATGCCGGCTTCGCGGCAGGCGCGCTCGAGGATCAGGCCGTCGGACAGGCCGCCGCGTTCGATCACGTACACCACGTCGGCGTTCGCATCGAGCAGGCTGAGCGGTTCGGCCGGGTCACGCTTGATCCGCACCCACGGCGCGAGCAGCCGCCCCAGCAGCGCGCGGCTCCAGGGCGCGCGCGGCGTGGCGCCTTCGGGCAGGGAGGATTCCATCGCGTCCATTGTAAAGCGTGGCGCCGCAGGGCTCCGTCAGTGCCCGGCCGCGGAGGGCCGGACGGCACTGCCGGACGCTGCCGGAAGCGCCGGCGGCTTGCCGATACTTGCGGCGACTGCCGGATGGCTCACGCGCCAGGCGGCCAGGCGGTCGGCGTCGTACCAGTGCCCGGCCTGCATGACCAGATGGATTTCGCTGACGATCGGCTTGCCCGCCAGCAGGAAAGTTTCACGCACGCGCGCGTGATGACCATCGTTGGCGAGCGTCTCCACCTTGGCCTGGTCGAAACTGGCGTCCAGGTCGAGCCCGTAGATCTTCAGCAGCGCCTTGAGGCCATCCCAGGCGATGCGATAGCGCGCCATGCTCTGCGTGTAATCCAGCGCACGCGCCTGGTCGAGGGTTTTCAGGTCTAGCTTACGTGCGGCGGCGCAGATCACGACGAGTGCCTGCCTGGTCTTGTCCGGATCGGTGAAATCGGCGCCGCGCGCCCACGTGGCCAGCGCGTCGATCGCCGCGGTCGCCTGGTGCTTCTGCGCGTCGGAAAGGCCGCCGGCACCGGCCACCACGTTGCCGCCGGCGGCCTGCAGGATGCCGATCAACATCGGCAAGTCGCGGTCGCGGTGCACGCGCAACTCGGCAAGTCGCGGCTGCAGCTGTTTGTAGAGCTTGTCCTCCGCGCCGGTCTCGGTGAGTTTCTGCATCACCTGCGCGAATTGTGCGCGCTGCTGCGCGGTCGGCGCCGGCTGTTTGGCGCGCGCCTGCGTCCATTCCGTGCGCCAGACCTTGTAATCCGCGTCCGGCAAGGTGCTGCGCAACAAGCCATCGAAATCGCCGTTGCGGGTCAGCACCAGTCCGGCGCGTACCGCGCCCTCGGGCGTGGTGCTGGGCGGCGCGACCGGTTCGGCGGAACGGTTGCACGCCGCGAGCGCCAGCAGCAGCACGGCAATCAAGCCGACATGCAGCGTGCTCACATGAAGCAGGCCGACGTGGAGCGATCGACGATGCATGGGGATTCCTTCGCCGGGCCGGGGAGTGTGGCGAGCGCCACCGGGCGAGGCAAGTTTCAGCCGCGCGCGGCGAGCGCGCTTTCGATCTGCGTCACGATTTCATCGGCCACGGCGCGCGGATCGGCGGCCTGCCGGATCGGGCGTCCGATCACGAGATAATCCGCGCCGTCCGTGATCGCGCCGCGCACGTCGGCCACGCGCTTCTGGTCGTCGTTCGTCGGGCCGGCCGGCCGGATGCCGGGGCACACGGTCAGCAGATGCGGCGCCGCGGTGCGCAGCGCGCGCAGGTCGGCGCCCGCGCAGACCACGCCGTCGATGCCGGCATCCTGCGCCAGCTTCGCGCGCACGATCACCGTGGCGGCCACGTCGTCGCGCACGCCGAGCGCAGCGAGATCGTTGCGGTCGTTGCTGGTGAGCACCGTGACCGCCAGCAATCGCATGTCGCCCCTCGCCTGCGCGGCCGCTTCCAGCATCGCGCGGCTGTCGCAATGCACGGTGCAGAAATCCGCGCCGTAATGTGCCAGCCCGCGCACCGCGCCGGATACGGTCGCCGGCACGTCGTGCAGTTTCAGGTCGACGAAGATCCGCTTGCCGCGCGTTTTCAATTCGCGCAGCACGTCGAAGTAGCGGCCGCCCGCGAGCAGTTCCAGCCCGATCTTGTAGAACGCCACGGAATCCCCGAGGCGATCCATCCACTCGATCGCCTGCGCGTGGTCCGGCACGTCCAGCGCGAAGATCAGCCGTTCGCGCGCGGGGATGTCCTCGCGTGTCATCGTCATTGTGTTTTCAGCGACGCATGTTCGGCCGCGCGCCGGTCGGCCGGCGTTTTCGCATCGCCGTCCAGCGCGTCCAGCCATGAACCGTACACCGGGTTCGGCAGCACGAACCAGCGTTCGCCGATCCAGTCGCGGTACGGCGCGACCGCTGCGATGCGTCCGTCCGTCGTGTTGGCCGCGATATCGAGGAAATCGCCGAGCTGGTCGCCGAATTCCATCAGCACGCGATATTTCCGCGCCACCAGTTCGCGGCGACACCCCTTGCCGCCGTGCTTCGCTTCGCAACCCGGCGTGGGCGTGCCGTGATTCAGCACGGTGCCCGCATCGATCACGGGAAAGCCGTCGCGCTTCAGGTTCCGCACCGTGGCATCCGTGAAGTCGACGGTGCGGTTGCTGATGAAGATGACCTGCACGCCGTGCGCGGCGGCGAAACGGGTGAATTCCAGCGCGCCCGGCAGCGGTTGCGCCGATGCTTCGTTCAACCATGCATTGAACCCGGCGCGATCGAATTCCGTCGCGCCGCTGCGGACCTGGCGCGCCTGGAACGGCGAGTTGTCCAGCACGGTCTCGTCGATGTCCAGCACCACCGCCGGCTTCAGCCCGCGCAGCGAGCCGTGGCGCACCGCGTCGCGCTCGTCCCGCGGCAGCGCATCCCAGTGCGGATCGCGCAGGGCGTGCAGCAGTTTCGCCTGCGCGTCGCGGTAGATTTCCAGATAGACGAGATCGTGTTCGATCGCGCCCTGCTGCCAGAGCGTCGCGTACAGACTGTCATCCGGCGCCGGCTGCGCGGCGGCCGTCGCCGCGGGCGGCTGCGCTGATGCCGGCTTCGATTCCTGCGCGGCGCAACCGGCCAGCGAAAGCAGGCCGAGCGACAACAGGCCGAAGCAGGCAAGGGCGAGAGGTGTGCGCATGGGCGTTCCCCACTTGGAATTCGCGTCGATCGACGCGACAGTTTACTTGGCGCGGCACGCACGCGCTGCCAGACTGGCCGCCCGCACACGATACGCAGCCCATGCCTAGCGACCTCGCCCGCCGGATTCCCGCAGCAAGTTGCGTCATCGCGGCATTCGCGCTGCTGCTGGTCATGACCTTGCACTTGTTGCCTGCATTGGTGGCGGGCTTGCTGGTCTACGTGCTGGTCGACGCGCTGGCGCCGTTGCTGGAGCAGCGGCTGTCGGGCGCGCTTGCGCGGCAATTGCTGGTCGGCGCGCTGGCCGCGCTGATCGCCGGGCTGGTGGCGCTGTTGATCATTGGCGCGGTGGTGCTCGTCCGCAACGAGATCGGCGACCCCAACACGCTGTTCGATCGCCTGATGCCGCTGATCGACAGCGCGCGCGCCCAATTGCCGGCCTGGATCGTCGCGCACCTGCCAGTGAGCACGGAAGATTTTCGCGCGAGCGCGACCCACCTGGCGAAGACGCATTCCGCGCAATTGCAGGTGGCAGGCAAGGAAAGCCTGCACGTCACGGGGCGCATTCTCGTCGGGCTGGTGCTGGGCGCGCTGCTGGCGCTGGTGCACGAACGCGACGGTGCCGAGGGCGCCCCACTGCGCCGAGAGTTGACCCTGCGTTGCGCACGTTTCACAACGGCCTTCCGCAACGTGGTGTTCGCGCAGGTCAAGATCGCCGCGATCAACACCGCACTGACGGCGATCTTCCTGCTGGTCGCGCTGCCGTTGTTCGGCATCACGTTGCCGCTGGCCAAGACGCTGGTGGTGATCACCTTCGTCGTCGGCCTGCTGCCGGTGGTCGGCAACCTGATCTCCAACACGCTGATCGTGCTGGTCGCGCTGTCGGCGTCGTTATGGGTGGCGATCGTGGCGCTGGTGTTCCTCGTGCTGGTCCACAAGTTCGAATATTTCCTCAATGCCCGCATCGTCGGCAGCCAGATCCGCGCGCGCGCCTGGGAAATCCTGCTGGCGATGCTGGTGATGGAAGCGGCCTTCGGCCTGCCCGGCGTGGTCGCCGCGCCGATTTACTACGCGTATCTCAAGAGCGAGCTGGAAGCGGCGAAGCTGATTTGAACGAAGTCTGCACGCAGCAGTTCACCCCAGCATCGCCCGCAGTTTTTCCAGTTGCGCCAGCGCCACGTCGCGCTTCACTTGCGCGTCGGCTTCGGGATCGTCGCCTTCGCGGTGCAGATCGCCCGGCGGCAATTCGTCGAGGAAGCGGCTGGGCTTCTGTTTCGACACTTGCCCGTAGCGGCGTGCCTGTGCGCTGAAACTCAGCAGCAGCAGTTCCTTCGCGCGCGTGATGCCGACATAGAACAGCCGCCGCTCCTCGTCCAGGCGGCCTTCGTCGATCGCGCCCTCGTGCGGCAGCGTGCCGTCCTCCACGCCGACGATGTGCACGCAGCGGAATTCCAGCCCCTTGGCCGCGTGCAGGGTCATCAGCCGCACCGCGTCGCCGCCGTCGTCGCGGTCGGCGTGCGTCAGCAACGCCAGTTGCGCGGCGAGGTCACCGGCACGCGCGCGGCCCTTCTGCATCGTGCGGAACCACTCGACCAGTTCGCGCACGTTGCCGAGGCGACGCTCGTTGAGCGTGATGTCCCTGGACGAGGCCGCGAGATGTTGCGCGTAGCCGCTGCGGCGCAGCAGTTCCTCGACCAGCTCGGCGGCGGGTACGCGGTCGGCCTGCGCCGAAAGCGCATCGATCAGCGCGACGAAGCCATGCAGCGAAGCCGCCGCGCGCGCTGGCAACTGTTTCAAGACGGTATCGCTGCGCGCGGCTCGCAACAGCGAGAGATGTTTGGTCTGCGCCAGTTCGCCGAGCTTCTCCAGCGTGGTCGCGCCGATCTCGCGGCGCGGCACGTTCACCACTCGCAAAAAAGCCGCGTCGTCGTCCGGATTGGCCAGCAGGCGCAGGTAGGCCAGCACGTCCTTCACTTCGTGGCGATCGAGGAAGCTCAACGCGCCGGTCAGGTGATAAGGCACGCGCGCCAGACGAAGGCTCTTTTCAAGAACGCGCGCTTGGTGATTGCCGCGATACAGCACCGCGCAATCGGACCATGCCAGCGAATGGCGTTCGCGCAGGTGGATCAGGCTGGCGGCGATGCGCTCGGCTTCGTGCTCGGCGTCGCGGCATTCCAGCACGCGGATGCGTTCGCCTTCGGCATGCGCGCTCCACAATTTCTTTTGATGCGCGTGCGGGTTGTTGGCGATCACCGCATTGGCGGCACGCAGGATGCGCTGGCCGCAGCGATAGTTCTGTTCCAGCTTGACCACGCGCAGCGCGGGATAGTCGCGCGCCAACTTGTCGAGGTTGCCGGGATCGGCACCGCGCCAGGCATAGATCGACTGGTCGTCGTCGCCCACGCAGGTGAACGCGCCGCGCTCGCCTGCCAGCAACTTCAGCAGCGCGTATTGCGCGGCGTTGGTGTCCTGGCATTCGTCGACGAGCAGGTAGCGCAGGCGTTCGCGCCAGGCTTCGCGCGCCTCCGCGTCGCGTTCCAGCACCGCCACCGGCAGCCGGATCAGGTCGTCGAAATCCACCGCGTTGAATGCGGCGAGGCGCTTCTGGTACGCGGCGTAGATTTGCGCGGCTTCCAGTTCGCGCGGCGCGCGCGCGGCGTCCAGCGCCCGCTCCGGCGACAAACCGTCGTTCTTGGCGCGCGACAGCAGGTTGCGCAGCAGGAACAACTGCTCCGGCTTGATCGACGCGTCGGCGAGCTCCTTCACCAGTTGCGCGCTGTCGTCCGCATCCAGCACGGAAAATCCGCGGCGCAGTCCGGCACGCGCGTGCTCGATCTGCAGGAACTTCAGGCCCAGCGCGTGGAAGGTGCAAACGCTCAGCGCTTCCGCATCGTCCGCTTTCACGCGTTTCGTCACGCGCTCCCGCATTTCGCGCGCGGCCTTGTTGGTGAAGGTGATCGCGGCGATCTTGTGCGCCGGCGCCACGCCGCGCATGAGCAGGTGCGCGATCTTCTCCGCGATCACGCGGGTCTTGCCGGAGCCGGCGCCGGCCAGCACCAGCAGCGGGCCGTCGCAGTATTCGACTGCGGCGTGTTGTTGCGGATTGAGCATGGGGATCGAAGCGGGAACGTCGGCGCGCATTCTAGCGAATACATCGTCGCTCGCTCCGGCGGCGCATCGCGCGCGTCGTCGCGCTACCATCGCTGGTCTATGGCGAAGCTCTACTTCTATTTTTCGGCGATGAACGCCGGCAAGACCACCACGCTGCTGCAGAGCGCGTACAACTATCGCGAGCGCGGCATGCGCACGCTGATCCTGAAACCCGCCATCGACACGCGCGCCACGCGGGATGCCGAGGTCGCGTCGCGCATCGGCTTAGTCGCGCCCGCGCTCGGCTTCCGCCGCGAAGACGATCTGCTGGCGCTGGTACGCGCGGACATCGCGGCCAAGGGCGCGCTGCATTGCGTGCTGGTGGACGAAGCGCAATTCCTGACGCGCGCGCAGGTCTGGCAACTCACCGACGTGGTGGACGCGCTGCGCATTCCGGTGCTGGCCTACGGCCTGCGCACCGATTTCCGCGGCGAGCTGTTCGAGGGTAGCCAATGGTTGCTGGCGTGGGCCGACGAGTTGCAGGAGATCAAGACCATCTGCCACACCGGCAAGAAGGCCACGATGGTGCTGCGGGTGGACGAATCGGGGCGCGCATTGAAATCCGGTCCGCAGGTCGAGATCGGCGGCAATGACCGCTATGTCTCGGTGAGCCGCACCGAGTTCAAGAAAGTGATGGCCGGCGAAAGCCGGATCGGAGCCCGGCAACCCCCGTCCGCGCCGCAGCCCGAGGAAGATTCGCAATGAACGATGAAACCGCGCCCTGGTCGCGTCCGTATTTCTGGCGCAGCGGCGACAAGGCGATGCTGCTCTATTTCGTGTTCGGCGAATTCCCGCAGGAACTGAAACTGGAAGTCGGCAGCCATGGCAGCCGCGGCTTGCCGGAAGGCGTGGCGCTGCACCGCTTCGACAAGGCCATGCTCGCGCACTGGGAAGGCCATCCGCTGCGCGGCGCGCTCGGCGAAATCCTTCGCGACGACGATCCGGAAGTGTTCAAGGCCGCGCGCGGCGCAAGCACCTGCCTGATGCTGCGCGGCGAACTGGACGACCCCGCCACGCTCGAGTACCTGCGCGACGGCATCGGCGTGATCGCCGCGTTGCTGGACGTGGGCGGCGCGGTGGTGGTCGATCCGCAGATGCTGGCGCTGTTTTCTGCCGGGGCGTGGCGCGAACGCTACGCGGACGGCGGCGCCGCGCCGCGCGGACACGCGCTGGTCCTGTGCAGCGACGACGGCGACGGCAAAGCCTGGGTGCACACGCGCGGCATGCGCAAGTTCGCGCGGCCGGACATCAGCCTGCGCGGCGTGCCGCAGCGGGACATCGAACGCGCCGGCGCAGTGGCGGAACGGCTGATCGAAATGCAGGCGCAAGGCATGCGCTTCGTGGACGGCACCGCGCTGGAAGCCGACGGCGTACCGCCGGGGATGACCGCGCGCCTCGGCGGATCGCTGGAGGATCCGCAGTTCAACAATCGGCACATCGAGTTCGTCTGGCCCGACGCGTAACGCTCCAGCTGCTTCCATTCACTTCTGGCAGCGCGGGCACCAGTAGGTCATGCGCTGGCCGATCAACGCATTGCGGATCGGCGTGCCGCAGATCTTGCAGGGTTCGCCCCCGCGCCCGTACACGAACAGTTCCTGCTCGAAATAGCCGGGCGCGCCGTCGGGCGCGAGGAAGTCCCGCAGCGTGGTGCCGCCGCGCGTGATCGCGTGCAGCAGGATGCGGCGGATTTCTTCGGCGAGTTTCGCGTAGCGCGCTCGTGACACCGAACCCGCGGCGCGTTTCGGATGGATGCCGGCGGCGAACAACGCTTCGCTGGCGTAGATGTTGCCGACGCCGACCACGATGGATTGGTCCATCACGAATGTTTTCACCGGCGCGTTGCGGCCGCACGAAAGCGCCCACAAGCGGTCGCCGTCGAAATCCGCCGACAACGGTTCCGGCCCGAGTGTGCGCAGCAGCGAATGGATTTCTCCCGGCGCCTGCCACAACAGACAACCGAAGCGGCGCGGGTCGTTGAAGCGCAACGCCCGGCCGGAATCCAGTACCAGGTCGTAGTGATCGTGCGCGCGCGGCGGCGTGCCCGCATCCAGCACGCGCAGCGAGCCGGACATGCCGAGGTGCAGCAGCGCGGAACCCGCATGCGTGTGCAGCAACAAATATTTGGCGCGGCGCTCCACCGCGTCGATGCGTTGTCCCGGCAACGCGCTTCGGATCGCGCGCGGGATCGGCCAGCGCAAATCCTTGCGCCGCAGGATCACGCGTTCGATCGCGTGGCCCTCGAGGTATGGCGCGATGCCGCGCTTTGTTGTTTCTACTTCCGGCAGCTCGGGCATCAGTTCGGCGCCGCCTGCATCGCCAGCGTGATCTCGGGGCTGTCCTGGCGCGGCACCAATGCGATGCGTGCGCCGTTGCGCACGTAGCGCAGGTCGTCCATTGCACTCAGCGCGCCGTAATGCAGCGGGACGCCATCCAGCACCAGCGTGGCCGAGGGCGGCGACAGCCCGATCTTCGCGGCATCGAATGCGCCATTGTTGACCCAGCGCGCGACCGGCGTCGCGGCGAGATCGGCCAGCCGTTGCAGTCGTTCGTCGTTGGTGCGTGCGGCGGTCGGCGCGATGCGCCACCAATGGCCGTCGCGCCTCTCGAATATCTGCGGCGCACCTTGCGCGATGGTCAGTTCGATGTGATGGATCGAATCCGGATCGAGCTCCGTCAAATACAGCGGCGCGCGCTGCTGGTCGCGCCAGCCGAACCACAGCACCAGCGCGACCAGTGCGATCACCGTCGCCAACAGCACCACTCGAATACGAGATGCTTTGCGCATGAATCGACTTGCTCAAGAAATTTCTAGCGCCGTCGGCGGTACACGCCGATCCCGATGCCGACGATCAGCAGCAGCAACGGCACAGCGATCAGCCAGCCCCAGGTGACGATGCCGAGGTCGGCTTGCGTCAGGTGGATCACGCGATCCGGCGCGTCGCGTGGCGGGAGCGCCACCAGCGCATCGTCGCCAAGCAGCCAATTGAACACGCGCTGGCCGAAGGCGCGGTTGCCGCCGTTGTCGAGATAGGTGTTGGAAAGGAAATCGCCGTCGCCGATCACCACTGCGCGTTGCTCGCTCTTGTCCGGGTTGGGCGACAGCCGCGACAACGCGAAACCGAAATCCAGCGGACCGCGCAGTTCGCCGAGCGAGGCATCGTACTTGATGGTGGAAGCCTGCGCGGGATCGATCGGTGCGATCTCGTTCCAGCTCTGCGCACCGCTGCGCAGGATCGATGCGACCGACCATTGCGCGCCGCTGACGGCGGCGAGCGCGACCGCTTGCGGGAACAGCGCATTCACCTGGAAGCCGCGGGTGATCGCGTGGGGCGGATAATCGTTCGCCACCAGCATGCGCGGATCGCCGATGCCGAGGCTGGCGCCGCCGCCGTCCACCAGCACGCCCGGCAGCATGCGCACGCCCAATGCCTGCGCCAGCGGCGCGAGGCCGAGATCGTCGTCGCCGGGTTCGGCCAGCCAGAGGAAATTGCCGCCGCCGGCGATCCAGTCGGTAAGCGCCTTCACCGACGACGGCGACAACGCCGCTTGCGGACTGGCCAGCACGACGAGGTCAGCGTTGCGCGGCACCTGCTGGTTCTGCGCCAAGTTCAGCGGCAACGCGCGGATGCCCTGCTGCGCGAGTTGCGCGGCGAACGCGCTGACATCGGCGTTGGCCTTGCCGTCGGCGCTGCGTTCGCCATCGCCGGTGACGACCGCGACCAGACGATCACGGCCGCGCGTCAACCGCGCCAGCGCATTGCCGAAATCCGCCTCGTCCAGTTGCACCACATGCTGCTCGCGACCGTGCCAGCGCAGCACGATTTCGCCGTCCACGCTGACGCCGGCCGCGCGCATCGCACCCGGATCGGCATCCGGATCGGCGAAGCGCAGTTTCAGGTCCGGCTTGAAGCGTTGCCAGCCCGCGATGAAGGTGCGGACCTGCTCGCGCAAATCGCCTCCGGGACGCGCATAGCTCACCGCGTCCAGTTCGCCCGGCAGTTGTTTCAGGATCGCCTGGCTCTGGGTCGAGATGCTGGCGCGCGCGCCGGCGCTCCAGTCGCTCACGACATTGAAGCGTGCGGACAACAACACGATGCAGGCCGCGCCGATCACCAGCAGCACGGCGACCAGCCATGCGTCCGCGCGTTCGCCCATGCGTGCCATCAGCCGCGCACCTTGTCTGCCGCGAGCCGACGCGTCGCCAGCGCAAGCGACAACACGACGATCAGCAGGAAATAGATCACGTCCACGCTGCGCACGAGGCCGTGCATGAAAGGCGTCAGGTGCGTCGGCAACGAGAGGTAATCCAGCCAGCCCGGATCGATGCCGCCGAGGCGCGCACCCGCGTCGAGCATCGTCAGCACCAGCACCACCAGCAGGGCGGCCATCGCGGCGAGGGCCGGATGCGAGGAAAAGGCGGAGGCGGCGATGCCGATCGCCGTCAGCGCAGCGACGCACAGCGCGCAACCGAGCAGTGCCGCGGCGAACTGCCCCCAATCCGGCGACGTGGCGTGCGCCAGAGTCACCGGCATCAGCGCAGTCAACGCGAGCAGCAGCCACAGGTACGCGAGAGCGGCCACGAATTTGCCGAGCACGATCCGCGCGGGCGAAAGTCCGGCCGCGAACAGCAACGGCAGCGTGTGCGAGCGGCGTTCGCCTGCGATTGCATGCATGGTCAGCAGCGGCGCGAGCAGCAGCGACAATTGCGTGAACGCGAGCAGGTGCGGTGCCGCCACCAGATCGGTATAGCCGAGGTTGCCGGGCTGCGAGGCCAGCTTGGGTTGTGCGGCGAGAAAGGCGTTCAAGTCCAGCAGGAAGAACCACGCCAGTACCGCCAACGCAATGGCGGCAAGCACCCAGGCGAAAGGCCGCACGTAGAGCCGATTCAGTTCCAGCCTTGCGATCGCCGGCACGCTCATGCGGCGACGCCGGTCTTGCCGCGCGCGATCGCGAGGAACGCGCGGTCGAGTGCGCCGCGGTCCTGCGCCAGCGGTGCGTCGTGTCGCACGCGGCCTTCGTGGAGGATCACCACGCGGTCGCAGGTCGCCTCGACTTCTCCGAGCACATGCGTGGAAATCAGGGTGGCGTGCGTGTGCGACAACCCGCGAATCAACTCGCGCAGTTGTGCGGTCTGCACCGGATCCAGGCCGTTGCCGGGTTCGTCCAGCACCAGCAATGGCGGATCATGCAGCAGCGCTTGCGCGAGACCCACGCGCCGCTTCTGGCCCAGCGAAAGTTGTCCGCACAAGCGGTCCGCCATCGGCGCAAGATCCAGCCTCAGCAGTTCGCGGTCGATCGCCCGTTTGCGCGCGGCGCGCGCCATGCCACGCAGGCGGCCACAAGCGTCGAGATATTCGCGCACGCTAAGTTCCGGCCACAGGGGCACGTTTTCCGGCAGGTAACCGATCCGCGTGCGCGCCAACGACGGGTGCTCGCGCAGCTCCTGGCCATCCAGCAACACCTTGCCGGCATCGGCGGCGAGCACGCCCGCGATCATCGCCAGCGTGGTGGACTTGCCCGCGCCGTTCACGCCGAGCAAACCCAGCACTTCGCCGCGGGCGACGCCGAAGGTCACGTCCGCAACCACTTCGCGGCCCGCCAGGCGCCGGCTGACGTGGTCGAGCTGCAACAACGGAGGCGCTGGCGGCATGTGAACGCGATTTCCGGCGAGGGTTGCAAGCCATTGTGGCGGGCCGCATATCCCCGCGACAACCGGGTGGCGGCTGCGGCGGGGTTCTTCTACACTGGCCCCGGCCCGGCATTATTCCTGCACGATTGCATCCGTGATCGCCAGCGCAGCATCCGGTTGTCTGGGCAGGCAACATCGCCTGCGGTTCCGCCATCACCCCCTCGTCCCTGTCGCCAAGGTTCCATGATCGACTTCCTTCTCAATTTCGCCGGACACGGCCTGCTCCATGCGGGCTGGCTCACCATCGCCCTGTACGTGCTGGTGACGACGCAGTTCACCATTTTCGCGGTGACGCTTTACCTGCATCGCAGCCAGGCGCATCGCGGGGTGGATTTCCATCCGGTGCTGTCGCACTTCTTCCGCTTCTGGAACTGGCTCGGCACCGGCATGGTGACCAAGGAATGGGTGACGGTGCACCGCAAGCACCACGCGCACTGCGAAACCGAAGAGGATCCGCACAGCCCGCAGATGGTCGGCATCCGCAAGGTGTTCTTCGAAGGCGCGGAGTTGTACCGCGAGGCCGCAGCCAACGCCGCCGATCTCGAAAAGTACGGCCGCGGCACGCCCGACGACTGGCTGGAACGGCACGTCTACACGCCGTATCCGTATCTTGGCGTCAGCCTGCTGATGGCGATCGACCTCGCGCTGTTCGGCGTGCTGGGCGCGGCGATCTGGGCCGTGCAGATGGTCTGGATTCCGTTCTGGGCGGCGGGCGTGGTCAACGGCATCGGCCATTGGTGGGGTTACCGCAATTTCGAGACGACCGATACGGCGACCAACCTGACGCCGTGGGGCGTGTGGATCGGCGGCGAAGAGCTGCACAACAACCACCATGCCTTCCCGAGTTCGGCGAAGTTCGCGCTGCGCAAGTTCGAATTGGACATCGGCTGGGCGGTGATCCGCGCCTGCGAAAAACTGGGGCTGGCGAAAGTGCTGCGCGTGGCGCCGTCGCTGGACGAGCGCCCGAACGTGGCGCTGCCGGATGCGGAAACGCTGAAGGCATTGTTGACGCATCGTTTCCAGGCGATGACCGACTACTACAAGCTGGTGATCAAGCCGACCTTGCGCGAAGAGGCTTCGACCGCGGGCGAACGCGTGCGCCGGGTACCGCGCCGCATGCGCCGCGCGCTGGCCGACGGCGGGCGTTGGCTGGACACGGAAGGCCACGCACGCCTGGCGGTGGTGATGGAGAAGCGCCCGACCCTGCGCACCGTCGTGGAATATCGCGCGCGGCTCGCCGCGCTGATCGAGCAGCGCAAGCCCGAATCCGCACTGGCCGCGTTGCAGCAATGGATCCACGAGGCAGAACAAAGCGGCAACCGCATGCTCGCGGCATACGCCGCCAGGCTGAAACGCTATGCGGTGGCGCGCGCCTGACGCAAAGCCTCCGGATGATCCAACGAAAAACCCGCCGTGAGGCGGGTTTTTTTCGGACCCGGATTGGATCGCGACGACGACGCGTCCGGGACGAAGCGATGGCAAATGCATTCGCATCGAACGCGAACGCGAACGCACCAAAAAAAGAAACGCGCCTTTCGGCGCGCTTCTGAAAACTGGATCCCGTGTCAGCGGCCATCCATGGCCTGCACGGGATGAGTGCATCCGGCACTCACTTGATCTTGCCTTCCTTGTAGATCACGTGCTTGCGGACGACGGGGTCGTACTTCTTCACTTCCATCTTGTCCGGCGTGTTCTTCTTGTTCTTGTCGGTGGTGTAGAAATGACCGGTGCCAGCCGAGGAGGTCAGT
>DATNEQ010000006.1:0-2037 GCA_035552915.1 Rhodanobacteraceae bacterium
CAGGGTGATTGGCAACGCGCCGACCAGTTGCTGGCGGCGGCTCGTACACGAGCTTCATCGCTCGGCAAAATCAGCGCGGCGCGCTATGCCGTCATGGCGCTCAGCATGCATGCATTCGACGGGACGCCTGCCGATACGCAAGTCGCTGCACTCAAGAGTTATCTTGATGCGGAAGAAAAAACGCTGGCGCAAGCCAATCCGGTTGATCGTCCGGAGTTGAAGTTCCAGGTTGTTCTGGCCGCCTATCTCGCTGCGCAGGCCGGCGACAGCAAACTTGCCGAGCGCGGGCTTGCAATAGCAGGTCCCGAATCCGAGGCAGACACGCCGGTGTTGAACAACCTTCGCGGTGTGGCGAAGGCCGAAATCGATCGCGCATCCGGCAAGTCACAAGACGCGATCGCAATCCTGAAACTGCTGGTCAACGGCAGCGAGCTGTACGTCACCCATGTGGCGTTGATGGACGCGTACGCCGATGCCCATGATCAAGCCGCTGCATTGGCCGAAGCGCAATGGCTATCGACACATCGCGGCCGTGCTTACGCTGAAAACAACATGCAACAGTTGTTGAGCCCCTTCAATGTTGCTCAATCAAACCTGGCATTGCTGAGTGCAGCGAAATACTCGCTCGAGCTTGGTAAAAAAGCAGACGCACTGCATTCGCTCGACGCATTCGAACACGCGTGGCCAGCCGGTTCATGGCCGTCATGGCTCAAGCCGCGCGTCCAGGAAGTCCGGGCCCAGCTTGATTAGCAGCGGATTACCGGCTGGCGCCGAAGTTCAACTGCTGGTTCGGCACGATCATGTTGAGACAGCTGTCTGCGCTGGCATCCGCCAGCGTAGCGTGCGCCCGAGCAAAATGGTCTTTTTCGGCCACTGTTCCAGACGCTAGGCACGACGCCTTGAGGTTCACGATGGTTTCGTGCGGCACCCCCAACTCGGCGAGCGCGGCAGCGGGCTTCTGCTCGTAACGACTGCGGAAGCCGTCGTCGGTGGCGAGCTTGTGCAACAGCGCAAGCGAATGCTCGCGCGACAAACTTGAATCGGCCATGGACTTCCCCGGAAGGTTGGCGGTGGCTGGCAGAATGCAGGAATCGCGCCATCCGTGGCCGCGCAAGTACAGTGGGGAAAAGGCCGTCATGCAAGTGCGTCGCTGCGCGATGGTGCTGGTCGAGCCGCGCGAATCCGTCGATTTCGATCTAGCCGAACTCGCATTGGGCCAAACCGGCGTGCGCGAACGCTTGGGCTGGCTGGCGCTGGCCGCGCATCGCGACGAAGAGATTCCGCTGGACATGGCGGAAGTCGCCGCGCTGGGCACGTTGTCGCCCGGCCACTGGCAATCGCTGGACGAGTTGTCGCAACGGCATCCGCGCGCGGTGCTGGAAGCGTTGCTGGCGAAAGGCTTGCTGATCGCGCAGGAACCGGCGGACGAATCGTCGAAGCGATTCGCGCAAGCCGAAGAGACGGTGCGCGCGGTGCACTGGCGCGGGTTGTCCGCGATCGCGCATCGCCACACGCGTTGGCGCGACGTGGATTCGGAAGCGGTGGAGCGGCTTTTTTCCGAAGCCAGTCCACAGACGTTTCTGGAACGCTTGGGCCCAGCGCCTCCCGCAGTCGGCGAACGCGCGCCGTCGGCGTTGTGCCTGCCGTTGGAAAAACCATCGCCGTCAACGCTCGACGCGCTGATGGATCGGCGCGTCACTTGCCGCAATTTTGATTCAACGCCGTTGTCGCATCACGCGTTTTCCGCGGTGCTGTATCGCGCGTTCGGCGCGCGCGCGGTCAGCGATTACGCGCCCGGCGTGCAACTCTTGAAGAAGGGCGTGCCTTCGGCGGGTGGCCTGCACGCGGTCGAGGCATATCTTCTGGTGCAGCGTGTCGCTGACATTCCCGCCGGCTTGTATCACTACCACCCAATCGCGCATGCGCTGGAACCCGTGCGCGAACTGGACGCGAATGAAGCCGCGTCGCTGGCGCGCCGTTTCGTTGCCGCGCAGGCGTATTACACGGGTGCGCCGCTGCAGATCGCGCTGGTGGCGC
>DATNEQ010000007.1:0-2821 GCA_035552915.1 Rhodanobacteraceae bacterium
CGTTGACGGAAGCCGGTCATCGCGTACACGTGCGCAAGCTGGTGCGCGATGACCGCTACGCGATCCGCGCACAGGTGGCGGCATGGATCGCCGATGCCGCGGTGCACGGCGTGCTGATCACCGGGGGCACCGGTTTCACCGATCGCGATTCGACACCGGAAGCGGTGCTGCCGCTGCTGGACAAGGAAATGCCGGGTTTCGGCGAGCTGTTCCGTGCGGTGAGTTTCGAGGAGATCGGCACGTCGAGCTTGCAGTCGCGCGCGTTCGCGGGATTGTCCAACCAGACGTTCGTGTTCGCGCTGCCGGGTTCGACTTCGGCGTGCAGAACGGCATGGGAAAAACTGTTGCGCGCTCAGCTCGACTCACGCACGCGGCCGTGCAACCTGGCGGGACTCTTGCCACGGCTGGGAACCACCGGATAACCGCGTCCGGCGCTCTCCTGCAACCCCAGGTTGCCGACAGCATTGTCGATCACCACGCGCTCGAGCTGGCTCGCCGCGGGGTTCGCCGTGTCCTGCCCCGAATGCAGGCACAGTTCAACGACAGGAAGCGGTGGCAAGCCGTGGCTTTCATCGAGCCGCACGAGGGACGGCGGTATGCCAGCCGTCGTTCGCAGCGTGATGCCGAGGCCGGCCTCCACACCCGCCCACAAGCTCTGCAGGCTTGCCGTGACGTAGGCGGGTCGCCAAGGGATCGAAGCCTTGTCGAGGGCCTCGATGCCTGCGCGACGAAAGAAGCAGGGCGGGTTGAAGAGCGCGAGATCGAGCGGGGCTCCGGCTTCAACGATCACATCCACGCCCGCCGGCCCTATCCACGTCATGGGCAGCGTGGCCAGACGCCGGGCGTCCACGCGGCTGCCATGGCCCATCGCGAGCACGAGGTCGAATTCACCTTGATCGAGACGTTCCAGCAGGCGCCCGTTGCGCTCCACTTCGACGTCCACCCGCACCGCCGGGTGCGCCCGCTTGAACTGGCCCAACGCCGCGGGCAGCCAGGTCTCTGCAAAGTCGCCCGGCAGGCCGAAGCGCACGACACCTTCCACCGACATGCCTGCCACGCTGCGGACGACTTCGTCGTTGAGCTCGAGGATGCGGCGCGCGTGGGACTGCACCAGCTCCCCGGTTTCCGTCAGCACCATCCTTCGCCCTTGCTTGCGAAACAGGGGCTGGCCCAGTTGGCTTTCCAGTTTCTTGATCTGTTGACTCGCCGCCGATTGCGAGCGGCCAATCTTTTCCGCTGCGCGACCCAAGCTGCCCGATCGCAGAATCGCAATCAGCGTTCGCATGGCGGCCATGTCGAGGTTCGGCAGGGGCATTACTTTCGATTTTCCGATCAATTGATTTTGAATTATCGGATATTCTTAAGCATGTCTCGAGTCTAACATCCGATGCACCTGCAGGCCATTCGCCTGCGCGCCTCCAACTTCGGGACTTGTCGCATGAACATTCGCAAAGCAAACACCGCTCGCATCATGGTCATGCTTCTTTCGGCATGTGCGCTCTGCAGCTCCACTGCCTTCGCGGCCTCGGCCCGCACGGTCTCGTCGCTGGCTGGCACCTGGATCCTGGTGGCCGCCGATGTCCAGCATCCTGATGGATCACGCGAATCCGACTACGGCGCCCACCCCAAGGGTCTGCTGCTGATCGACGAGCAGGGAGACTACTCCTTGCAGATATTCAAGGCCGAACGGCCACGCTTCCACAGCGGCGACAAGGCGAAGGGAACACCCGCCGAGTACAAGGCAGCCGTGATGGGTTCAAGCACGCATTACGGCACGCTCCGTGTCGAACCGGATCGCGGCGTTCTTGTTTTCCACATGCTGGGAGCGTCCTTCCCCAACTGGGAGGGACAGGAACAGCGCCGGCAATACGAGCTCAAGGGCGACGTGCTCAGCTACCGCGTGACGGCGCGCCCCAATGGCGACGTACCGATCTCGATCTGGCGAAGGGTCGAGCAAGGACGTTCCGCGTCACGCAGCGGGACGACGGAAGGCGATGGTCCAAGATTCAAGTAGATCGGTGTTGAACACGAAGGAGATAGACGATGCACTCGGGTAGTTGCCTTTGCGGTGCCGTGCGTTATGAAGTGCACGGTGAACTTGGTTCGATCACGGTGTGCCATTGCCGCAAATGCCGCAAGGCGAATGGCTCGGCGTTCAGCGGAGTGGCGCCGATCGCACGCGAACACCTGAAGCTCCTGTCCGGACAGGATGCGTTGGCGGAATTCGAATCCTCGCCCAGCGTGCACCGTGTGTTCTGCAAGGGCTGTGGCGCGCAGTTGTACAGCCGGCGCGACGCGACTCCGGAAACGCTGCGATTGCGGCTCGGCACGCTGGACACGCCCATCGAAGGCAAGCCAGGCATGCATATCTTCACCGCGTACAAGGCAGAGTGGTACGACATCCCCGGCGACGCACCGCAATACCCGGAACGCCCGCCGGCCTGAAAAGACTTTCAGGCAGTCGTGAACCCACTCAGGTTCCGGGGCGACACTTCTTCGCGCTGGACGTGCTCCACCCGCGCCGCGGGTGGGCCGTGGTGGAGCCACGCGAACAACGCGGCCAGCGCTTCGGTGTTGCCTGAGGCGACAACTTCCACGCTGCCGTCGTCGCGATTCTTCGCGTAACCGGCCACGCCCAGTTGCAGCGCGAAGTCGCGGGTCGAGGCACGGAAGAACACGCCCTGCACCCTGCCGGTCACGATGAAACGCGCGCAGGCCATCGCATCAGTGCTTTGCCGCCGCGGCGATCGCCGCGTCCAGCAGCCTGGCGTCGACCGGCCCGATGAAACGCTTCGCCAGATGCCCGTCCGGCGCGATCAGG
>DATNEQ010000008.1:0-159938 GCA_035552915.1 Rhodanobacteraceae bacterium
GGGTTCTTCATGCTCAACTGGGAAGACGAAGACCCCGAATCCGGCTGCCATGCCGACGCCGATCGCAAGGATGCGCTGGCGGTGTGCGCGAAGCTGGGCATCCCGTTCCGCAGCGGCAACTTCGCGGCGGAATACCGCGCACGGGTGTTCGCATACTTCCTCGATGAATACCGCGCCGGCCGCACGCCCAACCCCGACGTGCTGTGCAATCGCGAAATCAAATTCGGTTCATTCCTCGATGCGGCCCGCGCGGACGGGGCGGAAAAAATCGCGACCGGTCATTACGCGCGCAATGAAAATTTCGAAGGCCGCTGGCGGTTGCTGCGGGCGCGCGACAACTCCAAGGACCAGACCTATTTTCTGCACATGCTGGATCAGGACCAACTTGGTGCGGCGATGTTTCCGCTCGGCGACCTGCACAAAACCGACGTGCGCGGGATGGCCGACGACGCGGGCCTGCCCGTCGCGGCGAAAAAGGATTCCACCGGCATCTGCTTCATCGGCGAGCGCGATTTCCGCGCGTTCCTTTCCACGTACCTGCCGGCGCAGCCGGGCGAATTGCGAGATCCGGGTGGCCGCACATTGGGCGAGCACGAGGGCGCGATGTTCTACACGCCCGGCCAGCGGTCCGGTTTGCACATCGGCGGCCGTGCCGGCGGCAATGGCGAAGCCTGGTACGTAGTCGGGAAAGACGTCGCCGCCAATGTCGTGTACGTCGACCAGGGCCACGACAGTCCGTGGCTGCAATCGCACTCGCTGAACGCAAGCGGCGCGCACTGGATCGCTGGCGTTCCGCCCGCGGCATCGTTCGATTGCGCGGCGATGACGCGCTACCGCCAGCCATCGCAGGCATGCCACGTCGAGGTGCAAGGCGATCATTGCGCAGTGCGCTTCGAAGCAACGCAATGCGCGGTTGCGCCAGGGCAATCGGTAGTGTTCTATCGCGACGATGAATGCCTCGGCGGCGCCGTAATCGATGCCACTGACGCCCCGTCGATTGGAGCCGCGGCGTGAAGGAATCCCGCGTGCTGGCGTTGGCAGGTGTGTTCCAGGCTCTGTCGCTGGTGCGCGATCTCGCGCGCGAGGGCGATTGCGATCCCGAAGCGATGGAGGCAAGTCTGGCCAGCGTGTTCAAGCTGGAATCGGCCAGCGCCGCCGACGTGTTCGGCGGCAATCGCGGCGTACGGCGCGGCCTGCGCGTGCTGGTCGAACAGGTGGAAGGCAATGATCGCGATCTGCCGCTGTTCCACATGTTGATCAACGTGGTGAAGCTGGAACGCAGCCTCGCGGCCCATCCCGACATCAATCGGCAACTCGGCGAGGGGCTGACCGGCATGCAGCGCCAGCTGCAGCACTTTCCCCTCACCCATCCCACGATCATCGCCCGCCTTGCAGATCTTTACAGCACCAACCTGTCAGGGCTGAAACCGCGCATCACCGTCGTCGGCAATCCGCTGTACCTGCAGCAGCCCGTACAAGTCAAGCGCGTACGCGCACTGTTGTTGGCCGCGGTGCGGGCGGCCGTGCTGTGGCGGCAATTGGGCGGCCGGCGGCGGCACCTGCTGCTGCGGTCCAAGCGCGAGGTGATGATCGCGCGGGGGATGCTCACGGGCGTCGCGTTGCGCGGTTGACGGTCTGGGCCGTCGAAAACAGCTGTCGCATTCACAGGTTGGGCTGGCGCCAGCTTCATGGCGGAAGCCCAACATCGTCGCGCATCATGTTGGGCTTCACCGGCAAGAGCGCCGGTTCAGCCCAACTGCGGGAAAGCATCTCATGGATGCCCGCGCCTGCGAAACACCCGTTCGCGCAACAGTTCCTCGTCGTGGGTCTGCGTGTACGGCGTGAGCAGATCGTAACGTGTAACGATGCCAAGGAGTCGATGGTCGTCTCGGGTCACCACGGGGATGCGATCACGTTTCTCCACTGCCATGCGAATCGCGATGCTCTGGCAACTTTCCTCGGGAAAGGCGACCACCGGATCACCACTCATGAGGTCGGAAAGCTGCGCGGCGCCGGAGTCGTCGCTTTCCAGCCACGCGCGCAATCGCGCACGATCGACGATGCCCAGCAAAATCCCCCCTGCATCCACCACCGGATAGGCGCGATGCTTTTGCTCGACCCCGAAATACCTTCCCGCCAATTCGCGCACGGTCATGTCCGCCGGAATACCCAGGACCTCGCGCGTCATCACTTCCTTCACGGTCATGTATTCCAGCCGGTTGAGCGTGTACGGACGAAAGATGTTCAAGCCGCGCCGAGCGATCTTTTCGGTGAGGATGGAACGCTTCATCAGGAACACGCTCGCGCCATAAGCCGTCGTGCAGGTGATCAACAACGCTGGCAGCATGCTGGCGTTGCCGGTCAATTCCAGCGCGAACAGGATCGAGGTGAACGGCATGCGCATCACCGCGGCCAGCATCGCGCCCATCCCGAGCAATGGCCACAGCAGCGGATACGGGCCCGGGAAAATCATCGCTTCCAGCCCGCCCAGCCCGGCACCGAGCGCCAGCAACGGCGCCAGCGTGCCGCCGGAAGTGCCCGAACTCAGGTACACGATCCAGATCAGCGCCTTGACGATCATGAAGGTGACGATCGCGGCGCCGACGATCTTGCCGGTCAACAACTGATAGATGATGTCGTACCCCACACCCAGCGTCTGCGGATCGATCACACCGCCGATGCCGACCACCAGCGCGCCGATGGCGGGCCACCACATCCAGTGGATCGGCAGCTTGCGGTAGCCATCCTCGACCTTGTAGACGAGAAACGTCACCGCGGTGGCCAGCAATCCGGCCATCAAGCCACTGACGGCGGCCATCCCGAACTCCGCGATATGCAGATGGAACTGGACCGTGATGGGAAACAGCGGCCCTGGTCCGATCAGGAACGGCCGCAACACCGCCGCAACAAAACACGCGACCGCGACCGGAATGGTGCTGCGCGGGCGCATCTCGAACAGCAGCATTTCGACGCCGACCAGGGTGGCCGCGATCGGCGTCGCGAAGGTCGCCGACATGCCCGCGCAGGCGCCCGCCACCAGCAGCGTGCGCCGTTCGATCGAGGTCAGAGAGAACATCTGCCCGATCAGCGAGCCGACTGCGCCACCGGTCATGATGATCGGACCTTCGGCGCCGAACGGGCCGCCGGTGCCGATCGCGATTGCCGACGACAACGGTTTCAGGATGGCGACCTTCGCCATCATCTTGCTGCGCCGGAACAGGATGGCTTCCAGCGCTTCGGGAATGCCGTGGCCACGAATGCGCTCGGTGCCGTAGCGCGCCATGAATCCTATGATCAGGCCCCCGACCACGGGCGCAAGGATGATCACCCACCACGGCGCGTGCAACGCGGCCGGCTGGACGAAACCGAAATTCCATTGCCCGGCGAATGCGATATGCGTCACCAGTCCAATCAGCCGGTACAGCATCCACGCGATGACCGCCGCCGCACCACCGATGAACAGTGCGATGAAGGAAAGCTTGAGGATGCTGATGCTGGGACGGAAATCACCCTCGTAAAGGGTGTCGCGCTTCCACTTTTCGTAGATGCGGAGCAACAGGCGGACGGGTGCGATCATGGTCTGCCGTGCCTGCTCACCGGTGTGCTCGTCACGTGCGCGATGTCCCCGTCAGGTTCGCGTGAGTCTACCGATTCACTCCCGTCGGCGCAGGTGCGCGGGCATCGCGGCGGGGTTTGCGCGATAATAGGCGGTCCATTCGATGTCATCCCGCGCCATCCACGCACCGCGCGGCAACAAGGAGAGCACCATGCAAGACTCTTTCGGGATTCGCGACACCCTCAACGTTGGCGGCAAGTCTTACCAGATCGCCAGTTTCGCGAAGCTGGGCAAGCAGCACGACATCAAGCGCCTGCCCTACTCGATGAAGATCCTGCTGGAAAACCTGCTGCGCAACGAGGACGGCAGCGAAGTCACCAAGGCCCAGATCGAAGCGGTGCTGAACTGGGATCCGAAAGCCGAGCCTTCGACAGAAATTTCGTTCCTGCCGGCGCGCGTGGTGCTGCAGGACTTCACCGGCGTGCCGTGCGTGGTGGATCTCGCCGCGATGCGCGACGCGATGGTCGCGCTGGGCGGCGACCCGAAGAAGATCAATCCGCTCTCTCCCGCCGAACTGGTGATCGACCACTCCGTGCAGGTGGACGTGTTCGGCGAAGCCGACGCGCTGGCGCGCAACGCCGAGATCGAATTCCAGCGCAACCACGAACGCTACGCGTTCCTGCGCTGGGGCCAGAAGGCGCTGGACGATTTCAAGGTGGTGCCGCCCGCCACCGGCATCGTGCACCAGGTGAACCTTGAATACCTCTCGCGCGTGGTGATGACGCGCGACATCGAAGGCAAAACCTGGGCGTTTCCCGACACCCTGTTCGGCACCGATTCGCATACCACCATGGTGAACGGTCTTGGTGTGCTGGGCTGGGGCGTCGGCGGCATCGAAGCCGAGGCCGCGATGCTGGGCCAGCCGTCCTCGATGCTGATCCCGCAAGTGGTCGGCTTCAAGTTCACCGGCAAGCTGCCGGAAGGCGCGACCGCCACCGACCTGGTGCTGACGGTGACGCAGATGCTGCGCAAGCACGGCGTGGTCGGCAAGTTCGTGGAGTTCTTCGGCCCCGGCCTGCAGCATCTGCCGCTGGCCGATCGCGCGACACTCGGCAACATGTCGCCGGAATACGGCGCGACCTGCGCGATCTGCCCGATCGACAAGGAATCGCTCAACTACCTGCGCCTGTCCGGGCGTGACGCGCACCAGATCGAACTGATCGAGGCGTATGCGAAAGCGCAAGGCATGTGGCACGACGAGAACACGCCGCAGGCCGAATTCAGCGCGGTGATCGAGCTGGATCTCGCCGACGTCAAGCCGTCGCTGGCCGGTCCCAAGCGCCCGCAGGATCGCGTGTTGCTCACCGACATGCGCGAAAGCTACAAGGCCGCGATGCAGGCGTTGGGCGCGGGCAGGAAATCCGATGGCAATGGCGCCGCGGCGCGGTTCCTCAACGAGGGGGGCAGTACCGCGGTCGGTACCGCCGAAAGCCAGGCCGAAGCCTCGCCCGACGTTTGCGACAACGCGCACTGCGATCTCGAAGACGGTTCCGTCGTGATCGCCGCGATCACGTCCTGCACCAATACTTCCAATCCCGCCGTGATGATCGGCGCCGGCCTGTTGGCGCGCAAGGCCGCCGAGTGCGGCCTGAAGCCGAAGCCGTGGGTCAAGACTTCGCTGGCGCCCGGCTCCAAGGTCGTCACCGATTACCTCGAAGCCACCGGCCTGATGAAGGATCTGCAGGACATGGGCTTCTTCCTCGTCGGTTACGGCTGCACCACTTGCATCGGCAATTCCGGCCCGCTGCCGGAGGACGTAAGCAAGCGCGTCACCGACAACGATCTCGCGGTCGCGTCGGTGCTGTCGGGCAACCGCAATTTCGAGGGTCGCATCCACTCCGAAGTGAAGATGAACTACCTCGCCTCGCCGCCGCTGGTGGTGGCGTTCGCGATCGCGGGCACCATCGACATCGACCTGTCGAGGCAGCCGCTCGGCAAGGGCAAGGACGGCAAGGACGTTTACCTGAAGGACATCTGGCCAAGCAACAAGGAAATCGCAGACCTCGTCGCGCATTCGGTCAACGCGGGCATGTTTTCCAGGAACTACGCCGACGTGTTCAAGGGCAGCGCGGAATGGAACGCGGTGAAATCACCCGACGGCGACCAGTACGCGTGGGACGAGAAGTCCACCTACATCAAGAACCCGCCCTACTTCGACGGCATGACGATGGCGCTGCCGAAGCATGCGGACATCACCGGCGCGTATTGCGTCGGCCTGTTCGGCGACTCCATCACCACCGACCACATCTCGCCCGCCGGTGCGATCAAGAAGGATTCGCCCGCCGGCAAGTACCTGATGGCACGCGGCGTCGAACCGAAGGATTTCAATTCCTACGGATCGAGGCGCGGCAACGACGACGTGATGGTGCGCGGCACCTTCGCCAACATCCGCATCAAGAACAAGTTGCTGGATGGCGTCGAAGGCGGTTTCACGATGCACGTGCCCAGTGGCGAACAGATGTCGATCTACGACGCGGCGATGAAATACAAGTCGGAAAAGACCCCGCTGGTCGTGATCGCCGGCAAGGAATACGGCACCGGCTCGTCACGCGACTGGGCCGCGAAGGGCACGCTGCTGCTTGGCATCGAAGCCGTGATCGCGGAAAGCTTCGAACGCATCCATCGCTCCAACCTGGTCGGCATGGGCGTGCTGCCGCTGCAGTTCAAGGACGGCGACAACGCCGCGAAGTTTGGCCTGACCGGCAAGGAAACCTTCGCGATCACCGGCCTCGACGGCGGCGACGCCAAGACCGCGCACGTGGTCGCCACGTCAAAAGACGGCAGGAAGACCGGATTCGACGTGCGCGTGATGCTGCTGACGCCGAAGGAACGCGCGTTCTACAAGCACGGCGGCATCCTGCAGTACGTGCTGCGTGATCTGGCGAAGAAAGCCGCCTGATCGCCGCATCCGGAGCCGTGCCGGCGGCGCGCGTCAAGACGCGCCGTTTTTCACGGGGTGCGAAGTTCGCGCACGCGCCGCAGATCGTGAACCTCCATCGCGGGTCGCTCCCGATCGCCACGCAGCAATTGCCGCACCGCGTCGTAGTCGATCAAGTGTGCTTGCAACCAATCCAGTACCCGCGGCCCGAACAGCGCCCGGGCTTTGTCGTCAGGACGATCGACGACACCCGCGATTGCCTTGCTCTTCCAGGGCTCGCTTTGCGAATCCGCCACATCGTGGGCAGGCTGCGCAAGCAGCGGCAGCTCGTCATCGAGCCCGAGAAAATCGCGGAGCCGCTTCCATTCGGCCTCGGGATCGGCGATGAGGTCTTCCAGGCACAACAGCTGATGGCGTGGATCGCCCAGCCTCGCCAGATGCAGTTGCACGGCGCGATTCCAGCGCGCCGCCCACTGCGCGATGCTGCCGCGGAATCCGGCGGTCTGCTCGCGCAGGTCGGCATCGATCACCGAGGCGATCACGTCGCGGCCGCGGCGCAGTACATGCACGATGCGCGCGTCGGGCACCACTTGCAGGATTTCGTCGAGGAACAGCAGGTGGGCCGGCGTCTTCTCCACCCAGGCGCGGCAGCCGCGGCGTTCCGCCGCCGCGTCAAGCATGGCCACGTAACGCCGTGCGCAAGGTCGCCAACCCATCGGCGCCCTGCGCGGCAGTTTTTCCGGCCGGTAGACGCGTTCGAGCTCGAGCAGGCGACGGCGCCCCCAGGATTGCGCTGCGCCGGCGCGGTGATACCAGCGGCGATGCGCGCGTGCTTCCCTGTCGCCCCAGCGCACGTTGGAACCGCCCAGCAGCGATTCGAAGAAAAAAGTTTCCCGCAACGAGAAGATCGACGGATGCCGGGCCAGCATCGCCTGCACCAAGGTCGTTCCGGAACGCGGACAGCCGACCACGAAGATCCTGTCCATCTTCCTCCTCCCCGGCACCGCCCTCGCAGCGTTTGCCCGGCGCCTCCGCTCCGGGATTCAATCCCCCTGCTTCCAGGTCGCACTGTAACACCGCCATCGGCCACCTTCGTGACGCCAGGTCGTACTCATCGAAAAGGACTCGCCGCGATCCGGCAACAGGCTGTCGGACCGGCCGCCGGTCAGCGTGAGGCTGAAAGTCGCGATCATCCGATCGCCCTGCCGTTCGATCGACACCGGACCGATCAGGACCCCGGTGCTGTCGTGACGAAATGCGCGCAACGCGAGCAACCGACGCAGTCCGTCGCGATCGAGGTCGCCCTCGTTGCCGACGAAATCGTTGCTCACCCAGGCGAGCAGGCCGCCGGCATCGTTGTTGCGCGCGGCCGCCGCGGCTTCCGAAATCGCCTGCCGCACCTGTTGCTCGTCCGGCGTTCGCCGGCAACCCGCCGGCATCACAACGACGAGCAACAGCAGCAACACCCATGGCCGAAAGCCAGCCCGGATGGGTACAGCCCTGCGCAAGAATGACGGCATCGCTCCGGCCTTCGCCCTCGTTGCGTTGCAGCTTGCCATTTTCCGCGCCTGTGCTCCAATCGCCGCGATGATCGCCGCGCGGCGATCCCGTGCGACGGGAATGACAACGATGACCGACAGCAGTGCTCGCCCGTGGCTGAGGAACTATCCGCGTGGCGTGCCTTCGCAAATCGACCTCGGCACTTATTCTTCCGTGATTGCGATGTTCGAAGAAGCCTGCCGCCAATTCGCCCATCAACCGGCATTCACCAGCTTCGGCACGGCAATGAGCTATGCGGAACTGGAGATGCGCAGCGCGCGCTTCGCGGCCTATCTGTCCGGCGGACTCAAGCTGGGCAAGGGTGATCGCATCGCGATCATGATGCCGAACCTGCTGCAGTATCCGGTCGCGCTGTTCGGCGCGCTGCGCGCCGGGCTGACCGTGGTCAACGTCAACCCGCTCTACACCGCGCGCGAGCTGGAGCACCAGTTGCGCGACGCCGGCGCGAAGGCGATCGTGGTGTTGGAAAACTTCGCGGCGACACTGTCGGAAGTCCGGCACGACACCACCGTGCAACACGTGATCGTGACCTCGCTCGGCGATCTGCTCGGGTTCCCGAAGGGCCCACTGATGAGCTTCGCGGTGAAGCGCATCAAGAAGATGGTGCCGCGCTGGGATATCCCCGACTGCATCCGTTTCTCGGATGCGCTGAAACGCGGCGCGGCGTTCCCGGTTCCGGAGGTCGCGCTGGACCACGACGATCTCGCCTTCCTGCAATACACCGGCGGCACCACCGGCGTGGCCAAGGGCGCGATGCTCACGCATGGCAACATGGTCGCCAACATGCTGCAGGTGCATGCGTGGATCGGCGGCTTCCTGCAACCCGGCGAGGAGGTCGCGATCGCGGCGCTGCCGATGTACCACATCTTCTCGTTGACGGCGTGCGTGATGGTGTTCATGCAGCTGGGCGCCAACAGCGTGCTGATCACCAATCCGCGCGACATGCCGGGCTTCGTCAAGACGCTGAAGTCCGTGCCGTTCTCCATCCTTCCCGGCGTCAACACCTTGTTCAACGGCCTGCTGAATACGCCCGGTTTCGAGCACCTCGATTTTTCGCACTTGCGGATATCGCTGGGCGGCGGCATGGCCGTGCAACGCGCGGTGGCGGACAAGTGGAAGCGCGTCACCGGCTGCACCCTGCTGGAAGCCTACGGCCTGACCGAAACCTCGCCTGGCGTGTGCATCAACCCTCCCGACCTGAAGGATTACAACGGCGCGATCGGCCTGCCGCTGCCGAGCACCGACGTGGCCGTCTGGTCGGAAGACAATCGGGTGTTGCCGGTCGGCGAGGTGGGCGAATTGATGGTGCGCGGACCGCAGGTGATGAAAGGCTACTGGCAGCGGCCGGACGAAACGGCGAAGGTGCTGGGCGACGACGGCTGGCTGCACACCGGCGACATCGCGAAAATGGACGAACGTGGTTACGTCTACATCGTGGATCGCAAGAAGGACATGATCCTGGTGTCCGGTTTCAACGTGTATCCCAACGAGGTCGAGGACGTGGTCGCGCATCATCCCGGCGTGCTGGAAGTCGCCGCGATCGGCGTGCCCGACGAGCATTCCGGCGAAGTGGTGAAATTGTTCGTGGTGAGGAAGGATCCCGAGCTCACCGAAGCGGCGTTGAAACAGTACTGCCATGACGAGCTGACCGGCTACAAGCGACCCCGGTACATCGAATTCCGCGATTCACTGCCCAAGAGCAACGTCGGCAAGATCCTGCGCCGCGAACTGCGCGACGAAGAATCCAGGAAATCCACGCATTGATCGTCGCACCGAACGGAAACCCCCATGCCAAAGCTCGCAGTCGATTCGTTGCCGCGTCGTACCGGCTCCTCCTACCCGGAACCTTTCGACCGCCCCTGCGCACCGCGCATGCGCAGGGCGCTCGGGGATGCCGGCAACCTGAGCGATTTCGGCGCCAACCTGATGGAGTTGCCGCCCGGCACGTGGTCCAGCCAGCGGCATTGGCATTCGGATGAGGATGAATTCGTCTGGGTGCTTTCGGGCGAGCTGGTGTTGATCGAGGACGAGGGTGAAACGATCCTGCGCGCGGGCGACTGCGCGGCATTCCCCAAGGGCTCCGGCAACGGCCATCATCTCGTCAACCGCTCGAACGCCGTCGCGTCCTGCCTGGAAATCGGAACCCGCAGCGGCGGCGATGTCTGCACCTACTCCGACATCGACATGCGCATCGACGCACGCGACGATGTCTACACGCGCAAGGACGGCACACCGTATCCGACGCGCAATTGACAAGCGCATCCGGTTAAACCGCGGCTGAGCGATACCGTGCGGATTCGATTCCCGTCATCCGGCGTTTTGACATATGGGTTCACCATGCACGTGGGTTCGCCAAAGGAGAAACCCATGATCCGCGCCACCCTATTCAGAAGTGCAGTGTTGGCCGGCCTGCTGGGCGCGCCGCTGCTGGCTGCACCGTTGCCTGCTGCCGCCTTCGTCAGCGTCGGCATTTCGGTCGGAATCGCACCGCCGCCGTTGCCGGTTTACGAGCAACCGATCGCACCGGAACCAGGCTACATCTGGACGCCCGGTTACTGGGCGTGGGATCCCGCATACGGGTATTACTGGGTGCCTGGCGCCTGGGTGCTGCCCCCCGAAGTCGGCTTGCTGTGGACGCCCGGCTGGTGGGGCTGGGACACCGGCTATTACCGCTGGCATCAGGGCTACTGGGGTTCGCGCGTCGGATTCTACGGCGGCATCAACTACGGCTTCGGTTACTTCGGTGTCGGCTATGTCGGAGGCTACTGGCGCGGCCACGATTTCTACTACAACCACGCAGTGAACAATATCAATGTGACCAACGTCCGCAACGTGTATGTGGACAAGACGGTGGTCAACAACTATCAAACCGGCAGCGCTGCCCGGGTCAGCTACAACGGCGGCCGCGGCGGCATCACTGCGCGCCCGACTTCAGCGCAGCTTGCAGTGGCGAACGAACGTCATTTCGATCCGACGTCCTCGCAGACCCATCAACGCGAGCTGGCAGTGAAAAGCCCCACGCAGCGATTTTCGGTCAATCATGGCCGACCGGAAATCGCGGCCGCGCCGCATCCGGGCAACCTCGTCCCGGCGGGCCATGCGATGCGCAACGAAACCATGGCAGCGCCGCGCACAACCAGCACGATCACGGCCTCGCACTCTTCGCCTTCGATGACTCGGCCGTCCGACGGTTTCGTGCATGCACCGCATGCAGCCACGGAGACGGCGCCCCGCACGGCACCGATGGCGACCTCGCATGCGACGCCGGCGAAGCAGCCATCGGATGGCTTCGTGCACGTGCCGCATACGGAGTCCACCATGTCGTCGCATCGCGAAGCCATGCCGCCGCGCAACGAACCGATGCAATCGCACAACCAGCCTGCGCCATCGCGCGAAAATTACGAACGCCAGACGGCCCCTCCGCAAATGCAACAGCATCAAGAAGTGCAACAGCATCAAGAAGTGCAACAGCATCAAGCGAAGCCTGCAATGCCACAGCAGGGACATGCGCCGACGGAGCATGCAGAGAGCCACAAACCACCACCGAAACACGACCATCAAAACGACGACGGTCATTGATTGGTCAACGCGCGCTTCGCCGGACATCCCGTTCGGCGAAGCGCCGCTTCAATCTTCGAGGTCGCTCCAGGGCTCCAGCGTATCGGCGTAACCGCCCAGCAGGTTCCAGAGCGGCGCCTGCTTGTCTTCGGGAATGCGCGCGAATTCGAAACCGATGCGATCGCGCGACACGCGTGCCACCCTGGCCTCGAGATGGATGTTCAGGTTGTCATGAAACAACATGTCCAGCACCCACAGATCGCCGGGGCCGCCTTTCCAGTCTTCCGGACGCGCGACCAGCGCGCCGGTCGCGGAAATGTCGTCGAGCTCGGTGGCCCAGACGTCGCCGCATTGGCTCATCAGCACAGCCGTCTGCCGTTTCATCCGCGCGTGCCGGAGGTGATCGGCATGACCCTGCCGACCCTCCGCGTTTTCTTCGTCCACCATCATTTCCGTTTCCACGAACCTGTCACCCAAGATACGCCTGTTCCGGTTCTGCAAGTCGCGGGCCACGCACCCTGGCCGTGCGGGCCCGTCACGCAAAACTTTGTGAGCAGCCAGGCAGGCAGTGGCCGACACTGGACTTGCGCCACGCTCCCCCTTACCCTAAACGCGTCACGTGGCCCGGGGCGACCACTCCGCGGTGCACGTACGCTTCAGTATCGCCGCTCGCGCGGCCCGGGCCTTGGCAGCGACTTCCGGACGCCTGTTCCGGCGGGTCGGCCTGCGATTCTCCGATCGGGAAGTCGCTCGAGGCAACCGCCACGAATGCGAAATCGATGCGATCCCGAATCCAGCGGCCCAATGATGGCCGGTCGTGTTCTTGAAGAATAATGCATGGCATGAGTGCCGGATGAGCCCCGAATCAGCGCAGGCCACTGCCGTGTCGTCCGGCGACGGAAACGTCGCCGCAACGCGCGTCCCGCTGCAGCAGGAAATGCCGCTGGCGGTAGTGCGCGGCGAACCGGTGCTGCAGATGCCGCAGGATCTGTACATCCCACCGGACGCACTCGAGGTGATCCTCGAAGCATTCGAGGGACCGCTGGACCTGCTGCTCTACCTGATCCGGCGGCAGAACTTGGACATCCTCGATATTCCCGTCGCCGAGATCACCCGGCAATACATGGAATACATCGAGGTGATGCGCGAGCTTCGGCTGGAGCTGGCGGCGGAGTATCTGGTCATGGCCGCGATCCTGGCCGAGATCAAGTCGCGGCTGCTGCTTCCGCGTCCGCCGATCGAGGAAGGCATCGAGGAGGATCCTCGCGCGGAACTGATACGACGCCTGCAGGAGTACGAGCGCTTCAAGAAAGCGGCGGAGGACATCGACACCCTGCCCCGCATGGAGCGCGACATCGATGCCGCTTCCGCCTTCGTGCCGGACCGGCAGGTGATCAAGCTGCCGCCGCCGGTGGATCTGCGCGAGATGTTGCTGGCGTTGCGGGACGTGCTCAATCGCGCGGAGTTGTACGGCCATCACGCCGTCGCGCGCGAGCCGTTGTCGGTGCGGCAGCGGATGGGCGAAGTGCTGCGCGCGCTCGGCGATGGCGCCTTCCACCGCTTCGAATCGTTGTTCGAAATCGTCGAGGGGCGACTGGGGGCAGTGGTCACCTTTCTGGCGCTGCTGGAGCTGGCGAAGGATCGCCTGATCGAGATTGTGCAGGAGCAGCCGCTGGCGGCGATCTATCTGAAAGCGCGCGCAACTGAAATCACCGAGTGAGACACGAGTGGAACAGGACAAACTGAAGAACATCATCGAGGCCGCGCTGTTGGCGGCGCAGCAGCCGCTGACGCTGCCCATGCTGGGCGCCTTGTTCGCCGAAGACGAAGCCGTCGGCCATGCCGACCTCGCACAGGCCGTGCACGCCCTGCAGCAGGAATGCGCGGGCCGCGGCGTGGAACTGGTGGAAGTCGCCTCCGGCTTCCGTTACCAGGTGCGGCAGGAAGTCCACGCCTGGGTCGCGCGGCTCTGGAGCGAGCGCCAGACGCGTTATTCGCGCGCCCTGCTGGAAACCCTGGCGCTGATCGCCTACCGCCAGCCGATCACCCGCGGCGAGATCGAACAGATCCGTGGCGTTTCCGTCGCGTCCAGCATCATGCGCACGCTGGAAGAACGCGAATGGATCCGCGTGGTCGGCTATCGCGACGTGCCCGGCAAGCCGGCACTGTTCGGCACCACCCGCAACTTCCTCGACTATTTCAATTTGAAATCGCTGGACCAGCTTCCCACGCTCGCCGAGATTCGCGATCTGGAAGACCTCGAACCGCAACTCACTCTGGTGGCCGGCGTTTCCGCATCCGCGGACGTCGTGGAATCCGCCGATGCTCAAGGTGAACAACCGATGCACGAAATCGAATCGAACGAACAAGCCGCGGAGCATTCCGCATGAACTCGCCACGCGGCCTGCTCAGCCTGAAACGCGGCGAAACGCCGAACGGCACGCTGGAAGAGCGCCTGCACAAGGTGCTGGCCAATGCCGGACTGGGATCGCGGCGCATGCTCGAGGAACGCATCTGCAACGGCGAGGTGCAGGTCAACGGCGCGGCAGCGCAAATCGGATCCAGCGTGCGTGCCGGCGATCGCGTGGAACTCGACCGCAAGCAGTTCGTGGTCGCAAACGAACTCCGCGACGATTCGCAGGTGATGCTTTACCACAAGCCGGAAGGCGAACTGACCACGCGCGAGGATCCGGAAGGCCGGCCGACCGTATTCGAACATCTGCCCGATCCTCGCGGTGCTCGCTGGATCGCGGTCGGACGGCTGGATACCAATACCACCGGCCTGTTGCTGCTGACCACCGACGGCGAACTGGCCAATGCGCTGATGCACCCGTCGCACGAAATCGAGCGCGAATATCTGTGCCGCGTGCACGGCGAAGTGCCCGACGAAGTGCTGGATCGCCTGAAAGCAGGCGTGCAACTCGAGGATGGTCCCGCGAAATTCGACGAGATCCATGTCGTCAATCGCGGCGACGGCAGCCACCAATGGTTCCGCGTGGTGCTGCACGAAGGCCGCAATCGCGAAGTGCGGCGGTTGTGGGATTCGCAGGGTTTCCCGGTGAGCCGGCTGAAGCGCATCCGCTACGGCAACATCGAACTTCCGCGCAGCCTGCGTCCCGGAGACCACGAACTGCTGGCGCCCGAACGCGTGCGCGCATTGCGCGAACTGGCCGGTGCGGGCGAACCGCAGCCTGTCCTCACCCTGAAGCCCGTACTGCACCAGCGCAGCCATCCGCGCCGCGCCGTGACCGAGGTGCGGCCGGCGGAGCATGCCAAGGCCTGGACGGGCGTGCATCACCACGAAGCCCGCGAGCTCACCGCCTTCGATCGCGTGCGACCGGACGATTTCGCTCCCGGCCGCGGCAAACGTCGCCGGGGTGGTGCGCCGCGTGGTGACGTCAATGGCAACGTCGCGCGCCCGGACAATGCGCAGCGACCCCAGCGCAAGAGGAAGGGTCGCGGCGTGGCGCCCGGACAGGAATTGCCTTCGGTGCGCACCTGGTTCGCCGGCGAAAACCGCAAGGATGCTCGTGGCGGACGCGGCGGTCCGCGCAACGGCGGACAACAGCCACGGGGGCGGGGCCCAACTCGCGGCGGCGGTCCGTCGCGCAGCCGCTGAACATGGCTACGCGGCCGGTCATCTGGCATAACCCGCACTGCTCGAAATCGCGTGCGACGCTGGAGCTGTTGCTGGAACGCAGCCCCAACCCCGAGGTTGTAGATTATCAGAAAAATCCGCCGGATATGATGGAAATCTCACGCGCACTCGACGTGCTGAAACTGCAACCGCGCGAACTGATGCGGCAGGACGAATCCGACTATGCCAGGTTGCGACTCGACAACCCTTCCCTCACGCGCGAGCAACTGATCGCCGCGATAGCCGCGCATCCGATCCTGATCCAGCGGCCGATCGTATTCGCCGACGGCAACGCCGCGATCGGCCGGCCGCCCGAAGCGGTGTTGGCGATTCTCTGAGCCTACGCACCCAGTGTGAATGCGTCGGCGTCCATCCACGCCGGGAAGCGTTCGCGATGGGCGGCGAGTTCCGCCATCGACAGGGTCGTGGTCGACACCAGTTCCTGATCGCTGTCCTGAGACAGCGGCTGGCCGAGGAAATCCAGCACGGCGCTGGCGCCCGCATAATCATGTCCGTTGCCGTCGCGCCCCACGCGATTGACGCCAGCGACGTAGCACAGGTTCTCGATCGCGCGCGCACGCAGCAGCGTGCTCCAGGCATAGGCACGCGGCGAAGGCCAGTTCGCGACATACACCAGCAGGTCGTAATCGAAGCCTTGCCCTGCATCGTGGCGATTGCGCGAGAAAACCGGAAAGCGCAAGTCGTAGCAGACCAGCGGACATATCTTCCAGCCGCGCCATTGCACCAACAAACGCTCGCGGCCTGACGCGTAGCGCTTGTGTTCGTCGGCATACCGGAACAGGTGGCGCTTGTCGTAATGCCGTGCATCGCCGTCGGGAGTGACGAACAGCAGCCGGTTGTACACGCCATCGCCCACGCGCAATTGCACGCTACCGGTGATCGCCGCGTCCAGATGCTTCGCCTGTTCGCGTAGCCAGCGCAGGGTCGGCCCGTCCATGGCTTCGGCCTGGGCGATCGCCTCGTTGGAAAAGCCGCTGGTGAAGGTTTCCGGCAGCACCACCAGATCCGTGCTGCCGCGCAAGGGGCCGATCAGTGCGCCGTAATACTCGCGATTGCCGGACGGGTCGTGCCAGCGCGTGGCGCCCTGCACCAGGGAAACGTTCAGAGTTTGCACAATCGCTCCGCGGCCGCTTCCAGCGTTTCATCGCTCTTGGCGAAACAAAATCGCACCAGTCGCGCTTCGGGCGCGGTTTCGTAAAACGCCGACACCGGGATCGCGGCCACGCCTGCCTCGCGCACCAGCCACTCGCAGAAATTCAGGTCGTCGGTATCACGGATGGCCGAAAAGTCCGCGAGCTGGAAATAGCTGCCGCGCACGGGCAACAGCCCGAAGCGCGAGCCGGCCAGCAACTCGCGGAAACGATCGCGTTTGGACTGATAGAAGGCCGAAAGCCCGTCCACGTGCTGCGGATCGGTTTCCATCGCCTCCGCAAATGCCCACTGCGCGGGCTGGAAGGTACAGAAAGTCAGGTACTGGTGAACCTTGCGGAACTCCGCGGTCAGCAATTTCGGCGCGACGCAGTAACCGACCTTCCAGCCGGTGCAATGCCAGGTCTTGCCGAAGGAACTCACCACTAGGCTGCGCTCGGCCAGTTCCGGCTTGCGCAGCACGCTCATGTGCCGCGCGCCGTCGTAAACGATGTGTTCGTAGACTTCGTCGGACAGCACCAGCAACCCGTGTGCGGAAACAATCTCCGCGAGCTCGTCGAGATCCGCCTGCGAGAACACGGCACCTGATGGATTGTGCGGAGTATTGACGATGATCAGCCGCGTCTTCGGCGTGATCTCGTCGCGCACGCGCTGCCAGTCCACGCCGAAATCCGGCAGTCGCAACGGCACGTGCACCGTGTGCGCACCGGCCAGCGCGATCGCCGGTTCGTAGCAGTCGTAGCAAGGATCCAGCACGATCACCTCGTCACCGGCATGCACCACCGCCGCGACGGCGGCAAAGATGGCTTCGGTGGCGCCCGAGGTGACGGTGACTTCCGTATCCGCGCTCGCGCGGCGCCCGTAATAACGTTCGGTCGCCAGCGCGATCTGTTCGCGCAATTTCGGAATGCCGCTCATCGGCGCATACTGGTTGCGCCCGTCGTTCATCGCGCGCGCCAGCGCCTCGCGCAGGTTCTGCGGCGGCTCGAAATCCGGAAAGCCCTGCCCCAGATTCACCGCCTTGTGCTCCAGCGCGAGCTGGCTCATCACGGTGAAGATCGTCGTGCCGACCTTGGGCAGCTTGGTTTCGATTTGCATGGACGATTCCGGCGACACGCAATCGCGCGATGGTAGCACGCCATTATTTTTGCGATCTTCCTTGATCGCTGCAGTTGGAAGATTCGACGCGAAATCAAACCTTGCCGCATGCCGGACTCCAGAAGCGCCCATCCATGGGCGCACTCTTCAATTATTCGTCACGGAAAATCCGACGCTGTCCCACGCGCCATCGCGGGTCACCGCGGTCAGGCGATGCGGGCCCGGCAAGCCGAGATCCAGCGTGACCGCCGCGCTTTCCGGCGCGCTGGCGAGCAGGCGGCCATCCACAAGCCATTGCACGTCGGATTGCGCGCCGATCGCGTGCAAGGTCACGCGCAACGGCTTGTCGCTGTTCGGCGCAGGACGCAGGACCGTGCCGTCGTTCAAGCCGGTGATGCGGATGGCCTCGGTGTCCTGCAGCGCGTCCGGCATGCATCCCGGCGCGAGCGGAGGCAATCGTTCCCGTTCGCGATCATCCTCGCCCAGCCACGGCGTGACCAACGCAGGCCAGCGTGCGATCGTCATGGCGTGCTCGCCCTTCCCGTGACAGCCGGCGCTGAGGCGACGGCCATCCGCGTTCACGCGCAATACCACACGCGAATCGCTCCACGCATCGGGCCCGCGATCGGGAAACGTCGGCGGCAAGGCGTCGTTCAATACCCATGCGTGACGAAGCTGGCGGCACAACGCAGGCTCGGTATTCGCCGCCGTGCCGCCCAGCGGCCAGCACACATCGACCATGCGCACGCTGGCCGGTTTTGGCTGCCGCACGCCGCCGCGCGACGGCACCATGTCCGCGATCTGGAACAACAGCGGCAATGCCGTCACCGCGCCATACTCGCCGGGCGACGGCGTGCCGTCGGGGCGGCCGATCCACACGCCGATCGTCCAGCGATCTTCGACGCCGATGGCCCAGGCATCCCGGTAGCCGTAGCTGGTGCCCGTCTTCCATGCCAGATCGGCATGATCGGTGGTACCGGCGATGGGCGCGCCTTCCACGTCCGCGGGATTGCTGGAAAGAATGTCGCGCACGATCCACGCCGCGCCGGGTGAAAGCAATCGGCGACGACGCGCATCCTGCTCCGGCATGTAACGCGGCACACCGGCGATGCCGGCATTCGCGAACGCGGTGTAGGCGCCGACCAGCGATTCCAGGCGCGTGGCCGCGCCGCCGAGGATGATCGACAGGTTCGGCTGCGCGCCGTCGGGAAGTTCCAGATCGACGCCTCCGCTCGCCAGCCGCGCCGCGAAACGATTCGGCCCTACGTGATCCAGCACGTCCACCGCCGGTACGTTGAGCGAACGCTGCAGGGCTTCCGCGACACTGACGGGCCCGTTGAATGCCTCGTCGAAGTTGCCTGGCCGGTATCCGTGGAAATCCTCGGGTGCATCCACCAGCAGGCTTTGCGAAGTGATCAGTCCATCGTCCAGCGCCAGTCCGTACAGGAACGGTTTCAGCGTGGAGCCGGGAGAACGCGGCGCGCGCACCATGTCGACGTGTCCCGCGCGCGCGGGATCCGCGAACGCGCCGGTGCCGATGTAAACGCGCGTGGCCAGCGTGGCGTTCTCCACCGCGAGCACCGCCACCGAACTGTGCGGCGGCAGGCGCGCGAGATAATCCGCCACACGCTGCTCCGCGGCGCGCTGCATGTCGGCGTCGATCAGGGTGGCGATGCGGCGCGCTTCCGGCTGCTGGTCGTGCATGCGTTGTGCGAACAACGCAGCGGTCATCGGCGCGCGCAGCGAACGCGCGGACACCGGTTCGACCATCGCCGCCCGCACCTGCGCAGCGCTCCATACCTGCGCATGGCGCAGGCGGCGCAGCACCTTGTCGCGAGCCGCGCGCGCCAGTTCCGGATGGCGGTCCGGACGCAGCCGCCCCGGCGCCTGCGGCAACACCGCCAGCAACGCGGCTTCGGCACGCGACAGGTGCGCCGCGCTCTTGCCGAGGTAGGCCCACGATGCCGCTTCCACGCCCTCGATGTTGCCGCCGAACGGCGCGCGATCGAGATAGAGGTCGAGGATCTGCGCCTTGGAAAGATGCGCCTCGAGTTGCAGCGCGCGCAGGATCTGCACGAGCTTGCCACCGAACGTATGCGGGATCGGCTCGATGATGCGCGCCACCTGCATGGTCAGCGTGGAGCCGCCGGAGACGACATGGCCATGCAACAGGCCGCCGAATGCGCCGCGCGCCAGCGCCCAGGGATTCACGCCGGGATGCCGCCAGAACCAGCGGTCTTCGTAGGCGAACAACGCTTGCAGGTACAGCGGCGACACCTGCTTCGCGGTCGTCGGATAACGCCACACGCCTTGCGCGTCGGCGAACGCACGCAAGGGCGTGCCGTCGCGCGCCAGCACCACCGTGCTGCCGCCTTCTCCCTTCGGCAGCGGCAGCGGGAACAGGCGATCCAGAACCGCCGCCGCGACCAGCAACGTAAAGCTTGCGGCGGCAACGAAGCGGACCGCGCGCCGACGCCAGCCGCCACGCTGCGGCTGCGTGCACGATGTACCGCCGGACGTCGCCGCGGACATCGCGTTTCGCCTACGGCTCCACCACGTCCAGTGCCGCCGGCTGCGATTTGCCGATGCCGCGCAGCGCCGGCCGGTACATGTCTTCGACCAGCGGCGGCGGCACGATGTAATGACCCGGCGTCACCGTGCGCACCAGGTAGAACAAGTGTGCGGCCTCGCCGCGCTGGAGTTTCACCGCCGCGGCATAACGGTCGTCGCGGTATTCCTCGTGCACGATGTCGGCCGCGTCGGTGTGCTGGTCCATCTGGATGCCGTCGACCACCACGCCTTCCCACTGCTGCGCGCCGCCGAGGTTGAGGTTCTCGACTTCCAGGCCGCCTGGCAACAGGTCGGTCACCAGTGCATCCGGCATGGCGTCCTTCGCCTCGATCGTCAATTCCGCGATCAGCGAGTCGCCTTCCTTCAACACGCCGCCGTTCCACGGCTTGCCGTCGGTGGTGTAATAACTGCGGCGGACATCCACCGCGCTCGCGTCCGCGGCCGGCGGCTGCTTCGGGATGCCGGCGACATCCAGCGAACCGAACACGCTCCCGCTGCCGGTGGATGTGACCTCGACGCCGTCCGACAACTCGGCAAGACTCGACGGCCGCGTCCACAGATCCACGCCGGCTGGCGGCGATTCGTTGCCGCCGCCGATCTTCAGGTTCACCGGCAGCGTGCTTCCGGTGCTCTTGCCGGCGTCGAAGGTGCGCGCGATCCACGCGATCGCCATCTGCTCCTGCGTGCTGAGCGAAGTCCACGAGAAGTGGTAATACGGCACTTCCGTGCGCGCGCTGCGCACCGTCGCGTTGCGCGCCCAGTCGATCAGCTTGGCGTCGTACTCCGGCTTGTTCATGCCGAAGCGGTGCGTCAGCGCGACCATCAGCGCGAGGTCGCGCAGGTCGGAACCGTAATCGCCCACGTACCACGGCCGCGGCTTGTTCCATGCGAACGCTTCGGCGATCGCCTTCTGTGCGCGCTCGTTGTCGCCCATCAGTTTCAGCGCGATGCCGAGATGCACCAGCGGCAGCGGTGCGACCAGCTTGCCGCGGTCGTTGTCGAAAATCGCGCGCAGGGTGCCGAGCGGCGCGCGGTTGACGCGCGCCAGCACGAAGCCGGACCAGGCCTCGTCCGCGATCCGCATGTGGTCATGGTATTCGTAGCTGAAGTATGGATGGCCGCCGCCGAGCAGGTCGTCGTTGAGCCGTTGCAAGGCCTTCTGGAGCACATCCTGCGGCACCGCGAATCCTTGTTCGCGCGCGTCGATCATGAAATCCACGACGTAAGGCGTGGTGAAGGTTTCGATCGGACTGTCGCCGCCCCAGAAACTGAAATGGCCGTTGCTGGCCTGGAACGACGCCATGCGCGCGAGCGCGGATTCCACCGCGGCCTGGCGCGTGGCATCGGTGACCGTGATGCCCACGGCTTTGGCGGTCGCCGGATCCAGGATCAGCGCCGCGTAACCCTTGCTCGTGGTCTGTTCGATGCAGCCGTAGGGGTAATTGAGCAGGTCGCGCAACGCCGAGTGATAAGGCAACGGCGGCAGCGTGCTCAGCGTGAGCTGCGCGCGCACCGTCTGCGGAAACAGTCCCGCGGCCGCGCCCGCATCCAGATGCACCGGCTTGCCGTTCTCCACCACGAACGGCACGGACTTCCGCTGCTCCGGCCATGCCGGGCGCACCGCGAATTCGAAATGGCGATCCACCGCGTAATCGTTCAACTCGGCGTGGATGTCGAGTTTCGCCACCGCGACACCGGGTTGCGCGGTGACCGGGAATATCAGCGCGGTGCCATCGCCATTCTTCAACGCGACCACACGGCTTGGGTTCGCCACGGTGACCGGCCCGTCGATCGCCACGCGTACTTTCGCCACGCCGTCCTTGCCCGACAGGTTCTTGAGGTCGAGGCTGATCTGCGCCTTGTCGCCGCCGGCCATCACGCGCGGCGTGCCCGGTTCCACCACCAGCGGCGCGCGCACCACGATCGAGCCGTCGGCGTTGCCGAAGCGGTCGGCGCTCCACGCCAGCGCGGACAACCGCAGCGTGCCGTTGAAATCCGGCACGTCCACGCGCAACGTCGCGCGCCCTTGCGCATCGAACGCCACCGGCGCGGCGAACAGATCCACGATCTTCACCTCGGGATTCAGGCGCGCCGCATGCGCCAGCGGCTTGGCTGCCATGTCGCCGCCGTAGCGCAACTGCGCTTCGCTGCCGTCCATGGCCTCGATGATGCGGCTGTAGAGATCGTAGGCGTCCACGCCCAGCGCGCGCTTGGCGAACATCCAGGCCCACGCATCCGGCACCGGGTAGTCGGTGATGTTGATGACGCCCTGATCGACCGCCGAGAGCGTCACGAAGGCCTGCGTTCCCGCCAGCCCCCTCGCCTGCATCTGCACGTCCAGCGGATTCCCCGGACGCATCATCGGCGACGCGGAGAGCGTCAACGGGATGCGGCGGTCATTGCGCTCCATCGCCACATGCTCGATGCCGAGCGCGCGCGCGGGCGTGGAGTGTTCGTCGGCGGCACCACCGCGGAACACCAGCGCGGAGACGTACACGTCGTGGCGCTCCCAGTTCTTCGTCACCGGAATCTCGAACGTGCTGCCGGCCTTGGCATCAATGTCCTTCAGGTACAACAGATGATCGGATTCCACCAGCAGCACGCCCGGGCCGTCGTGCGGCGGCGTCACTGTCACCTTCATGGTGTCGCCCGCGCGGTAGCGCGCCTTGTCGAGCTGCAGCTTGACCTTGTCGGGGCGCGCCTCCTTGCCGAGATTCTCGTCATCCCAGCTCCAGCCGGCGAAGAACGGGAACACGGTCGTGAGCTTCGTCGCGGGGTCGTACACTTCCAGCCGATAACCGCCCCACTGCACGGGAAACTCCACGCGCGCGCGGCCACCGGCGGCGACGTCCACGTCCTTCTGGTCGATCAACTGCAATTGCTGGTGCGCGTCGGATTTCCAGCCATCGCCCTGGTCGTACAGCCAGTAGAAATCGCGCAGCTCGCGCTGCAACCGCACTTTCAGGTGCGCGCCGGCGACCAGTTTGCCGTCCACGTCCGCGCGTACGATCTCGAACCCGGCTTGCTCCTCGCTTTCGGCGCCCTGCTTCGGGTCGAACAACGGCCGCACGCCGACGAGTTGCGGCGCCGGCCAGTACACGCGTTTCATGACGCGCGTGACCGCGCGGCCACCGCTTTCGTACACGCTGCCGGAAAGCGTGACCGCCAGCGGCGCCACGGGTTTGACGTCGTCCGGCAGCGCCACGTCCTGCCGGAGCGCGCCCTGGACGTCGAGCTTGGCGTCGATCACGTCCTTCGCATCCTTGGGAAGATCGACGGTCGGATCGCCGAAAAAGGTGTCGCCCATGTCCGCGAGCGGATGCACTTCCGGCGCGACCAGCAACTTCGCGGTAAAGCGGTTGCCCGCGGCCGGCGCGCCATAGAGATAGCTCGATGCCACGTCCAGCCTGAGCGGTTCGTCGGGCAGCAGCCGCGCCTGCGGGCTGTCGAGCGCGAGTTTCAACCGCTCCGGCAGGAATTCCTCGACATGGAACGGAAAGGCCTGCACCGCTTCCTTCGCCGCGGGATCGAGGCGGAATTCCAGTTGCCACAGCCCGGTCGGCGCGTCGGCAGGGATGGCTTGCGTCAACTGGAAATAATTCAGTCGCGAAGGCTGCAGGCGCTGATCGGGCAGCGTACGGCCATCCGGCTGCTTCAGGTGCACGTACAACGCCTGCGTCGGCATCGGCCGGCCGTCGTAATCGCGCAGCAACGCCGACACATTGAGGGTTTCGCCCGGCCGGTAAAGATCGCGCCCGGACCACGCGAACACTTCGAACGGCGCCTCGCGGCGACCCGTGATGTCGAAATTGGAGATGTCCAGCGCCGGCCGGTTGAGCGGCAGCACCGACACGTCGCTGCCATGGCGCGCGACCAGCACGTCCTCGGGGTCGACCTTGTACGAGAGCAGGGCATTGCCGCCGGCATCGGTGACGGCCTTGAGTCTCGCGGCGCCCGCCGCGTTGTCGATTTCGATCGCGACGCCGGGCACCGGCGAACCGTCGCGCAATGACGCGACGTGCAGCAGCGCGTTGTCGCGATACACGCGCAGATGCAGGCCCAGGTCGCTCACGAAGAACACCGCGGTGTCGTAAGAACCCTTGAACGTGCCGCCCTGCTTCACCACCGCCATGTACACGCCCGGCGTGGCGAGCTGCCGGATGTTTTGCACCGGAACGTAAGTCACCGTGCGTTCGTTGTCGGCGCCGCCGAGGGTGTAGTGGTTGGCGTACACCGAATCCGCGATCTCGGTGATCGGCCGCTTGGCGCGACCGCCGGGGTTGCAGGTGTCCCACTGATTGACGTCGTGATCGAGCTCGTAATTGTCGCGGTGCTTGTTGGCCGGATAGGCGCAATAAAGATCCGACAACGCGTCGTCGTGCACCTTGAAGAATTCGATGTCGGCGTCGTGCACGTTGACCGAAACCAGCGGCAGCCCTCGCGTACCGCGTGCGGGCAGCACGCTGCCGTGCGAAGCGAAGCCGATCGCCGGTGGCACGCTGCCGGAATACACGTCACGCTTGATCTCGGCCGGCAGGGTTTGGCCGCCCGCCGCCAGCACGCCCTTGTGCAGCAGTACCGAGTAGTGCCGGTTCGGCTGCACGAATGGAAACCGCAGGGTCTTGCCGTCGTCGTCGAGGCTCCAGCTCCCGTTCACCGCTTCGCCGTTCGGTCCGGTCACGGCGAGCAACTTGTCGAAGGACTGCGCGGCAGCCAGGGGCGCGTTGAAGCGCAGCACCAGTTCGGTGCCGTTGTCGCGCGTATCGGAGCCTGCCGATGCCAAGGCGAACGGCGCCTTGGCGCCCGCCTTTGCCGCCGAGCCGGCCGCCTCCGGCGCGCCCTGGAGACTCAGCGATGGAGACTCATGCCGGTTGCAACCGGCAAGCAGGGCGACGCAAGCGAACAGCACGATGCCGCCGCGATGCAGCGGACGGATGACGGAAACTTTCGACATGGAGAACTCCCCTTCCCCTCGGCGGCAGCAAGTATTGCCGCAATTCGTGGCGAATGCCGGGCTTGGCGGTGGCTCAAGCGTGGTCGAGAGCACTGCAAGCAACCCTCCCTGGCGCAATTTCCGTTCGGCGTCCTTGCCTCACCCTCAATCGCCTTTGGCGATTTCGACCACGATCCTGACCGGCACCGACTTCGCCGCCGGCAGCTTGCTGAAGAGCGTGTGGTGCGACAGCGGGATCAGCGGATTGCACTCCGGGTAGTAGCCGCCGATGCAGCCGCGCGGAATGTCGAACGCGATCACGCTCAACCCGCCGACTTCGCGCGCGATGCCGTCACCGGCGTCCGACACCAGTTTCACCTTCTGGCCTTCGCGCAGACCCGCCTGCGCGATGTCGTCCTTGTGCATCAGCACCACGTCGCGCGTGCCGCGGATGCCGCGGAAGCGGTCGTCGTAACCGTAGATGGTGGTGTTGAACTGGTCGTTGGAGCGCATCGTCATCAGCCGGTAGCGCCCCGGTGCGTCGTCGAAACCGGTGGCGACCAGCGCCGGCGGCGGAATGAAGTTCGCCTTGCCGGTGGCGGTCTTCCAGATCCGTTCGCGCACGGGGTTCGGGCGGTGGAAACCGCCCGGTTGCCACATCCGCTTGTTGAAATCGCGGAACTGGTCCGGGTAGGTCTGTTCGATCGCGTCGCGGATCGTGGCGTAGTCGTTTACCCACGTGTCCCACGGCACCTTCGGGTTCGGCGCCAGCGTGGCCCTGGCGAGTTCGACCACGATGCGCGTTTCCGACAACAGGCCCGGGCTGGCCGGCTCGGCCTTGCCCACCGAAGCGTGGATGCAGCTGGTGGAATCTTCGGTACTGAGCACCTGCGGCTTGCCGTTCTCGATCACGCGCTCGATGCGGCCGAGGCACGGCAGCAGGTACGCGACCTCGCCGTTGACGAGATGCGTGCGGTTCAACTTGGTGGCGATCTGCACCGTGAGGCGCAGCTTGCCCCACGCCGCGTGCACCCGCGGCTGGTCCGGGATCGCGCGCAGGAAATTGCCGCCGAGTCCGATGAAACCGTGCACGGTGCCATCCAATACGCCCTGGCAGGCATCCACCGTGTGCAGGCCGCGCTCCCGCGGCGGCTCGAAACCGTATTGTTCGGCCAGGCGGTCCAGCGGCACCAGCGCGGGATCGTCGGCGATGCCGACCGTGCGCTGACCCTGCACGTTGGAATGGCCGCGCACCGGGCAGACGCCCGCACCGGGCTTGCCGAGGTTGCCGCGCATCAACAGCAGGCTCGCCACCATGTAGATGTTGTATTCGCCCAATACGTGTTGCGTGAGGCCCATGCCGTACACGCCGATCGCCGCGTTCGCCCCGGCATAGACTTTCGCCGCGCCCTCGAGCGCTTCGCGCGTCAGGCCGGAATCGGTTTCGATGGTTTCCCACGACTGCGCGCGCACGAAGGCCGCGAAAGCCTCGAAGCCGTGGCAATGCTGCGCGATGAAAGCCGTGTCCAGCACGCGCGGCGCGCCGTTCCTCGCCGCCTCGTCGTCCAGCGCCAGCAGCGTCTTGCACAGTCCGGTGATCGCCGCGATGTCGCCGCCGGTCTTGACCTGGTGATATTGCGTGGCCAGTTTCGTCTCGCCGCCGGTCAGCATCTCCAGCGGGTTCTGCGGATTGGTGAAGCGTTCCAGGCCGCGCTCGCGCACGGGATTGAACACGATGATCGGCACGCCGCGTTTCGCCGCGTGCTGCAGGTCGTGCAACATGCGCGGACTGTTGACGCCGGCGTTCTGGCCGAAGAACAGGATGCAATCCGTCTTGGCGAAATCGTCGAGCACCACCGTGCCGACCGGACTGCCGAGGCACTGCCGCAGCGCCACGCCGGTGGCTTCGTGGCACATGTTGGAGCTGTCCGGCAGGTTGTTGTTGCCGTACAGCCGCGCGAACAACGCGTAGAGATAACTCGTCTCCAGCGATGCGCGACCGGAAGCGTAGAACACCACGGACTTCGGATCGCTTTGCCGCAACTGCTTCAGTTCCGCGCCGATCGCGGCGAAGGCTTCACCCCACTCACAGGGCACGTACTTGTCGTTCGCGCGGTCGTATCGCATCGGCTGCGTCAACCGGCCCTGCTGTTCCAGATCGTGATCGGACCAGCGCGACAGTTCCGCACAGGTGTACTGCGCGAAGAATTCCGGCGTCACCCGCAGTGCAGTCAATTCCCATGCGCTGGCCTTGGCGCCGTTCTCGCAGAACTCGAACGCCAGCGGATGCTGCGGCTGCGGCCACGCGCAGGACACGCAGGTGAAGCCGCGCGGCTTGTTCTGCCGCCAGAGCTCTTTCACCGTCGAAGGAATCGGCACCTTCTCGCGCTTCAGGATGCGCACGACCGATTTGACCGAGCCCCAGCCGCCGGCCGGCCCTTCGTAGGGTTCGATCTTCGGTTCTCGATCGTCGCTCATGATGCGCCTCGGCTCGGATCATCCGATTATCACGCAATCCGGCGGCGGATGCCGTGGAAACATGCCGCCGAAGCATGTCGTGGAAATCCGGCGGCGCTAGACTGCCGCGCATCGCAACGACGGGAGAATGCACATGAGCTGGGGACACCGGCCGCAAAAGGGCGAATGGCTGGTCAACAGCCGCATCCTGGACGAAGCCGCCGCCGCGGTGATGAAGTCCGTGCGCATCGTGCGCAAGTACGACGTGCCCTACGTCGGCTCGTGCAGCAGGGACGGCAAGACGGTCTACATCGACCATCAATTGCCGCCGCACATGACCCATGCGGGGAAACGCTACGACATCGACCGCTACATCACCATGCACGAAGTGGTCGAGATGCTGTTCGAACACGCGCTGCATTTCCAGTATCGCGACGCGCACCAGCTGGCATTGCGCGCCGAGCGCGCGCTGGTGGAATCCGACGGCTTGCCGTGGACGGCCTACAACCGTTTCTGCGCCAAATGGATCAAGCTCATCGGCGAGCGCAAGGTCTATCCCAACCCGCCGCCGGACATCGACCTGCAACCGGAAATCGACGAGGACGACAAGGCCACCCTGCGGCGCATGGGCGCAAGGCGCGCGGCGAAGACGGGCAGGAACAGCTTGAAATGAAAATGCATGTGCGGCCCCGTATGCTTCTGTGCGTGCTGGCGATCTTGGTGATCACGCCCCGGATGACGTATGCCTATTGCGCAGGTTGGGACAAATCGCTACCGAATTACGATCCTGATTACTATTCGGTTTCGCACGAATACAAGCGCTCCATGTACGTTGTCGAAGCCGAGGCGATTCGCGAAACTTGGCTGGGTGAAGACGGCAAACCGAAGGCTTTGGTGCCACCGTTTCAGTCTGGATCGCCACGCCCATGGGGATTCGACCCCTATATGGGCACTTATTACGACGTCGCCGTCCTTAGGGTTTTCAAAGGCAAGCCGCCCGCACATTTGCGTCTATTCAGCGAGAACTCCACGGCCAGATTCTGGCTGGATATCGGAAAAAAGTACGTTTTGTTCGTCGACACCAATACCTTCGATGCTCCAATCGACAGTCAACTCTCGATAGACACTTGCGGTAATTCCGGAGTACTGCCACCAGCGCAAAAGATTTTGCAAAATGTTGAAAAACTATCTGCGCACTGACGCATAGGAATTGCCATCCGGACGACACGTCATTCCAGTGAGCGGCACCTCGATCAGTTCTCGACGATCAGGAGGATGTAGGCGAGGAACAGCAGGAAGTGCACCGCGCCCTGCAGTGCATTGGTGCGGCCGCTGGCGAAGGTGACCACGCTGACGGTGAGTGTCAGCAGCAGCATCAGGCTGTCCGTGCCTTGCAGGCCGAGGATCATGGGATGGCCGGTGAAATGGCTGATCAGCAGCATCGCCGGCACGGTCAGGCCGATGGTCGACAGCACGGAACCGAGGAAGATGTTGACCGCGCGCTGCAGGTCGTTGATCGCGGCCGCGCGCACCGCGCCGATCGCTTCCGGCGTGGCCACCAGCACCGCCATCGCGAGGCCGCCGAGCGCAGGCGGCTGGTGCAGCGTCTCGATCACGTAGTCGATCGGATGCGCCAGTTGTTCCGCCAGGAACACCACCGGCAACATGTACACGAGCAGCATGGCCGCGTGCCAACCCGTCGGTCCCCCGCCATGGGCGCGGGTGGCCGCCATGCCGGCCTCGCCCTTCTCGTATGCGAAGTAATTGCGATGGCTGCGCGTCTGCATCGCCAGGAAGGCGGCATACAGGCCTATTGACATCACGATCAAAAAATCTTCCTGGCGGAACGACAGCATCGGGCCTTCCGTCGTGTGGGTGTAATTGGGCAGGACCATGCTGAGCACGGCCAGCGGGATGATCAATCCGATGTAGGTATTCGCGCCGAGCAGGTTGTAATGCTGCTCGCGGTGCCGCCAGCCGCCGACCAGCAGCGACAGGCCCACCATGCCGTTCAACACGATCATCACCACCGAGAACATCGTGTCGCGCGCCAGCGTCGGGTTGTTGGCGCCATGCAGCATCACCGCGGAAATGCTCATGACCTCGATCGACGTCACCGACAGCGTCAACAGCAAGGTGCCGAAGGGTTCGCCCAGGCGTTCCGCGAGATGATCGGCGTGGCGCACCACGCAAAGCGCGGAGCCCAGCACGACCGCGAACAGCCAACCGAACAGGAGGATCAGCCACGGCCGACTGGACAGGTGTCCGAACAACGGGCCGCCCCAGATCGCGAAGACCGCGCAGGTCGCCAGGCTCGCCAGCAGGAACCATTCCTTGCGGGCGAGACGAGGCAGATCTTTCGGGGAAACATGCGCGTGCGACGACATGGGGTTTCCGTCCTGATCGAAACTCGCTTGCTCCACCGCAAGCCCGCCGCCCGGTCGCGCTGGGCCCTTGCCGTTCTGGCGGAGAGGGTGGGATTCGAACCCACGGTACGGCGAACCGTACGCCGGATTTCAAGTCCGGTGCTTTAGACCACTCAGCCACCTCTCCGAATGTTCAATCGTCAATGCCAAGAATCAAAGGTCTAGCGCAACACCTGCAACCATCCTCTCGGCCAGGCCAAGTGCATTTGCCGTTCACGATCAATCCTTCGCTCAACGCATAGCGCTTCCCGTCAGCCGCTTTATGCTCCGCGGTCCGCTTCTTATCCCCACATGGAGCTCCGGAATAGCACCAAATTGCGTATTTTATACCTAGCCTCGTTTGACGCTCCCGCTCAATCAGAGCGTGAGCTTTGCCGGACAGCAAGTGCGAAATTTCTTTTGCGCGTCTCTTTTAGAACCCTCCTGATATCAGGGCTTCAAATAAAACGTTGAACGCGCCACCGGCGATTATCGCTTCAAGCGCAGCCTTATAAATTGCTTCCCGTTTATCAAAATCGATATCTGTCAATGATTCGATATTCTTCCGCAAATCTTCTCGAACTGAATTAGTAACATTTGTAGGATCAAATTTTACGGTCGGCATCCGAAATTTTTGCACACCATGCGCCACATCCTGCGAGCTCGCCGAGATCCTGACTCTTTTAAGCCAACCCAGCATTACATCAAGTTCCCGCTCGATAAATCTGACTTTTAGGAAATCCCGTCTGTGCCCATGTACGGCCGCAGCACTTCCGGCACGGTGATCGAACCGTCGTCATTCTGGAAGTTCTCCATTACGGCAATCAAGGTACGACCTACCGCAAGGCCGGAGCCGTTGAGCGTGTGCACCAGTTCCGGCTTGCCGGTGGCGGGATTGCGCCAGCGCGCCTGCATGCGGCGCGCCTGGAAATCGGTGCAGTTGGAGCACGAGGAAATTTCGCGATAGGTATGTTGCGACGGCAGCCAGACTTCGAGGTCATAGGTCTTGGCCGCGGCGAAACCCATGTCGCCGGTGCACAACGCCATCTTGCGATACGGCAACCTCAATGCCTGCAGCACCTTCTCGGCGTGGCCGACCAGTTCCTCCAGCGCATCGTACGATGTCGACGGCTCGACGATCTGCACCAGCTCCACTTTCTCGAACTGGTGCTGGCGGATCATGCCCTTCACGTCCTTGCCGTAGGAACCCGCCTCGGCACGGAAGCACGGCGTATGCGCCGTGAGCCGCATCGGCAGCGCATCGGCTTCGATGATCGAATCGCGCACGAGGTTGGTGAGCGAAATTTCGGCCGTGGAAATCAGATAGCGCCGGGAATCGCCCACCATCGTCGAGAACATGTCCTCCTCGAACTTCGGTAACTGCGAAGTGCCCAGCATCGTCTCGGTATTCACGAGCAGCGGCACGTTGCATTCCAGATAACCGTGCTGCTGCGTGTGCAGGTCGAGCATGAACTGAGCGAGCGCGCGATGCAGTCGCGCGAGCTCGCCGCGCAGCACGGTGAAGCGCGCGCCGGACAGCTTCGCGCCGGCCTCGCCATCCAGCCAGCCGTGGCGTGCGCCGAGTTCGACGTGATCCTTGACCGCGAAATCGAACGTGCGCGGCTCGCCCCAGCGCGCGACTTCCACGTTCTCGTGTTCGTCCTTGCCGACTGGCGTGGATTCGTGCGGCAGATTCGGGATGCGCAGCGTGATGTCCGACAGCCTCGCCTGCACGTCCGCCAACGCGACTTCGTTCGCCTTGAGCCTGTCGCCGATGCCGGTGACTTCCACCATCAGCGGCGCGATGTCTTCGCCCTTGGCCTTGGCCTGTCCGATCGCCTTGGAGCGCGTGTTGCGGAGGTTCTGCAATTCCTGCGTCTCGGTCGCCAGCTTCTTGCGATCGGCCTCCAGCGACTCGATCGCGGCGGTGTCGAGTTCGAAACCGCGCGACTTCAGACGCGCGGCGGTATCGGCGAGTTGTGCGCGCAGCAGCGACGGATCCAGCATGAGCGGCCTTCGGGACTGACTGGGAAAGCGAATTATCGCGGTGCGCGGCGAACACGCGCAAACCAGTCGGCGCGGCGCGCCGACTGTTCAATGCGGAAACCGATGTCCCGGTTTACAGCCGGGATGAGCGCCTGCGTCCCAGCCACCATGCGATCGCGATGCCGGCCAGCAGCCAGCCGATGCCCTGGTCCAGCAAGTTCCCGATCATGTAATCGGCCGGGAATCTGTACCAGTTCCACATCGGCACGATGTTCAACAGCCAGCCGAAGACGCCGAAGATGGTCGAGCCCAGCACGCGCATGCCGAACGACCACGCCGCTGCGGCGAGCACGAACGCGACCAGCAGCGCACCCAGCAAATTGGTGACGAACTGCTTGACCAGCTCCGGCGCCATGTCGGTCCCCGTGGCATTGGGCGGACTGACTGCCACGAACAACGACGGATTTTTTTGCGCCTCGGCGGTCCATGCCTGCACGGCTGCGGGATCTTTCATCTTGTCGGGCGCGAGGTACGGCAGCAGATAGAGGCCGGAAGCCGGCAGGCTGCCGACCGCGGCCTGCAATACGGCCTGTTCGTTTTGCGGTGCGCGGAATCCCATCTCGCCGATCGGCAAAACCATGTGCGAGACGAACTGCCACAGAAAGATCACGATGGCGCCGAACAGCGCCGCGACGGCGATACGCATGGCACACCTCCCGTTGGCTGGCCGCACGCTAGCCCTGCCCGGCCGGGCGGTCAAGCGCCGGACCGCGACAAGCACTTCCGGTCAGCTTTTCAGGCGCGCCTGCGCCCTCGCCTCCCGCAGCGCGTCGAGCTTCTGTTTGATCTTGGCCTCGATGCCGTTGTCGGTGGGCGCATAGAACACGTGGCCTGCCAGCGCATCCGGCAGGCATTGCTGGTCCAGCGCAATGCCGCCTTCCACATCCGGATCGTACTGGTAGCCCTTGCCGTAACCGAGGCCTTTCATCAATTTCGTCGGCGCGTTGCGCAGGTGCATCGGCACTTCCAAAGTACCGGTTTCGCGCACGACGGAACGCGCGTTGCCCGCAGCGACATAGGCGGCGTTGCTCTTGGGCGCGATCGCCAGATAAAGCGCCGCCTCGGCCAAGGCCAGATCGCCTTCCGGCGAACCCAGCCGCTCCCAGGTGTCCCAGGCATGCAAGGTCAACTGCCATGCGCGTGGATCGGCCAGGCCGATGTCCTCCACCGCCATGCGCACCATGCGTCGCGCGATGTACAAGGGATCGCAGCCACCGTCGAGCATCCGCGTCAACCAATACAGCGCGGCATCCGGATCGGAACTGCGCACCGATTTGTGAAGCGCCGAAATCTGCTCGTAGAACTGCTCGCCGCCCTTGTCGAAGCGGCGCGTGCGATCGGCCAGCACCTGCCGCAGCGTGTCTTCGTCGATGCGGCTGTCGTGAGCCAGCTCAGCGGCGATCTCCAGGAAGGTCAATGCGCGCCGCACGTCGCCGTCGGCCGCCTGCGCGATCAGCAGCAACGCGTCGTCGTCGATCTGCAGGTGCAGCGCGCCGAGCCCGCGTTCTGCGTCGCGCAGCGCGCGCTGCAACGCCGCGACGATCGCTTCCGCCGGCACGGCATCCAGCACGTGCACACGACAGCGCGACAGCAGCGCGGAATTCAGTTCGAACGACGGGTTCTCGGTGGTCGCGCCGACGAACACGATCACGCCCTTTTCGATGTGCGGCAGGAAGGCGTCCTGCTGGGCCTTGTTGAAGCGGTGCACCTCGTCCACGAACAGCACGGTGCGCACGCCCTGCGTGAAGTCCGTCTGCGCCTCGGCCAACGCCTCGCGCACGTCGGCCAATCCGGACAACACCGCTGACAACGCATGAAAGCGCGCCTGCGAAGCATTCGCCAGCAGCCGCGCCAGCGTGGTCTTGCCGCAACCAGGCGGTCCCCACAACACCATCGAATACAGATGGCCCGTCTCGATCGCGCGCCGCAGCGGCGTGCCGGGACCGAGCAGGCGTTCCTGTCCGACGATCTCGTCCAGTGTGCGCGGCCGCATCCGCTCGGCCAGTGGTTTCAGCGCATCGGGTTCCGGCAGCAGGTCGGCCGAAGACGGAGTTTTGCGGCGTGGCATCGCGGCATCATAGCCAAACGCCGCGCAAGCCGGCGCCTGACGCGCGCCGTGTCTTCAATTCGTTTCCATCGCCGCCGGATGCCGATGGCGATAGATCGTGTAGGCGATGCCGACCAGTCCGGTCAGTGCGGCGGGAAACAGCAGACTGTATTCGCCCATGCGCGGAAACAGCAGCGCGTCGGCCACGCTGCCCGTGAAAAATCCCAGCACGAGTGCGACGTACAGGCGCACGCGCCGCGCATCCTGCGGCACGCCGCGAAGCCATTGCCCGAAGAACATGCCGAGATCGGTGTACAACCCGGAAACGTGCGTGGTACGCACCACCGCGCCGCTGTAAGTGCTGGCCATGGCATTCTGCAAACCGCAGGCCGCGGCCAGCAGCCACAGGCCACTCATGTGCTCGCGCAACACCAGCGGTACGGCGGCGAACAGCATCGCGGATTCCACCGATAACGCCACGCCGTAACGTCGCCCGAGGCGCAAGGCCCCGTCGCGCACGATGAAACCGCCGAGCGCAGCGCCGAACAGGAACGCCAGTGCGACGCCGCCGAACTTGAAGACCTCGCGGGCGTCGGCGTTCGCCAGCCCTATGCCCAGCAGCGTGGTAGTGCCGGTCATGTGAGTCACGGCTTCGTGGTTGAAGCTGAGGTAACCGCCGGCATTGACCATGCCGCCGATGAACGACAACACGATGCCTCCGAACAAAACCCAGTGCGGCAGTCGGGCGATCACGCGCCGCGCCGCGTCATGCAATCACTGGGCGCCGGGCGATGCGGCATCGCCCACCACATCGGTGCCCTTCGGCGGCGTGAAGCGGAAAGTATCCGAAGAAAGCACGGGATTGCGCTGCCAGTCGGAAAACACGATCTCGGTGCGGTTGCCGAGCGTGTCCACGAACACCATGCGCCGCGGCGTATTGCCATCGAAACCGATTTCGGCATATTCGAACTGCGGGTCCTTGCCGCGCGATTTCAGGCGCAGCCACTGCAGGCCGTCGCGTTCGCCCTGCTCGCTGGCGCGGAAGTCGTGGTCGAGCCGCGACAGGTCGGTCAGCACGGTCAGCGGGCTGTGCGATTCCTGCGTGCCCTGGTCGCGCACGGTGACCTGTTCGAGTTCCGGGTCGTAGATCCACACCTTGTCGCCGTCGGCGACGATCAACTGCTTGTAGGGCCCCTGGGTATCCCAGCGGAACTGCCGCGGCGCCTGCAGCGCCAGCGTGCCCTGCGACGTGTCGCCGCGGCGTCCGTTGGCATCGAACACCGTCTGGCTGAAGGAGCCGCTGAGCGAGCGCAGGTTCTGCGCGAACGCATCCAGTTGCGCGCGCGCGCTGGTCGCCGCCTGCGCGAGGCTTGCTAGGAACAATCCGGCCAATGCGATCGCGGCGAGCGGGACGGATTTGCGCATGGCGGCCTCTCGGTGGGAAACGACCCGCGCATCATGCGCAGCGCGGATGAATGCAATGTTATACGCTTTCGGCGACGGCGATGCGGAAACGCTCCCCACTCATCGCGGCGCGGGCGCGGCCAGCACCTCGCGGTTGCCGTTGTGCTGCGGCGGGCTGACGATGCCCTGCTGCTCCATCATCTCGATCAGACGCGCCGCGCGGTTGTAGCCGATGCGCAGGTGCCGCTGCACGCCGGAGATCGAGGCGCGCCGCGTGGTCGTCACCAGATGCACGGCCTTGTCGTACAGCTCGTCGAAATCGCCCTCGCCTTCGCTCGCGTCTTCCGGCAGGCCCGATTCGTTGATGATCTTGCCGTCGCCCAGCGACTGCACTTCCTCCAGCACGCCGTCGATGTATTTCGGCTCGCCCTGCGCGCGCAGCCATTCGACCACCTTGTGCACCTCGTGATCGTCCACGAAGGCGCCGTGCACGCGCTCCGGCGTGGCCGTGCCGGGCGGCAAATAGAGCATGTCGCCGTGGCCCAGCAGGGTTTCCGCGCCGTTCTGGTCGAGGATGGTGCGCGAATCGATCTTGCTGGAAACCTGGAAGGCGATGCGCGTGGGGATGTTGGCCTTGATCAGGCCGGTGATCACGTCCACCGACGGGCGCTGCGTGGCGAGCACCAGGTGCACGCCTGCCGCGCGCGCCTTCTGCGCCAGCCGCGCGATCAACTCCTCGACCTTCTTGCCGACGATCATCATCATGTCGGCGAATTCGTCGATGATGACCACGATGTACGGCAGCGTCTGCAACGGCTGCGCGATGTCCATCGGCAAGTCGGGATTCGGCTTGAACAGCGGATCCAGCATCGGCTGGCCCGCGGCTTCCGCGTCCTTCACCTTCTTGTTGAACCCGGCCAGGTTGCGCACGCCGACCGCGGCCATCAGCTTGTAGCGGCGTTCCATCTCGGCTACGCACCAGCGCAGCGCGTTGGCGGCTTCCTTCATGTCCGTCACGACCGGCGCCAGCAGGTGCGGGATCTTCTCGTAAACCGAGAGTTCCAGCATCTTCGGGTCGATCATGATGGTGCGCACGTCCTGTGGCGAAGCCTTGAACAGCAGGCTCAGCACCATCGCGTTCAACGCCACCGATTTTCCGGAACCGGTGGTGCCTGCGACCAGCAGGTGCGGCATCTTCTGCAGGTCCACCACCACGGGCCGGCCCGCGATGTCCTTGCCCAGCGCCAGCGACAGCGGCGAGCGCGCATCGCCGTATTCGCGCGAGTTGAGGATCTCCGACAGATGTACCGTTTCGCGCTGCGAATTCGGGATCTCCAGGCCGATCACGTTCTTGCCGGGAATCACGTCGACCACGCGCACGCTGAACACCGAAAGGCCGCGCGCGATGTCCTTGTCGAGCGAACTGATCTGGCTGCCGCGCACGCCGGCCGCGGGCTCCAGTTCGAAGCGCGTGATCACCGGCCCGGGAAAGGCGCTGACCACGCGCGCATCGATGCGGAAATCCTTCAGCTTCATCTCGAGCTGTCGCGACAGCACTTCCAGCGTTTCTTCGGAATAGCCCTTGCCCTGCGGCGGGGCTTCGTCCAGCAGCGACAGCGGCGGCAGTTCGCCGTCCGCCGACGCGCCGGCGAACATCGGAATCTGGTTCTCGCGGCGCGCGCGTTCGCTCTTGACGATCGGCGCGGCGACCGGCTCGATCTTGATCGGCTCGCGCGCCGCCTGCTTGACCGCTTCGAGCTTGCGCACTTCTTCGCGCTCGCTGCGCGCCGCGCGTGCGGCCAGCGCTTCCGGCGCGCGGCGGATGCGTCCGCGCAGCCACGCCAGCGCCACGAGCATCGCGCGGCCGATCGCGTCCATCAGCTTGAACCAGGAAAGCCCGGTCGCCAGCGTCACCGCGATCAGCAGCAAGGCAAGCAGGAACAGCGTCGCGCCCAGCGCGGCGAAACCGTGGGTCAGCCCGCTGCCGACCAGTTGCCCGAGAATGCCGCCGCTGCCCGCGGGCAGGTCGTTCGCACCGGAATCGTGTTGCCACGCGAGCCCGCATCCGGCCACGAAAAAGGCGACGAAACCGATCAGGCGCAGTGTCGGTTCCAGCGCACTGCGATCGGCGGACCGCCAGCCGCGCAGCACGCCGATCGACAGCACGCCCAGCAGTACCGGGAATGCATAGGCGATGTCGCCGAACAGGTACAGCAGCAGGTCGGCGAGATAAGCACCCACGGTGCCGCCGAAATTGTGCACGCCGTCGGTGGCCGCGGTATGCGACCAGCCGGGATCCGCCGGATCATGGCTGAGCAGGCAGACCAGCAGGTACAGCGCGACCGGAATCAGCAGCAACACCGCCGCCTCGCGCAATATGCGCCGCGTGCGATCGCCGCTGTCGCGGACGTTGGAATTGGCCTTGGCGCGCGCCACGTCTTGCGACCTCAACACCCTGCGTCGTCGTGGCGGGAACTATAGCGCCACCGCCACGCACAACGGCCGTCGCCGGCTGCAGCGAATCTCTCCCGAAAATGCACCGGCGCGATTACAGCTGCATCCCTTTCAAGGCGGGATGCACGATCTTGCCATCGGAGATATTGATGCCCTTGGCCAGCGGCTGGTAGGCATGCCAGTCGCCGCCCGCGGCCAGCCGCAACACGTACGGCAACAACGCGGCGGAAATCGCCTGGGAGGAAGTCTGCGGCACAGCGCCCGGCATGTTCGTCACGCAGAAGTGCGTCACGCCGTCGACCACGTAGGTCGGCTCCTTCCACGTCGTCGGCTTGGAGGTCTCGAAGCAGCCGCCCTGGTCGATCGAGATGTCGACCATCACGCTGCCTTTTTCCATCGACTGGACCATCGCGCGACTGACCACGTGCGGCGCTTTGGCCGAAGGAATCAATACCGCGCCGATCACCAGGTCCGCGCTCGCCACTTCCTGCGCCACGACGGAGTCGTACGCATACAGCGCGGTGACGTTGGCGCCCAGCGCCATCATCTGCGCGAGGCGATCCGGGCGCTTGTCGAACACCACGACATTCGCGCCGCCCGCCGCGGCCAGCGCCGCCGAATTGCCACCGGCCGCACCGGCGCCCAGCACCACGACCTTGCCGCGTTCGGTGGTCGGCATGCCGCCCAGCAGCTTGCCCTTGCCGCCTTCCGGCTGGTGCAGCAGGTGCGTACCGACCTGCACGCCGATGCGCCCGGCGATCACCGACATCGGGGCCAGCAACGGCAAGTTGCCTTCCTCGTCCTCGACCGATTCGAACGCCACGCCTGTCAGGCCGATGTCGAGCAGGCGCCTGGTCAGTTCAGGTTCCGGCGCCAGGTGCAGGTAGCAGAACAGCAAGTGATGCTTCTTCAGCAACGCGAGGTCGCCCGCGATCGGCTCCTTGACCTTGACGATCAGTTCGCCCTTTTCGTACAGCGCGGCGGCATCGGGAACGATCTTCACGCCGACCTTCTCGAAATCCGCATCGGCAAAACCGCTCTTGTTGCCGGCACCGGACTGCACGAACACTTCGTGGCCATGCCGCACCAGGTCGGCGCAGGCAGCGGGAACGAGCGCCACGCGACCCTCGAGCGTCTTGGTTTCGGTGGGGATGCCGATGCGCATGGGAGATTTCCTTCGCTGTGCGAGAATGGGAGTTTGTCGAAACTTGAAACGCGGCCTGCGCACCCCATGTCGCTCGCGTCGCAGGACGCGTTCCACGAGCCGGATCGGGCGCATCGCAAACCCGGAAATTATACATGACCACTCCCCGCCACAGCCGCCTGCTGATCCTCGGTTCCGGCCCCGCCGGCTACACCGCCGCGGTCTACGCCGCGCGCGCCAACCTCAAGCCGATGCTCGTCACCGGACTCGCGCAGGGCGGCCAGTTGATGACCACCACCGAAGTCGACAACTGGCCCGGCGACGACGCCGGCGTGCAGGGGCCGGAATTGATGGCGCGCCTGCTGCGGCACGCGGAGCGCTTCGATACCGAGATCGTGTTCGACCACATCCATACCGCCGATCTCTCGCAACGCCCGTTCCGGCTGAAGGGCGACAGCGGCGAATACAGTTGCGACGCACTGATCATCGCCACCGGCGCGGACGCGAAATACCTCGGCATTCCCTCCGAGGAGAACTTCAAGGGTCGCGGCGTTTCCGCCTGCGCGACCTGCGACGGTTTCTTCTTCCGCGACCAGGACGTCGCGGTGATCGGCGGCGGCAACACCGCGGTCGAGGAAGCGCTGTACCTCGCCAACATCTGCCGCAAGGTCACGCTGGTGCATCGCCGCGACAAATTGCGCGCGGAGAAAATCCTGCAGGACAAACTGTTCGAGAAGGCGCGCGCGGGCAAGGTCGAACTGGTCTGGAACCACAGCGTCGACGAAGTGCTGGGCGACGATTCCGGCGTGACCGGCGTGCGGCTCGCAAGCACGGACGGCGAAGGCAAGCGCAACATCGCCGTCACCGGCCTGTTCGTGGCCATCGGCCACACGCCCAACACCAGCATCTTCGAGGGCCAGCTCGACATGCGCAACGGCTACATCGTGATCCGCACCGGACTGGAAGGCGGCGCCACCGCCACATCCGTGCGCGGCGTATTCGCAGCCGGCGACGTCGCCGACCAGGTCTATCGCCAGGCCGTCACTTCCGCGGGCTTCGGCTGCATGGCCGCACTGGATGCGGAGAAGTTTCTGGATTCGGTCGGCCTCGCGGGCTGAAACCGCGCGCCATCGATTCTTTGATGGCGGACGCCGCTGCGCGGTTTTCGCGCGCCCCTGCATGGTGATTTTTGACCGAGCCCGCTCGGGCAACGGGAACGTCCCACCCACCATTCACCACGCGCGGCTTTCATCGTGGACATGCCGATTCGTCAGGCGCAAGATGCGCGATGCAGGGGAGCTTGATCACGGGGAGAGCGATCATGAACGGATTTTGGCGATACGCGTTTGTATGCGCGCTGACGGCAATGGCGCTGCTGTTCGCAATGGGAGATGTGGTCGCAGCGCCGGTCAATCCGCAAGTGCTCCATGCGTTCTGCCATCCCGCCGAAGGATGTACTGCTGAGCAGGATACGTTCGGCTTTGGTGCTCAAGGCATTGTCGCCGGGTCCGATGGCGCGTACTACGGCACGACGGCTTACAGCAATACTATCCACGATGAAAACGGCAATATCGATGCGGGTGGAAGCGTCTACCGAGCCGACCCCACGACACACAAGGTCAGCGTTCTCTATCAATTCCCAGAGGGGTATTATCCGACTTCATGGCTCAAGGTTGGTTCGGATGGCAATCTTTATGGCGGCTACCGTCATGCAGTGAATGCTAATGCTGACTGGCTATCCGATGGATTCTTTCGGCTTTCACTCGATGGTGAATTCAAAATAATCTTCGACGAAACCAAAGTTGAAGGATTCGCTTGCAATGCACCGGTACAAGACAGTCTCGGGAACTGGGTTGGAACAACAAGCAATTATTATGGATTACGCCAAGGCTTGGATTTCATTTACAAGATCACTCCCGGCGGGGAATTCAAGATTCTGCATACGCTCGCCGCCCGCCAAGCATTTGATTGCCCGAATTATGAGCCTGTACTCGCCGCCGATGGCAACGTCTACGGCATTATCATGGAACACGCACTCGGCAACACTGGCGCAATATACCGCCTTGCTCCAGACGAAACGTTCACTGTTTTATACACGTTCAATGACAAGACGGACGGCCTACCAATGACACCGCTCACCGTCGGCCCGGATGGAGCGTTGTACGGGTTAGCGAGACCTGACAGCGTTGATTGGAAACACATGACGATGTACCGCATATCTCTGGATGGGCAATTCATCAACTTAGGAGATTTGGCTCCCGACGCTGGACGTTTCTTTACCGACCTGAAAATGACCTTGATGCCCGATGGCTATTTTTATGGGCCGTACCCCGGTAACGGTATTTTCCGTCTTTCAAATGCCGGCGAACTCACCATACTCTATAGTTCGAGCGGAAGTCAGTTTGGACCTCAAGGCATCTCCCCGCTGATACGCGGTTTCGACAATGCCCTGTACGGCACCAGCTTCTACGGCGCCAAGTTAGTTGGCGGCGCATTGTTCCGCTACGTGCCGCCGCCGGTGCAGTAACCGCGAATCGGCCAATCCTTCGGCAAGCTAAACCCATCGTTGCATTGATCATCGGATTTGCCGGCGCCGCAAGGCGCCGGCAGCGTTTTCGGGAAGCCGAATTATTTCCGAAGGGTTCGAATCGAAGCAGACGCTGCGTCAACCCAGACGTTCGCGCAATCGCGTGCCCGCCAGCAAATGCAGGTGCAGGTGGAACACCGTCTGCCCGCCGTCTTCGTTGCAGTTGATCAGGCAGCGATAACCTTTTTCGGCGAAGCCTTCGCGCTTCGCATACGCCGCCGCGGCCAGCAGCATTTTTCCAAGCAGTTCGGCGTCCTGCGGGCCGGCGTCGTTCAAGGTCGCCAGCGACTTTTTCGGAACGAACAGCACGTGCACCGGCGTCTGCGGCGCGATGTCGCTGAACGCCAGCACGTCGTCGTCCTCGTAGACGATGTCGGCCGGAATTTCGCGGCGGATGATCTTGTCGAAAATCGTGTCGGGCATCGCTTTCACTCCAATGTTTGCCGCGACCCGAACGCATGCGCCAGCGTGCCGCGATCCACGTATTCCAGTTCACCGCCGAGCGGCACGCCGTGCGCCAGCCGCGTGGCGCGCACGCCGGCCGCGCGCGCCATGCCCGCGAGCCAGTGCGCAGTCGCCTCGCCTTCCACGGTCGGATTGGTGGCGATCACGATCTCGCGCACTTCGTCCTCCTGCAGCCGGCGCTGCAGCAGGTCGCGGCCCAGTTCGTCGGGGCCCAGCCCGTCCAGCGGCGACAGCCTTCCCATCAACACGAAATAGCGTCCGCGGAACCCGGTGGCCTGCTCGATCGCCAGCAGGTCGGCCGGCGTTTCCACCACGCACAGCACCTGCGCATCGCGCGTGTCGCCCGCGCACAGCGCGCAGATTTCCGATTCGCTGAAATTGCGGCAGCGCGAGCAATGCCCGATGCGCTGCACCGCCTGCTCCAGCGCACGCGCCAGCCGCGCGCCGCCTTCGCGATTGCGTTCGAGCACGTGGAACGCCATGCGCTGCGCGCTGCGGGCGCCCACGCCCGGCAATGCGCGCAGGGCTTCGATCAGTTCCCCCAGCAGGTCGTTGCGCGCAGGCATCAGAACGGCAGCTTGAACCCGGGCGGCAGGTTCATGCCCTGCGTCACGCCGCCGAGTTTCTGCTGGCTGGCCTCCGCCACCTTGTTGACCGCGTCGTTGACCGCCGCGGCGATCATGTCCTCGGCCATTTCCGGATCGTCCGCGAGCAGCTTGCGGTCGATCTGCACCCGCCGCACCTCGTGGCGGCCACTCATGGTCACGCTGACCATGCCGCCGCCGGCATTGCCGGTGACTTCGAGCTTGCCGATTTCTTCTTGCGCACGCTTCATCTCTTCCTGCATGCGCTGCGCCTGCTGCATCAATTGTCCGATTTGTCCTTTCATTTCGCTCTTTCTCGATCTTGAAACTTTGCACCCGTGTGCTCCAGGGATACTTCCACATCCCCCATCAAACTCTCCTGACGAGAGTTTGATCGCCCCCTTGACTGAAGGGGGCTTGAAAAGTTCATGAGCCGTCGCGTGCCGATGGACGGGCGGGCCGCACGCTCTCCGGAATCACGCGCGCGCCCAGTTCGCGCCGCAGCGACTGCGCCACGGGATCGGTTTCGATCGCCTGCTCGGCGGCCGCCTGCTCCGCGGAACGCTCACGCGCGACGCGCGCGGCCGGTGTTTCCGGTTCCGCGTCCGCCACGAACTGCACGCGCAACGGCCGTCCCAGCGCCTGGCCCAGTTGCCGTTGCAAATCCGGGCCGAACGTCTCGGCCAGGTGCCTGTGTTCCGGCTTCAACAGCAGCGTGAGGACATCGCCTTGCAGCGCCTTGGGCGCGACGTTGCGCGCGAGCTGCCCGATCGGCCCGCCGATCCGCGCGCGCGCGATCCAGGCTTCCCAGTCCGGCATGCCGCGCGCATCGCGCGGCAACGGCTCTTCGGAAGAAAGATCAGGTGTTTCGACGACCGTCACTGCGGCCGGTGACGCTTGTGGATGCGACTTCCGCTCCGCTTCCACGGCACGCGGCGTGGAAGGTACAGTTGCGATGCGCGTCGCAGTTGTCGTTGCTGACAACAGTGTGTCCGTGCCCGCACGGAACGCCAGCATCCGCAGCAGGGTCATCTCGAAACCGGAACGCGGGTCCGGCGCGTGCGGCAATTCGCGGCGCCCGTTCACGGCGAACTGATACCAGAGCTGCACGTCCTCCGGCGACAACCGGTCGGCCAGCGCGGCCAGCCGATCGCTTCCCTGCGCGGAAAAGCCGGGCACCAGTTGCTGCATCTGGATGCGATGGAACGCGCCGGCGAGTTGATCCAGCACCGTGCCGAAATCCGGCGCCAGCGCGGCAATGCGGTCGGCTTCCTCCAGCAATGCATTGCCGTCGCCGGCAGCGAGCGCATCGAGCAAGGCATCGACCTCGCCGACCGCGATCGTGCCGAGCATCGCGCGCACGTCATCCGCACGCACCTCGCCGCCGCCGTGCGCGATCGCCTGGTCGAGCAACGACAAGCCGTCACGCAACGAACCATCGGCGCCGCACGCGAGTTCCGCGATCGCCGCGTCCTCGTACTTCACGCCCTCGGCCGCGAGGATCATCCGCATCTGCTGCACGATCTGGTCCGGCAACAGGCGTTTCAGCGAGAACTTCAGGCAGCGCGACAGCACCGTCACCGGCAATTTCTGCGGATCGGTGGTGGCGAGCAGGAATTTCACGTGTTCTGGCGGCTCCTCTAGCGTCTTCAGCAGCGCATTGAAGGCGCTCTTCGAGAGCATGTGCACTTCGTCGATCAGGTAGACCTTGAAGCGACCACGTGCCGGCGCGTACTGCGCGTTCTCGATCACCTCGCGCACGTCGTCCACGCCGGTGTTGCTGGCGGCGTCGATCTCGATCAGGTCCACGAAGCGGCCCGCGTCCACCGCCACGCACACCGCGCATTCGCCGCAGGGATGCGAGGACTGCCCGCGCTCGCAATTGAGCGACTTGGCGAAGATGCGCGCGATGGTGGTCTTGCCGACGCCGCGCGTGCCGGTGAACAGATACGCATGGTGCATGCGCCCGGAATCCAGCGCGTGCGACAGCGCGCGCACCACGTGTTCCTGGCCGACCAGCTCCGCGAAGGTTTTCGGCCGCCACTTGCGGGCGAGGACTTGGTAAGACATGCGCGTGATCTGGGGACGGTTGCCCATTGTGCCAAGCCGGCGCGGCGCACGCACGCGGAATCATCGACGCGGCTTGTTACCTTGCTTGTCACCCGCTATTCTGCGCGGCTCGGTTCGTCCGGACACGTGCGACGCGAACCGCGATGCGGAGAGGTGTCCGAGTGGTTGAAGGAGCACGCCTGGAAAGTGTGTAAGCGGCTTAACCCCGCTTCGCGGGTTCGAATCCCGCCCTCTCCGCCAGTTTGACTTTCATGGTGGCCCCGTTGGCGCCTCCGCGACGATAGATCGAAAATCCCGCCAGGTCCGGAAGGAAGCAACGGTATCGATCGATTCGGGCGCCGGAGTCACGCTGGCGGGGCCGCCGCCTTTTTGCCGTCACGGATGCTGCCACTGCGCATTGCCGTCGGCGTAGCGCTCGTGTTTCCAGATCGGCACGCGCGCCTTCACCTCGTCGATCACGTAGCGGCAGGCGGCGAAGGCCGCGTCGCGGTGCGCCGCGGTCACACCCACCCATACCGCCACTTCGCCGATCGCGAGTTGGCCCACGCGGTGCACGCACGCCACCTGTTCGATGTCGAAACGTTCGCGTGCCTCGGCGGTGATGCGCGAACCCTCGGCCAGCGCCAGCTCCGCGTAGGCTTCGTAGGCGAGGCCGACCACGACGCGGCCTTGGTGATGGTCGCGCACGCGGCCTTCGAAAATCACAACGGCCCCGGTGCGCGGGCTTTCCAGTCCGCGGCCCAGGCGCGGCGTATCGATGGTCGATTCGCTCAAGGCGAACACGTCAGCCTCCGCTGACCGGCGGCAGGAAGGCCACCTCGTCGCCGTCACGCAATGGCGTGTCGGCATCCGCGAAATCGCCGTTGACCGCAACCCGCAGGCGCTCCAGCGGCAGCGTGAACCCGTGCCGCGCGACAGCTTGCGCATACAGCGCACGCGGCGTCGGCGCTTCGCTGGCCATGCGTTCGTCCGCGCAACCGGCGGCATCGCGCAGCGAAGCGAAATAGCGCAGCGTGATGATCATGCGCGTCTTGCCCTGCCCGGTTTTTTCGATGCGATCAACTTGCCGCCTTGCACTTTCCTGCGGCCGCCGGATTTCTCCAGCAACCTCACTTCGGCAATGACGATTTCATGCGACAACGCCTTGCACATGTCGTAGACGGTGAGCGCGGCGACGGACACCCCGGTCAGCGCTTCCATCTCCACGCCGGTCTTGTGCGAAACCGCGACTTCGCAGCGGATCGCCAGTTCGGTATCCGAAACGAATTCCGCCGACAGCGCGCAGCGCTCGATCGCCAGCGGATGGCAGAACGGGATCAACTCGTGGGTGCGCTTGGCCGCCAGCGTGCCGGCGATGATCGCGGCATCGATGACCGGACCCTTGGCCGCGCGCATGCCGGATTCGCGCAAGGCCTTCGCCACCGCGTGCGGAAAACGCACGATCGCCTGCGCGGTCGCGGCCCGCGCGGTCACGCGCTTGGCGCCGACGTCGACCATGCAAGGGTGATTCGAAGCGTCGAGGTGGGTGAAGTCTCGGTTTGGTGCCATGGGACATCCCGCTGATTGATAGTCGCTGTTGCTAAGTTCGACGTCCATGTCTCGCTAAGCAACCCCGCCCTTCGCTCCTGCTACGGGCGTTCGTTGCCGCGCGACATGCCATTCACGGCATCGGCAAAACGCGCTGTCTCACCCCCCTATCCTGTACATCTCCACATGTTCGAGGATACCCGCCGCGCGAAGTTCCGCGCGGCGCTCGCTGTAACGATCGCCGCGATGACTCCAGATGTCGGCGATGCGTGCGCGCAGGGCGACATCGGATTCGCCGGTGCGAAGCGGTTCACGCAGGTCGTGGCCCGTGCGCGCGAACAAACAGGTGTACAGCTTGCCATCCGCCGAAAGCCGCGCCCGCGTGCAACCTCCGCAGAATGGCACGCTCACCGAACTGACGAAACCGATCTCGCCCTTGCCATCGACGAAGCCCCAACGCTCCGCGGTTTCACTGGCGACGTGCCGCGACAACGCTTGCAGCGGCCAGCGCGCATGGATGCGGGTGCGCAGTTCCGCGCTGGGCACCACGCGCTCGGCGCGCCAACCGTTCAAGGTGCCGACGTCCATGTATTCGATGAAGCGCAGCACGTGCGGCGTGCCGCGGAAGCGTTCCACGAGGTCGAGGACCCCGGCTTCGTTCACGCCGCGCAACACCACGCAATTGATTTTCAGCGACGCGAACCCGGCCTGCTCGGCGGCTTCGATCGCAGCTTCCACCTGTGCCGCTTCGCCGCGCCCGCCGGACATGCCCCGGAAGATCTCCGCATCCAGGCTGTCGAGACTGAGCGTGACGCGATGCAGGCCGGCCACATGCAATTCGCGCGCGTGGCGCGGCAGCAACGCGCCATTGGTGGTCAATGCCAGGTCTTCCACGCCATCGATGCACGCCAACCGCGCCACCAGTTCCGGCAGGTCACGCCGCAGCAACGGTTCACCGCCGGTCAGCCGCAGCTTGCGCACGCCGAGGCCGGCGAAGACCCGCGCCAGGCGCTCGATCTCGTCGAAGGACAAGCGCTCGCGTGCGCGCAGGAAAGCGTGGTCGTGCGCGTACTGCTCCTCGGGCATGCAATAGGGACAGCGGAAATTGCAACGGTCGATCACCGAGATGCGCAGGTCCGACAACGTCCGGCCCAGCGCATCGGCAGGCGCCGCGCCGCCCTGCAGCCGCACGGTCAACGGCAAGGTCATGACCCTTGCTCCCCGGCAGCAGCAGCGGCTCCCTCCGGCGCGTGCAGCGGGTAGCGCATGCCGGGTTCGGCGATGCGATAACCGCGACGCGCCAGTTCGCGTCCTTCGTCCGCGCTGCCGTAGTGGTACAGCAGCAGGCGCGCGCGCAGCCCCGCGGAATATTCGCGCTCCAGATCCTCCACGCCGCTGTGCGAAGGGTTTCCCTGCAACGTGCAGTCGTGCGCGACCAACGCGTGGCCTTGCGCATGTTGTTCCAGTATTTCCGGGATCGGCCGGGTATCGCCTGTCCAGGCGAAACAGTCCGGCAACGCCAGCCCGAACGAGGTGTATGGCGCGTGATGCCGCGTGGGGAACACGTCGAACCACAGGCCTTCGTGCCAGAAGCCGCGCGAGAGTGCGATCAACTGGAAGGCGTCCCAGAAATTGGCACCGCCTTCGGCCAGCACGTTCGGATAATCCGCCACGCGCGACTGCAGCAACGGCACCAGCGCGGCATGCACGTACACCTTCACCTTGCCGCGCAGCGCAGGATCGAACCATGCGCGATAGAACAACCGCTCCAGGCCCGCGACGTGGTCCATGTGGGTGTGCGTGATGTACACCGCGCGCGGCGCTTCCTCGTACGCATGCAGGTAACGCGCGAGGGTCTCCGGACCGCAATCGATCAACAACAGCGGCCGGCCGTCGCGTTCCAGCACCGCGCTGGACGAACCCAGTTCCACGGCATGGGCAGCGCCGGCGCCGAGGATGTGCAGGGCGTAATTCATGTCGGCAGCGTGCTTTCGTAGGCGCGCATCAGCGGCGTCCAGATCTCCCGATCGAACTGCGGTTCGTCGCGATCGCAGGCGCCGAGCTTCAGCAGCGAACGCCGCAGCCGCCGCAGGTTCGCGAGTCGCCAGTCGCCACCACGGCGGCGGATCCTGCCGCGGTCGAAATCCACCAGTGCCAGGCCTTGCGGTGTCACCAGAATATTGTGCGCGTTGAGGTCGGCGTGATCCACGCGTGCGGCGTGGAAGCGCGCGACCAGTTTCCCGGTGTCCGCCGCGAGTTTCGTGCCCAGTTGCCCGTCGCGCAGACATTCCGCCAGGGTGCGCGCGGATGCGATGCGGCGCGTGATCAGGTCCGCGGTGTAATGCACGCCCTTGCGCAGATAGCGCGCCGCCACGGGCCGCGGCACGGGCAGGTCGCGGCCGTGCAATTCGGCCAGCAGGCGGAATTCGGCGAAACCGCGCGTGCGTTCCCGCCCGTTCCACAGATAGCGATCGCCGAGGATCGGCGCGACCATGCCGCCGCGGTGATAGTGCCGCAGCACGCAATTGCCGATCGGCGTCGCGACGAATTGCGCGCCGCCGCGGCCGCCTTGTGCCACGGCTTGCAACTTGTCGCGGCCTCGCCAATAGTCCGGATCGAACCAGGCGTCATCCGGTTGGACGGCCAGCCCGGCGTCGAACAGAATCGCGCCGGTGCCCGCCGCATGGATGCGGGTGTCCGCCATCGCCTGCCGCAACGCTGCACGGGGCCGGGTCTCGCTCATGTTCACCATCCAAGTCTAGCAAGCCACGTGTCCTCGCCGCCGCCACGCACGCTTTGCCTGCTGCGCACGTCCGCGCTGGGCGACGCCACCCACGTGGTCCCGCTGGTGCGCACGCTTCAGGCGGCCTTCCCGCAAACGAAGCTCACGTGGGTCATCGGAAAGCTGGAGTACTCGTTGGTCGGCGACATCGGCGGCGTGGAGTTCATCCCCTTCGACAAACGCGCGGGCCTGCGCGCTTACGGCGAGGTGCGGCGCGCGCTGGCCGGCAGGGGCTTCGATGCGCTGCTGCAGATGCAAGTCGCATTGCGCGCAAACCTGTTGAGCTTGTGCGTGCACGCGCCGCGCCGCATCGGCTACGACCGCGCCCGTTCGAAGGACTTGCACGGCCTGTTCGTCAACGAACGCATTTCCGCGCGCAATGGCCAACATGTGCTGGACGCGATCGGCAGCTTCGTGGAACCGCTGGGGTTGCGGCAGATGGAAGTGGTCTGGGACATTCCGGTCCCCGACGAGGCGCGCGAATGGGCGGCGGCGCAATGGCCGGACGACGGCACGCCGACGTTGCTGGTCTCGCCCTGCTCCAGCCATGCCTTGCGCAACTGGCGTGCGGAACACTACGCCGCCGTCGCCGACCACGCAGCCGCGCGCGGATGGCGCATCGTGTTGTGCGGCGGACCCGGCCCTGCCGAGCGTGCGATGGGCGATGCGATCCGCGCGCAAATGAAAGCGCGTCCGCTGGACCTGATCGGCAGGGATACGCTGAAACGCGCGCTGGCGCTGTATCGCCGCGCGGGCGTGCTGTTGACGCCGGATTCCGGCCCGATGCACATGGCGAACGCAGTCGGCGCGAAAGTCATCGGCCTGCATGCGGCCAGCAATCCCGCACGCTCGGGTCCGTATTCGGATCGCCGCTGGTGCGTCGATCGCTACGACGCGGCCGCGCGCAAATTCCTACGCAAGGGTGCAGAGGAAATCCCGTGGGGCACGAAGATCGAGTATCCCGGCGTGATGGACCTGGTCGAAACGGATGCGGTGATAGAACGCTTCGAGGCGCTGGCGGCCAGCCGCGGCGGATGACGCCGCGTATCGTCAGGACTGCGGCGACGCGTAGTCCTGATAGGACTTTTCCTCGACCAGCCGCGAGCCCAGCTTCTCGTTGATCGTGCGCTTCACCGCCGCACGCCGGTCGTTGGTGACATACACCGCGCGCGCCAGTTCGATGAAGCGCGCGTCGAATGCCTGCGCCTTTTCCTTCAGGCGGATCTCGTCCTCGATTTCCCACAGCGACTCGTTGACGCGCTTCAATTCCGCGCGTTCGGCAACGATGCCGATCGCCGACGCAGGTGCATTGGCCCAGGTCGCGCCCAGCAATTCCAGTTCGTCGCGCACGTTGGCGAGCTTGGCCGGGTCGCGCATGCGTTCGGCCTTGATCTCGAGGATGGTGAGCTTGTCGATCAGCTCGCCGTAGGAGACGGGAACGGAAACGAGGCTCATGGCGGGCCGCCTGCGGAAAGCGTGCAGCTTAGCAGCCGGGCCGCACGGCGCCCCACCCGGTTGCCCGCGCGCATCGCACGCCCTTATCATGTGCGGCCACCCGGAGAGGTGGCAGAGTGGTCGAGGCCTGAACGTCTGCGCGATGCCGGGGGCACCGCGCGTGATGGCCGAGGAGGAGGCAAGGATGCCGAATGGAATCGGCTCCATGGATGGATCGCTGCCGGGATTTCGAGTTGCGGAGAGGTGGCAGAGTGGTCGAATGCGCCGGATTCGAAATCCGGTTTACGGTTTTGCCGTAACGTGGGTTCGAATCCCACCCTCTCCGCCAGTATCGTTGCACTTCCCCTTGCCATGCTACTTTCGGCTCGCCACTGCAGCCGGACGGATTCAATGATCGAATTCGGACACGCCACCCACGTCGGCCTCCGCCGCACGCACAACGAGGACACCTACTGGGCCGACGGCGCGCTGGGCCTGTGGCTGGTGGCGGACGGCATGGGCGGTCATGAGCACGGGGAAGTGGCGAGCGCGCTGGCGCGCGACGTACTGGTGCGCGAGTGCACGGCGGGAAGCGACCTGTCCGACGCGGTGCGCCACGCGGACGAGGCCATCATCGCGATCTCGCAGCGACGCTGCGAGGCATTGCCGATGGGTACCACGGTTGCCGCGTTGCGGGTGCGCGAGCGTGATTATGAAGTGGCGTGGGTCGGCGACAGCCGCGTGTACCTGTGGCAGGACGGCGCGCTGAAGCAGCTTTCGCACGACCACTCCTACGTGCAGGAACTGGTGACGCAGGGCGCGATCAGCGCGGAACAGGCACGCAGCCATCCGCATCGCAACATGGTGACGCAGGCGCTCGGCATCACTTCGCCGCAGCAATTGCACGTCGAGCTGCGCAGCGGCGCGCTGGAACACGGCATGCAATTCCTGCTGTGCAGCGACGGCCTGACCGAAGACGTGGACGACACGACAATCGCGCGCGTGCTCGCGCGCCGGGAACTGGCGGCGCAGGAATGCGTGGAACACTTGGTGCTCGCCGCTCTCGATGCCGGCGGCAGCGACAACATCACCGTGCTACTGGTGCGCGTGCGCTGACACCACCCCGATTGCAGCCTCTTCCTCGATCCGCCGCCACAGGCTGCCACCGGCGCAGCGACGATCCAGAGTATCCAGTCGCGCGCGATGCGCCGCCAGTGCGTCGGCGTCCGCGCGCAAGACACGGACATTGGCATGTGCCATCGGCGCCACGTGCCGCTCGGCAGGGGCAACGGAAGCCGTGTCTTCGCCGAAGCTGAGGGCGCTCTGGCCCGCCGTCATCGCCAGCCAGACTTCCGCCAGCAAGCGTGCGTCGAGCAGAGCGCCATGCAATTCGCGATGGGTATTGTCTACCCCCAGCCGCTTGCACAAGGCGTCCAGCGTGTTTTTCTGGCCCGGATATTTTTCCCGCGCCAGCGTCAGCGTGTCCACGACCTTCGCATGATCCGCGACGCAGCCATGCTGCGCGCCGGCCAACGCGAGTTCGGCGTCGAGGAAACTCACATCGAACGCCGCGTTGTGGATCAGCAGCTCGGCGCCGCGGATGAATTCCAGCCACTCGTCGACGACCTCGGCGAAACGCGGCTTGTCGGCGAGGAATTCGTCGGTCAGCCCGTGCACGGCAAGCGCACCCGCCTCGCTGGCACGCCCCGGATTGAGGTATCGATGAAAATTGCGGCCGGTGGGGATGCGCTCCATCAGCTCCACGCAGCCGATCTCGATCACGCGATGTCCGCGGCCGACTTCCAGGCCCGTGGTTTCGGTGTCGAGCACGATCTGGCGCATGGCTCTACTTCATCTCCCGCAATTTTTCGGCTTCGGCGCGCGCGGCGCGATCCACGATCTCGTTTTCGACATGGCCCGCATGCCCGCGCACCCACTGCCAGCTTACCGCATGTCGCGCCGCCGCTGCCGCCAGGCGTTCCCACAGATCCTGATTCTTCACCGGCTGCTTGCCTGCGGTGCGCCAGCCGTTGACACGCCAGCGCGGCAGCCACTCCTCGATGCCGCGACGCACGTATTGCGAATCGGTGACCAATACGATCTCGCAGGCACGATTCATCGCTTCCAGCCCCGCGATCGCGGCAAACAGTTCCATCCGGTTGTTGGTGGTTTCGGCTTCGCCACCGGCAAGCAATTTCTCGTGCGCGCCATAACGCAGGAATGCGGCCCATCCACCCGGCCCGGGATTGCCGAGACAGGCGCCGTCGGTGAAGACTTCCACGCGTCTGTTGGTCACGGTCGCGACCTGTGGGCGCCCGGTATCCACGATGTCTGTTCCGGCACCGCATGGGCGCGTCGTGCCGACATCCGTTGTGCAAGCGTCGCATCGTGGCGCTTGCGCGCCTGCAGCACCCATGCGCCACCGGCGATACGCTCGAGCCAGCGCGGCGTGGCATGCGCGACAGGCCATGCCGCGCCGCAACGCGTCAGTTCGCCCACGCTCAAGCCTGCCTGCAGCAGTGCTTTCTTCCAGCGACGAGGCAGGCTCGCCCGCAGCGCATCTCCATTGCGCGCCCCTCGCGTTGACCACCGCCACGCGGAACAAGGATGGCACTCGATCACGACGAGCACGCCGTGCGGCGCCAGCACGCGTGCCGCTTCCCGCGCCAATGCATCGGGCCTGAAATCCGCGCCAGCCAGATGGCGCAGCACCACCGCACCGAAACTGTTGTCGCAAAACGGCAACGCATCGGCTTTCGCGCGCAACGGACCGACGAATCCGCCGCGCACTTCCGGTTGCAACGTCATCCAGCGCCCGAGCCCAGGCGTCTGCAAGACAAAACCGCCGACGGCATCCAGCAACATGCCGTGCGTTCCCGTCGCGCCCTGCAACCGCGCAAGCGTTTCCGCCTGCGTGCGCTTCGTCAACGCGGCAAAAGCCGGATCGCGTTGCAGCTGGTGATCGAAGAAAGGCATGCTCGGAAGAATGATCCGTCAGTGATCCGGAGGGACGTGCTCCGGCGAGCCAATTGTCGACGATCAGGACGCAGACGTTAACAGGGCGCTAACCCCTGCGGGAAAGTCCACTGCTACATTCCTGTTCTTTGCCTGGTCCGGGATCGCGCGTGTCATCACTTACGCCCCTGCCCGCATTGTCCGACAACTACATCTGGATGCTGGCCGATACGCGTGGTGGCGGCGCGCTCGTCGTCGATCCCGGCGAAGCGGAGCCGGTGCTGGATGCACTCGCAGCGCAAGGGCTGAAACTCGCCGCGATCCTCGTGACCCATCATCATCCCGATCATGTCGGCGGCATTGCACGGCTGGTGGAAAGCGAACCGTTGGCTCGCATCTGCGCGCCGGCGGATGATCGCATTCCGCTGGCCCACCAGCGCGTCAGCGACGGCGACGTGCTGGAATTCGATTCGCCCGCCGCGCGGTTCCGCGTCATCACCGTGCCGGGACACACGCGATCGCACGTCGCCTATTACGGCGAAGGCCTGTTGTTCTGCGGCGACACGCTTTTCAGCCTCGGCTGCGGGCGCATGTTCGAAGGCACTCCCGCGCAGATGCTGGCATCCCTGGACCGGCTTTGCGCGTTGCCCGGCGAGACGAGCGTGTGTTGCGGCCACGAATACACGCTCGCCAACGCAGCCTTCGCGGAACGAATCGACCCGGAGAACCGGGCGCTGCAGGAGTATGCCCGCGCAGCGCGCGAGCAACGCAACGCCGGACGACCGACGCTGCCGACCTCGCTCGCGCAAGAGCAGGCGGCCAATCCGTTCCTGCGCGTAGACGTGCTGAAGCCTTCCGCTGCGTTGCCGGCGTCCGCATGGGCAGGTGGTCGCGTGGCGCGCTTCACTGCATTGCGCGCCGCCAAGGATGTCTTCCGCGCATGAGGTGTTACGGCAAATTCACCGGCATCGCATGCCTGACGGCGCTCCTGTGTGCCTGTGCCGCGCAGCCCGTCAAGCAGACGCCCGCTTCGGTGCCGATCGCCGCACCCTCCGTGCCGTCGCCGACCATGAGCCCGCTACCGCCCGCCCCGCCATCGGATCTCTGGGCGGGATTGCGTTCCAGTTTCGTGCTCGACGATTGCGGCACCCCGGAAGCACAGGCATGGGCCAGGAAATTCACGCGCGATCCTTCCCGATTCGCCGCGCAGCTCGCCGCCGCGCAACCCCTGCTGGAATGGGTGCAGAACGCCACGCGACTCGCCGGCGTGCCTGGGGAGTTTGCGCTGCTGCCGATGGTGGAAAGCAGCTACGACCCCGCCGAACCCGGGCGTCACGGTGATCCCGCCGGGATGTGGCAGATCATGCCTGCGACTGCGCGTACTCTGGGTTTGCGCGTCAACCGCGAATATGACGGCCGGCTGGATCCCGCCGCGTCCACCCAGGCCGTCCTGACGATGCTCAAGGAATACAACGAGGAGCTGCACGACTGGCGCATCGCGGACATGGCCTTCAACGCAGGCGAATACAAGATCGCCGGCCTCGTCCACGGGCGCGACGATGTGGACGCGCGGCACCTCCCCGTCTCCGCCATCACGCGCGACCATCTCGCCAAACTGATGGCGATGGCCTGCATCGTGAGCGATCCCGCGCGCTTCAACCTGAAGCTGCCGGCAGGCAACGGCGATGAATTGACGTTGGTGATCCTGCCGCAACCGATGCAACTGTCGCTCGCCGCGCGCATCGCGGACATGCCGCTGGACCAGTTGCGGCACTTCAATCCCGGTTACCGCGGTGAACGCATGCCGGAGGATGCGCCGCACCATCTATTGCTGCCACAGACGCATGCCGAGCAATTGGCCAACTCACTGAACGCGCCCGATACCTTGCTTGCAAAAGCCGATGCCGCAACCGCGACTGCGATGCCGCCCGCGCCGACGACATCCCCTGCAGATCCACCGCCGTCTGCCGCAATCGATCCACCTTCGCCACCGAAAGCGGCTGCCACAGGCGTAGCCGCAAAATCCATGCATGCGTCCAGGCACCATCGCGTCGCACACGGCGAGTCGCTGTGGAGCATCGCGCACCGCTATGGCGTCAGCCCTTCCCAGTTGCGCGCATGGAACGCGCTCGCCAGCGACGCCTTGAAACCGGGCCAGTCACTGTTGGTATCGCAACCCGACTGACGACCCGGACCGCGGGCCTCCGCCGCGGGCGGCATCGCTTACAATTCGCGGACAGTTGCGCGGCAGTCGGCAAATGCCACGCTCCATTACCTTCGGTCAGGGAGAAACGAGCATGGGTTTCCTGCAAGGCAAGCGCGCGCTGATCACCGGCATCCTCAGCAATCGTTCGATCGCCTGGGGCATCGCCAGCGCCATGCACCGCGAGGGTGCGCAACTGGCCTTCACCTATGTCGACGACAAGCTCAAGGGCCGGGTCGAGGAAGCGGCGGAAGCCTTCGGCTCCGACATCGTGCTGCCCTGCGATGTCGCACGCGATTCCGACATCGAAACCCTGTTCGAAAGCCTCGGCAAGCACTGGAATGGACTGGATATTCTCGTGCATTCGATCGGCTTCGCGCCGCGCGACGCGCTGGCAGGGGAATTCCTGCAGGGGTTGACCCGCGACAGCTTCCGCATTGCGCACGACATTTCGGCTTACAGCCTTTCGGCCATGGCCAAGGCCGCGCGGCCGCTGATGAAAGACCGCAACGGCGCCATCCTCACGCTGACCTATCTCGGCGCGGAACGCGCGCTCGCAAGCTACAACGTGATGGGGCTGGCGAAGGCCAGCCTAGAAGCCAGCGTGCGCTACCTGGCTTACAACCTCGGGCCGGAAGGCACGCGCGTCAATGCGATCTCGGCGGGTCCGATCAAGACGCTGGCGGCATCCGGTGTTTCCGGCCTGCGCAAGATGATGGAACACGTGGCGCAAGCCTCGCCGCTGCGTCGCAATGTGACCATCGATGAAGTCGGCAACACCGCGGCTTTCCTGTGTTCGGACCTGGCCTCCGGCATCACCGGCGAGGTCACCTATGTCGATGCCGGCTACAACATCGTCGGCATGGCAGGCCTGGAAATGGGAGAAGGCGAGCGTTGACGCAATGCGTTGAATCGCATCGCATGCGCAACCGAGCGGCTGACCAAGGATGGTCAAGCCGGTGCACCCAACGTGGACGGTTGCTTGCCTGCACCGACATCCGCAAGCTTGTCTATTGCATCCGGTTCGCCGCGACCTCGACCTTCGCCTTGGCGTGCAGCGCCGCCACGAGTTCGTCCGTTTCCATCGCGCCACTCACCTGGCCCATCTGCGTGCGCAGCATGTCCCGTTGCGGCTTGGGCAGGCTGGAAGCGTCACCATCGTGCACCGCGTTCAACACGGCCACCGCATAGCGGCCTTTCTCCAACGGCACCAGCACCGAGTCCAGCTTGCCGGTCGCCGGTCGCGGCAGGCGGAACACGGCTTCGATCAACTGCGGGTCGAAGGCGGTGGAGTCTCGTCCCACAGCGGTGGCGGATTTCGCCGGCTGGTTGGCCGATTTCGCCGCGCCATCAAGATCGTCCGTCTTCTGCAATTGCGCATACAGCGCGTCGGCCTGCTGCTTGGACGCCGCTTCCGCACGCGCATCGAGAATGTCGGCACGCACCGCTTCGCGCACAGTGGCCAGCGGCTTGGCCTTGGCGGGTTCGTGATCCATCACGTGGATCACGACGATATGGTTCTTGCCGAGATCGATCGGATCCGAGGTATTGCCCTGCGCCAGCACCTGATCCGAAAACGCGGCCTTGGCAACCGCGGGATTGGCGGCAATGCCGCTCGACGCACCGCTGCGCGGAAACAGCGGCGTGCTCTGCACGGTCAGGCCCAGCGCCTTGGCGGCCGGCTCCAGCGAACTCGGATCCTGGTAAACCATGTCGGTCAGTTTGCCGGCGATGTCGCTGAATTCGCCTTCGCGGCTGTTCTTTTCGGCCTCGGCCGCGAGTTGGTCGCGCACCTGCTCGAACGGCTTCACCTGGCCGCCGCGTACGTCTTCGAGATCGATGATGTGGTATCCCTCGGGTGAAAGCACCGGCGCGGAAATCTGACCCTTGGCCAGCGAGAACAAGGCGCTTTCGAACGCCGGATCGGTGTCGCCCTTCTGCAGCCAGCCCAGATCGCCGCCCTGGTTCTTCGAACCGAGGTCGTCGGAATATTGTTGCGCCAACTTCGCGAAAGCCGCGCCAGGCGCCTGCGCCAGCTTGGCAACCTGTTGCGCCTTGGCCAGTGCGGCTTTCTGCTGCGCGGGCGTAGCATTCTTCGGCACCGCAATCAGGATATGCGCCGCCTCGCGCTCCTCGGGGGCGCCGAAACGCGCCTTTTCCTTTTCATAGAGGGCTTTCAACGCCGACTCGTCCGCCGGGGCGGCAGCTTTCATGTCGGCCGCATTCACTTCGATGTAGTGCAGCGACACCTGCTCCGGCGCCATGAAATCCTTCTGGTGCGATTTGTACCAGGCCGCGATGTCATCCTCGCCGACATTCGCCCCCGCCGGCTGCACGAGCGGCAATTCGACGTAATGGAAATCGCGGGTCTGCATCCGCAGGCGGAGATAGGCGTCCACTTCCGCCCCGGTGGCGAACGCCGTATTGACGATCGGCTCCGGCAATTGGCTGACCGCGAGGCCGGTCCGAATAGTGTCCTGGTATTGCTCCGTTGTCTGGCCGGCAGCCGAGAGCATCGCGAGGTAGGCATCCGGACTGAAATGACCGTCCACCTGGAATTGGGGCACTTGCTCGATCTGTGCGCGCACCGCCGAGTCAGGGACCACCACGCCCAGTTTCTCGTTGAGGTTCAGGAGCAATTGCTGGTTGATCAGGCGATCCAGCGCCGCACGCTTGACCTCCGGCTTTTCGAAGTCGGACGCATCCATGGTATTGCCGGGCTGCGCCAGTTGCTGCTGCCGGTACTGATTGAAGCTGTTCTGGAAGTCCTGCTGCGAAATCTCGTGGTTGTCGACCTTGGCCACCCAGGTCTGATTCTGCTGACTGAAATAACCCTCGATGCCGAAGAACAAAAACACTATCAGCACCAAAATGCCGAAGACGATTCGAACGGGCAGGCTGTCGAAAAGATGGTTCAACTTCTGCAGCATGGGAGATCACGGAAGTTGCGAGGACAAGTCCGCGATTATAGGGCAAGCGCCCATCCAAGCGGCCAATCATTGCTCCATCGAAGCCGGCTTTTGTTGAAAGGTGCGGCCAGGGCTGGCCGCTTTGGGTCTGTCATAGCAGAGCGGAGCTATCGATTCTCTGGTCGCTCCAGAGGGTCGCGATCATGGCCGATCGCAAATGGTGGGTGCTGAGGGGATCGAACCCCCGACCCTCTCCGTGTAAAGGAGACGCTCTACCGCTGAGCTAAGCACCCGTTGAATGCTTCGACAGTTTCCATGACGCGGGGGGCACTGTACACGCCCACGAGGCCGAGCCGGAAAACGACACGGCCGAAGCATCACTGCATCGGCCGTGCGTCTGATGTCTTGTGCGCTTCCGATGGATGGAGGCGCGTGAACGGATCAGTTCAACGCATCCTTCAGCGCCTTGCCGGCCTTGAACGCCGGAACCTTGGACGCCTTGATCTTGATGTTCTCGCCGGTACGCGGATTGCGCCCGGTACGCGCGGAACGCTTGCGCACGACGAAGGTGCCGAAACCGACCAACGATACATCGTCGCCCTTCTTGAGGGCCTTGCGGATGATCTCGGTGGTGGCATCGAGGGCACGACCGGCATCGGCCTTGGAAAGATTGGCGTTGTCGGCGATGGCGTTGATCAGCTCAGCTTTGTTCATGGAGACTCCCTCATTGAAGGTTTGTAAGGCCCGCGGATTGTTCGGTCTGGTTCCAGAAGGAGCGCATCCTTGACGCCGGTGTCGGGCCTTCTGACGTTCAGCGCTCCCCGTGATGCGCGAAGCGTCACGCGCCAATCACGGCCGGGCCTTTATACCAGTGCCCTCGGAGCCACGCAATAAAGGCGGGACGCGGATTTCAGCGGATTCGTCCCGGCCATCAACTCGGGCTCGCGCTCTAGCACGTGACGTGCCGGATGTCCGCGCCGCGAAGTCGCGACGTGACATGCCACGAAACAACAGCGCCAAGTCGCCGAAGCGAAAATTTTCCCGCGTGTGAACCCGTGGCAGGAAATGCACGCAAGTGATTGCGGCAGCGGCTCGCCATCGCGGCGAACCGCCGCGATTCTAGTGCGGTCTCGCCGGCGTCCCGTCTTCGGCGAGGTCGTGCGCGCCATCGCGCGTCGCCTCTTCGGCGGCGTGCGGTTCGTCCCGGGTATGCACGGCGGGCAACGGACGCTCCAGCGCGAGATCCAGCACTTGGTCGATCCAGCGCACCGGATGGATCTTCAGCTCGGCGGTGATGTTCTTCGGAATCTCGGCCAGATCCTTTTCATTTTCTTCCGGAATGATGACCGTGGTGATGCCGCCGCGGTGCGCGGCCAGCAGCTTTTCCTTCAATCCGCCGATCGGCAGCACGCGTCCGCGTAGCGTGATTTCGCCGGTCATCGCCACTTCCGAACGCACCGGGATCTTGCTGAGCGCCGACACCAGCGCGGTGCACATCGCGATGCCGGCGCTGGGGCCGTCCTTCGGCGTGGCCCCTTCCGGCACATGCACGTGGATGTCGTGCTTGTCGTGGAACTCCGGATCGATGCCGAGACGCACGCTGCGCGCACGCACGACCGATTGCGCCGCGTGGATGGATTCCTTCATCACCTCGCCCAACTGGCCGGTGAGCGTGAGCTTGCCTTTGCCGGGAACAATGGCCGCCTCGATGCTCAGCAGTTCGCCGCCCACCTGCGTCCAGGCCAGCCCGGTGACGAGGCCGATCTCGTTCTGCTCTTCCGCGCGGCCGAAGTTGTGACGGCGCACGCCCAGATACTTGTCCAGGTTCGCCGCTTCCACTTTGACGCGAGAGGCCGCCTTCTTCGATTTTGCGGTCGTCACGGGTTGACCGATCCCGCCCTGTTCGGCCGTTTCCCTGGTCTTTCTGCGCTTCGCCTTGTCGGCGGATTGTGCGAGGGTCAATTCCTTCACCACCTTGCGGCAGATCTTGGCAAGTTCGCGTTCCAGGTTGCGCACGCCGGATTCACGCGTGTAATAGCGGATGATGTCGCGCAAGGCCCCTTCGGACACCGAGAGCTCGCCGTCCTTCAAGCCGGCGCCCTTGATTTGCTTCGGCAAAAGATAGGTCTGCGCAATCGCGACCTTCTCGTCCTCGGTGTAGCCGGGAATCCGGATCACTTCCATGCGGTCCAGCAGTGGCGCGGGGATGTTCATGGAATTCGCAGTCGCGATCCACATCACCTCGGACAGGTCGAAATCGACCTCGAGGTAATGGTCGTTGAAAGCGTGGTTCTGTTCCGGATCCAGCACTTCCAGCAATGCCGCGGAAGGATCGCCGCGGAAATCCATCGCCATCTTGTCGATCTCGTCCAGCATGAACACCGGATTGCGGGCACCGGCCTTGGACATGTTCTGGATGACGCGGCCGGGCAACGAGCCGATGTAGGTGCGGCGGTGTCCGCGGATTTCGGCCTCGTCGCGCACGCCACCGAGGCTTTGGCGCACGAACTTGCGATTGGTCGCGCGTGCGATCGAACGGCCGAGCGAAGTCTTGCCGACGCCCGGCGGCCCGACCAGGCACAGGATCGGCCCTTTGATCTTGTTGACGCGCTGCTGCACGGCGAGATATTCGAGGATGCGCTCTTTCACCTTTTCCAGGCCGAAGTGATCCTCGTCCAGGACTTGTTGCGCGAGCGCGAGATCCTTGCGCACCTTGGTGCGTTTCTTCCACGGCGCGCCGACCAGCCAGTCCAGGTAATTGCGCACCACCGTGGCTTCCGCCGACATCGGCGACATCATCTTGAGCTTGTTGAATTCCTGCCTGGCTTTCGCCAACACCGGTTTGGGCATGCCGGCGGCATCGATCTTCTTGCCGAGCTCCTCCATCTCCCCCGCGCCTTCCTCGAGATCGCCCAGTTCCTTCTGGATCGCCTTCATCTGCTCGTTGAGGTAGTACTCGCGCTGGCTCTTTTCCATCTGCGACTTGATGCGTACGCGGATGCGCTTCTCGACCTGCTGCAAATCCAGTTCGCTCTCGACCAGCCCTATCAGAAGTTCCAGGCGTGCGCCTACCTCTGCGGTTTCCAGCGCCTTCTGCTTGTCCGACAGGCGCACCGAAAGATGTCCGGCGATGCTGTCGGCCAGACGCGATGGGTCCTCGATCCCGGAGAGTCCCGAAAGCACTTCCGGCGGCAGTTTGCGACTCTGCTTGACAAGTTGCTCGAACAGCGACACCAGCATGCGCACGGCGGCTTCCATCTCCGTGCCGGGGCGGCCGAAACCGGGTTCGATGGTTGCCACTCGTGCGCGCAACATGCCGTCGAGTTCACGGAAGTCGGACGCGCGCGCGCGCGACTGGCCCTCCACCAGCACCTTGACCGTGCCGTCCGGCAGCTTCAGCAACTGCAGCAGATTCGCTACCGTGCCGACGGTGTAGAGATCGGCGGCAGTCGGGTCGTCGGTTTCCGGCTTCTGCTGCGCGACCAGCAGGATCTGCCGGTCGCCAGCCATGGCGGCTTCCAGCGCCTTCATCGATTTTTCGCGCCCGACGAATAGCGGTATCACCATGTGCGGATAGACCACCACGTCGCGCAACGGCAACACCGGCAGGTCCGGCAATACGGTGGTCGTGGATTCGCTGGATGGATTCGACATGCAGTTCCCGAAGACCTGAGAAAGAGGATTGCCGGCTTGCCGGCGGTTGCGCACAGAATGGTGGCGGCGTACGCCCGGATCAAGCGTTGCGGTGGCGCACGGAATCGAATGTCAATGCGGCCAGCGAGGACACGCGCCACATATGCGGAAACGACCGGCCCCGAACGATTGGGCGCGGGTCGCGCGGCATGCCGCGCGACCCGGAAGGATGAAATTCAGGCGGCGTCGCCTTCGGCGGCGGTGCGCGGCGCCTGCAGGTTGCCGCGATAGATCAGGTAGGGCTCTGCCTGGCCGTTGATCACCGCCTCGTCCACCACGACCTTGCTGACGTGCTCCAGCGAGGGTAGCTCGTACATCGTGTCCAGCAGCACGCTCTCGAGGATGGTCCGAAGACCGCGCGCGCCGGTCTTGCGTTTCAACGCGCGCTTGGCGATGGCGGTCAACGCTTCCGGCCGGAACTCGATCTCGACGTTCTCCATGTCGAACATCTTCTTGAACTGCCGCACGATCGCGTTCTTCGGTTCGGTGAGGATCTGCACCAGCGCCGCCTCGTCCAGCTCGTCCAAGGTCGCCACCACCGGCAAACGGCCGACGAATTCGGGAATCAAGCCGTACTTCACCAAATCTTCGGGCTCGACCTCCGCCAGCATCTTGCCGACATTGTGCTTGCGTTCCTTGCTGCGGATTTCCGCGGTGAAACCGATGCCGGTCGTCTCCGAACGCTGCTGGACGATTTTCTCCAGCCCGGAAAACGCGCCACCCACGATGAACAGGATATTGCGGGTGTCGACCTGCAGGAACTCCTGCTGCGGATGCTTGCGCCCACCCTGCGGAGGCACCGAGGCGATCGTGCCCTCGATGAGTTTTAGCAGCGCCTGCTGCACGCCCTCGCCCGATACGTCGCGCGTGATCGACGGGTTTTCGCTCTTGCGCGAGATCTTGTCGATCTCGTCGATGTAGACGATACCGGTCTGCGCCTTCTCGACGTCGTAGTCGCACTTTTGCAGAAGCTTCTGGATGATGTTCTCGACATCCTCACCGACGTAACCCGCTTCCGTCAGGGTGGTGGCGTCCGCGATAGTGAACGGCACGTTGAGCAATCGCGCGAGCGTTTCCGCGAGCAGCGTCTTGCCGCAGCCGGTGGGACCGATCAGCAGGATGTTCGATTTGGCCAGCTCGATGTCGTCGTTCTTGGCGCGCGACTCCATCCGCTTGTAGTGATTGTAGACCGCTACCGCAAGCGCCTTCTTGGCGCGCGTCTGCCCGATCACGTACTGGTCGAGCGTATCCATGATTTCGCGCGGCTTGGGCAACTGGTTGCGCCCGGTGGAAGCCTTCTCCTCCAGCTCTTCCCGGATGATGTCGTTGCACAATTCCACGCATTCATCGCAGATGAACACGCTGGGGCCCGCAATCAGCTTGCGGACTTCATGCTGGCTCTTGCCGCAGAACGAACAGTAGAGAATTTTCCCGCCGTCGCCGCTCCGGCCCTGCCGGTCTTCGCTCATGCCAACCTCGAAACGCCTTGTCCAGCCCGAGAATAACACAGCCCCGGGCCGCCACCGCCGGGACCGAAGTCACAAGGATCCACCGCTCCGGACCGCGCCGGAAGTCCAAACACCTGCCCTTCCGGGAACGGGCCTAGGCCGACTTCACCGAAGTATCCGGGCGCCGCTCGAACACCTGGTCGATCAGGGCGTAAGCCTGTGCGTCGGCCGCGCTCATGAAGCGATCGCGTTCGGTGTCGTGGCTGATCTGCTCTATCGGCTTGCCGGTGTGCCGGGCATAGATTTCGTTGAGCTTTTCGCGCATGGCGAGGATCTCGCGGGCATGGATCTCGATGTCCGTGGCCTGCCCGGAAATGCCGCCCGCCCATGGCTGGTGGATCATGATGCGCGAGTGCGGCAGGGCGTAACGCTTGCCCGCCGTGCCTGCGGCCAGCAACAGCGATCCCATGCTGGCGGCCTGCCCCACGCACATGGTACTGACGTCGGCCTTGAGGTACTGCATGGTGTCGTAGATCGCCAGACCGGCAGTGACCGACCCGCCTGGCGAGTTGATATAGAGGTTGATGTCCTTCTCGGGGTTTTCCGATTCCAGGAACAGCATCTGTGCGATCAGGATGTTCGCGACCTGGTCGTTGACCTCGCCGACGAGGAAGATCACGCGCTCTTTCAGAAGGCGCGAATAGATGTCATAGGAACGCTCGCCGCGCGAGGTCTGTTCCACCACCATGGGAATGAGGTTCAGGTTTTGCACCGACGGCGGGAAGGAACTGGACATGAACTTCTCCATGATGGTGGTTGGTGAGGCACGCCGGGCGCGGGAACCAGCTCAGCGAGGATGCATTACCTCGTCGAAGCTCAGCGTCCGTTCGATAGCCGAGGCATGCTCGGAAACCCACTCCGCCACTTGGTCCTCCAGCACCGAATTGCGGACGCCATCCAGCAATTGGGGATCGGAAGCGTAGAGTTCAATGACCTTCTGCGGTTCCTCGTAGGTGGAAGCGATGGTCGCCACCGCCTGCGACACCCGCTTCTCGTCCGGGCGGATGCCATTGCTGCGGCCGATGTCCCGCAGCAACAGTCCCGCAGCCACGCGGCGGCGCGCGACAGGCAGGGCAGCCGAACGCGCCTCAGGCGGTATCGGGGTCTTGGCCGGCAATCCAGGCGCAGAAGCACGCACCAGCCGTTCGCTTTCCGTTTCCACCAGCACCTGCGGCACATCCAGCTCCGGGTGTGCGTCCACCAGCCTGGTGGCCACTTCGTTGCGCAAACGCATGCGCAAGGCATTGTCCAGCTCGCGTTCCAGATTCGCGCGCACTTCCTTGCGGAAAGTCTCGACATCGCCATCGGTGAGGCCGAAGCCGCGAATGAAAGCTTCGTCGACCTCCGGAAGCCGCGATTCGCGGACCTTTTCGATTTTCACGTCGACCTGCGCCATCTTTCCGGCGATCTGCGGATCGCGGAATTCGACCGGGAACGCCACGGCCGCCTCGAATTCCTCGCCCGGCCTGTGGTCGCGCAACACTTCCTCGAATGCCGCGAACGACGCGCCGGAACCGATCACCGTGGCCGCACGTTCACGCCCTTCCACTGGATGACGGTAATCTCCCGCCCGCGCCGCGTAATCGAACGTCACCATGTCGCCTGCCTGAGCCGCGCGCTCCACGTCCGCGAAACTGCGCCGCTGCGTGCGCAGGGTTTCTATCATCGTGTCGATGTCGGCATCCGACACCTGCGCGGTACCGCGTTCGATCTGCAGCGCCGCCACGTCCACCGCAGGCATCTCCGGCAACACCTCGAAGGTGGCGGTATAGGCGATCTCGCCGCCTTCCGGCTTGCCGCTGGTGTCTATGTTCGGTGCCGCCGCCGGCTGCAGCTTCTCCTGCTGCACGGCTTCACGGAAGGTGCTGCCCACCAGATCCGAGAGGGCTTCGCCGCGGATCTGCGCGCCGAAACGCTGTTCGATCACCTTGGCCGGAACCTTGCCCGGGCGGAAGCCTTTCAGGCGCACGTTGCGGCCCAATTCGGTCATGCGTTCGCGCACGCGCGATTCGAATTGTTCGGCCGGGAATCGGACCGTAAGCCTGCGTTCGAGCTTGCCCAGGTTTTCAAGTTGCACTTGCATGGATGGCGAAACTCCGTGGATCACTTTGCGCGTTGATAAGCCGTCGATCATCTTCTGCCATCGAAGGCAAAAGCATTCCATGGTGCGAAAGGCGGGACTCGAACCCGCATGAGGTTGCCCCCACTGGAACCTAAATCCAGCGCGTCTGCCAGTTCCGCCACTTTCGCGGTGGCAAGCAACACAATGCGATCGTCCCTGCTCGCGAAAAACACGATGCGGCCAAATAGATCGCATCGAAGGAATTTGGTGGGCCGTCTAGGACTCGAACCTAGGACCAAGAGATTAAGAGTCTCCTGCTCTACCAACTGAGCTAACGGCCCTCATGAATCAATCACCCTCAAAACAAAAATCCGACATCGCCCGACCACCCCGATGGGTGATGCCGCCGGTCTGCCGAGGCCTCCGTGCAGCACTTTCCCCGGATACCGGGCAAGCCGACGATTGTACCGAACTGGGGTGGACGATGGGATTCGAACCCACGACAACCGGAATCACAATCCGGTACTCTAACCAACTGAGCTACGCCCACCATAAAGCTTCAATCGCACCATCCTTCCATGGAGCGTTCTCCGTTCGCCATCCTTGGCTCACCGGTCCGAATCGCGCGCGATGCTTGGGCATCGCGCAACCGCGCTTCGTACCACCAACTGAGCTACGCCCACCATAAAACTCGCAAAACCACTCTGCATCGAATCCGGCGCAGGTCGCCTGTGGCGCGCCCGACTGGATTCGAACCAGCAACCGTCGGCTTAGAAGGCCGATGCTCTATCCGATTGAGCTACGGGCGCAATCGAACCGATTCTCGCATTGAACCTCATCCCGCGCGACCACTCGTCCGGCGCCGCACCTGTCCGCAATGACCGCCGGGTTGATGGTCGGGGCAGAGGGATTCGAACCCCCGACATCCAGCTCCCAAAGCTGGCGCTCTACCAGACTGAGCTATACCCCGCGACCCGCCTTTTCGTGTATCCAGCTCCTCGGCATGCCTTGCAAACGCTTCGAATCAGCACCCCGCGCAAGCGTCTGCGCAACCGCGAAATACTAAAGTCGCGCCCTCGGTGCGTCAATGTTTCCGATCTGCTTCGCGCACCTGCACTGCGCCGGGGCATCCACGCGAATAGACAGGCGCTTCCATTGCCCGCGTTAACATGCCGCCACTGCGCCAGACGCGAAAGAGAACCCGACGTGATCCCTGACGCTCCCGCAAACCGTGGCGGATTCGAGAACCGCATCGGACTTTATCGTGCGCGCATCGAAAGGCTGCTGGACGCCTGCCTGCCCGCGCCCGAAACCGAACCGCGTTCGCTGCATGAAGCGATGCGTTACGCCACCCTCGGAGGCGGCAAGCGCATGCGCCCCCTTTTGTGCTACGCCACAGCGGAAACGCTGGGTCTCGCTCCCGACGCCGTGGACGATCCGGCGTGTGCGGTGGAATTGATCCACGCTTTTTCCCTGATCCACGACGACCTGCCCGCCATGGACGACGACGACTTGCGGCGGGGACGGCCAACCACCCATGTCGCTTTCAACGTCGCCACCGCCATCCTCGCGGGCGATGCACTGCAGACGTTGGCTTTCCGCATGCTCGCAGGCGACAGCTCCGACAATGCCCCGGCACGCCTCGCCATGGTCAGGATACTCGCGGACGCCGGCGGCTCGCTGGGCATGACCGGCGGCCAGGCCTTCGATCTCGAATCCGAGCACAAACAGCTCGATCTCGCGCAACTCGAAGGCATGCACCAACGCAAGACCGGTTGCCTGATCCGCGCGAGCGTGCGAATGGTTTGCCTCGCCACGCCCGATGCAAACGAAGCCGCTAGTGCGGCACTGGATCGTTTTGCCGCCCTCATCGGGTTGACCTTCCAGATCCGTGACGATCTTCTGGATGTGGAAGGCGACACGACCGTACTCGGCAAGACCCGCGGCGCGGATATCGCGCGCGGAAAATCCACCTTCCCTGCCCTGCTTGGCTTGCAAGCCGCCACGGAACGCTGCGTCGCAATGCATGCGGAAGCCCTGCGTGCACTGGAACCATTCGGAACCGCCGCGGAGCCGTTGCGATGGATCGCCGATTACATCCTGCAACGCGATCACTGAACATTCGCGACGACACAAAAAAAGGCCGGTGGCAAAAACCACCGGCCTTTCGCATGGCGCGCCCGGAGAGATTCGAACTCCCGACCACCAAGTTCGTAGCCTGGTACTCTATCCAGCTGAGCTACGGGCGCATGTAACGCTGTCGCCGCATTCCCGCCGTCGAATGGCAGAACGCGCAATTATTCCGGTTTGCACCAGACCCGTCAATGCGATCCGCCGTCGATGCGCGCGACGAAAAGCGTGGCGGAGAGGGAGGGATTCGAACCCTCGATCAGGCTTTTGACCCGATACTCCCTTAGCAGGGGAGCCCCTTCGGCCTCTCGGGCACCTCTCCGATTTCGACACGTCGCACGGGGCCGGGACTCCCGATCGATGGCTGTGTGCTGGATCGACGCGCAAGCATAGCGACGCGTCCGGAAACGGTAAAGCTCAACCACCCGCGGGTGGCTCGCCGCTGTCGGCGGCGGAATGTTCGTGCTTGATGCGCTGGAAGATCTCTTCGCGGTGCACGGCCACGTCCTTCGGCGCATTGATGCCGATGCGCACCTGATTGCCCTTGACCCCAAGCACGGTCACGGTCACCTGATCGCCGATCATCAGGGTTTCACCCACCCGGCGGGTCAGAATAAGCATGTCGATACTCCTGCTCGCACCCGAACTTCAGACCTGCGGAGGACGCATACGTTCGCAACGGCGCGCATCGAACTCCGCCGTCAGCGAGCCACCGACTATCAGGGCTGTCCGGACTTCTCCGCGTCGCCGTCAACGACATTCCGACGGCACGCAACAAGCTTCGGATATTAACGAGGAAGCTGAACAGACGCAATGAAACTGAACGGGTTTGGACGGCTGCTCAGGCGGCCCGTTGTCCCAGCCAGCCTGGCAATTCCGCCAGTGCGCGATCCAGTGCAGGCGAATCGATGCCGCCGCCCTGCGCCATATCCGGCCGACCGCCGCCCTTGCCGTCGATCTGCGACGCCACGTGGGCGACGACGTCGCCAGCCTTGATCCTGGCGAGTGCGGCGCCATGCACGCCACCGATCAGCGAGACCTTGCCGCCCGCTGCCGCAGCGAGCAGCACCACGCAATCGCCGAGTTTCTGCTTCAACACATCCACGGCATCGCGCAACGCCTTCGCTTCCATGCCGTCGACGCGCGCGGCGACGACACGGAAGCCATCGACCATCTGCGCACGCGACGCGAGATCGCCGGTCGCGGCACCGGCGGCTTTCGCCTTCAACGCCTCCAGTTCGCGTTCGAGTTTCTTCTGGCGATCCAGCGTTTGGCGCAGCTTGTCGGCGACATCGTGCGGACCGGACGACAACAAACCCGCGACTTCCGCCAATCGCCGCTCCTCGTCGCCGACGAATGCCAGCGCGCCATCGCCGGCCACCGCTTCGATGCGACGGATGCCCGAGGCCACGCCCGATTCGGAAACGATCTTGAACAGGCCGATGTCGCCGGTGCGCGACACGTGCGTGCCGCCGCACAATTCGGTCGAGAAATCGCCCATCTTCAATACGCGCACGCGTTCCCCGTATTTTTCGCCGAACAGCGCCATCGCGCCGAAATCCAGCGCTTCCTGGTAACCCATGTGACGCACTTCGGCTTCGTCGTTGCGGCGCACTTGCGCGTTGACCCTGTCTTCGATGCGACGCAACTCCTCGCGCGTCACGGGCTGGAAATGCGAGAAATCGAAACGCAGCCGATCCGGCGCCACCAGTGAGCCCTTCTGGGCGACATGTTCGCCCAGCACTTCGCGCAAGGCGGCATGCAAAAGATGCGTCGCTGAATGATTGAGCACCGTGGCCTGCCGGCGCGCGCCATCGACGCGGGCCATGACCTTCGCGCCCGTGCGCAAAGGTTGCGTGCCTTTCCATTCGCCGATGTGCGCGTGGAACTGGCCGCCGAGTTTTTGCGTATCCGATACGAGAAAACGCCCATCCGCCGTTTCCAGTGCACCCGTATCGCCGACCTGGCCGCCGGATTCGGCATAGAACGGCGTGCGATCGAGGATGACCGAACCGCTCTCGCCCGGCGCCAGTTCATCCACTGCGCGCCCTTCGCGCAAGATCGCGACGATGCCGCAGTCAGTGGCTTCGCGCGTTTCATGGCCAAGGAATTCCGTCGGGCGCAACTTGCTGGCGAGCTCCGCCGGCATTTGCGCCTTGCTCTCGAAACGCGAAGCGGCGCGAGCGCGTCCGCGCTGTTCTTCCATCGCGCGATCGAAACCGGGCATGTCAATCGACATGCCGCGTTCGCGCGCGATGTCGGCGGTCAGGTCGACCGGGAACCCGTAAGTGTCATAGAGCTTGAATGCGTCGTCACCCGCGATGACACCGAGATTGCCCGAAGCATCAAAGCTAATGCTTGCCTTCCCCGAGAGTTGGCCAATTTTTCCCGATTTCGCGGCAACCTCGTCAAACACTCTCATTCCGTTTTCGAGCGTCTCGCCAAAACGCAGCTCTTCCGCGCGCAGCGCCTCTTCCACGAAATGCCGCTTCTTCGCCAGCTCCGGATAGGCCTCGCCCATTTCCACGACCAGCGGCGCCACCATCTTCCAGAAGAACTCGCCGCGCACGCCCAGCTTGTAGCCGCGCAGCAGCGCACGACGGATGATCCGCCGCAGGACATAGCCACGGCCTTCGTTGGAGGGCAACACTCCATCCACGATCAGGAACGCGCAAGCGCGGATGTGATCGGCGATCACGCGCAGCGATTTGTTCTCGACATCCGCGCAGCCCGTCAGTTTCTGTGCGGCGACGATCAGGTGCTGGAACAAGTCGATTTCGTAATTGGAATGCACGTGCTGCAATACGGCCGCCAGACGTTCCAGCCCCATGCCGGTGTCGACACACGGCGCCGGCAATGGCGACAGCGTGCCGTCGGCCGCACGGTCGAATTGCATGAACACGAGGTTCCAGATCTCGATGTAGCGATCGCCGTCCTCATCGGGCGAACCGGGCGGGCCGCCCGGAACGTCCGCGCCATGGTCGTAGAAAATCTCGGTGCACGGCCCGCACGGCCCGGTATCGGCCATCTGCCAGAAATTGTCGGAGGCGAACGGCGCGCCCTTGTTGTCGCCGATCCGCACGATGCGTTCCGCCGGCACGCCGATCTGCTTGTGCCAGATCTCGTAGGCCTCGTCATCGGTGTGGTAAACGGTGACCCAGAGTTTTTCCGGTTGCAGCCCGAATACTTTCGTCAGCAATTCCCAGGCCCACTCGATCGCTTCCTTCTTGAAGTAATCGCCGAACGACCAGTTGCCGAGCATTTCGAAGAAGGTGTGGTGGCGCGCGGTGTAACCGACCGAATCCAGGTCGTTGTGCTTGCCGCCCGCGCGCAGGCAACGCTGCACGTCGGCGGCGCGCATGTAGCCGGGCTTCTCGCTACCGAGGAACACGTTCTTGAACTGCACCATCCCCGAGTTGGTGAACAACAGGGTCGGGTCGTTGGCGGGAACCAACGTCGCCGAGGGCACGATGGCATGGCCGCGGTCGCGGAAGAAGTCGAGAAAAGTCGAACGGATCTCGGCGGTTTTCATGGTTGGTGCGCGATGGAAGACGGGACCACGCCGCATGCGACGCGGCGGCCCCGCGTCAACCCGCGGTGCCGGCGTCGTCCACTTCCGCGTGGGTGACCTGCCTTACTGTGGCGGCAGAAAAGCCGCGACGCAAGAGGAATTGCGCGCGTTTGCCGCGTTCGGCGCGGTCCCTTGCCGTGTGGCTGCCGTACTTCCTGCGCAATTGTGCGGCAGCGAGCACGGCCCAGTCGACTTCTGCTGCGGCGATCAGCGCCTCGATGGCCGCAGCCGCCAGTCCGTGCGAACGCAACTCGGCCCGCACGCGAGCCGGGCCGTAGCCATGCGCGATGCGGGCCCGCAGCAGCATTTCCGCGAAACGCCCGTCGTCCTGGTAGTGCTGCTCACCCAGCCGTATGACAGCATCAGTCGCCTCGGCCTCGTCGTAATCGGCATGCCGCAGCCGAACACGCAGCTCATGCTGCGAATGCTCACGCCGCGCCAGCATCGCCAATCCGCGGTCGTAGGCGCTGCGACGACTCTCCGCCGAATCCGCCTTGCCGCCGCGGCGTTTCATCGCGGCGGACGGATCAGGCTTCGACTTCTTCGGCATCCTCGGCCACAGCCACGCCGCCACCATTGCGCACCGCGACCAGCAGTTTCGCGCGCAATGCCTCGTCGAGTTCCTTGGCGGCGCTCGGGTTGTCCTTGAAATACTGGCGGGCATTCTCCTTGCCTTGTCCGACACGCTCGCCCCCATAGCTGTACCAGGCGCCGGATTTCTCGACCATGTTGTTGGCCACGCCGAGTTCGATCAACTCGCCCTCGTAGGACGTGCCCTCGCCGTAGAGGATCTCGAACTCGGCCTGCCGGAACGGCGGCGCGACCTTGTTTTTGACTACCTTGACGCGGGTTTCCGAGCCGATCACTTCCTCGCCCTTCTTCACCGCGCCGATGCGCCGGATGTCCAGGCGCACCGAGGCGTAGAACTTCAGTGCGTTGCCGCCGGTGGTGGTTTCCGGATTACCGAACATCACGCCGATCTTCATTCGAATCTGGTTGATGAAGATCACCAAAGTATTTGAACGTTTGATATTTGCGGTCAGCTTGCGCAAAGCCTGGCTCATCAGGCGCGCGTGCAGGCCCATGTGGCTGTCGCCCATCTCGCCTTCGATCTCGGCCTTGGGCGTCAGCGCCGCTACCGAGTCGATCACCACCACGTCCACCGCGTTGGAGCGCACCAGCATGTCGGCGATTTCCAGCGCCTGCTCGCCGGTGTCGGGTTGCGACACCAGCAGATCGTCGATATTGACGCCGAGCTTCTCCGCATAAGCCGGGTCGAGGGCGTGTTCTGCATCCACGAACGCCGCGGTCCCGCCATTCTTCTGGCAGTTGGCGATGACCTGCAGGGTGAGTGTGGTCTTGCCCGAGGATTCCGGCCCGTAGATTTCCACTACGCGGCCACGCGGCAAGCCACCGACGCCGAGTGCGACGTCGAGCCCCAGCGAGCCGGTGGAAACCACTTCGATTGCTTCGTTGCTGCGATCGCCCATGCGCATCACCGCGCCCTTGCCGAACTGCTTTTCGATCTGGCCCAGCGCGGAAGCGAGCGCGCGGCGCTTGTTGTCGTCCATTGCGGATTCCTCGAACTATGATGGCGGCAAGGATGCCGTTCGGTGTTCTCACCGATTGCGACATCGCTGCATCGGTATCGCATTATTCCACAGCGCCTCTCGCTGCGAAGCGGTCTTTACCGCTTTCCTGTGTCAGGGTTTTCCGAGTGGCCAAGCGAGCATGAAACAGCCCGGACTTGACGCGACCCGGTACTGCCCCGCTAGCATCATGCCCGAGCAATGGGAGATGGCATTCCTCCCCGAACCGCCGGCTTGCCGGCTGATGATGCCTGCCGAACCGGGAACCCGGTATGCGCAGGCGTTGCCGCGACAAGGCGGCTTGCGAATGCCGGGTTCCCGCATCGACCAGGATGCAAGGAACCGATCATGACCTTCTTCGCTTTTTTCGTCACCGGATTCGGCGCCTTCCTCGGAGCCTGTCTGCGTTATGTATTCGGACTGACGCTCAACCCGCTCTTTCCGACAATCCCGCTCGGAACGCTGGCTTCGAACCTGCTCGGAGGCCTGATCATGGGCCTGACGCTGGGTGCATTCGAGCAGTTTTCCGCGCTCGCGCCGGAAACCCGCCTTTTCATCACCACTGGTTTTCTGGGTGGCCTCACGACCTTTTCCACCTTTTCCGGCGAGACCGTGACCCTGTTGCTGCGGCAGGAGTATTTCTGGACGGCGGCGATCATCGGCCTGCACCTGATCGGTTCGCTGGGGATGACCCTGCTGGGTTTCGTCATCGCGCGCATCCTCCTCAGGAGCCTGGCATGAACACCAACGAGACCGTGCCGACCCAAGGTGTCTATCTGCGTTTCTTCATGCACGAAAACCGCCGCCATCGCGGCGCGCTGCTTTACGAATGGCTATTGCAACAAGCCAAGTCCCTCGGTATCGCAGGCGGCACGGCTTTCCGTTCCATCGCCGGTTTCGGCCGCCACGGCGTGATGCACGAAGCGCATTTCCTGGAGTTGGCCGGACAGGAAACGGTACGCGTGGATTTCGTGGTCACCGCGGCCGATGCCGACCGCATGATGCAGGCCGTGCGCGACGAAAAGCTGGAATTGTTCTATGCCCGCCTGCCCGCGGAATTCGGCGTGCTCGGCCATCAGCAACAGTGAAGCCATTCCTGCATGAAACGACCGGGTACGGGGTGGATGAAGACGACCCCGGCGCGTCTTGTTGTATAAAGTCGCGAGCCATCCCCCACGGTGAGGCATGAACCAACTGCCATCCAGCGCTCCCCGGGACGAGCATCCGCGCCCTCCGGAATCACGCCCCCAGCACGGCGACGTGCTGCGCGAACGCGTCGAACGGTTGCTGGAGCGGGCCGACGTGCGGGTGGACGGCGATCGCCCCTGGGATCTGCGCGCACACGACCAGCGCGTGTTCGCGCGCGCGCTTGCACACGGTTCGCTGGGCCTGGGCGAGGCCTACATGGACGGCTGGTGGGATGCCGACGACCTCGATGGTTTTTTCTTCCGCGTGCTCGATGCGCGGCTGGACGAACAATTGCACAACTTCGACACGCTGCGCGCCCATCTGCGCGCGCGCTTCATCAATCTGCAGCGCGGCCGGCGCGCGTTCAAGATCGGCAAGGCGCACTACGACATCGGCAACGACCTGTTCGCGAAGATGCTCGGCAGACGACTGGTGTATTCCTGCGGCTACTGGAAGGATGCCGGCAATCTCGACGACGCACAGGCTGCGAAACTGGACCTGATCTGTCGCAAGCTGCAACTGGAACCAGGCATGCGCGTGCTCGACATCGGCTGCGGCTGGGGCGAGGCCCTGAAGTTCGCGGCCGAGCATTACGGCGTTTCCGGCGTGGGCGTGACCGTGTCGCAACAGCAGGCGGAATTTGCGCGCGAATTGTGCAAGGATCTGCCGATCGAGATCAGGCTGCAGGATTATCACGAGCTCGACGAGAAGTTCGACGCGGTGTATTCGATCGGCATGTTCGAGCACGTCGGCTGGAAGAACTACCGCGCCTATTTCGAAGTCTGCCGGCGCTGCCTGAAGGAAGCCGGCCTCAGTGTCCTCCACTGCATCGGCGTCAACAGCGAGCCGAGCCGGCCCGACCCCTGGATCGAGAAATACATCTTTCCCAATTCGATGGTGCCGGCCGCCTCCCAGGTGGCGCCCGCGCTGGAAAACCTGTTCGTGGTCGAGGACTGGCACAATTTCGGCACCGACTACGACCGCACGCTGATGGCCTGGCGCGACAATTTCGACGCCGCATGGGCGGAACTATCCAAGAATCCGCGTTACGACGAACGCTTTCGGCGCATGTGGCGGTATTACCTGTCCGCATCCGCGGCGACGTTCCGCGCGCGCCGCGACCAGCTCTGGCAACTGACGCTTTCCCCGAAGGGCGTGCCTGGCGGTTACCGCGTGCCGCGCTGAAACCACGCGAACCTTGCGTTCGTGGCGCCGCGAATGCTTTTGCTGCGATCCTTGCCATCCGTTCCCACAACAGTGGGCAATGGCGCGACGTTGCCGAAGGGCTGGCGAGGGTCGATCCTTGAAGGTTCCAGCGTCAACGCGAGGAACAGCAGGCCCGGACTGGCGGTTGGCGGCGCTTCCAGCGAAATGGCGGCGACCACGCGATCCGGCTCGGGGTTTGCCAACCGCACGACGGTGGTGTTCATGTCCGTCTCTTCGCCGCCGTCACCCATGCCCCACCAGTGCATGGCCGTTGCATAGTTGCCGAGCCAGCCGATGCGGGCCTTGACCGGATTTTCCAGTGCGGCGATGTCGAACGACGAGAGCACGTCGCGGCTGTCGATGGCCAGCACGCGCTCGCCGCCATCGGCGTAGCGCAACCGCACCACGCCAACCTCGCCCGCGATGTGCTGGAACTGGAAAACCAGCGCGTCGATCGCGGCCACGCGTTGCGGCGTAATCCGCAGCGGCGGCGAGCGCGCGGGAAATTCGGTGTTGAGAAAGTTTTCCAACGTGCCGGACAACTGCACGGCGCGGCCGAGCAGGAAATCCACGCCGTCGTAGCGTTGCAGTCCGCGCGGCAGGGTCGGCCAGCTCTGCGGATGCGGCGGCACGCGCGCGTTCCGGTTCATCGGCGCGCGCGGTTCGACGTTGGCGATCGCGTCGATGTCCAGCGGTTCGTAACGCGCATCCGGCGTCGGCGCGGCAACGTTGGCGTTGCTTGCCGGGGCCGGTGCCTGTTCCGGCGCCGGCCCCGGATCGGCGGCGCGCAGCCTGCGGCGCTGCGCATCCGTCAGTTTCGGTGCGCCTTGCGCGGCCTTGGCGTCGTCCGTACTCAGCGCCGTGAAGTCGCGCAGGCGCAGATCCCGTTCGATGTCGGCCACCGGCCGCGTGTCGGCGACGGTGCGCCACTGGAACCAGTGCCCGCTCATGGTGCGACCGATCAGGCGCGAACCGTCCGGCGCAAAGGCCAGTTGCTGCACCACGTCGTGGTTGGGCAGCGCCAGCTTGAAATCCGGCACGAGCCGCTGGTTACGGTCGACGACGAACAGGTCCACACCGTCCAGCGTGGCGAGCGCGAGCAGAGTGCCGTCCGGGCTGAGCGCGCCGGCATTGACGCGGTTTCTGGGGTCCGGCACCGTCAGCGTCCTGGTCACGGCGCCGGCACGCTCGTACACCGTTGCCGAACCGATCTGGATCACGCCGCGTCCGCGCGGCAGCGCCAGCAGGCTGAAGTCGCCATCGTCGTTGGCGATCTTGCGCGGCAGTTTGCCATCGGCATCCCAATGCCAGATTTGCGCATCCGGGCCTGCGCCCCATTCGGTGGGGCCGGAGAGACTCCAGATGCCGCCGTCGCCGGAGAAACGGGCATCAATGAGTTGTGCACGTGGTTTGTCCTTGTGCAGTAGGTTCTGCACGATCCTGGCCGAGGCGGTGTCGATGACGCGCAGTACGTCGGAATCCGTGCTGATCGTGTTGCGGTGCTCGAACACGAGCAGGCGGCGGCCGTCGTCCGACAAACGCAATGCACCCAGCGGGCCGCGCAGGTCGATGGGCGCGCCGCGCTGTTGGCCGGTCGCAAGATCGACCAGCCGCACGTGCTCGAAGAACTTGCCCTTTTCGTTGCTGCCGGTCGCAACCGCCATGATCGGCGCGGCGGCGGCGAGGCCGAGGCGCAGCGGCGAATCCGGCAGCGTGATCGCGGGCCAACACGGCTTGCCATTGCGCCAGTTCCAGCAGGAAACCTCGCGGCCGGAAAATGCGATCAGGCGCGAACCGCTGCCATCCAGCCCGGCGAAGGTCGGCGCTTCCGGCAGCGCAATGGTCTTGCCCACGGGCTGACCGTTCGCGACGTCGAACACGTACACGCGATTGCCGTCGGCGGAAACCAGATGCCGTCCGTCGAAACGCAGGGTGTCCTGCACCATCGGCGCGGCGGTGCCGCCGACGAATGGCGCCCAGCGCACGCGCCACAACTTGAGCAGGCCGTTGTCGGCGGTCGCCATCAGGTGCGAGCGCGGATCATGCGCGAGCGCGAAGCGGGCGTACTCGGCGACCATCGACGGCACGGCGGGCACCGGCGCCTGCAATGGCCAGCCGCGTTCCGGCACGCGCCACACGATCGCACCGGTCGCCCACTGGTACGTGAGCACGGTGGCTGCGTCCGGCCCGAAGTCGGCATCGGTGATGACGCCGGGGTTGAGATTGTTTCCCAGCACCACCGGCGTCGCCACCGGTTCCAGATCGCGCGCGTCGAACACGCGCATTTCGCTCGGCTCGCTGGACACCGCGAGCAGGCGGCTGTCATCGGCGCTGAAGCTCAGCCGCGATATCCAGCCGCTGAGCCGCGCGTGCAGCCAGGTCGTCCTGCCGGTCACGGGACCCCACGCGACGATCTGGCCGGAAGTCGTGCCGATGGCAAGCTGTTTGTCGTCGTGTCGCAGCGCCCAGGCGGTCGCGCGATCCTGTTCGGTGGTCAGCGTCAGTGTCTGGCGCAGGCGCATGTGCCGCGCATCGAAACTGCGCAAGCGCAGCTTCGATGCGTCGGCCAGCACCATTGTCGCGCCGTCGTCGGTGAGCAGGGCCTCACCCTGCAATTGCTGCGATTGCTGACCATTGTGTGACGGGGTGATTGCGTCCTCGATGCGAACCAGGTCGCCATCCGGCGCCCACGGCAGGGTGCGCCAGCGCTGCACGTCGCCGCGCCTGTCGAACAGCAGCGCGTAGCGGCCGTCTTCGCTGTAGTCCACCGCGAGGAAATCGGCGAACCGTTTCGGCGGTGCGACCAGCTTGCCCGTGGCGACGTCGATCATCACGCCGTCCACCTCGTGCGGATACAGCATGGGGTTCTCGCCGGCGGCGGGGCCACCCGTGGTGTCGTGGCCGATCAGGCGCCGCCCGTCGTCCGAAAAATGCAATTCGAGGAAACCCTGATTGAGATCGAACGCCGTCATGCCGAACGAATCCGGCGTGGCCTCGACCTGCCAGCGCTGCCGGCCGCTGGCGACGTCGATCAGATGGATCGTGCGGAGGCCGGTGACGGCGGCCACGAATTGGCCGTCCGGCGAAATCGCCAGCGCGGTGATCTGCTTGTCACCAAGTGGAATCGCGTCGATGAGTTGCGGCGCGTTCGCCAGCACGGTGCCGATGCGCAGGCGTTCGAGTGCGGCATCGTCGCGATCGCCATGCGCTTCCATGTCGCGCAGGTTCGCGAGCACGTTCGCAAGCGCCGGATAAGCATCATCCTGCTGCATCTGGCGCTGCGCAACATCACTACGCGATTTCCACAACGTGCGCTGCGCAAGGTCGGCGTTGTTCTGCGCCAGGACCGCGTTTTTCCTGGCATGGCGCCATTGATACGTGGTGGCGACCAAGCCGACGACCAATGCAAAGAGCGCACAGGCAATGCTTGCGGCGAGCCTCGGCTCGCGCCGTGTCCAGCGCGCCACCCGCTGCATGCCGTTCAGCGGCCGCGCCTGCACCGGTCGGCCTTCGGCGAAACGCGCGAGATCGTCGGCCAAGGCGCGCGCCGACGGATAACGCTCGGTCGGGTTGCGGCTGAGGCAGCGCATCACGATCGCTTCCAGATCGAGCGGCAACGTCGGACGGAAACGCCGCGGCGCGCGCACCTGGCCTTGCAGCACCAGCTTCACCGTGTCCTGCGCGGTATCGGCGCGGAACGGAGGACGGCCAGTGAGCAATTCGTAGAGGATCGCGCCGAGACCCCAGATATCGGTCGTCGCGGTGAGTTTGTGCGCGCGCACCTGCGCCTGCTCGGGCGCCATGTACGCGGGCGTGCCGGAGACTTCGTCGTTGTCGACCGCCAGCGCGTTTTCCAGCCGTCGCGCCAGGCCGAAATCCGCGACATACGGTTGCCCCGCCTCGTCGAGCAGCACGTTCGATGGCTTCAAGTCGAGGTGCAGCACGCCGAGACTGTGCGCGTAACCCACCGCTTCGGCGACGGTCCTGATCAGCGCCGCCGCCTCGCGCGGCGTGGATTTTTCGCCACGCTTGAGGCGTGCGGACAAGCTCTCGCCGCGCACCAGCCGCATGCTGAAGAATTGCATGCCTTCGAAGCTGCCGACCTCGTACACCGTGACGATCGCGGGGTGCTGCATGCGCGCGGCGTTCTGCGCCTCGCGTTCGAAACGCGCGATGAATTCCTTCGATGCCCACGGCCCCGCCGACAGCAGTTTCACCGCGACTTCGCGATCCAGCGACAGTTGCCGCGCGCGATACACCACGCCCATGCCGCCTTCGCCCACAAGTTCCAGCAATTCGTAATCGCCGAACTGGCGCTGCGCCGGATCGTTCAAGTCGAGTTCCAGCGATTCCGCCGGAAGCAACGCGAGGTGGCGCGCCTGCGTCAAGCCGGCGGTTTGCGTGAAGCTTCCGAACGCGAGTTCGGCGAGACCCTGCGCGTGTTCCAGCGGCGAGTCGCCGAGCAACGACTCGTCACGCACGGACGGGCTCGTCGCCATCGTTCAACGCCCCCGGTCGAGCGCGGCGAACAACGCCTGCCGTTCGGCCGCAAGTTCATCGGCCGACGCCACGGTGTCCGCGATCTCGTCGCGCACCAGCTCGCGAAAGCGTTGGCGCAAACGCTTGAGCGCCATCACCAGGGTCAGCGGCCGCATCGACAACTTGTGCCCGAGCTCGTCGTATTGGCCCGGTCCCGGTTCGCGCGTCAGGAACGGCTCCAGTACCTCGCACATATCGGCATGGCCGGTCTGGCGAGCCTCGGCGCGCAGGCGCTTCAGGCCGCGCGACAAAACCTCCAGCGCGAAGCTGCGCCGGTAAGCCTGCTCTGGCGATTCGTCGTTCTCGTGTTCGAGCCGATTGCGTGATTCCAGCTCCGCCAGCGGCGGCGCGCCAGGCACGTGTCCGCCCTCGGCCAGATCACACCATTCGCCGGCCAGAAATCCGTTGAGCTTGGCCAGCAGCCAGTCTCGGAACTTGCCCGGGGGCTTGGCCTGATTCAAGCGCAGGTCATCAGCCACTTGCTGCAGGAAGGCCTGCGTGATGTCCTGCGCGACTTCCCGGGAATGGCCGCAACGGCGCACGTAGGCATACACCGGATACCAATAGCGCACCGCGAGTTCGGTCAGCGCGTCGCGCGCATCCGGCGCACGCACGTTCTGGAGCTGCCACACCATCGACCAGCAGGTCCGGGTGAAATCCCCGGCGTGTTCGACAGATGGACTCATGCTGATTCCCGCACACGCATTGTCATTCCATTCGTCAAAACCGGGCTTCGATTACATCATGGCTACGTCTGCATCGAACTCCGCAGCGCGCGCAACTCCTGCTCCATCTCCTTTCGGCCTGTGGTGGTCTGGGAGAGTTCTTCGCGGACGAGTTCGCGCAGGCGATGACGCAGGCGATGCACCGCCACTGCCAGCGTGTTGCGGCGCAGATTCAATTGCACCGCCACGCGCTCGTAATCGCTTTCATCCGGGGGTTCGACCAGGAATTCGCTCAACCGCTCGAACAGCGCCCGCTTGCCGGCGGCTTCGGCTTCCATGCGCAGACGCTCAAAAGCCGCGTTCAACATCGCCCGCGCCCATTCGCGCTCGAACACGCTTTCCGGCGTTTCCTGCGATGCGCCCTCGTTGCCGGCTTCGCCGTCGATGCTCTCGAAGCGGAATCCGCCGCCGCGCTTCAACGTCGCGGCCTCGGAATCCGCATCGATCAAAAAACGTTTCAATGCGGTCAGCAGGAACGAACGAAAGCGGCCACGCTCCGGGTCGGCGCTGGAATGCCAGGCACGCTCGAGGAAGCGCGCGAAAAAAGACTGGGTCAGGTCTTCCGCAGCGTCGACCGCATAGCCGCGGCTGCGCACGAAGGCCAGCACTGGCGAACGATAGGTGCGGCAGAGGATTTCCAGCGCTTCGCGCGCACCGGCGGGCTCGCCGCGCGCGCGCAGCACCACGCTCCAGCGCGTCATCTCGAATTTCCCCATCGCATCCACGCCCCGTGACCGCGCGCGGGCGGCTCCCATCGCCACGTCCGCAGGTGGATTATGCACCCGTGGAGACCACGGGTCGCCTTTGCCGCACGAACGCGCAACAATCACGCCTTCGCTCGCGGAGCCCATGATGAAAATCTGTTGCCGATTCCTGTTCGTCTGTCTGCTGTCCGTGCCCTGCGTCCGGGCATGGGCAGACCCCGCGCTGTGGAAGATCCAGAAAGGCGATGCGACGATCTGGTTGTTCGGCACGGTGCACGTGCTGCCGCCCGATGCGAACTGGCATTACCCGATGCTCGACGGCGCGCTGGCGACGAGCAAAACCCTGTGCGTCGAGGAGAACGACGACGATCCGGCGACGATGCAACCGCTGATCCTGCAATACGGAATCGACCCCGCGCATCCGCTTTCGGGCGAAGTGGGCGCGGCCGACAAGCAACGCCTGCAAGCTGCCGCGCAAACGGCCGGCATTCCGGCGCAGGCGCTGGAAACGATGCGGCCGTGGCTGGCGGCGGTCACGCTCACCGTCGCGCCCATCGTCAAGGCCGGTTTCGATCCGGATTCCGGCGCCGACAAGCAACTGCGCAAGCAGTTCGCCGCGCAGGGCAAGCCGGTGGAAGGACTGGAAAGCGCCGCGCAGCAGATCCGGTTTTTCGCCAACCTGCCGGAACCGGTGCAGGTTTCGATGTTGCGCAGCACGCTGGACGACTACACGAAGGCGGCCAGCGAAATCGGCGAACTGGTGCAGGACTGGGAAAAAGGCGACGTCACCGGCATCGCCAGCATCGAAAACAGCAACCTGCGCGCCGACTACCCTGCGCTGTACCAGGTGCTGCTGGTGGACCGCAACCGGCGCTGGGCGCAACGCATCGCGCAGATGCTCGACGGCCATGGCGCCGTGTTCATCGCGGTTGGCGCCGCGCACCTGGCCGGGCCGGACGACGTGCAGACGCAATTGCAGAAACTCGGCATCACTGCGACACGCGTGCATTGAGAAATATCGACGACAACGACTCCACCCCATGAACCTGCAATCCAGCTTCGAACAGATTCCTTTGCGCGACTACGTCGAGCGCGCGTACCTCGATTATTCGATGTACGTGGTGCTGGACCGCGCGCTGCCCTTCATCGGCGACGGCCTGAAGCCGGTGCAGCGGCGCATCGTGTACGCGATGAGCGAGCTTGGCCTGGCCGCGGCTTCCAAGCCGAAGAAATCCGCGCGCACGGTCGGCGACGTGATCGGCAAGTTCCATCCGCACGGCGACAGCGCCTGCTACGAGGCGATGGTGCTGATGGCGCAGCCGTTCTCGTACCGTTATCCGCTGATCGACGGCCAGGGCAATTTCGGTTCGCCGGACGATCCCAAATCCTTCGCGGCGATGCGCTACACCGAATCGCGTCTGACGCCGATCGCCGAACTGCTGCTGGGCGAACTCGGCATGGGCACGGTCGAGTGGACCCCGAACTTCGATGGCACGCTGAAAGAGCCGTCGTGGCTGCCGGCGCGCATGCCGCACGTGCTTCTCAACGGCTCCACCGGCATCGCGGTCGGCATGGCCACCGACATCCCGCCGCACAACCTGCGCGAGATCGCCAGCGCCTGCATCCACCTGCTGGACGAACCTTCCGCCAGCATCGCCGACCTGTGCGAACACGTGCGCGGACCGGACTTTCCCACCGAGGCCGAGATCATCACGCCGCGCAATGAACTCGCGGCCATGTACGCGACCGGCACCGGCTCGGTGCGCTGCCGCGCGGTCTACGCCGAGGAACGCGGCAACATCGTGCTGACCGCACTGCCGCACCAGGTCTCGCCCGCGAAGATCATCGAGCAGATCGCCGCGCAGATGCGCGCCAAGAAACTGCCGATGCTGGAGGACCTGCGCGACGAATCCGACCACGAGAATCCGGTGCGGCTGGTGTTGATTCCCCGCAGCAACCGCGTCGATGTCGGCGCGATGATGCAGCACTTGTTCGCCACCACCGATCTCGAGAAGAGTTTCCGCGTCAATCTCAACATGATCGGGCTGGACGGCCGTCCGCAGGTCAAGACGCTGAAGCAGATCCTCGAGGAATGGCTGCGCTTCCGTTCCGACACGGTGACACGCCGGCTGCAGCACCGGCTGGAGAAGGTCGAGCGCCGTCTGCACCTGCTGGAAGGCCTGCGCGTCGCGTTCCTCAACCTCGACGAAGTGATCCGCATCGTCCGCACGGAGGACGAACCGAAACCCGTCTTGATCGAGCGTTTCAAACTCAGCGAGGAACAGGCCGACTACATCCTCGAAACGAAACTGCGACAGCTCGCGCGGCTCGAGGAAATGAAACTCAACGCCGAACGGGATGCGCTGGAAGAGGAACGCGCGAAGATCGAGGTGACGCTGAATTCGAAGGCACGCCTGAAGACGCTGATCAAACAGGAACTGAAGGCCGACGCCGATAAATACGGCGACGCGCGCCGTTCGCCGCTGGTCGCGCGCGCCGCCGCGCAGGCATTGGCCGAGAGCGAACTGGTGGTCTCCGAACCGGTCACCGTGGTGCTCAGTGAAAAGGGTTGGGCACGCGCAGCAAAAGGGCACGATGTCGATGCGCGCGAGCTGTCCTATCGCGAAGGCGATGCCTTTCTCGGTTCGACACGCGGCAAGAGCGCGCAACAAGTGGCATTCCTGGATTCGACCGGCCGCAGTTATTCCACGCCTGCGCATACCCTGCCCTCCGCACGCGGCAACGGCGAACCACTCACCGGTCGTTTCACGCCGCCGCCGGGCGCGCGTTTCGATGCGGTGGCGATCGGCGACAACGACACCCGCTTGGTACTCGCGACCGACGCCGGCTACGGTTTCGTGACGCGCTACGAGGCGTTGCTCGCCAACAAGAAGGCCGGCAAGCAGGTGATCAACCTGGACGACGATGCGCGCGTGCTGGCGCCTGCGTACGTCGGCGATCCCTCGCGCGACCGCATCGTGGTGGTCACAAGCGAAGGACATTTGCTGATGTTCTCGGTCGCCGACCTGCCGGAACTGGAGCGTGGCCGCGGCAACAAGCTGATCGAAATCCCCAAGGCGAAACTGCAATCCGGCGAGGAACGCGTGGCCGGGGTCGCGACGGTCGCGGAAGGTTCCGGCGAAGTGACGCTGTACGCCGGTGCGCGCAAGCTGACCCTGAAATGGGCGGACCTGGTCGAGTACGGCGGCAGCCGCGCCCAGCGCGGCGGCCTGCTGCCGCGCGGGCTGCGTCGCGTGGAACGCATCGAGACGACGGGCTGACACGTGTTGCGCTGGCTGCTACGCATCTTCGCCGCGCTGGTGCTGCTGGCCCTCGTCGGTGCGGCGACCGGCTGGTGGCTGCTGGCAGGCAGCCGGCCGCAACTGGATGGCACGCTCGGATTGCGCGGGCTGGAGGCGCCGGCGACGATCGCGCGCGACGCCGACGGCGTCCCGTCCATCGACGCGCGCAGTCGTTCCGATCTCGCGTATGCACTCGGCTTCCTGCACGGGCAGGAACGTTTCTTCCAGATGGACCTGCTGCGCCGCAATGCCGCGGGCGAGTTGTCGGAACTGGTCGGGCAGCCCGCACTGGCGATCGACGAGCGCCACCGCATGCACCGCTTCCGCGCGCTGGCGCAGGTCGAGCTCACTGCGTTGCCGGCGAACGAACGCAATCTGCTCGACGCTTACACGCGAGGCGTCAATGCGGGGCTGCATGCGCTGCGCACGCGGCCCTGGGAATACTTCTTGTTGCGCACGACGCCGCAGGACTGGCGAGCCGAGGATTCCCTGCTGGTGATCGACTCGATGTTCCTGGACTTGAACGACGACGGCGAGAACGAACGCGAATTGAACATCGGCCGGTTGCGCGCGGTGTTGCCGAAGGCACTGGCGGATTTCCTGCTCGCGCCCGATCCGGCATGGGAGGCGCCGCTGCAGGGCGATCCCGATGCGCCGGTCGCGATGCCGGACGCGGCGGTTTTCGATCTGCGCGCGCATCCGGAGGATGACGCTTCCCTCAAGCAGGGTGTTGCCGCGATCGAAGCAACCCAGCATGCCGACAGCGGCATCGGCAGCAACAGCTTTGCGGTGGCCGGCGCGCTCACCGCCGGCGGCGCGCTGCTGGCCAACGATCCGCACCTGAACCTGCGCGTGCCGGACATCTGGTATCGCGCTTCGATGCGCTATCCCGATCCCGCCGATCCCTCGCGCATGCTGGCATTGAACGGCTTAACGCTGCCCGGCGTACCGGCACTGGTGATAGGCAGCAACGGTTCCATCGCCTGGGGTTTCACCAATACCGAAGCGGACTGGATGGACTGGGTGCGCGTGATCCGCGACCCTGCGGATGCTTCGCGTTACAAGACGCCGGGTGGATGGGCCACGATCCAGCGCCACGACGAAACGATCCGCGTGCATGGCGCGCCCGACCACCGTTTCGTCGTCGAGGACACGATCTGGGGCCCGATCATGGGCAAGGACGTCGACGGCACGCCGCTGGCGCTGGCGTGGATCGCACAGTCGCCGCGTGCGTTGAACCTCACCCTGCTGAAACTGGAGACCGCGCGCAGCGTGCGCGATGCGCTGGGCTGGGCGCCAGCGATCGGCATTCCACCGCAAAACCTGCTCGTCGCCGATGCGCGCGGCCACATCGGCTGGCGCGTGGCGGGCAGCGCGATCCCGCTGCGCGCCGGGTTCGATCCTTCCGCACCGGCCGACTGGAGCAAACCCGGCACGGGCTGGACCGGTTTCGTCGACGATGCGCAGGATCCGCTGGTGCTGAATCCCGCGAATGATCGCCTGTGGACCGCCAATCAGCGCATCGTGGACGGCGACGATCTGAAAACCCTGGGCGACGGCGGTTACGACCAGGGCGCGCGCGCGCAACAGATCCGCGCCGACCTCGCCACACGCGCGCACTTCACGCCCGACGACATGCTGGCGATCCAGCTCGACAACCGTGCGACATTCCTCGAGCGCTGGCAGAAACTGCTGATGGATACGCTGGCGACCACGCGCGATCCGGAATTGCTGGCGTTGAAACCCTATGTCGAGCATTGGCAGGCGCGCGCCGCGGCAGGCAGTGTCGGCTATCGCATCGTGCGCAGGTTCCACGACCAGGTTTGCAAGGATGTGCTGGCGCCGTTCGCGGCATTGGCGAAAAAGCAGAACGCGGATTTCGAATGGCCCTCCTCCGACAAGGCCGAGCATGCGGTGTGGACGATGCTCGCGCGCCGGCCGGCGTGGCTGCTCGATCCGAAGTACGCGGACTGGAACGCGCTGCTGCGCCACAGCGCCGTGGAAGTCGCCGATGAGCTGGCGAAGACACCAGGGGCGCTGTCGGCCAAGACCTGGGGTGCGTTCAATCGCGCGAAGATCGAGCATCCGCTATCGGTCGCGTTGCCAGGTTTTCTCGCACGCTTCGTCGACATGCCGCGCGACCCGCTGCCGGGCGACCGCGACATGCCGCGCGTATTGCATCCCGCGATGGGCGCCTCGATGCGACTGGTGGTGGCGCCGGGCGACGAAGCGCATGGCATCCTCGAAATGCCCGGCGGACAGGCGGACAATCCGCTGTCGCCTTATTTCGGCGCGGGTCACGGGGATTGGGTGCGCGGTGTCCCGACGCCCCTGCTGCCGGGCCCGACCCGCTACCGCATGACGCTGGTTCCCGTCACGCGCTGACAGGGGCAATCTTTATCGCTGCGGGATGATCACTACAGCGCACAAAAAGACCGGGCGCCTCTGGGGCGCCCGGTCTTTTTTCGAATCACGAAACGAGCGAATTCAATTCAATCCGACGGATTGCAGGAACCCATTGACTTGATCGGTAAGTTCGCCCGTCGTGCCCACCTCAACGTTGATATCGCGATGACGCATGTCAACCGGCACGACGCTTACTCGTCCTCCCAGGGACTTGGCTTTGTCGGCGAAGGCCGTGGCCTGATCGCAGGAATTCTGTCGCTGGGAAGCGCAAACCAGCAGCATCGGCGGCGGTGCGCTGCTCAGTTGCAGCGTCGGCGAGGCCTGCTGCCACAGCTGCTGGTCGTTGCCGAACACCCGATCATAAAATCCTTGATGCTGCGAGCTCATGATGCTGACCACGTTGTAGGCCGCACTGTCCAGTGCGACGGTGCCCAGCCACGGTTTGGCGCCCGCGTTCTGCACGATGGAGGGCGCGGCCGACAGCAGCGTCACCAGATGCGCCCCGGCTGAATGTCCCATCAGCACGAAACGCGAAGGGTCGCCACCCCAGTCGGCGGCATGTTGCTGCGCGTAAGCCAGCGCGTGGGCGACGTCATCGGCCTCGGTCATGACGCCGACTTGCGGCACCATTCTGTAATCGACGGAAATGAATATGCAGCCCTTGGGCAGGAAATCGTCGATCTTGTTCTGTACCACGCCGGAGTTGGCCTTGTCTCCGATCATCCAGGCGCCGCCATGCACCATGAAGATCACGGGTGCATTGTGCGCGTTCGCCGGGATATAAACGTCCATCGCCTGCTTGGGGTCGGAACCGTAGGCGACGTTCTGCACCAGCCGGGCGCCCGAGGGTAGCGAGATCGGCGCATTGTCCCGCCGCCCCTGTGCGGCGTCGTTGCCGAATGCTCCGCGCCCCGCTCGCCTGAACAAACCTTGCATGGCCACCGCCGAGGTCGAAATGATGGCGCCGAGCAGCAGCACCGTGATGATGGTTCTGGTATTCGGGGATATCAGCATAAACCGCTCCTTCGATTCGCTGATGCTGGGTTGCCATGAGCATAGCAACTTACCTGCCCGTCCATGCGTACCCGGGCGGAGGCGGGCTCAGGCACCATTCACCATTTAGGGCAAATTCTTGGCGAAGAACACCTCGCAACCGCCGCGCGGGTTATGCACGTAACGGTCACGGCCATCCAGCGGCATGACCTTCGGTCCCCATGGATTGGCGGTTCCGATGAACAGGCCGTGCGGCGTCGAGGCGATGGTGCGCATGCCCATGTTGTACGGATTGCCCATCCCGTTGGTGGAAACCGGAACCCAGTTTTCGCCGTCGCGGCTGCGGTAGAGGTCGAACCCGGAGCCGTATTCCAGAATGTTCTGCGGACCGACGCGCCCGATGACGTTCGACAGCGCACGGGGCCAGCGGCTGCGGTTGACGTAGCCCAGCGTGCTGCTCCATTCGAACGTGCCCACATAGAGCCAGCCGTCGTGCTCGCACATGCGCCAGAAATACCCGTTGAAATAATTGTCGAACCCTGAATAGCGGCCCGATAACGGCTCCTTGCGACCGTCGGGCGTGTCGCGCGGATCGCCGACGATCAGGTCCCACGACAGATCCTTGTTCAAACGGATCAATTCCGATGCGCCAGGTCCGATTTTGTTGAAACGGTCGACGCCCCCACCCTGGATGCCCGTGCCGATGTACAACGCGCCCTTGAACGGGTACAGGGTCATGCCGCATTGGTTCAAGCTGCCGCGCCAGGCGCCGTTGGTCAGAACGCACTCCCATTTGTACGGCGGCTCCCCTTCGCAGGTGCTGCGCCACAGCTGGAATCCGCTGTGGTTCAGCGTGCCGACATACAGATGATCTTCCCATGCAATGCAAGCAAGCAGCGAAAGATTGTTGACATCGCCGAACCCGAACTCGCTGACTGGTCGCCAGTCGCCATTCTCGGGGTCGAGGCTCTCGTACAACACGGAATGACCAGAGATGTTGGTGTTGCCGCCGCGCGAACCGACGGGAGTCGTGTACATGCGGCCCTTGAAGGAGACCAGTGCGCGAATGGTTGTTACCGGCAGCCCACACAGGCCGGGCTCGCAGGTCACGGTGAAATTGCGTCCGTCCTCGGTCGACATGATGATCGGGCCGGGGCCGCGGGCCGGGCACCAAGTGCTGACGTACAACTTGCCTTGATGCACCGCGACGGCGCGGTAACTGATGTCGCGCGGAATCCTGCGGCCGTCACTGCCGGTGATCCACGGTGACTTGAATACGCGCTCCCATATATCCGTGCCGGGATCGTAGGCCCAGATCTCGGCACGCAAGTCGAGATCGAATGGATCGAGCGGACATTGAATCGGCCATACGTCGAAGCCGAGGTTGAGGCGCAAACGCATCAATGCGAAATTGGCGCGCATCGTCGTCACATACAGCCGACCCTTGTACCAGGCCATCGCATGTGCATACGAATTGAGGCCGTCGCCAAATCCCTCCTGGGCGATCAGCCGGAAGTCGGAGCTGTGCAGGCCGCGTCGGACGCCCAATCTGTTTGTTGCGGTCATGGCATTCACATTGCCGCCAATACGGCAGCGAGTTGTGCGGCCGCTTCGTCCCTCGACACGAAGGGCCCGAGCCGGCCCCCTTCGCGCAGCGAACAGTACCAGCCGTCGTCGATCATGTAGAAGCGGTCACTCTGAAAAAAAGCGCGCGTGTCGTTGGGGCGGCGAACTTTGCGGGATTCGTCCACTTTGCTTTGCCAGAACTGATTGCACAACGCGATCAGTTCATCTGCACGGGATACGGGGAAAAAATGTCCCGCTCCCTGCATCAGCCGGAATTCGGCCTCCGGCCAGACATTGCACAGCTCATCGCCCGTACGACGCGCGTGCGAACTATCGCCATAGATGGCGAAAATCGGAAAATCGAATTTACGCAATTCATTGTCCTGCAGTGATCCGCCATCCAGGAAGTCTGCTTCGGCCGTCGTCGTGGATAGCAACTTCAGCCATTGCGCCGCCGTATGGCGCCCGAACTTGACCATCACCGGACCGAACAACCGCATCAATTCTTCGGGAACCGGCTGTTCGCTCAAACGCAAACGCGCCATCACTCCCAGTAGCCGGAAGCCGAAATGCGGATCATCGGTATCCAGATCGATGCCGTGCCGTTGCAACACCGGCCGGATCACCTGTTGCCCACGCACCCACGTTCCCGTCGCCGCGCCCTGCACGCCCAGCAAACCCGGGACGTGGCTGTCCGCCAGCACCAGACTGCGCACCGTACCCGGACGGCGACGGGCGTGATGCAGCGCCACCAGTCCACCGAAACTGTGCGCGACGAAATGCGCTTCCGCAATGCCCAAATGATCGAGCAGCCCGCCGACATCCAGCGACAGATCCGCGGGCTTGTAACCGCTGGATGCGACGTCCGAACCACCATGTCCGCGCAGGTCGAGCAGTGTCACTCGAAACCGCTTGGCGAATTCGTGAGCGTACTGGAAATACCAGAACGCCAGATTCGACGCCAAGCCGTGAACCATCACCAGGTTTTCGCGCGCAGCCGCGTCGCCCACCTGGAGATAGTGCAGGTGCACCCCGTTGACGAGGGCCTTTGGCATTAAGCACTCCGCTTGGCCCGGGTCATTCCATGTAACCGAGCATCTGCAGCTGCGCCATCAACTGCTGCTTTTCATCCTCGTCCATGGTTTCGCTGCTCTTGTCCTTGTTGTTGCCGCGCGTGGCTTCGCCGATCTCGATCGGATGCTTGGCTTGATATTCGGCGGTGAACATCGCGGTCGGGACCTTGCCTTCCAGATCTGAAGGAATCGGCAAGCCGAGGCTGTACAGCAAGGTCGAGGTCACGTCGGTGATGTGACGGCGCCCCAGCACCTTGCCCGCTTCGATGCCCGGGCCGTATGCCAGGAACACGCCATCGGGATGGTGAGTGCCGATCACGTAATCGCGCGGCTGCACCACCGGCTGCAGATTGCGTACCGACACGAATCCGAAATCACGCAGCACGAGCTGCAGATCCGGCGCATCATTTATTGCCGAACCCGGGAATACTTCCTCGCGGGTGTGGATCTCGCTGATGATGCGTTCGCCGGTCTGCGGATCCTTGAGATCCTCGAGATCGCGGATCAGTTGCGCGCGCACCTTGTCGTAATCCTTCGGGTCGATGCCCGTTTCGCCGGGTTTGCGCGCCACGCGAATGGTGATGCCATTGGACGAGGGCGTGCGGCAATAAGCGGTCGTCCTGCTCCAATCCAGGAATGCGAAAGCGGTGCTGTCGCGACGCTTGCCCGCTTCGCCTTCGGGCAGCTCCTTGAAGTGCACGTAGCCTTTCTCGGCGAGCCAGGCATTGATGCGCACGACTTCGGTCGAGCCGGTGAAGCCGTGATCGGAGGCGAAGAATACCTGCACGTCCGGACCCGCTTCGGTGACCAGCTTTTCGATGAAGCCGTCGAGCTGGCCGTAATAACTCAGCGACAGTTCGCGCATGCGCTGATGGAAACCGGACAACTCGCCCTTCTGCAGGTTCGGGTCGACATACGGCCACGCCTGATGCTGCAGTTTGTCCACGCCGTCGAACAGGATCGCCATCAGATCCGGCTGGTCCTCGCGCATCAGGTGTTCCGCGATCTTGAACCACTGTTTCTCGCGCGGCAGGTGATAACGCACCCAGTTTTCGCGGTCCCCGTCGCTCAGTTCATCGACCGCCTGTTTTTCCCGCTCGAAATCCCAGGCCAGTTCCTGCGGATCGAAATCCGGGATTGCCTTGACCCGATCGTAGATGTTTTCCGGATACGAATTGCGGCGCAGATGGCGCCAAGGAATGAAGCCTGGAACGATGGTGCCATTGAGTTCCGACGGTGGCGGCGCCGTGAACGGGAAGTTCAGCGCGCAGACGCGCTTGCCCTGCCGGCTGGCGATCGACCAGATCGTTTCCACCCTGCAATCGCGCGCGTCGTAAAGCGTGAAATAAACATCGTCACCCTGCTCTTCGGCGCGGATGAAGTCGTACACGCCGTGGCTTCCCGGCCCGCGTCCGGTCATCAACGAAACCCACGCCGGTGGTGTCAGCGGATTGGGCGTTGAGCGCAATTTCGCACGGCTGCCCTCCGCGTAGATGCGCGACAGGAACGGCATCACCGGTTCGCCGCCGTTCGCCTTGGTGAGATCGTCCAAGACGGTGAACGTCGCGCCGTCCATGCCGATGAATAGGGTGCGTACGCTCATGCCGGAGCTCCTTGTGCGTTCAGGCGGGAGGCAATGAAATCCGCGAATTGTCCCAGGGAAACATCGCCGATGTAGCTGCCATCCTTCATCAGCAGATCTTGGAATCCGAAGCGAGTCTCATACGATTGATCGAGTGCGACACACAACTGGATGATGTCGATGGAGGTAAATCCGAGATCGCCGGCGACCAATGTTTCAGGCGCGAATTTCGTGCCGGAGTCGAGCCCCCAGTCCTGCGTGAGGTCCGCCGCGACGGCGGTGACGGTATCGATCGGTGTGTCCTTCTTCAGATTGCTCATGCTTGCGCCTCGAATTGTTGTGCCGCGAGCGTGCCAACTGCGACGATGGCGGCTCCACGTTTGTCGATGGTGACCGCGACGGTTCCCGCCTCGTGTGCGACTTCGCACATCCTGAAATCCGGATCTGCGGCCACGATCCGGAATGCCCATGGTTCTCCCCTCAGGCCGGTGCCGAGGCACTTCGACGCCGCCTCCTTGGCGCACCACACACGCAGCACGCGCTCCTCCCGCACCTCGCCGGTCAGTCCGGCGACGAGCGGCTTTTCCTCTGCTGCCAGCGAATCCACCACCAGATCGGGGCGCTGCAACTTGCCTGTCCGCTCCAGATCGACGCCGACCGGCTGATCCGGGGCCGCTACCGCTGCCATGCATGACGTCGCGTCGTGTGCCAATGACACCCGCGGCGCCGCGATCAGCGAATCGTTCCACCAGCCGCCGACGAAAGGCGCGCGCGCTTCGTCGTGGAAAACTTCGATGTCCGCCGGATACAACAACTGCCCGGTGTTCTCGTACACCCAGTGCCGCACCGCTTCCTTGATCGCAGCGCGACCCGTCAGCCATTCGCGCCGCCGCGGCAGTGCTGCCTGTTCCAGCTCCCGCCATTCCTGGCGCTCCGCCACGCCGAGCAAAATATGCGCCAGCACCCGTGCGCAGATACCGCCGGATTGCAGGAACAGCTTCTCGTTGATCAACGGCACTTCCCACAAGCCGACATCCGCAGCAGGAGAAGCTACCGGCGTGCCGAGCATGCCGAGGCCGGGATGGGTGCGCAGCGCATGATAGGCCGGCGGGACACGAAAGAACAGGTTGCCCATCTCGTGGACACGCATCAGCACCCGTCCCTCCCCATCGGTGCAATCGAACTGCCAATTGCGCAGCGCAGTGATCTCGTCATTGCCAGGATCGGCTGGCTCCTGACGCGCCCGAATCACGATGCCGTCGCGGCCGGCCGGGCACGATTCGTACAACTCGATGCGTCCGATCGTGGACGGAAAGGAATGGAACTCCGGGCCTACGTACTGGAGCAGCCAGTACGGCACCACCTGGCTCAATGCATCCAGCAACACCGGGTTCAATACCAGACGGGGTGTATGACCCGGCTCGAAAAACCCGGCCACGCTGACGTCGCTGAGTGCGACGTCAAGACCACCTTCATCCCAGGCGTCGATATTGCGCAAGCTCTGGAACATCGGCCCATGGAACATGGCAAAACGACCGGGTATGTACGTGGGTGGATCGGTATTCCAGACGCGGGGTTCACACAAGGGCGCTACCGGCCCCAGCCTGAAATCGCGCGAGAATGAGAATTCTCCGGTAACCGCAACGCCACGCGGCGTAAGCACGGAGGCGCGGTAACGACCGGCCTCGTGATCGAGCACCTCAGCTTGCACCTTGATGTCCAGCACGCCGTCGTCGAGCGTGATCCAGTCGAAAGCGCGGACGTTCTCCATCACGCTGATATCGGTGCGCCCGGCCAGCAGCGCACAGGCTTCCGCCATCAGTTCCATGCTGACCATGAACGGCACGCAGGCGAGTCCGCGCAATGATGGATCTGCGGCGGAGACGGGGCCCGAGAGCACGTGGTCGCGGATAAAGCGGTCGTTGCGCAGGGATACCCGACATGCGGCCACGACATGTTGGTGGTCATGCTCGAGGATGGTGTCCAACAGCGGCGTGGCACTGTCGTTGGCATGGGTGGAACGCGGGTCGACATCAAGCCCTGCGGCTTCCGACCATCCGGTTTCATCCTCGTCGGTGACGTCGTTGGCGCTGACGTCCTCGAAATTGCCGAGCGCAGCGCGGGGGTCACTCGCAGCCGCGGCATGACTGCTGGCCCGAGGCGCCGCCACGAGCTCGCCGATGCGCTCGCGGTCCGCGGGCGCGAGCCGCAGCATCGGCATCGTGTTGTCGAGCAACGGGGGGCGCGGCTTCGGTTTGCGACTGTCCAGATCGATCGGCGCGATTTCGCGCCCCGCATGTATCCGGTCCGGCGTATTCCAGCGACCGAGTGCATACAGCCATGCAAGCACGAACATCAATTGCTCGACACCGCTACGCCCGCGAACATTGGTCGGCAAGGCAAGGAAGTCGCGCCCGGCCAGAATGTCGTTGACGAAAGAAACCAGATTGCCGGAGGGGCCGACTTCCAGGAAAATCCTGACGCCGTCGTCGTGCATCTTTTCTATCGTTTCGCGGAAGCGCACCTTGCGAGCCCACTGCAAGGCAGCAAGTTCGCGTACCTCCTCCGGCGCTTGCGGGAAACGGGCCGCGGTGGCGCACGAATACAACGGCACGGTCGGCCGACCGACCTTGATGTGTCTATAACAGTCCAGATAGGTGCGTGCGGCGGCTTCGAATGCGGGAGTGTGATAGCCCCGGTCGAACGGCAATCGCATGCATATGCCGCCCAGTTCGGTGAGTTTCCGTTCCAGGCGGTCAACCGCTTCCACGGACCCGTACAGCACCTGCTGGTTGCCGCAATTATCCATTGCGACCTGGACTTCGTTGCCCTGCGAGGCTATCTCCGCCTCGATCCGTTCCGGCGACAACGCGCCAACCGTCAACAGCGCGCCGGTCGGGATCTGGTCCGACTCCAACAGCTCTTCATACGCGACGCAGTGCCTGACGATGGCGGCAGCGAGTTCCTCGCCACTGCTCGCATTGGCGCCTGAAGCCGCCAGTGCGGCCGATTCCCCCGAGCTGTGTCCGACCATCACGTCCGGCTCCACACCGAGCGTGCTCAACAGATCGAACATCGCCATGCCGCCGATGAACGCCGCTTCGGAGCCGACGTCAAGTTCGTGCAGACGCTTGTCCAGTTCGACGCGGTGTTCGGGTTTGACTTCGCAGGTGGGAAATACGATGTCGGTGCGGGTCTGCCCCTTGGGCAGATCGTGCAGGCTGTGCCAGAAATCCAGCCAGTGTTGCACCTGTGGAAACAGCGCAAGGTCGGCAAACATGCCCTGGTATTGCGACCCTTCGCCAGGAAAAGCGAAGCCGAGCTTGGCGTCAGTGCGGTGCCGGCTGTATATCACCCGCGCACGGCTCATCTTGCGCGTGGGCGTCCCTTCGCGGACCGTGCCGATCGCCAGCGCGATATTGGTGGTCAGTTCCTTGATATCCCGCGCCAGCATCGCCACCCGGTGCTCGCCGTCGTGTTTTTCGCGCGCCAATGCCGCGGCCACTTCGGCCAATGTCCACTGCGGATTGGCGGCCAACGCATCCACAAGCCGCTCCAGCTTCTTCACCAACGACTCGGCGCTTTCATCCGACATCACGCACAATTCGACGGGCCATGAAGTCATCCGGCCCGGCGCACGCGCATGCGTGGGGGCCTGCTCCAGGATTGCGTGAGCGTTGATGCCGCCGAAACCGAATGAATTCACCGCCGCGCGGCGTGCGGTGCCGGGGCGCGCCATCCACGGCGATGTGCGCGTGTTGACATAGAACGGGGTTTCGTCGATGCCAAGCTGCGGATTCACCTCATCGCACAAAGTGGGTGGCAGCACACGGTGATGCAGTGCCAAGGCCATCTTGATCAGGCCGGCTATGCCTGCGCCTGGGATGCAGTGGCTGATCATCGATTTGACGGAACCCAGCGCCTTGACGCCGACCTCTGTCTTGCGTTCGCCGAACACGCTCTTCAACGAAGCAACCTCGGTCTGGTCACCGAGTGGAATGCCGGTGCCATGCGCTTCCACGAGTTCGACTGTCGCCGGATCGATGCCGGTCAGTTCGTACGCACGGCGCATCGCCAGCGTCTCGCCTTCCTGGCTGGGCGCCAGCAGGCCCGCGCCCTTGCCGTCGCTGGAATGGCCGACGCCGCGCAATACGGCATAAACGCGATCACCATCGGCGATCGCATCTTCCAGACGCTTCAATACGACCACGCCGAGTCCCTCACCCAGCAACGTGCCGTCGCTGCCGGCTTCGAACGGCCGCACGCGGCCACGCGCGCTCAGCGCGCCGAGCTGCGTGAAACTGGTGGTGACGTCAGCGGGCAGTGTCGCATTGACGCCCCCGGCCAGCATCATGTCGCTGCGACCGCTGCGCAGTTCATCGGCCGCAGCGGCGACCGCCAGCAACGACGAAGCGCACGCCGCATCCAGAACGTAATTCGGGCCGCGAAGGTTCAACCGGTTCGCGATGCGGCCCGTCATCATGTTCGGCACCAGACCGGGCGCATTGTCGGCGTTGGTCGGGGGCAACTTCTTGCGCAGTATTTCGCGAACCTCATCCAGCGCCGCATCGCCCATGTGCGGCAACGCGACGCGCAGTAGATCCATCGTCTGGTCGAGAACGATGTTGTTCTGGATCACCGTGACTTGGCCGCGGTGCAGGTACGCGCTGTGCCCCAGCACGATGCCGGTGGCGTGATGATCCGCTTCGGGTTTGAGATAGCCCGAGTCGGCGAGCGCATCGCGCGCGACGCGCAATGCCAGATATTGATCGGTTTCGCCGCCATCCACCGAATTCGGCATGATGCCGAATTCGCGCGGATCAAAACGATAGAGGTCTTTCAGGAATCCGCCACGTTGGGTGCGAATGCGACCCGCGGCGAGATAGCGCTCCGCACCCCAATCGGGTACCGGCTCGCTGATCGCATCCACGCCGCCGAGGATGTTGTTCCAGAAACTCGCGAGGTCCGGCGCTTCCGGAAAAATGCAGGCCATGCCGATGATCGCGACCGGAGCCGGTGTTTCGCGTGGGGTCTTCGTGTGCGTCATGCCACCGCTCCGTGCGCGACGTTCGCCGTGCCGCCGAACCGGTTCAACGCGGCGCTGGCGATGCTGTCCAGTTCCTCGATCGCCATCACCGGCTCGCCCTGCTCGTCGAAGAAGGTGACATTGGCGCGGATCAGGCTCGGGTCCGCGGTTTCAATGCGCTCGTATTCCATGTGCATGCGTTCGGGGTAGTGCGCACGATAGCGCGCCACGCGCCCAAAGCGCGCCGGCAGCGCCGCTTCGTCGCGGAATGCGCGCGACCACAGCCACGCCATCTGCGCGGCAGCATCCAGCAAAGCGGGGTCGAAAACCCATGCCGCACCCGCAGCGCACCCGTGGAGCCATTGCTGCGGGTGCGACACGCGTACGCGCGCGCCCGCGCCATGGCGCGACAGGCCTTCGATCTTCTCGATCACGCGAAAACGCGGACCGTGGAACAACCATTCGTCGTACGCCTTCGCCACCGCCAGCGATTTTTCCGCGTGGCGCGCACGTTCGGCCGGCACGACATCCGGCAGCCCCTGAACCAGGCGCAATACCGCGCGGTAATGCGTGACCATCTTTCCCGGCGCGAATTCGCTCTGCAGCTGCGCGGTGACTTCGAACCCCTCGCTGCTGCCGTACGGCGGCGGAAGAATCAGGATGCGCAACTGACGCGGCTTCGAATCCATCTCGACGCCTTTCATCAGCTTGTGCTCGCGCACTTCGGCCACTTGCCAGCCGGGCCACAACATGCGCCCCGCTTCCGCCAGCATCTCGAGTGCGGCGGCGGCGGGCAGCACCTGCTTGCCGTCGAGCATGTGTTCGTCGAGATAGAGGTGCCGCGCGCGATCGAGGTTGAAGGTCACGACCCGTTCCCCGGTCGGTTGCGCCTGCGCGATCACCTCACCAAGCAACGGCTCGTCGTCTTTTGCATGCATGGGCGTTTCGGAAGATGCCACGCCTTCCTGCAGAGGGATGGCGCCCAGTTCCGCTTCGCGCGTGTCCCACGCCGCCTCGCCACAGACGACCTCGACCGGCGTGCCCGCCTTGCGCGTCAGTTCTTCGAGGAACAGCTTGCGCCCGAGCTCCGCGGAAACCAGTTTCACGCCTTCCCGCGCGAACTTGGCTTCGGTTTCGGCGGTGACCATGCCCGCGCCGAATTTGGTCGCGCCCCACGGACCCCAGCACAGGGCGCTCACCGCGATGTGCCCGCCCCAGCGCGATTGAAGAGCCACGCACAGGCGATTCATCAACTCGTTTGCGCACGCATAATCCGATTGACCGCTGTTGCCGTAACGGCCCGCGACCGAGCTGAACACGCAGAAAAATTTCAGTGCCTGCGGATCGAGATATTTCTGCAGCAGAAGCAGCCCGATGACCTTGGTCTCGACCACCCGTGACCAGCTGTCGCTGGCTTTGTCCGCGAGCAGCTTGTCCTCGATGATGCCGGCGCCGTGCACCACGCCGGAAATCGGACCGAATCGTTGCGTAATGTCCTGCACGAGCGCGCGCACGCCCTGCTCGTCGGTGACGTCCACGGCGATGTATTCGACTTTTGCGCCGCTCGCCATCAGATCCGCGATGTTGGCACGCATCTCGCGCTGCGCCAGCACGTTGGAGACGCGCTTGCCGATTTCTTTAGGGCTCCACTTCGCGCGACCGGCGCGCACTTCGGCAACGAAATGATCACGCAGCGATGTCGCATCTCCCAAAGCCCCGATTTCCACGGGTTCGTTTTCGAGCGGGCTGCGGCCCGTCAGCACCAGGGTATTGCCGGGGCGCGCAAGCCCGCGCAGCGTTTCCGCTGTGATGCCGCGCGCACCGCCGGTGGCCAGCACCACCATGTTCGTCAATGCAGCCTCGAGATGCGGATCCGCTTCGACGGATTCCGCCACGGTGCGGAACACGGTGCGTTGCCCGGCGGGGTAACCGATTTCCTGGCGCCCGCCTTCCAGCTCCATTTCCCCCAGGAGGTCAGACGCAAGCAAATCCGCCGCGCGCGTTGGGTCAAGATCCACTGCTTTGACGCGCAGCGCTTCGCGTTCCTTGCGGAACGACTTCAGCGTGCCGACACTGCCGGCGACCAGACGCAATGCACCATCGGCGCTTCCCTCACGGCCGAAATTCCCGCCCAGATCGCTCGCGGCCACGATGTGTGCATCGTCGACAAGATGCGCGGACAATTCGCGCAGCAGCAGGAACAACGCTTTCTCGTTCTGCCGCAGCGCCTGCCGCCATTCGGATGGTGATCCGTCGGCGGCCAGCACCGGGCGTCCCAGCGCTGCAAGATGCGCCACGCCCACGATCTTCACTTCGTTGCGCAAGGCCTGGCAACGCTGGATCAACGCTTCCTCGCTCTGCAAAACGTCCTGCTCGATCAGGACGACATCATTGCCGTGCGCCTGCAGCGAAGCCGCCAGTCGCTCTGCAATGCCTGAACGATCCGTTGTGAGGATGAACCGCCCATGGTTCAACCGGCGCGCAGCATTGGCCGGAGCCGGTTCGGCGTACGCGCGCATCACCGAACGCGCAGGCGCCGCGATCACGTTTTCTGCTATCGCTGGAATTCGTTCGACGGGCGCAACGACATCCGGAGGCTCTCCATGGTTCGTCTGCGCCGCACGGATGATTTCCAGGATGCCGCCCAGCGTCGACTGGGTATTGAGCCGGGTACGCACTTCAACGAGCCGCGCACGCGTGTTTTCGGGCAAATGTTGCAGCAACGTTCCGACGATCTCGATGCGCTTGATCGAGTCGATGCCGAGGTCCGTTTCCAGGTTGCGATCGAAGCCGACCATGTCGCGCGGATATCCGGTCTTCTCCTCGACGATTTCGAGCAGCGTTTCGCGCAGATCGCCCAACGGCGCGTTCGCCGGAGTGATGGCGACAACGGCAGGTGGTGCAGACTCATTGCGAATCGCCGGGGCTATCGGCGCAGGAGCAGGCGAAACGACGGCTGGCGCCGTTGGTCCTGCGTTTGCCGGAGCGATCGACGCAGCCGCAAGACGGCGCGTGTTCGATTTCGCGACGGGGAGCGTTTCCGCGGACGCATGCACGCGCGCACCAGAGTCGCGCCCGGCCCACGCCGACATCACGCGTCCCTGCGTCCGGAGGAAATGCCGCATGGTCGCGAAGTAATTGGCGACGACCGCCGGATCGCAGCGATCCGGCGTTGCGCGATTGGTCATCCCGATGTCCTCAGCGCTTTCGCCGGTAGGCCGGGTTCCGCCGGTATCAGCACCCATTGCCGTCGATCTGCATCATGGAATCCAAGACCACACATCGACCTGGAAGAAGTGCTGCAGTCCCTGCGTGAATGCCTGCCATACCGGTATGACCGGGCCGTCGATCTTCGCTTCGCCCGTCATGCCCGTCTTCAGCCTGCCGTCCTTGTTCTGGAAAGTCGCAATGACCGCAGCAAAGGTCCCCGCCGGATTGGTGGTCACATTGCGATCGATCTGCGTGACCACGCCATCGAATTCATAGTTGAAATAGGCGGTCGGATGCATCCGCACCTTGGATCCGATCTTGACGTATTGCAGATCGGATTCATTGATATCGATTTGCGCGGTTACCGTGCCGGTGTATTCCACAGCGGCAAATGGATCGCCCTGATTGAGATAGCTGTTGATGCGGTCTTTCAGGTGCAGCGTGAGGATGTTGCCGTCGAACGGCATCCGCAGCGTCGTGCGGGTCAGCTTGCCCTCGTACAAGGCCTTGTCCGCCACGAGGCTGGCGAGTTTGGCCTCCGCCGCGGCGATCTCGTCGGGAGTCGGTCCGGTCTTGGCCAGTGCAAGCGCGGCCTGTTTTTCCAGCACCTCGCTCGCGTCCGTATCGGCTTCCTGCTTGGCGGTCTGCAAATCCTCGAATGCCACGGCGCCCTGCGCATACAGGCTTTGCAGACGCGGCACTTTCTCGGCGCTGTACTTGGCCGCCGTCTGCGCCACTTGCAGGTTCTGTTCCGCAACCTTCACTTCTTCCGGCTTGGGCAGCGACTTGAGGTTGGCGATCACCGATTTCTGAGCCTCGATGTTCGCCTCGTCGATCTTGACCTTGGCCGTGTAATCGTCATGCACCAACACGGCGATCACGGTGCCCTTCTTGACCGATTCGCCCCCGTCGAAGTAGACGCTCTGGATCAGCCCGGGCGTATCGGTGGATATCACCTGCTTGCGCACCGGATAGACCAGCACGGTGCCACTGACGTCGTAGGGATACGGAACGAACAGCAACAGGAAAATGAAGATCAGCCATACGTAGAGCCAGTAACGCTTCTTCGGCGTCTTGACTTCGGCGTCCTCCTCGTCTTCGACGACCAGGGTGCGCGTGCGCCAGCGGTCGTATTGCTGGGTCCGCAGGTAGGTCTCGTTGACCCCTTTCAGCACGGTGTAGTTGCGCCACACGATGTAGCCGCAAATGAAAATCGCGAGCATGACCGGAGCCAAGCCGAGACTGAAATTCGTCCCGAGCCAGATCGCCAACGCGACCGTCACCACGCAGGTCAGCACCATCATGTAGCTGATGCACACCAGACCATACGCCACCAGGACGCTGCTCTCTCCCTGCTGATAGGCCTTGCCGTGGATCTTGTTCAGCAACGCCACTACCGCCTTGTGGCGCAAGTTGGGCTCGTTGAGAAACGAGCACAGCAAGTAGTAACCGCTGCCATTCACGAACGGATTGCCGGTCCCGATCAGCAGGCTTGCGACGCTGCACAAGACCAGCAGCACGCCCACCACGTTGCCGAAGCTGCCGGGGCGGTCGATGTTGAAATACCAGATGAAGATACCGACCGACAACCAGAAGCAATACATTACCAACACGGCACCGCCGTACCACATGTTCTGCGTGCGCGTGAGCTTGTCGAGATAGCGTACGCCCACGTCAAACCTCGGCAGATACCCGGCGTCGAGGCGGTATCCGACAGCCTCCACCTGCGCTCCGAGGTTGTGCGCCACACAGGCGCGCACGAACAGCACGGAAACGTTCATGGTGAGCATCCAGAAAAGCAGATGCACACCGAGGCCCACATTCACGCGGACATAGGAGAGAGCGCCGGAGAAAGCGTGCCAGTTTGTAGTCACCAGCAGCAACGCCAGCAGCAGCAGCGCCGGGATCACGTAAACGAGGCATCGCAGCGGCGCGACCAAGGGTCCAAGCCATCGCAGGATCGGACGCGGATCGAACAAATCGTGCATGTTCTCCCGGGTGCGCTTGTCGTCGCCAGGCAGATCGTGCCCACCCGTGCCGACAGGACGTGCCTCACCTTCAGGCAACGGCTGGGCCGGCGCTACGGCCTTCGGCGCTGTCGCGTACCCGGAAGACTTCTCTTCAGGAGTGCGCAACTGCGTCATGAAGCTTTTGGCTACCGGCTTTCCGTTGACCACTTCGTACGTGCGCGTGGCGAACGACACCAGCAACGGATGCTGAAGCGCCGTGTCCTCGTACAGTTCCCGATCGGCGACCGAAGCGAGGAATTCGTCGAGCTCGTCACGGGTCAACGTCCGGTTGTACCTGTCCTTGAATACCGACTGCAGCTTCTCGAACGTCTCGCAACCGGGCAGCACTTCCAGGATGAAGTATTGCCATGGGTCGAAGTCGTAGGTCATGTGCCGGACCTTGTCGCGGATGACGTAGCTGTATTCGTCGCCCTTGACGATGCGGAACGCCTCGCAACGGTGCGTGATGTAGGCGGGGAGTGCTACTTTTTTGCTGGCTTCGATCATTGCGGCTGTCTCTGGGAAGTCGTTGTAGCCGCGTCGGTTTGCGTACCGACCGGCATCGTTGTAACGGGACTGGTCTTTTCCACGGCAGGAGTGGCCGCAGAAGAAGCTTTCGACGGTACCTGGGGAGCTTCGGGTTTCGTAGCGGCGCGAAGCTGGTCCTGTTCCGTCATCCAGCCGCCGCCCATTGCCGCGTACACGGAAATCAGCGCGAGATAGGAATCCCGATGACGGTTCACCTGCTGCACCTGAGCGTTGAACAAGTCGCGCTCGGCGGTCAGCACTTCGAGATAATCGGATTGCCCGCCGTCGTAGCGCACTTGCGCAAGCTTGGCAAGATCCGTCAGCGTCGCGACCTGTTCCGTGCCGCGCTTCTCTATCTCCGCCGCCTTGGCGTTGTATACGAGCGCGTCGTCGACGTCGGCCAGTGCCGATTGCACGGTCTGCTGGTATTTCAACGACAGTTCGCGCTGGTACGCTTCCGCTTCGTGCAAGTGTCCCTTGCTCGAGCCGAAATTGAACAACGGCCCCAGCAACCCCAAGCCGATCGAGGCGTCCTTCGAGCTTCCGTCGGCCAATCTATCCAGGTCGGCGCTGGCGAACCCCAATACGCCCGTCAGCGAGAACGTCGGGAAGAAAGCAGCTTTGGCAACGCCGATCTGGGCATTCGCGGAAACCAGGTTCTCTTCCGCCTCCAGCACATCGGGGCGGCGCGTCAGCACGTCCGATGGCACCCCGCCCGGAATCGCCGGCAGCGCGGGATCGTGGTCGAGGCTGCGCACGAGTTCGCCGGGATTGCGCCCGATCAACAATGACATCGCGTTCTCGAGCACCGCGATCTGATGTTCGAGGTCGGGGATCGTGACCCAGATTTCGTCGACCGCGGATTGCGCCTGCAACACCGCCAGCTTGCTGGAGGAGCCGCCCTTGTAGCGCGCGTTGATCAGCTTCAGTGCATCCGCACGATTTTTCAGCGTGCTTTTGGCCAGCCGGAGTTGTTGATCCAGCGCCAGCAACTGGAAGTAACTGGTCGCCACGTTGTCGACTACCGTCAGCATCACCGCATGCCGCGCATACTGGCTGGCCAGCAGATCCGCCACCGCCGACTCGTTGCTCCGCCGCACCCTGCCCCAGATATCGAGTTCCCAACTGGCCTGCGCACCTACATCGAAGTCGTTTTGGGTCGGCTGTTGGTTGATGCCTATCGCCTGGGGCTGGTTCGTGCTGTAGTGCCGACGCTCGCCATCCACGTTGTAAGTCAGATTCGGATACTTGTCGGCGCCGGCAATTTGCAACCTGGCCTCATATTCCTTGACCCTCTCGGTGGCTTCCAGCAAATCCTTGTTGGCGTCGATGGCCTGCTTGATCAGGGCGTCGAGGTCGGGATCCTGGAATCCTTCCCACCACGCGGTGTTCACCACTTCCGCGGTTTCGCCTGAGGTGGCTCGCCACGTTTGCGGCAGTGGCACGTCCGGGCGCTTGTAGTTGGGACCGAGCAACATGCATCCACCAAGCGCGAGCGTTGCGCAGCCTGCCAGCAGGACTTTTCCTGCGCGGATACTCGCGACGCTCCGTGCTACGACAGATGTGTTACTCATCGGAATCATTCCTCAGGAGAACTTCCAGCGCTGCTTCTTCGATCTCGCGAATCTTGCGCAGCCGGTCGCGCATTTCCGTGGCAAAACTATCCAGCCACAGCAGTCGATACTCGATCATCCGGCGCTCCTCGACGATGTCCTCGAGCGGCGCATTGGCGGGTGCACGGTGATTCTCGTCGAACAGGAACTGGATGCCATTCATCAACTCGCGGGTGGAGACGATGTGGTTGATCTGCTGCTGCAGATAATTGCTCGACTTCTTGGCCTGGAACCATTCGACCACCGACTGGCGCATGGCATCCTGCGGCACGCTCATCTTCGATGTATCGACGCGCCCGTGATCGTCCAGCAGGGCGGGCGCAAGCCGTTCGCGCTTCTTCTGCGGCTCGACCGCTGTGATGTTTTGTTGCTCGGGCGCGGACGAATCGCCCGACTCTGTATTAGTGCTCATAGCCAAGCTCGCGTGCGAGGGACACCACTTCCGGATAGAGACCCTTGCCGTCGGTACGCCATGGCAGTGGTTCATCCATCTTCGGAATCTTGGGTTTGTGTGGCCTGAATGTGGGGCCGGCAAGAAATTTCGGATCGTTGCCAAACAACGCATCCACGGGTCCGAAGCAGGCGAACGGTGAACGCTCTGGATGCATCATCTCCTCGATCGCCTCATCATCATCGCGCCAGCCCAGCCAGCGGGTGATTTCGCCGAACTTGGCCCGGGGATCGGCCATGAGGTCTTCACCGAGGATCCGGATCTGCTGCTGCGCAGGCACGCTCTCCAGAAATTCGAGGATAGTGAGATTGACGTCGTGCCACGCGATCTGCGGCTCCAGTATTCCATGGTCTTCGCGGAGTTCGAACGCCCCCATGCGCACGCAAAACGCACCTTCCTTGAGTTCCATCACCGATTTGCACTGGGCGATGGGGTGGCGCACAAGATGAATGAAGCGTGCTTCGGGAAAGGTCCGATGCATGGCCTGCATGCGCCGTACCGAAATCGCATAGGAAGGGCTCTTGTCCACCACTACCAGTGGATCGAGTTTGTCCACCAGTTCGCGGTATACCTGTGCCGTCGTCCAACTTTCGCGCGCTGCAACCCAGGCGCGCGCCATGTTGGTCGTCGCGCTGCTCTGTTCTCCGCAATAAATTTCTGCAACCGCTCGCGTCAGACCATGCCGCCTTCTCGTCGCGCGATCCGCGCTTTCGTCATCGATTCCCGTCCACAAGTCGACCAGACGCTCGGTATTGAACAGGCACAGTTCCGGCACGCCGAACGCCTGCGGATGCTGTCCGATCATTGCATTGACCAGCGATGTATAGGATCGCGGCGGGGCGAGCAGGAACAGGGGTGCAGCCATGTGGGTATCCAATCATCCAATCAATCGATGCCGGGTCGCGTCGCAGGGGGAATTCTCAGGCCGCAGCGGCCTTGTCGAGATTGCTTGCCAGCAATTCCAGCATCCCGTTCAACGTGGCCTGCGTGTTGAGCTTGCTGCGATGCGCAGTCAGCGCCTCGCGCTGCTTCTCCGGCAGCGACTGCAGCATGGCACCCACGACTTCGATGCGCTTGATCGAGTCGATCCCCAGATCCGCTTCCAGGTTCTGGTCGAGCCCGACCATGTCGCGCGGATAACCGGTCTTCTCCTCGACGATGCCGAGCAGCATGTCCGTCAGTTTCGTCCGATCGACCACGGCATCATTCACCGACGCGATCTTGGCTACGCCGTTGTTGCGCGGCGCGGCTTCCACCACTTCGGCCTTGGCCGGAGCTGGCTGCGGAGCAACGACCGGCGGCGGCGCAACCGTTGTCGTGGTCGGCGCCGGCGCGTGGGCGACGCCATTGGCACGCGGAGGTGCCGAAACCTGCACTGGCATGACCGGCGCGGGGATCGCCTGCACGGGTTCGATCGGGCGCGGGGCCGCCACGACGCGCGGTGCCACGCGGTGCATCGGCATCGGAGCGCGCGCGGCGAATCCTTCGCCCATGAAGGCCGCCATCACCTGCCCTTGGGTATCGAGGAACTGGCGCATGGTTTCGAAATAATCCGCCATCACGGCGGAATCCATTGTGAGTGCGGGGCGGTGGTCGTTCACGCGAAACTCCTGTGGATGGCGAAGATGATCCGTCGTGTGCATTGCCCGTGCCGATGGTTGCGCCATCGGCGTCGTGGGGGCATAGGTGGGCGCGTCCGGATGCGGTCCGTAATTCAACGGCACCGGGCTCAATGAGCTGCCGGCGGCATGGAAACCGGGAGCTGCGGCGGAGGCCACAGCGGGTGTGGAACTCATGGTCGCAGCCACCTGTTCCAGAGTCACTCCGATTTGCCGTTGCGGCTCGCTCGCACGACGCGCAGAGCAGCCATTCAACAACCAGGCGGTGCGCGACACTACCGGGGCGACCTTGAGCGAAGCCAGCTTCGCCGGATCGGCGATGCGACAATCGCGGCCCTCGAACAATTTCCGGACGTCGAGTTCGATCCCGGCGCACAGCATCTGGCCCAATGCGTTGACGAGATCCGACAGGCCATGGCCCCTGTTGAGGGCGATCGCGACATGGGGCTTTTCGCCCAGGATGCGTTGGGTCAGGCCGGTCAAGACTGCCTTGGGTCCGATCTCGACGAAGATTCGCGCGCCGTCCGCATACATCGCCTCGATTTCCGAAACGAATTCGACCGGATGTACGAGGTGTTCCGCCATCGCCTGCTTCAGCGCATCCACCGCCGGCGCATGCGGGCGGCCGCTGGCGTTGGCGTAGACCGGGATGGTCGGCTCGCGCCATTCCATGCTGTCGATCGCCGCGGCAAAAGCCTGGCGCGCGGGTTGCACGTGGCGCGAATGAAACGCTGCCGCCACCGGCAACTGCGTCACCGTGAAACCCGCCTTGGTCAAGGCTTCGGTCGCGTTGCCGACGCCGAGATTCGAGCCCGAGATGACGACCTGCGACGGCGCGTTGTGATTGGCGACGATGACGTCGCCGATGCCCGCGATCACGCGTGCGACTTCTTCGCGCTGCGCACGCACCGCCGCCATCGTGCCGAGTTCGCTGCTGCCGGCGCGCGCGGCGTCGATGATCGACTGGCCGCGCAGGGCCGACAGGCGCATCAAGGTGTCGAAATCGATCGCGTCCGCCGCGTGCAGTGCGACGAATTCGCCGTAACTGTGGCCCGCGGCCATGTCGCCGCGCAAGCCCAGTTCACGCATGACGCGCAACAACGCGACTTCGACTGCGCCGAGTGCCGGTTGCGCAATGTCGGTGCTGGTCAATGCCTTGGTGGCTTGCTCGCGTTCGGCCTCATCGTAGGCGCCGCGCGGGAAAATGAATTGGCTCAGGCGTGTGCCTTCGCCGTAGCGCTCGCCGAATGACGCGCCCAGCGCGCGATCGGCCTGCGACAGCGTGTCGGCGCAGGTCGGCAAGTGCAGCGCTTCTTCGCGCAACATGCCCGTGAATTGCGAACCCTGGCCCGGGAACAGCAGCGCGAGTTTGCCGCGCACGCGATTTTCGGTGCCATGCGAAACATTCGCCGGAAGATTCTTGCGCGTGCCGTCCAGGTACGCGGCCGCGGCGTCGATGTCGCCAGCCAGCGCAGTCACGTCGGTCGCGGCAATGGCCAGCACTTCCGCACCGGGTTGCCAGTGCTGCGCCAGACTTGCGGCCACGTGGCGCAATGCGACGCCATCGAGATTGCCAAGCTGGTTACGCGTTTCGGCCAGCATTTCCTTGAGCGTGGCGCGATCCGGCGCGCTCCACAACAACAATTCCACCGGCCAGTCCCGCGTCACGGCGCCACGCAACCAGTCGCGATATTCCTCCGCGTACTCTTCCATCACGATGTGGAAGTTGGTGCCGCCGAAACCGAATGCGCTGACGGCTGCGCGACGTGGCTCGCCCTCGGGCGACGCCAGCCAAGGCTGTCCATCATCGAGCAAATGCAGCGGGCTGTCTTCCGCGCGCAGAACCTGGTTGGGCACTGCATTCGTCAGTTGCGGCGGCAGGGTCTTGTGATGCAATGCCAGCGTCGCCTTGATCAAGCCGGCGACGCCGGCGGCGGCCTTGGTGTGCCCGATCATGGTCTTGACCGAACCGATCACCGACTGGTGGCGTCCGCCACCCTCCGCCTTGATCAATTGCGTGGTGCTTTCCAGTTCGGCAGTGTCGCCCGCCACCGTGCCGGTGCCGTGCGCTTCGAAAAGGCCCACGGAGCGCGGCCCGAAACCCGCCTGCCCGTAGGCGCGGCGCATCGCGCGCAACTGGCCGGCCGGGAGCGGCGCGGTCAGCCCCTTGGCGTAACCATCGCTGCTGCCGCCTGCACCCTTGATCACCGCGTAGATGCGGTCACCGTCGCGCTCGGCGTCGGCCAGGCGCTTCAGGGCCACCATCGCGATGCCTTCGGAAATGACGATGCCATCGCCGTCCGAAGCGAACGTCGCGCAACGACCACGTGGCGACAGCGCCTGGGTCTTGCTGAAGCACAGATAGCCGAACGGCCCCTGCACGGTATCGACGCCGCCTGCCAGCACCAGATCGCTGCGTCCCGCGATCAATTCGGAGACGCCCTGATAAACGGCCGCGAGCGATGAAGCGCACGCAGCATCGGTCACGAAGTTCGTCCCGCCGAAATTGAGGCGGCTGGCGATGCGCCCCGCCACCACGTTCAGCAGGATTCCCGCGAAACTGTCTTCCGTCCATTCCGGCAGCAGCGCCGCCACGCCATCCGGCAACGCGCCGGTGAAGCGCGGCAACTCCGAACGCAAGCCGTATTGCATGCCGACGTCACCCGCCCCGCCACTGGCCCCGATGATCACCGATGCGCGTTCGCGATCGAATTGACGATCCGCATATCCCGCATCGGCGAGCGTGCGTTGCGCGACTTCCAGCGCCATCAGTTGCATCGGATCGACCGATTCGATCGACTTCGGCGGCATGCCGTAGCGGGTCGGGTCGAACAACATGTCGTCGAGGAACCCGCCCCACTTGGAATAGATCTTGTCCTTCGCCTGACGGTTGCTGTCGTAATACAGACGCCAGTCCCAACGATGCGAAGGGATTTCGCTGATGCCATCGACCTTGTTGAGAATGTTTTCCCAGTATTCGCGTGCCGAGCCGGCCTTTGGCAGCACGCAAGCGAGACCCACGATCGCGATGTCGGCAGCTTGCGTCGCGGGCACTTCCATCTGCACGATGGAATTGGCGGCGCGCGCATGGCCTTCTGCCAGCACTTCGGCGGCGCCGGCGGTGACTTCGGCGTGCAATGCCTCGACATCGGTCAGGGCATTGCGGAGCGTGGCCACCTGGCCCAGCATGTACATGCCCTCTGCACGTTGCTGTGCGGCGTCCAGCGTCAGCAGTTCTCCGTTCAAGCCGTCGCGCGCGCGGCCTTTCGAGGCAATGCGCAGGCGGCCGAGAATCAATTGATCCAATACCTGCCGCGCTTCATCGCCCGGCACCTTGCGTTCGCGCATTTCCGCACGCTTGCGGAAGTATTCTTCGGCGAACGGCGTGTAGGCGCAGCGACTCGCGTGACCCGGGCCGGATTCCAGCGCGATCGTCCGTTCGCATTCGATCACTTCCTGCTGGAACTGCGGAACAATCGAACCGTCGGCGACGATTTCCTTCGTGAAGAGATACGCGCTACCCATCAGGATGCCGACATGTACGCCGCGCGCCGCCAGCGGCGCGGTCAGCACCTGCACCATCGCGGACGACACCGCATCGTGTACGCCGCCGGCGAAAAGCACCTGGATCTTGGAGGCGTCGTATTTGCTGCCTGCGAGTTCGGCGAGCAACGCATCCACCATCGCGCTCCACAACACGAAGCTGCTGAGCGGACCGATGTGGCCACCGCATTCGCGTCCCTCGAAGATGAAGCGGCGCGCGCCTTCCTGCAGGAACATCGGAATCAGCTTGGCACCGGGCACGTGCAGGAAACTCGGAATGCCCGCCTGATCGAGGCGCACGGCCTGATCCGGCCGACCGCCCGCGATGATCGCGTAATCCGGCTTGTGCTTGAGAGCGATCGCGACTTGCTCATCCAGCAAGGACTGCGGTGCGAAACCGAGCAGGCCGATGCCCCAATGCGAATCCTTGAGCAGTGTCGCGGTGCGCGCGAGCAGGGTGTCCAGCGGCGCGTCCTTGAGCAGCGCCAGGGCAACCATGGGCAATGCGCCACCCTTGGCGACCGACAACGCGAACTCGGCGGTATCCGAAACGCGGGTCATCGGACCCTGCACCAGCGGGTAGCGCAGGCCAAGCTCTTGCGCCAGCGGTGCGTCCTGCGCGATCGAACGCGCTTCGATGGCAGCATCAAGATGATCGACGACGGCCTTGTCGATGGCCGAGAAAATCGCGTGCAGCGTGCCGTAGCGATTGCGCCATGCAGCCGCGAATGCGACACCCTGCCCGATCGGAAGCAACGAACGATTCGGCCGGCTCCAATCGATCTTGCCCGCGACCAACTGGCGCAGCCCTTGGGCGCCCTCTGCCTCGCCACGGCTGACGAATTCGCGCGCCACCGGATTGCCGGGGCGCACCAGAATCCTGAAATATTCCCCGTGTTCGCCGTCGCCGACCGCGACGGTTTCGCTGCCGGAAAGATTCTTCAGCAGCGGATCCAGGGATTCCGCCAGACCCAGAACATCGAGCAGCAGCAATTGCGAATCCAGCACGCCGCCCGCCAGGCCGGCCGCGGCACACGCCGCCGCCGAATGCGGGGTCACGCCGCCGCGCACATAGAGTGGCAAGCGCGTACGCTTCAACCACTTCTGTATCAGGATGAAGCTGGCTTCTTCGCCGACAAAGCCGCCGGCTTCGTTGCCCTTGATCCACAGCCCATCCAGCATGTCGTCCAGCGCTTCACCCGGCCAGTCCGGCGTGGTGACCTCGGCCAGCACCTGAACGCCTTCGGTGCGCAATGCGGCAGCGAGTTCGCGTACGGACGGCGCCAGCGCCGCATCCAGAATGACCCAGCGCAACAAACCGTCATGCGCGTGTAAACGAAGCGCGCGATCGAGCGTTTCATCGATATGGTCGAGCTTGATGCCGTAGTCACTCTTGACCTTGGCGGAAACCTCATCCAGCTCGCGGGCAAGGACAGTGCCCTCGGATTCCAATTCACCGTTGATGATGCCGATGCCACCCGCGCGGCACGCGCCGATGGCAAGAGCGCATTGGCGGAATCCGGGGGGAGCAAGCGCAAATGAGAGGAATCGAGTCATGAGTATGCCGTTGCCGTAGTCGGCCCGCAGCGGCAGAACGGAAACGACATCGAGGAGAAAACTCCCCCCGTTTCTGCTCCCCTACGGGATCATTGTCCTAGCCGAACCCGCGCGCGCGGAGCACGTCGCCACACTCAATCCTTGCGCGGCACGGGGTCGTGGGTGGAATACGCCCACGCGATTCACGAGAGCAATAAGCGCGCCACCCTGTAGATGCATTCCCCCCTTGGCGCGCTCGAATCATACAGCACGCGCTTTCGCCTGCAAACATGTTGACGACTCTTCGGGTCACGATGATGACGGATACCGTTCAGCATCTGAACGTACGGCTACGAATGTTTTTTTGATATCCACGCTTGCGAGCCCCGGACAATACTGACCCGTATCGGACAAGAGAGACGATCGAGTATCCGAAACCCGACATGGCAAGGTTGGCGATTGTTCACATACGTCGAGAAATCGCCTCTCACGAGCTATCGCAGAATCCGGAACTGTGCGACGAATGAATGCGCCAGGGCCGAGCCTGCGATATGCTTCGCTCACCCTGACGTCCGGTCGACGCAATCGATCAAGGAAGATCGAACAAGAAGCGCGAATGCGCCTGTCTGTCCGGAACGGAGAATGGCCCGAGATTTGCTGTTCCAGTTCACAGTCGGGGATCAACTAATCCATCGCCGTGGCTGACGCCTAGCGCGCAGCCGCATGTGTCCTTGTTCATCAGGAGTCGTCTGTACAATGAATACCGGAGCAGTCGCGGACGCAGTGGCCGAAGAAGTGGCTCGACCCACGGCCGGCGCGACGCATGCATTGCCGCACCTCACGCATCTGCAGCGCCTGGAAGCGGAAAGCATCCACATCATGCGCGAGGTGGTGGCCGAGTGCGAACGGCCCGTGATGCTGTTTTCCATGGGCAAGGACAGTGCCGTGATGCTGCGGCTCGCGCTCAAGGCGTTCTACCCTTCCAAGCCTCCGTTCCCGCTGTTGCATGTCGACACGACCTGGAAGTTCCGCGCGATGTACGAGGTGCGTGATCGCACCGCCGGCGAAACCGGCATGGAAGTCATCATTCACCGGAATCCCGACGCACTGTCCCAAGGCATCAATCCTTTCACGCATGGTTCGCAGATCCATACCGACCTGTGGAAGACCGTCGGTCTGAAGCAGGCGCTCGACAAATACCGTTTCGATGCCGCTTTCGGCGGCGCCCGTCGCGACGAGGAGAAATCGCGCGCGAAGGAACGCATCTTTTCCTTCCGCAGCGCACAGCATCAATGGGACCCGAAAAGCCAGCGTCCCGAATTGTGGAATCTGTACAACTCTCGCAAGCACAAGGGTGAATCGATCCGCGTGTTCCCGCTCTCCAACTGGACCGAACTGGACATCTGGCAATACATCTACAAGGAAAACATCCCGATCGTCCCGCTGTATTTCGCGGCGGAACGGCCGGTAGTCGAGCGCGACGGCGTATTGATCATGGTGGACGACGATCGCATGCCGATGAATCCCGGCGAAGTGCCGCAGCTGCGCAAGGTGCGTTTTCGCACCCTCGGCTGCTACCCGCTTACCGGCGCGATCGAATCCGATGCCGACACGTTGCCGCGCGTGATCCAGGAAACCCTGCTGGCGCGCACCTCCGAACGCAACGGCCGCGTGATCGATCACGATGCCGCGGCTTCGATGGAGAAGAAAAAGCGCGAGGGTTATTTCTGAGGACGCGCGACAACGCACAAGCAGCAATCACGATGAAATTTTTTGCCTGCATTGTGGACGTGATGCAGGCGCAGCCCGACCCACCGACTCATTCCAGGATCCCATGGCCGCCGTTTCCGAACTGATCGCCGTCGATATCGAAGGCTACCTCAAGCAGCACGAAGCCAAGAGCTTGCTGCGCTTCATCACCTGCGGCAGCGTCGACGACGGCAAGAGCACGTTGATCGGCCGCCTGCTGCACGAATCTAAAGTGCTGTTCGAAGATCAGCTCGCCCAGGTGGAAGCCGAATCGCGCCGCTGGGGCACCCAGGGCGACGAGATCGATTTCGCGCTGCTGGTGGATGGACTGGCCGCGGAACGCGAACAGGGCATCACCATCGACGTCGCCTACCGCTTTTTCACCACCGAAAAACGCAAGTTCATCGTCGCGGATACGCCCGGACACGAGCAGTACACCCGCAACATGATCACCGGCGCATCCACCGCGGACGTCGCCGTGATCCTGATCGACGCGCGCAAGGGTTTGCTGACGCAGACCTATCGCCACAGCTATCTGGTTTCGCTGGTCGGCATCCGCAAGATCGTGCTGGCCATCAACAAGATGGATCTGGTGGACTGGTCGCAGCAGACATTCGACGACATCGAAAAGCACTACCGCGAATTCGCGCCGCGCATCGGCCTGCAGGACATCACCGCGATCCCGCTGTCGGCGCTGCGCGGCGACAATGTCATCGAGGCGAGCGAGAAGATGCCCTGGTACAAGGGCCCTTCGCTGCTCGGTTTCCTCGAGACGGTCGAGCTGGACGAAACCCGTCGTGAACGCGGCCCGCTGCGTTTCCCGGTGCAATGGGTGAACCGGCCGAACCTGGATTTCCGCGGCTTCTCCGGCACCATCGCCAGCGGCGTGGTGCGTCCGGGTGATCGCGTGCGTGCACAGCCTTCGGGACGCGAAAGCGTCGTGCGTCGCATCGTCACCGCCGACGGCGACCTGCCGATTGCGGTGGCGGGACAATCCGTCACCCTGACGCTGGCCGACGAGATCGACACCTCGCGCGGCGACATGTTGTCGTCGACGGAATCTCCGGCAGAGGTCGCCGACCAGTTCGAGGCGACCATCGTCTGGATGTCGGACGAGCCGCTGCTTCCGGAGCGTTCGTACCTGCTGAAACTCGGCCCGGCCGTGACCAATGCCGTGGTCACCGAAATCAAGTACAAGGTCAACGTCAACACGCTGGAACACCTCGCCGCCAAGACCTTCGACCTCAACGAAATCGGGGTGTGCAACCTCGCGCTCGATCGCGCGGTGCCTTTCGACCCGTACCAGGCCAATGCGCAAACCGGCGGTTTCATCCTGATCGATCGCATGACCAACCAGACGGTCGGCGCGGGCATGCTGCACTTCGCGTTGCGCCGCGCGCACAACGTGCATCTGCAGCACGTCGACATAGACAAGATCGCGCGTTCCGGGCAGAAGGGCCAGAAACCGGTGGTGCTTTGGTTTACCGGCCTGTCCGGCGCCGGGAAGTCGACGATCGCCAACCTCGTTGAAAAGAAACTGTTCGAACTCGGCAGGCATTCATACCTGCTGGATGGCGACAACATGCGCCATGGCCTGAACCGAGACCTCGGGTTCACCGAAGCCGATCGCGTGGAAAACATCCGGCGCGTCGGCGAGGTCGCCAAGCTGATGGTGGATGCCGGATTGATCGTGCTGACCGCGTTCATTTCGCCATTCGTGTCCGAGCGCGCGATGGCACGCCGGTTGCTGAATGACGGCGAGTTCATCGAGATCTTCGTGGACACGCCACTGAACGTCGCCGAGCAACGCGACGTCAAGGGACTCTACAAGAAAGCGCGCGCCGGCGAACTGGACAACTTCACCGGCATCGACTCGCCTTACGAAGCGCCGGAAAATCCGGAACTCACCATCAACACGGTCGACTGCAGCGAGGCGCAGGCCGCGGATCGCGTGATCGACTTCCTGCGCAGCAACGGCCTGATCAAGTAAGCGACCGCGGCGACCGCACCCGACCGCGTTTCGAGGGACTTCCAATGGAAATGAACCACATCGTCTTCATCGTAATGGACAGCTGCCGTTACGACACATTGATGAAGGCGAACACGCCGAACATCCGTCGCATCGGCAACGGCAAGATCGCGAAGCGCTACTCGTACGCGTCGTGGACCGCGCCGTCGCATTACACCTTCACCATGGGCATGATGCCGCATGCCAGTCCGCGCGACGTGTTCGCCTCGGAGGTATACAAGGACGAATATCAGCAGTGGGTGGAACGCATCGGCGCGCCGGGCATCGAGTTCAAGAATTTCCTGCCCGAGCTGTCGCTGCCACGCGTGCTGAGCAAGCTCGGCTATTGCACGCTGGCCAAGGTCTCGATGCCGGTGTTGAACAAGCACACGCTCATCAGCAAGCATTTCGACGACTACAAGCTGATGGACAACCACAACAACTTCGCGGGCATGGTCGAGGAAATCGAATTCCCCGACGACCAGCCGCAGTACTATTTCCTCAACCTCGGCGAAACGCATTACCCGTACATGCTCTCGGGCAATGACTTGCCGCACGTCTCCGGCCTGCACGGCGCCCTGAAATCGATGGGCGTGGATTCACACGGTGGCCCGGTGCAGGTGCGCGACGCGTTCGACCTGCAGAAGCTCAAGGGCTTGCAGGAGCAGCAGGTGAAATGTGCCGAATACATCGATTCGCTGATCGGCAAATTGATGGAAAAGGCGCCGACGAACACCCATTTCATCGTCACCGCCGACCACGGCGAGTTGTTCGGCGAGGACGGATTCTTCGGGCATGGCCCGATCATGCACGAAAAATGTTTCGAGGTGCCCTTCCTGGAAGGACGTCTCGCGTAAGGCGTGATTCAAGCGCGGAGACGGGCGCTTTCCGTCCATTTTGATTCACAAGTAAAGGGGGAAGGTCATGGTCGTTGTAAAGAGTAGGATGAAGCAAGCACGCGCATTCATGCTTCAGGCGGCGATATCCGCCGCCATGTTGATTGCCCCGGGTGTTGCTCCTGCGCAGGTAGCGAGTACCGGCCCAGCTGTTCTCTTCCCGAGCCTGACGTCGTTCAGCAGCACCGCCGACCGGATGATTTCGTATCGGCAGGAGCAGCATAGCTGGCAGACCCCTGACGGCGCATTCCATCTGATGATCAACCGCGGCGATCAGCCAGGCGACGATGCATTGCAGCTTTACACCTCGGTAGATGGTGGCGCGAACTGGCTCACCGGCCCCTCTCTCCCGGGAAGCAACCAATACTCGACTCAGGATGGGATGTTGAGGGGAAAGACCCTCGCCCTGGTGTACTCCAGCGACAACCAGACAGTCGAGTTCAATTCATTCCTGTGGGACCCGGCTTCGGCAACCTGGACGGGAGAGGATTCGCAGACCGTATATTCTGCTGCCGGCCAACAGGCGATCAATCCCTGCATCGGGCGCGACGACAACGGCAACCTATGGGTACCCCTCGTCGTCACGGACCTCGCCACACGCGACAATTCAATCCGTTTGATGGTGCGGCTGTTCGGAAGCAGTGACTGGACCGACACCGGTCTGGTCTTCGGCGCCGTGGACGGCCCCACCATCGAGCGCAGTGCAGTGCCGATCCCCATCCCGAATGGCATGGGCATGGTGTACACCGTGCACAACAACATGTATTGGGCCACCCGCGACAACCTGGCGGCGCCTACCGCGCCGTGGACCAGCCAGTTGCTGTACACCTACACCGGCACCCATACGGATCCTTTCTCCAGCCATTTCAGCATGGTCAGCGACAATCGCGGCAACGTGCATCTCGCGCTCGTGGACGGCGGCCGGCTGTTGTACCTGCGTTACAACGCCGCCAATCAGACATGGAAGCAACGCTGGATGACCACCGACGTCGACGCGGGCTATCCGCAAGTGTCCTTGGTGGGCGGCACCACGCTGATGATTGCGGTCAACAGCAAGTCGAATGTCGGCGTGTTCACCAGCACCGATCTGGGCAGCACGTTCACCCACTCGTTCTCGTTGCGTCACGTCAACGCGGGTCCCGGCATCAGCTATCGATATCCCCGCATCGAAACTGCCGCGACTTTTACGGGTCCGATGCTGCTGTTCCAGCAATACACCGACAACGGCGTGGACCGCCTGCTTCAATACCTGGTGCCAACCGGAACCGGCAATCCTTCTTCGAAATGAGTACGTAGATCCGGCGCGCTTGCCGCAAGCGCGCCGGAGAGTCCTGTCGAAATGCACGAGCGGCCGTTACGGGAGCAATCGTTCACAGACGGCCTGATACAGCATTGGAAGACGCTTCAGATCTGCGATCTCCACGTGCTCATCGACCTTGTGGATGCTGGCGTTGACCGGACCCAGCTCCACCACTTCGCCACCCAGCGGCGCGATGAAGCGGCCGTCGGACGTGCCGCCCCCGGTGCTCTGCTCCGGTTCGATGCCAGCCAGTTCACGGCAAATGTCGATCACGGCTTCGCGCAACCTGCCGCCGGCGGGTGACTGGAACGGCTCGCCGGAAAGATTCCATTCCAGTGCGTAATCCAGGCCGTGTTTCCGCAGGATCCCTTCCGCGCGCGCGCGCAATGATTCCGCGCTGCTCGCCGTGCCGAAGCGGAAATTGAACTGCGCGGCCAGCGCACCGGGGATCACATTGAGCGCGCCGGTGCCGCTGTTGAGGTTGGAGACCTGGAACGAAGTCGGCGGGAAGTCCTGATTGCCCTCGTCCCAGCGCGTCGCGGCGAGTTCCGCGAGCACGGGCGCGACGAGATGGATCGGGTTGCGCGCCTTCTCCGGATAGGCGACATGCCCTTGCACGCCACGCACGGTCAATGTGCCGGACAGCGAACCACGCCGCCCGACGCGGATCAAATCACCCAGCCTCTCCTTCGACGATGGCTCGCCCACCACGCACCAATCGATGCGCTGGCCGATCTCGCGAAAATGCTGCGCGACCCGGCGCACACCGTCGAGATTGACCGGGCCCTCCTCGTCGCTGGTCAGCAACAGCGCCACGGTGCCAGGATGGTCCGGGTGCGCCTCCACGAATCGTTCCAGCGCGATCGTCATCGCCGCCACGCCGGATTTCATGTCCGCCGCGCCACGGCCATAAAGACGGCCGTTGCTGACCATCGGTTCGAACGGCGGGAAGGCCCAGTCCGCTTCCGGACCGCTCGGCACCACATCGGTATGACCAAGGAACATCAGCACTGGCGAACCATCGCCATGCGTCGCCCACAGGTTGTCGACTTCGCCGTAACGCAGGTGCTCGCAACGGAATCCGGTCCGCGCAAGACGCTTGGCGATCAGCTGCTGGCAGCCCGTATCGTCCGGCGTGACCGAGCGCCGACGAATCAGATCGCATGCCAGCTCCAGGACGTCGCTCACGGCTTGCCGAACCGTTTCTTGAAGCCGTTGTCGCTGAAGCCGACGCTCGCTTCGCCCTGGTCGCCCACAACCACGGGACGCCGAATCAACGCAGGGTATTCCTTCAGCAACAGGGTCCATTCGGGATCGCTGCGCGGATCCCTGCGCTGCGGCAGCAGATTGCGCCAGGTGGTCGAAGACTTGTTCACCAGCTTTTCCCAGCCGCCGAGTTGTTTCGCCCAATCCTTCAGCGTCGCGGCCGGAACGGGTTCGGCGCGGTAATCGACAAACGCGTGTGCCACGCCGAAACGATCGAGCCAGTTGCGCGCCTTGCGGCAAGTGTCGCAGGTGGGCAAGCCGTACAGGGTGATCACGCGCGGGCCTCCATGCGGGCCTGGTCGACGCGACGGATCAGGTCTTCGGCGATCACGTTGCGGGCAAAGGGATTCCACTGAAGCATGGGCAGCTTGGGGATGAAGGCGATCTCGTCGCCCAGTTCGCAGGGAGCGCGCAACCGCAATGTCACCCGCTTCGGATTCGTGAACTGGCTGACGCTGACATTCATGATGTTCGCCAGGGGGACGCGCTGCTCGATGGAGCCCTTGCGCACCAGAAGATAACTGCCGCCATCCTGCACTTCATCGGCAAGATTCCAGAGCAGTTTGCGGAACAAGAAAAAACCGAACAGCAACATCGCAACAGGCATGACAAGAAATGCCACCGCATCAGCCGCCCTATCTTTCAATGCCGCCATTCCATTGATCATGAAGAACAACACGAGCATGCCGAACCACAGGATCGGCAATATCTTCTTGGAGAAAAACGTCTGTCCGGACGAAATGACCTGCACTGGCGCCCCCTTTCACAACCGACAATGCAATTGGCAATTATTGCGCGCTCCGCAAAAGCTCGTTGATCGACGTCTTCGCCCGCGTCTGTTCGTCCACGCGCTTGACGATCACCGCCGCATAGAGGCCGTGCGAGCCGTCGTTCGCAGGCAGCGATCCCGCCACCACGACGCTGCTCGCGGGCACCCGGCCATACGAAACCGCCCTGGTCGCGCGATCGTAGATGCGCGTGGACTGGCCCAGGAACACGCCCATGCCGATCACGCTGCCACGTTCCACCACCACGCCTTCGACGATTTCCGAACGCGCGCCGATGAAACAATCGTCCTCGACGATCGTGGGGTTGGCTTGCAGCGGCTCCAGCACGCCACCGATGCCGACGCCGCCGGACAGGTGCACCCGCGCACCGATCTGCGCGCAGGAACCGACCGTGGCCCAGGTATCGACCATGGTGCGCTCGCCGATATGTGCGCCGATGTTGACGTAGCTCGGCATCAACACGGCGTCATGGCCGATGTAGGCGCCGCGTCGCACCAGCGCCCCGGGAACGATGCGCGCGCCGGTTTCGCGCAACTGCGGCTCGGCGGCGTCGGCGAAGCGCAACGGAATCTTGTCGAAGGCACGCATCGCGCCGCCATCCATCGCATGATTCGCGCTGACCCGGAAATACAGCAGCACCGCCTTCTTTACCCACTGGTTGACGCGCCAGCCATCGCCTTCGGGCTCCGCCACCCGCAGCGTCCCCGCCTCCAGCCCGTCCAGCACCTGTTCCAATGCAGGGCGCAATGCGGAAATCTGCGCACCGTCCAGCGACATGCGCGCTTCCCATGCTTCATCGATGACGGATTCATATGCGTGCATATCCATCCCTCCGATCGTTGGTATCGTTCGCGCCGAGTTGCCGCAGCAGCGCCGCATTGAGCCTTTCCTGCGCTTCCGCGTCCAGCCGCCGGTCGCTGCGGTCAGTCAGTTCGAAGAAATCCTCGACCCGCTCGCCGAACGTGGCGATGCGCGCATCATGCACGCGAACCCCGGCTTCGAGAAAGCTCCGTGCGACTTGCGCGAGCAGCCCGGGGCGGTCGCTGCACACCAGCGCCAGGCGCGTACGCCCCGTATCGGCATCATCGTGGAAATCGAGGCGCGGCGGCCTCTGGAAGTGTTTCAGCCGGCGCGGCAAACCGCGTCGCGCAGGAAAGACGGATGCGGCTTCCTGCCCCAACACCTCCAGCAGCGATGTACGCAGCGAGGATGCGCGCGCCGCATCGATCGTTTCCGCGCCTTCGGCATCCAGCACGCTGAACGCATCCAGCACCCTGCCACCGCGCGTGCCCATCACTCGCGCTTCCATTACGTTGAAGCGTGCGCGATCCAGCGTGGCCACCACGGCCGCGAACACCCCGTCGCGATCCGGCGTACAGACCAGCACTTCGGTGCCGCCGCTTGCCGGATGCGGATTGACGGCAACCACGGTATCGGCGCCTCCGGCATCGAGCAGTGTGCCCACTTGCCAGACGATCTGTTCCTCGCGCTGACGCAGGAAGGCATCATCAGGAAAATCGTCGAGCACCCGGCGCATCGCATCGGGCGCGCACCCCAGGCCGCGAAGCCTCGATTCGCTTCGCGAGCGCAGCGCACGCACACGCGTCGCGGCATCCGCGGGCCGTGCGAGATCGCCGCGCAGGACGAAGCGCGCCGCGACATACAGATCGGCCAACAGGCGATCCTTCCAGGTATTCCACAATTTCGGGCTGGTGCCGGCGATGTCGGCGATCGTCAACATGTACAGTTGGTCCAGCCGCTCCCAGTCGCCGACCTGCACCGCGAAGCGATGCACCACGTCTGCATCGGCGATGTCCTGGCGTTGTGCGGTCACGCTCATCAGCAGATGCCAGCGCACCAGCCACGCGACAAGCGCGACCTCATCCATCGCGAGTCCGAGACGCGTGCAGAACGCCCGCGCCTCCTCCTCGCCCAGTTCGGAATGATCGCCACCGCGACCTTTGGCGATGTCGTGGAAGAGGCCGGCCAGCAACAGCAGCTCCGGCTTCTCCAGCCTCGCGAAGGCTTCGCGGGCCAGCGGCAACTCCGTGCATGCGGTCGGTTCGGCATAGCGCGCGATATTGCGCAGCACGCGCAGCGTGTGCTCGTCCACCGTGTAGATATGGAACAGGTCGTACTGCATGCGACCGACCACGCGCGCGAACGCGGGGAGGATCGCCGCCAGGACTCCGTGGCGGTTCATCGCCTCCAGTGCGCGCACTGCCGGCGCGCCGCGTCGCAACAAGGCAAGGAACGATGCCGATACCTGCGCGTCGGCCGACAACGCATCGCCGTGCCGGCGCAATGCCTGCTGCAATGCGCGCGTGGTCGCGGCGTCGAACCCCTGCAATGAAGGATGATCGAGCAAGCACGCGAAAGCCCGGACGATCGAGTCCGGCTCGCGCACGAAAACATCCGGATCGCGCAATGCCAGCCGCGTGCCGCGCGCGCCGAAATGTCCGGCCAATGGTCGCGGCGCCGGCAATGAATGCAAGGTTTCATCGAATCGTTCGAACAGCTGCGACAGCAGACGCTCCACCATGCCGGCGGCGCGATAGAAATCCTGCATGAACTGCTCGACCGCCAGATTGCGCGCGTCGTCCGCGTAACCCGATTTCGTCGCGAGCGAGCGCTGCCAGTCGAACAGCAGGCGTTCCTCCGCGCGCGCCGCCTCCAGATGCAGCGCATACCGGCAACGCTGCAGCAGGCGTTCTGCATCGGCGAGCGCCGTGCGTTCGCCCTCGTCGAGCAGCCCGAGCGAAACCAGCCCGTCGAGATCGCGCGCACCCGCGACGCGCCTTCCCAGCCAGCGGATCAGGTCCAGGCTGCGCAGTCCGCCCGGACCATCCTTGAGGTTCGGCTCGAGGTTGTGGGTGGTGTCGTCGTGACGCGCATGTCGTGCATCGCGGTCTGCGCGCTTGGCAGCGAGGTAGGCATTGGCCGGCCAGATGGACGGATCTTCGACGATGCCGTGCAATGCCGTGTCGAACGCCGGTGCGCCGGCAATCCGGCGTGCGTCCAGTAGGCTGGTGAACACACTGACGTCGTTAGCGGCGATGTCGCGGCATTGCAACGGCGTGCGCACCGCATGCCCAGGATGCAGGCCGATGTCCCACAGGCAGCCGAAGAAAGCCTCGAGCGCGCGTGCGAGGACCGGCGCATCCACGTCGTCCGCCAGCACCAGCAGGTCCACGTCCGAGTGCGGAAACAGCGTGCCGCGACCGAAGCCACCTGCCGCGAACAACGCGGCCTTGTCCGTTTCGCCGAGGAAGGCCGTCCAGCAATGCGCGAGGATGCGTTCGATGCACTGCGCGCGCCGAGACGTCAGTTCGATCGCGGGCGCGTCGGCGCGAAATGCGATCGCCAAGGCACGGGCGTGATCTTCATGCAATTGCCGCAGCGCCGCGCGCGCCTCGCTGGAGACTCCGGAACGCGGCAATGCGGCAGGCAACCGCGGCAGCGCGGGCATCGTCATGGACGACAAGGCGTTCAAGGCGCGTGCAATCGGTGGGAACTCATGCCGCGATCATACGATCACCAGCCGGCCGGGGCTCGGGGATGGAGTGCCGCAATTGGCGGCGGCGCTTCAGCACCGGCACGCGACGCGCGCAAGCGGCGTCGCATCGGAGGTCACGCGTTTCCCGCAGGTGCGCCATCCGGCCACGGCGTGAGGATTTCGAAACCGTCGTCGGTCACCGCGATGGTGTGTTCCCATTGCGCCGACAGGGAATGATCCTTGGTCACCACCGTCCATCCGTCGGGCAGCAGTTTCGACTGCGGCTTGCCGGCATTGATCATCGGCTCGACGGTGAACACCATTCCCTTCTGCAGCCGCAAACCCTCGCCCGCGCGGCCGTAATGCAGCACCTGCGGATCCTCGTGGTAGATCCGGCCGATGCCGTGCCCGCAGTATTCCTTGACCACCGAATAACCCGCGGCTTCGGCGTGTTTCTGGATCGCGTGACCGACGTCGCCCAGCGTCGCGCCCGGGCGCACCTCGCGGATGCCGAGCATCATCGCCTCGTACGTGGTATCGACCAGCCGCTTTGCCAGCACCGAGGGCCTGCCGACGAAGTACATGCGCGAAGTGTCGCCGTGCCAGCCATCCTTGATGACAGTGACGTCGATGTTGACGATGTCGCCTTCCTTGAGCGTCTTGCCCGGGCTGGGGATGCCATGGCAGATCACGTGGTTGACCGAGGTGCACAGCGTCTTGGGAAAGCCGCGGTAACCGACGTTGGCCGGGATCGCCTTTTGCACGTTGACGATGTGGTCGTGCGCGAAGCGGTCCAGCTCTTCCGTGGTCACGCCCGGCCTGACATGCTGGTTCATCAGCGCGAGCACTTCCGCCGCGAGGCGGCCGGCCTCGCGCATCTTTTCGACATCGGCGGTGGATTTGAGGCTGAAAGGCATGAGCCGCGATTATCCGTCATTCCGGCGCTAACTGCAGGCGCGGATATGCGGTTCACGTCCCGAGTTTGCAATCCGGTGATCGTTCCGCGCGATGATCGGACTCGATTGAACGGGCTCGCCTCCCGGATGAATCCCGAGCTTGTCCCGGCGTAGCTTGTCCCGTAGAATTGGCGGGCTTTGCGGCACCCGGAGTGCCCAGAACCCGCCCACGCCGGGCGTCACCGGCGAATCCACACGCAGGCCGTGCACCGGCACCGGGGTCCCTCTCGCGAGGGTCGTTGCCGCGGGGCCTGCGGAAGCCCAACCCCGGAACTCGTCGCATCCCGCGCAAGACGCGGTTCCTCCCCACGGAGACGGGTTCCCTTTCAGGAGTGAATACCATGCCCCAAGTCACCATGCGCCAGATGTTGGAAGCCGGCGTGCATTTCGGCCACCAGACGCGCTACTGGAATCCCAAGATGGCGCCGTACATCTTCGGCGCGCGCGGCAAGATCCACATCATCAACCTGGAGAAGACGCTGCCGCTCTTCACCGATGCGATGAATTATCTTTCCGGACTGGCGCAGAAGCGCGGCACCGTGCTGTTCGTCGGCACCAAGCGTTCTGCGCGCGAAGCGGTCGGCGAAGAAGCCGTGCGCTGCGGCATGCCTTTCGTCAATGCGCGCTGGTTGGGCGGCATGCTCACCAACTTCCGCACCGTCAAGCAGTCGGTCGGCCGCCTGAAAGAGCTCGAGGCGATGGAAACCGATGGCAGCTTCGACAAGCTGGTCAAGCATGAAGTGCTGTCGCGGCGCCGCGAACGCGAAAAGCTGGAGAAATCACTGGGCGGGATCAAGGACATGGGCCGCCTGCCGGATGCGCTGTTCGTGGTCGACATAGGTCACGAGGACATCGCGGTCAAGGAGGCCAAGAAGCTCGGCATTCCCGTGATCGCGGTGGTGGATACCAATTACGACCCGGCACTGGTCGACTACGCGATACCGGGCAACGACGACGCGATCCGCGCGGTGCAGCTTTACGCACGCGCCGCCGCGGACGCGATCCTGGAAGGCAAGGCTGCGGCGCCGGCCGCCGCACGCGGCGACGCCAACGAGTTCGTCGAGCTGGATGCCGAAGGCAATCCGGTGGCGCGCGTGGACCGCGAGCGCGATGACCGCCGCGGCAAGGGCGCACCGCGCGGCCGCAACAACGCCGGCCGCAAGCCAGCGCCGGTCCAGCAACGTCGCAGCGCCGCACCGGCCAAGGCCGAAGTGCCGCCCCCTGGCGACCCGGACGAGGCCGGCCTGGAGCGCGCGCAAGCGGAAGTCGCCGAGAACGAGGCGACCGACGAAGAAGCCGCCAAGTAATTCGCCGCGCGGAACGCCTCGCGGCAAAACCGGCTTGCGTCGGGCCATCGTTCCACGGTTGCCCGGCGCCATGGTCGCCCCCATTTCATGGGTTGGCCGTGTGCGACGGTCCGCGTACTGATCGAGCGATCGCCCCGATCACGAAGATCGAAACGCAGTCCTTCATGGCTGCACCAATCTGAAGAGGATTCACGATGGAAATTTCTGCCGCGATGGTCAAGGAACTGCGCGAGCGCTCCGGCGCCGGCATGATGGAATGCAAGAAGGCGCTCACCGAAAACGGCGGCAACCTCGATGCCGCGATCGAATGGCTGCGCAAGCAGGGCTTGGCCAAGGCCGACAAGAAGGCCAGCCGCGTGGCCGCGGAAGGACGCATCGTGCTGGCACAGCGCCCGGGCAAGGCCGTGCTCGTCGAAGTGAATTCCGAAACGGATTTCGTCGCCAAGGACGAGAATTTCGCCAAGTTCGCGCAGGAAGCCGCAACGACCGCGCTGAACGAAGGCGTCAACGACATCGAGTCGCTGAAGGCGGCCAAGACGTCGTACGGCCCCACCGTCGAGGAAGGTCGCCAATGGCTGGTGACCAAGGTCGGCGAGAACGTGCAATTGCGACGCATGGCGGTGATTGAAAGCGCGAACACCATCGGCGCGTACGTGCATGGCGGGCGCATCGGCGTGCTGGTCGAAGTGCAAGGCGGCGATGCCGAGCTTGCGCGCGGCCTCGCGATGCACATCGCGGCCATGAACCCGCCGTACATTTCGCCGGACAACGTGCCTGCGGAATTCGTCGCCAAGGAAAAGGAAATCGCCCTCGCCCAGATGTCCGACAAGGACAAGCAGAAGCCCGCGGAAATCCAGGAGAAGATGATCTCCGGCAAGCTGCGCAAGACGCTTTCGGAAATGTCGCTCACCGGCCAGCCCTACGTGATCGACACCAACAGCAGCGTGGGCGAGGTGCTGGACAAGGCGAAAGCGAAGGTGCTTTCGTTCCATCGCATCATGGTCGGCGAAGGCATCGAGAAGAAGGAAGAGGACTTCCACGCCGAAGTGATGAAGCAGGCGGGATTGGCATAGTAGTCATCCTTGACCGCGAACGCGGCCATCCGTGACCGCACTTCTCATCAACAGTACGGCTCCGGGACAGGATCTCGCAGGAAAACCGCGTGAACCCGCGGTTTTTTTGTTGCGCCCCATTCGGCTCTCGTTTAGCGTTCGCCACAGCTCGGGGGGCGCTGCCGGATCATGGACATTCGCGAACACTCGCTGGCATTGATCTCGGTAGTGATCGGTCTGGGCCTGACCAGCCTGCTCGGCGGTTTCAATCGTTTGATGCGCAGGCGCCGCGAATTCCGCTGGAACGCGCTGCCGCTCGTGTGGGCGCTGGTCGTACTGCTGCTGGTAAACAACTATTGGTGGGGCCTGTATCTGGGGGCCGTGGCGGTGGCCGCTTCCAATGTCGACATGTTCCTGCTCGGCCTTCTTTTTCCGATCCTGTTGTATCTGATCTGTGCTGCCGTGCTGCCCGATGCGCGCGCGTTGCGCGAACGCGACCTGCTCGCCGCGTACTTTTCCGAGAGCCGTTACTTTTTCGCTCTCATCACCCTCTATGTTTTCGTGACCGGGTGGGCGACCGCCGCGCATGCCGGCGCGTTTCACTGGAACGAGCATATGTGGCTGCGTCTGGTCATCATCAGCCTCTGCTTTCCGTTGATGTGGACGCGCAAAATTCTGCTTCATTGGCTCGCGGCGGTCGGGATGCTGGCAATCATGGTGCATGTGTTGTTCGAGATGGTGTTGCACTAATTGCCGTGTATTCGAGTGGGTGAAGTGTTGACGCTGCTTGCCGCGTGCCGGCTCGATCCACTGATTCGCTGATGGTGACCTTTGCTCCGTTACAATGCGGCCGTTTGCCCATCCACCGGAGTTCACCACATGGCCGCCAAGCCCAAATACCAGCGCATCCTGCTGAAACTGTCCGGCGAGGCCCTGATGGGCGAGGAAGACTACGGCATCGATCCCAAGGTGATCGGACGGCTGGCGAACGAAATCCTGGAAGTGCGTGCCACGGGCGTGCAGGTGGGCGTCGTGATCGGCGGCGGCAACATCTTCCGCGGTGCGGGACTAGCCGCTGCCGGCATGGACCGCGTCACCGGCGACCACATGGGCATGCTCGCCACCGTGATGAACGCGCTGGCGATGCAGGACGCGCTGGAGAAACTCGGCGGCTTCGCGCGCGTGATGAGCGCACTGCAGATCCACGACGTCTGCGAGGATTTCATCCGCCGCCGCGCCATGCGGCATCTGGAGAAGGGGCGCATCGTGCTGTTCGCCGGCGGTACCGGCAATCCGTTCTTCACGACCGATTCGGCCGCCGCCTTGCGCGCCGTGGAAGTCGGCGCGGACCTGTTGCTGAAGGCCACCAAGGTTGACGGCGTCTACAGCGCGGACCCCAAGAAGAAGAAAGATGCGCGCCGCTTCGAGCACGTCAGCTACGAGGACGTGATCTCGCGCAACCTGCAGGTGATGGACACCGCCGCCATCGCGTTGTGCAGGGACCACAACATGCCGCTGCGCATCTACGACATGACCAAGCCAGGCAACCTGATGCGGATCATGCAGGGGGAAACGGTTGGTACCCTTGTCGATGCTGGTTGACCTGAGTTCGGCATCGACGCGCGCATGCCGCCATGCGGCAAGCGCCCGCTTTCTGCCTCCAGACAGGCTTGGAACGGCCCTTCCGGCCGCTATACTCGCAAGCCGTAATCTCCTGCACGGACTGCCCATGCTCAACGACATCAAAAATGATGCGCAGGCCCGGATGGGCAAGAGCGTCGAAGCGCTGCGCCACGAATTGTCGCGCCTGCGCACCGGTCGCGCCAGCACCGCGCTGGTCGAAGGCATCAAGGTCAACTATTACGGCTCCGAGGTACCGATCAACCAGGTGGCAGGTGTCGCTGTCGCGGACGCGCGCTCGCTTGCCATCACGCCTTACGAGAAGCAGATGGTATCCGCGGTCGAAAAGGCGCTCCTCGGTTCCGACATCGGCATCACGCCCAATACCGCGGGCACCGTGATCCGCCTCAACCTGCCGCCGCTCACCGAGGAACGCCGCAAGGCACTGGCCAAACATGTCAGCCACGAGGGCGAGACCGCCAAGGTGGCCATCCGCAATATCCGGCGCGACGCGATGCAGCACGTCAAGGATCTGCTCAAGGACAAGAAGATCACGGAAGACGAGGAACGACGTGCCGAAGACGAAGTGCAGAAGCTCACCGACCGCTTCATCAAGGATGTCGACGGGGTGGTGAAGGCCAAGGAAGAAGAATTGCTCGCGCTGTAAGCCCGGCACCCGGCGATGAATACCCACGATCCCCGCATTCCGCGCCATGTCGCCATCGTGATGGACGGCAATGGTCGCTGGGCGCGACGGCGCGCCCAGCCGCGCAGCTTAGGCCATCGTGCCGGACAAAAGGCCGTGCGCGAAGCAGTGGAATTCTGCCTGCGGCGCAAGATCGAATCACTCACGCTGTTCGCATTCTCCTCGGAGAACTGGAAGCGTCCGGACGAAGAAGTGGGTGCGCTGATGGATCTGTTCCTGCGCGCGCTGGACAAGGAGATCGACGAACTGCACGGCAATGAAGTGCGCGTTCGCTTCGTTGGCGCGCTTTCGATGTTCAACGAGGCCTTGCGCAGCCGCATGCTTGGCGCGATGGAGAAAACCCGCGACAACCGCGCACTCGACCTCAACGTCTGCGTCAACTACGGCGGGCGCTGGGACATCGCGCAGGCCGCGCGCCAGGTCGCTGAAGCCGTACGCGACGGCGAGCTGGATCCGGCATCCATCGATGAAACAACACTGGCGCCTTATCTCAGCCTGGCGGAACAGCCGGCAGTGGACCTGCTGATCCGCACCGGGGGAGAACATCGCATCAGCAACTTCCTGCTCTGGCAGATCGCCTATGCGGAGTTGTATTTCACCGACGTGCTTTGGCCGGATGTCGATCAGGACGAGTTGGCGCGCGCCGTGGACGATTTCGCGCGTCGCGAGCGGCGTTTCGGCACCACCGGCGCGCAGATCGCGCGCGCATCCTGAGAGCGCACGCGAATGCTGAAACAGCGCGTGTTGACCGCTTCCGTACTCGCGCTGCTTGTCATTGCGCTGATCATGCTCTCCTCCACCTTGGTCTTCGCCATTCTTCTGGCCACCATTTTCCTGGCCGGACTGTGGGAATGGACCCGCATGGCCGGGATGCGAAACCGCCCGCTGCGCGCCTGCCTGCTGGCAGGTTATGCACTGGCGATGCTGCTGCTTTGGCCGGTGGTGCGGTCGCCTGATTGGTGGTGGCCGGCGCTGGTCGGCGTGATCTGGTGGCTGCTGGCGGCGTTGTGGCTGTGCGCAAGGGATTTCGCATCCACTCAAACTCCCGCCCATATCACATTGAAATTACTCGCTGGTCTGTTCGTCGTGATTCCCGCCTGGTGCGCGATCGTGGCGCTGCACGGGATCACACCGCGGCACGCGCCGCCGCATTCGCCGTGGTGGGTCGTCTTCTTCGCGACCATTGTCGTGGCTGCAGACAGCGGCGCCTATTTCGCCGGCACGCGTTTCGGCGGCCGCAAGCTCGCGCCGACGATCAGCCCCGGCAAGACCTGGGCAGGCGTCTACGGCGCGCTCGTTTGCGCAGCGATCGTCGGCCTTGCCGGGGGCTGGATCGCGCAAGTGCCGGCCAGCTTGCTGGCCGGCGTAGTTGTGCTGGCGCTCGTGACCGTGGCGTTTTCGATCGTGGGCGACCTTTTCGAAAGCCTGATCAAGCGCCACGCGGGCGTGAAGGATTCCGGAGCGCTTTTCCCCGGCCACGGCGGCCTGTTCGATCGCATGGACAGCCTCGTCGCGGCGATGCCGATATTCGTGCTCGGCAAGGCCCTGCTCGGCCTATGAAATCGGTCGCGATATTCGGCGCCACCGGCTCCATCGGCGGCAGCGCTCTCGATGTGATCGCGCGCCATCCCGATCGTTTCCGCGTCGGTGCGCTCACCGCCCATCGCAATATCGAGGCGTTGACGGAACTGTGCGCGCGACATCGGCCGGATCTCGCCATCATCGCGGACCCGGCATGCGAGAACGAATTCGCCACCGCCTTGAAGACACGCGGCCTGGCCACGCGCGTCGCCTCGGGAGAAGCGGCACTGGAACGGGCCGCGGAAGATGCCTCGAACGACATCGTGATCGCGGCGATCGTCGGTGCCGCCGGTCTGCGCTCCACGCTTGCCGCAGCACGCAGCGGCAAGCGTCTGTTGCTTGCCAACAAGGAATCGGCGGTGATGGCCGGCCCGCTCCTGCGCGCCGCGCTCGCTGAAGGCGGTGGCGAGCTGATTCCGATCGATTCCGAACACAACGCGCTGTTCCAATGCCTGCCGCCGCGCTGCAACGACGTCGCCGCTCGCGGCGATATCCGCAGGCTCTGGCTGACCGCTTCGGGCGGCCCGTTCCGCGGACGCACGCGCACGCAACTCGCGGATGTCACGCCCGAGCAGGCCTGCGCGCACCCCAACTGGCGGATGGGGCGCAAGATCTCGGTCGATTCGGCCACGCTGATGAACAAGGGTCTCGAGGTCATCGAGGCGCAAGTCCTGTTCGGCGTCGCTGAGCCGGCAATCGAAGTGGTGGTGCATCCACAAAGCCTGGTGCATTCGCTGGTCGAATACGTGGACGGATCGTTCCTGGCGCAATTGGGGCAGCCGGATATGCGCACCGCCATCGCCCATGCCCTCGCCTGGCCGGAACGCATCGAGGCCGGGGTCGCGCCGCTCGATCCGTGCACACTCACGCTGCAGTTCGAGGCGCCCGATTCCGACACTTTCCGCTGCCTCGTGCTGGCGCGGCAGGCTTTGCGCGCGGGCGGCGACGCGCCGGCGGTGCTGAACGCCGCCAATGAGGCCGCGGTGGCGGCATTCCTGGAGGGTCGCCTGACTTTCTTGGGCATCGCGCAAACCATCGAAAGCGTGCTGAATGAACTGCCGCCGCAACCTGTGGTCGATGTCGGAACCTTGATTGAACGGGATTTAACGGCGCGTCGGGTGGCCGCCCGTATCATCCAGCGCGTCCAGTAGCCGGTTTTCGCGTTCGCATCCTCCATCGAGCCAGGTCCGTCATTTTCTTCATGTCCCATCTTTCCGATATCGCCGGTTCCCTGTGGTGGATGATCGTCACCTTGGGCGTGCTGGTGACCTTCCACGAATTCGGCCATTTTGTAGTCGCCCGCGCTTGCGGGGTGAAGGTGTTGCGTTTTTCCGTGGGTTTCGGCCGCGCGCTGTGGTCGCGCACCGCCCGCAGCGGCACCGAATACATGGTCGCGACGATTCCGCTCGGCGGCTACGTCAAGATGCTGGACGCGCGCGAAGGCGACGTGCCCGTGGAAGAGCACGCCCAGGAATTCACCGGCAAGCCGGTCTGGCAGCGCATCGCGATCGTGCTGGCCGGCCCCGTGTTCAACTTGCTGTTCGCGGTGGCGGCATTCTGGGCGATGCTGGTGATCGGCAAGCCCGATTACCTGCCGCTGGTGGGACATGTCTCCGGCCTTGCCGCGGAAGCGGGCATCCAGCGCGGCGATCGCATCCTGAGCGTCGACGGCGAGCCCATCGGCAACTGGACCGATCTGAGCCTGGCGCTTTCCGATGCGATGCAGGCGCGCAAGGCGGCGCCTCTGGTTGTACGTGTTCCCGGTGGACAAACGCGCACGCGGGTGCTGCATTTCGAACAATTGGCGGCGGGCCTCGGCGACGAGGCGCAAGCGGAACGTGTCGGACTCAGCCCCGCGCAGCAAGCGATCCCGCCTGTCGTCGGCACGCTCAAACCCGGCAGCGGTGCGGCAACAGCCGGACTCCAGCCGGGTGACCGCATCATTTCCGTCAACGGAACGTCCATCCACGACTGGAACGATCTTTCCGACGCGGTGCACGCTTCGGGCGCTTCCGGCCATCCACTCGCGCTGGATGTGCAACGCGGCAACCGCACGCTGGCTTTCCCGGTGATACCCAAACAGATGGCATTGCCGGATGGCAGCCGTGGCTACGCGATCGGCATCTATCCCAAGGAGACGGAAGCGCATTACGACACCGTGCTGCGACGCGGTCCGTTGGCCGCAATTCCGGCCGCCTTCGCGCAAACCTGGGATCTCACCTCGCGGACGGTGGCGATGCTCGGCCAGATGATCACCGGCGGCGCGTCGCTCAAGAATATTTCCGGCCCGATTTCGATCGCTCAGTACGCGAATGCTTCGGCGGACATGGGACCTGCATGGTTCATGTGGTTCCTCGGGATCGTTTCGTTGAGCCTGGGAGTGATGAACCTGTTGCCGATCCCGATCCTGGACGGAGGCCACCTGCTCTATTACCTGATCGAGCTGGTCAAGGGCAGCCCGCTTTCCGAACGCGTGATGATCGCCGGCCAATACGTCGGCGTGGCGCTGCTGGTCGGACTGATGGGGCTGGCTTTCTACAACGACATCCTGAGGCTGGTGTCCTGACCCGTTTTCGCGGGTGCCCGCAAAACCGAATCCGTGCGTGCGCGGCCGGGAAATCCGTGTCCCGGGATGAATGCTTGAAAACCACGGATATGGCCGTCCGTGTCCGCGCAGGGAGGCGCGAAAAGCCGAACTGTGGCACGATGCACGGCTTCGCAATCCCTGCTGACCCTGTTTCAGACCGGAATCGACGATGAAGAGAATCGCCGCACTGATCCTGCTCGCCGGCCTGGCCGCGCAGGCTTACGCCTTCGAGCCGTTCACCGTGAGCGATATCCGCGTGGAGGGATTGCAGCGCATCGCGGCGGGCACGGTCTTCAGCTACCTGCCGGTGGAAATCGGACAGACCATGGACGATGCGAAGGCGCAGCAGGCGATCCGGGCATTGTTCAAGACGGGCTTCTTCTCGGACGTCCGGATCGATCGCCAAGGCGAGATCCTGGTGATCAAGGTCGTCGAGCGTCCTTCGATCTCGTCCCTGACCATCCACGGCAACAAGGACATCAAGACCGACCAGCTGACCTCGGGCCTGAAGGATGCCGGACTGTACGCCGGCAGCACTTTCGACCGCCAGACGCTGGATGAAGTCAGGCAGGAATTGATCCGGCAATACAACAACCGCGGCAAGTACAACGTCTCCATCGATCCGCACGTGACCAACCTGGATCGCAACCGGGTGGCCATCGACATCGAAATCCACGAAGGCAAGGCCGCAAAGATTCAGTGGATCAATGTCGTAGGCAACAACGCCTTCACGGACAAGCAGATCCTGAGCGACTGGGAATCCGGCACGCCCAACTGGACCTCGTGGTATTCCAACAACGACCAGTATTCACGTGACAAGCTGTCGGGCGATCTGGAGAAATTGTCCTCCTACTACCTCGATCGCGGCTACGCGGATTTCTCCGTCGACTCGGCGCAGGTGACGATCAGCCCCGACAAACAGGGTATCTACATCGCCGCGGCGATCAAGGAAGGCGAGGTCTACACCCTTTCCGACATCCACCTGCTGGGCGACCTGATCCTGCCGGAGTCGGCGCTGCGCGGACTGCTGCGCGTCAAGAACGGCGACATCTTCGACCGCCACAGCATCGAATTGTCCTCGGATGCGATCACCAGCGTGCTGGCCAACATCGGCTATGCCTTCGCGAAGGTGACGCCGCTGCCCAAGATCGACAAGGAGCACCGCACGGTCGACCTGTCGTTCTACGTCGATCCCGGCCAGCGCGTGTACGTGCGACGCATCGTGTTCAAGGGCAATACGCGCACCGAAGACGAGGTACTGCGTCGCGAAATGCGCCAGTTCGAAGGCGCGTGGTATTCGCAGGCGGCGGTCGACCGCTCCAAGATCCGACTGCAGCGCCTCGGCTACTTCAAGACGGTGAAGATCGACACCGCCAAGGTGCCCGGCACCGCCGACCAGGTCGACCTCAATGTCAGCGTGGAAGAGGAATCCTCGGGCCAGCTGGTCTTCGGCGTCGGCTTTTCGCAGGTATCGGGTGTCATCCTGTCCACCTCGGTGTCGGAGAACAACTTCCTCGGCACGGGCGACCAGGTTTCCGCAACTCTGCAGAAGAGCTCGTTCCTCAAGCAGTACCAGGTTTCCTACCTCAACCCCTATTTCACCGATAGCGGCATCAGCCTCGGCTACAACCTGAGCTATCTCGAGTTGAACCAGGAACAGGACAACATCGCGAGTTACTTGTCCAACGACGCATCGTTCACCACCACCATGGGGGTGCCGATCAGCGAAACCGATACGATCAATCTCGGCATGGGCTACAGCAAGAACAAGATCGAGGTCATTCCCGGCTACACGCCAGGCTTCTTCGTCGACCAGCTGACCGCGATCGGGCATTACACGATGCGCGATACCACGCTCAACCTGTCGTGGGGCCACGATACCCTCAACAAGTATTTCAAGCCGACGCGCGGCGGCGTCCAGAGCATGGGCGCGGAGATCTCGCTGCCCGGCTCGACCGTGCAGTATTACAAGTTGTCCCTCAGTTCCCGCAATTATTTCGAATTGCCGAAGGGCTTCGTCGGCCTGCTCAGCGGCAGCATCGGGTACGGCAAGACCTACGGCAGCAGCTCCGACATCGGAGTGCCCTTCGCCGACAGCACCGGCCAGCTCCGTACTCTTTCCTTCCCGTTCTTCGAGAATTTCTATGCGGGCGGCGTGCGCGACGTGCGCGGTTTCGAGGACAACACGCTGGGACCGCGCGTTTGCTCAGGCGTGGTCATGCCGCCGCCGCCGCCGCGCGCCGACGCGGCAGCCGCAGGCGGCACCAGCCATCCGGATCCTACTGCGATTGCGGTGGGCGACCATTGCGTGGGCGGCCCGTTCTACAACCCGCAGCCGATCGGCGGCGCCTTCAAGGTCCTCGGTACGGCGGAATTGCGCCTGCCTTTCTTCCAGGACAACGACAAGGCGGCGGTTTCGCTGTTCACCGACGTGGGCAACGTGTTCACGAGCTACCATGACTTCCAGGTCGGCGAGTTGCGGGCATCCGCCGGCGTGTCGCTGCAATGGCAGGCGCCGGTCGGGCCGATCGTGATCAACCTGGCGTTCCCCGTGCGCAGCAAACCCGAAGACAAGCCCTTCATCGAACACCTGCAGTTCTCGTTCGGGACCACCTTCTAGGCGATCGGCAACGCGCGCAACAGGGAACGTTGCGCGCGTTGCGGCGGCATCGCACAATCGCGCCAGTTTCGTTCCGCGCCATACCGGCGCACCGATCGGCGTCATCAAGCATGGGCTCCGCAATGAAACGCCGGGATCGTTCGTGAGCGACGCACCGGCTTATCGCCTCGACGAACTGGCACGGCGGTTCGAGCTGGAGTTGCGCGGACACGGCGACGCCACGATTCGCGGCGTGAGTACCCTTGCAGCGGCCTCACCCGACCGCCTCGCGTTCCTGGCGAATCCCCGTTATGTCGGCGACCTGCGCGATACACGCGCTGGCGTGGTGGTGTTGCGCGAGGAACAGGCGAGCGAATGCCCGACCGCGATGCTGCTCGCCGAAGACCCTTACCTCGCCTATGCGAAGATCGCGACGCTGTTCGAACGACAGGCCGCTGCCGAACCGGGCGTGCATCCGAGCGCCGTCGTCGAGGCCGGCGCGCGCATCGCCGCAGGCGCCAGCATCGGCGCGTTCTGCCACGTCGCCGGAAGCGCCATCGTCGAGGACGGCGCCGTGATCGGCCCGCATTGCATCGTCGGAGACGATTGCAGCGTGGGTGCGCAGTCGCGCATGGTCGCGCGCGTGACGTTGGTGACGCGCGTCCGGCTCGGCAAGCGCGTGCTGATCCATCCGGGCGCGGTACTCGGCGCCGACGGCTTCGGCATCGCCAACAACCATGGCCGCTGGCTCAAGGTTCCGCAGCTCGGCGGCGTACTCGTCGGCGACGATTGCGAGATCGGCGCCAACACCACGATCGACCGCGGCGCGCTGGAAGACACCGTGCTGGAAGAAGACGTGCGGCTGGACAACCAGATCCAGATTGCGCACAACGTCTTCATCGGCGCACATACCGCGATGGCAGGTTGTTCGGCGATCGCCGGCAGCGCCCGCATCGGCCGCCATTGCCTGATCGGAGGGAGTGCCGGCGTGCTGGGGCATCTGGAGATCGCCGATCGGGTTACCATCACGGCGATGAGCCTGGTGAGCCACTCCATCCGCGAACCCGGCGATTACTCCTCGGGCACGCCGTTGCAGGACAATCGCGCGTGGCGCAAGAACGCCGCCCGCTTCAAGCATCTGGACGACATGGCACGCCGGCTCGCCGAACTGGAAAAGCGCCTCGCGCGCAACAAGGAGAATCCATGAACGAATCCGCAGCATCCGCCAGCCTGCCCGTGGACGCCGAACGCATCGCGGCGATCCTGCCACATCGCTATCCCTTCCTGCTGGTGGATCGCGTGATCGCGCTGGATGCAGGCAAGCGCATCACCGCGCTGAAGAACGTCACGTTCAACGAACCTTTCTTCCAGGGCCACTTTCCGGGGCACCCGGTGATGCCGGGCGTGCTGATCGTGGAAGCATTGGCGCAAACCTCCGGGCTGCTGATCGGACTGTCCGGCACGGGTACGCGCGGCGAAAAACTGTTCTACCTCGCCAAGGTCGACAAGGCGCGCTTCAGCCGGCCGGTGGTTCCGGGCGACCAATTGCGGCTGGAAGTGCAATTGAAGCGGATGATCCGCAGCATGGGCCTGTTCGTCGCGCGCGCGCTGGTCGACGGCGAGGAAGTCGCAAGCTGCGAACTGATGTGCGCGGAACGCGGCGCGTGAGCATCCATCCGACCGCGCTCGTCGATCCGGGCGCACGGATCGCCACGGACGTGGCCATAGGCCCGTACAGCGTGGTCGGTGCGGACGTGGAGATCGGCGAAGGCTCGAGCGTCGGCGCGCACGCGTTGATCGAAGGCCCGACCCGCATCGGCCTGCGCAATCGCATCGGCGGCTACGCGGCGATCGGCGGCGATCCGCAGGACAAGAAATACCACGGCGAACGCAGCGAACTGGTAATCGGCAACGGCAACAACATCCGCGAATTCGTGACCATCAATCGCGGCACCGCCGACGGCGGCGGCGCAACCCGCATCGGCGACGACAACTGGATCATGGCCTATGTGCACGTCGCGCACGATTGCGCCATCGGCGACCACACGGTGATGGCCAACAATGCCACGCTCGCGGGACACGTCGAGATCGGCGACCACGTGGTGCTGGGTGGATTCTGCGGCGTGCACCAGTTCTGCAAGATCGGTGCGCATGCATTCGCGGCCATGTACGCCGCGATCAATCGCGACGTGCCGCCCTTCGTCTACGCCGCCGGACAATTCGCGGAGCCGCGCGGCGTCAATGCGGAAGGCTTGAAGCGCCGCGGTTTCTCGCCCGAGCGCATCGCCGCGATCAAGCGCGCCTACCGCACGCTGTACATGTCCGGCAGGACGCTCGCGGATGCGCGCGAGGAATTGCGGCAACAGGCGCAGACGAGCGACGACGTGCTCGCCATGGTCGAATTCATCGACCGCAGCGAGCGTTCGCTCGTGCGCTGATCTTCGCCCGTGAATACCGGCGAATCCAAGGCTTCTGCTGCCCAAGACCCCGTCTTCCCGCGTCGCGCGCCCGTGTTCGCGCTCGTCGCCGGCGAGGATTCCGGCGACCAGCTGGGCGCGGAGCTGATCGCCGCGCTGCGCGCACTCCACCCCGATGCGCGTTTCGTCGGCGTCGGCGGCACGCGCATGCGCGAAGTCGGTTTCGAGGCGTGGCACGACATTTCCGAACTGTCCGTCATGGGCCTGGCGGAAGTGCTGCGCCACCTGCCGCGGTTGCTGAAGTTGCGCTCGACGCTGGCGCAACGCCTGCGAGACTTGAAGCCCGATGTTTTCATCGGCATCGATGCGCCCGACTTCAACCTCGGCCTGGAACGCCGGTTGAAAGACGCTGGCATCCGCACCGTGCACTATGTCAGCCCGTCGATCTGGGCATGGCGCGAACAGCGCGCGGCAAAAATCGGCGCCAGCGCGGACCGCGTGCTGTGCCTGTTCCCGATGGAACCTGGCATCTACGAAAAATACGGCGTGGACGCGCGTTTCGTCGGGCATCCGCTCGCCGACCGCTTCCCGCTGGTCAACGACCGCGAAGCGGCGCGTGGCGAACTGGAATTGCCGCAAGACACGCCGGTGCTGGCGGTGCTGCCCGGCAGCCGGCACGCGGAGATCCAACGGCTCGGCGCGATCTTCCTCGAGGCCGCGGCACGCATCCAGGAGGAAATCCCGGAACTGCGGATCGTGATCCCTGCCGCGAGCACGCGCCGCCGCAGCGAGCTTGCAGCGCTGGTGGCGTCCGCCCGGTTCCCCGGACGCGCCCCCGTGCTGATCGACGGCCGGTCGCATCGGGCGATGGCCGCGGCCGATGTGGTGTTGCTGGCTTCCGGCACGGCGGCGCTGGAAGCGATGCTGGCCAAGCGCCCGATGGTGGTCGCGTACCGCATCGCGCCACTCACCTACCGTGTCGTGCGCGGATTGCACCTGCTAAGGACGGATCTCTTTTCGCTGCCCAACGTGCTCGCCGCGCACCGGCTGGTGCCGGAACTGATGCAGGGGCAGTGCACGGCGGAAAACCTGGCGGCGGAAGTGTTGCGCCTGTTCCGCGAACCCGCGCGCCGTGAACTGATGGTCGGCGCCTTCGAACGCATGCACCTGTCACTGCATGTCGGTGGCGGTGCCGCGACGGCAGCCGCGCGCGCGATCGACGAACTGCTGCCTGCCTGCTGAACGAATGCGCGGCACCCCTTGACGCCACGTCGTGGCATGCCGAGCATCCGCGCGTGCCCCGCCTCCTCCCCTCATTCCGGCTGCGCCCGACCCCCGCACTGGTGCTCGCGCTGGCCGTGTTCGCCTGCACGTTCGCGATCGCGCCGATGGCGGAAGGCACGACGATCGAAACCGTCTTCGCCGCCGTGATCCTCTGCGCGCTGGTCCTGCTCGCAACCTCGCTCTCGGGCCGGCTCGCCTTCGGGCTGGTCGCCGGCAGCCTGCCGATGCTGCTGCTGGAAATCGCCGCCAAGCTGAAATTCCGCTACCTTGCCACGCCGTTGCTCGCGCCGGACCTTTTTTACTACTTCAATTCGCAGACGGTCGAAACGCTGAGCAATTATCCGTTTCTCAGCGGCGCGATCGTATTGGCGCTGATCCTCGTTCCCCTGATGTTGGTCGTCGCCTGGCGCAGCGACGTGGCACCGCCGCCCACCTGGCGCAGGCGCGTCGCACGAGTGGCGGGAACCCTGGTGGCCCTCGCCACGCTGGTCATCGCCATGGACATCAACGGGCCGTTCGCGCCGGTGCACGCCAAGGGCATGTGGCTGGCGATGAACGACGACAGCTTCGTGTCGGACTTCCTGATCTCGTTCCGCAGCACGCACGTGATCCGGCCGAACTTCGCCGCTGCCGACGCAACCCGTTTCGACTGGAACGAGGATCCTGCGGCGGGCAATGCCGAGGCACGAAAACCGGACATCATCGCCGTGCTCGAGGAAAGCACTTTCGATCCGCGCATGCTCGCCGGCTGCACTTCACCGAGCCTGTGCGACTATCGCCTGTTTCACGCCGATGCGAACACGCTCGCACACGGTTGGCTGGAAGTGCACACCTGGGGCGGAGGCACCTGGACCACCGAATTCGCCTTCCTCACCGGCCTCGCGCACGACCAGTTCGGCCCGGCCGGCATCTATGCGCCATTCAATCTCGCGCCGCGCATCCGCTACACGCTGCCACGCGCGCTGCACGCCGACGGCTACCGTACCGTCGCGATCTATCCCACCGATGGCGATTTCCTCAACGGCCGCGACGCCTACGCCGATTATGGTTTCGACGCTTTCTACGGCGGCGAGCAAGTCGGGCTCGGCTGGCACTCCACCGACGCGGACCTGATGCGCGTGTTCCACCGCGTGTTCGCGATCGAGAAAGCGAAGGCGCACGGTGCGCCGGTGTTTCTGTTCATGCTGACCCTGCACCAGCACGGACCGCACATGACCCCGCTGTCGCAGTTGCCCGCGCCGTACGACCATCCGCTGTTTCCCGGCAAGCTCGCGAAAGACAAGATGCTGGACGACTGGTTGAACCTCAATCTCGCGAACTACCTGCAGCGGCTGTTCATGTCGAGCGCGGCCGAAGCCGGGCTGGAGGCCATGCTGCGCGCGGACGACCGCCCGGCGCTGCTGCTGCATTTCGGCGATCACCAGCCTTCCTTCGACGGCGCGATCAACACCTTGCCCAAGCGCGTGCCGCCGCAGATCGGCAATCCGCAATTCGTGACGTATTACATGCTCAAGGGCTTCAACCTGTCGTCGTCGCCACGCTTCGATTATCCGGTACTGGACATCGCCTTCGCGTCTTCGTTGCTGCTGGACGCGGCCGGCCTGCACAAGGATCGTTTCTTCACCGCCAATGCCTTGCTGCGCGAGCGCTGCCACGGGCAATATCTGGATTGCCGCGAGGACGCGCTGCTGGATTCCTATCGTGCGGAAGTCTTCGGATCACTGCATGACCTTGCCGATTGAAGACGCGCCATCGTTCGCCACCCTGCCGCTGCACAGGCTGGCCGTGTGGCCGGAAGCCGAAGACGTCGCCGGCGTCGACGAGGCGGGCTGCGCGCCGCTCGCCGGCCCGGTGGTGGTCGCGGCGGTGATCCTGGACCCGCCCCGCCGCATCAACGGGCTCGACGATTCCAAGCGATTGAACGAGGCGATGCGCGAAAAACTCTATGCGCGCATCGTCGAACGCGCTCGTGCCTGGAGCGTGGTCGCGGTGGAAGCCGAGGAGATCGACCGCATCAACATCTTCCAGGCGCGCATGGCAGGCATGGCACGCGCATTGTCGATGCTGACGGCCATGCCGGCATACGCGCTGATCGACGGCAACCGCTTGCCACGCATGCTGCGCTGCCCAGCTCGCGCGATCGTGGGCGGTGATGCGCTGGTGCCCGCGATCAGCGCGGCTTCCATCATCGCCAAGGTCACCCGCGACCGCCTGATGCGAGAGATGGACGCGCGCTGGCCCGGCTACGGCTTCGCGCGCCACAAGGGTTATCCCGTGCCCGAACACTTTTCCGCGTTGCAACGTCTCGGCCCGTGCCCGCAACACCGTCGCAGCTTCGCGCCGGTGCGGAACTGCCTGATCATGACTGCCTGACCGGCTCGCGAACGAAAGGGGGAATGTATGCGCAAGTTGCCAGTCGCCTTGCTCGGATTGCTCGTCTGGGCCTCCGGCTGGGCCAGCGTTCGCCCCGGCGACATGGCGCCGGAGGATCTGGGCAGAACCTTGCAGGAACAGACGATACAAACGTCGACACTGCGCGGCAAAGTCGTGGTGATCAGCTTCTGGGCCACGTGGTGCACGTATTGCCTCAAGGAATTGCCGACCCTGGTCGGGCTCCAGTCCGTCGCGACACAGCGCGGGTTGCCCATGCAGGTGGTGGCGGTCGACTACGAAGAACCACGCGACGTATTCCGGCGCAGCGTCAAGTTGCTGCAACCGAAACTGCCGGGGCTGCTGATGACGTGGGATCGCAACGGCAGCATCCGCAAAACCTTCGACTCCGGCGACGGCATTCCGGTGATGGTGCTGTTGCACCGCGACGGCAGCGTTGCCCAGGTTTTCGTCGGCTACGACGAGAGCGAGCTCGATGACATCCTCGCGCGGATCAATGCGCTTCTGAACGAGCCCTGGACACCACCCGCGGCATCGACCGCGTCGCCGCAATCGCCCTGATCGCGATCGTGCCCGCTGTCAATCTTGCCGCTTCCCACTACCGCGACTAGGCTTGCGGGAACCAACCCGCACGCCTCATGCCGATCCGTCACGTCCACCCGCGCCTGCACAGCGAGTATTCGCTGCGCGATTCCCTGATCCGGCTTCCGGAAAAACCGGAACACGGCGATCCCGCCAAGGCGCCGCGCCCCAACCTGATCAGCCGCGCGGTGGAACTGCAGATGCCGGCGCTGGCGCTGACCGACGATTCCAACCTGTTCGCGCTGATCAAGTTCTACCGCGCGGCGGAGTACGCGGGCATCAAGCCGATTGCCGGTTGCGACCTGTGGATCGCCGATCCCGCCGACGCGCAGAACGGATTCCGCCTGACGGTGCTTTGCCAGAACCGCGCCGGCTACCTCAACCTGACGCGGCTGGTCTCGCGCGCGTGGCGCGAAGGCCAGCACGGCGGGCGCGCGCTGATCGAACCGTGCTGGCTGGAGTCCGCACACGATGGCCTGATCGCACTGGCGGGCCGCGAAAGCGAAATCGGACATCTGCTGCGCGCGGGCCGCGACGAGGACGCGCGCACGGCGCTGGAACGACTGCGCGGCTTGTTCGACGAACGGCTGTATCTCGAAATCACGCGCACCCGCCGCGAAGGCGAGGAATCCTTCAACGCGCATGCGCTGCAACTTGCGGCCGTGCTGGATCTTCCGGTCGTCGCCGGCAACGACGTGCGTTTCCTGGACGCCGACGATTTCGAGGCGCACGAGGCACGCGTGTGCATCCAGCAGGGCCAGCAGTTGTCCGATCCGCGCCGCCTGCGCGAGTACTCGCCCGAGCAGTGGCTGAAGCCTGCGGATGCGATGGCGGAACTGTTCGCCGACCTGCCCGAAGCACTCGAAAACAGCGTGGAGCTGGCCCGGCGTTGCAATCTGGAACTCGCCTTCGGCAAGTATTACTTGCCGGCTTTCCCGGTGCCCGCGCAACACACGCTGGAATCCTGGATCGGCGAAAGCTCGCGCAACGGGTTGCATAAACGCCTTGAAGAATACGGTCTTGCACCGGGTTTCTCACTGGAAACCTATGAAACCCGGCTGCATGCCGAACTCGAAACCATCGTGCGCATGGGCTTCGCGGGTTACTTCCTGATCGTCGCGGACTTCATCGGCTGGGCCAAGCGCCAGGACATCCCGGTCGGCCCGGGCCGCGGCTCGGGCGCGGGCTCGCTGGTGGCGTGGAGCCTCGGCATCACCGACCTGGATCCGCTGCGCTTCGAGCTGCTGTTCGAGCGCTTCCTCAATCCCGAGCGCGTGTCGATGCCGGACTTCGACATCGACTTCTGCATGGAAGGCCGCGACCGCGTGATCGAGTACGTGGCGGACATGTACGGCCGCGACCAAGTCAGCCAGATCATCACCTACGGCACGATGGCCGCGAAAGCCGTGTTGCGCGACTGCGGCCGCGTACTGGGCATGCCTTACGGACAGGTCGACGGCATCGCCAAGCTGATTCCGAAGATGCCGCTGGACCTCACGCTGGAAGACGCGCTCGGTCGCAGCGCCAGGTCGCGCAAGGAGCCCGATCGCATCGTGCGCGAGTTCTGCGAGCTTTACGAAAACGACGAGGACGCGCGCACGCTGATCGATCTGGCGCTGAAACTGGAGGGCCTTACCCGCAATGCCGGCAAGCATGCGGGCGGCGTGGTGATCGCGCCGTCCGCGCTCACCGATTTCGCGCCGCTGTACTGCGAAGCCGGCGGTGCCGGCGTGGTGACGCAATTCGACAAGGACGACGTGGAGGCGGTCGGCCTGGTGAAGTTCGATTTCCTCGGACTGCGCACGCTCACCATCATCGACTGGACCGTCAGGTCGATCAACGCGAAGCGCGCCGGCGACGCGCCACTCGACATCGCGCAACTCGCCCTCGACGACGTGGAGACCTACAAGCTGTTCCGCGAGGCGCGAACGATCGCGGTGTTCCAGTTCGAAGGCGGCGGCATGCAGCGCCTGCTCAAGGATGCGAAACCGGATCGTTTCGAGGATCTGATCGCGCTCAACGCGCTGTTCCGACCGGGACCGATGGACCTGATCCCCAGCTACGTCGCGCGCAAGCATGGCCGCGAGGCCGTGGAATACCCGGACCCGCGCGTGGAACCGATCCTGAAGGAAACCTACGGGATCATGGTTTACCAGGAACAGGTCATGCAGATGGCGCAAATCGTCGGCGGTTACACGCTCGGCGGCGCCGACCTGCTGCGCCGCGCGATGGGCAAGAAGGTTCCGGCGGAGATGGCCAAGCAGCGCGCGATCTTCCGCGACGGCGCTGTCGCCAACGGCGTGGAGGTACGGCGCGCCGACGCGATCTTCGACCAGATGGAGAAATTCGCCGGCTACGGCTTCAACAAGTCGCACGCCGCGGCGTATTCGCTGGTGGCCTACCAGACCGCGTGGCTGAAGGTGCATTACCCCGCCGAGTTCATGGCTGCGACGCTGTCGGCGGAAATGGACAATACCGACAAGGTCGTGCATTTCCTCGACGATGCGCGCGCCAGTGGTTTGCAGATGCTGCCGCCGGATGTCAACGCGTCGGGATATCACTTTGCCGCGCTGGACGAGCGCACCATCCGCTACGGGCTCGGCGCGATCAAGGGCGTGGGCCGTGCGGTTTGCGAGGCGATCGTGGCCGGGCGCGACGGCGGCGACTACCGCGACCTCGCGGATTTCTGCGCACGCATCGATCCCGGCAGGCTCAACAAGCGCGTGCTGGAGGCATTGATCCAGTCCGGCGCGATGGACGGACTGGCCGGAAACCGCGCCACCCTGATGGCGCAGTTGCCCGAAGCCGCACGCGCGGCGGAACAGCATCTGCGCGACCGCGCGGCCGGCCAGCACGACATGTTCGGCGCGGTCGCCGCCATCGCGACACCGGCCGTGCATGTCGCTGAACAACCGGACTGGACGCTGGAACGCAAGCTCGCGGGCGAACGCGCCACGCTGGGCCATTACCTTTCCGGCCATCCGACCGATCCCTGGCGCGAAGCGCTGGCACAACTCGCCAATTGCCCCATCGGCGAAATCGCGCAACGCTGGCAACCACCGAAGCGCAGCGAGGAAACGCGCTTCCGAAAAGAAATCCCCTGGACGGTCGCCGGCATGGTCACGTTGCAGCGCCGTCGCGGCGACAACGGCGCCTTCGTGCTGTTCGAGGACTGGAGCGGTCGCATCGAAGTCGGCTTCTTCCGTGAAGCCTTCGCCGATTACGCGCAGCTGCTGGTGCGCGACACCCTCCTGGTCGTCGAAGGCGGCCTGGCGCTGGACGATTTCAGCGGCGAACTGCAGATGCGCGCCCGCCGTGTCTGGACGCTGGACGAGGCTTGTGCGCAATGCGCGCGCGCATTGCACGTGCGCGTCAACGGCATCGACGGTGGTTTCGCGCCCTCGTTGAAACGCGCGCTGGCCGGCCATGGCGGCACCACGCCACTGCTGCTTACCGGCTATCGCAACGCGCAGGGCAGCGCCGATTTCGAGCTGGGCGAAGACTGGCGGGTACGCGTCACCACGGACCTGCTGCGCACGCTCGCCGCGCTGCCCGGCGTCACCGGCGTAAACCCCTCGCTGTCGCGGGCCGGCGCGCCTTCCTGAGGCTTCACATTCGCGGACGCCGACGGGCGTTCCGGCACCGCGGCATCGCTATAATCGGCGTTTTGCCATTCCAGGCCCCGGATGAACCCCAATTTCCTCGACTTCGAAAAGCCGATCGCGGAGCTCGACGCGCGCATCCGCGAGCTGACCCATGCCGGTCAGGGCTCGGCCGTGAACATCGACGAGGAAGTCTCGCGGCTTCAGGACAAACTGCGCGCCAAGACCGCCGACATCTTCAAGAACCTGACGCCATGGCAGGTCACGCAAGTGTCGCGGCATCCGGGCAGGCCCTACACGTCGGATTACATCGAAATCCTCTGCGACGAGTTCCACGAGCTGGCGGGCGACCGCATGTACGCGGACGATCCAGCCATCATCGGCGGCCTGGCGCGCATCAACGGTCGCAGCGCGATGATCGTCGGCCACCAGAAAGGCCGCGACATCAAGTCCAAGGTGCGCCGCAATTTCGGCATGCCGCGCCCGGAGGGTTATCGCAAGGCGTTGCGGCTGATGCAGATGGCCGAGCGTTTCCAGTTGCCCGTGCTGGCCTTCATCGATACGCCGGGCGCCTATCCCGGCGTGGGCGCGGAAGAACGTGGGCAGAGCGAAGCGATCGCGCGCAACCTGCTGGAAATGGCCGAACTGCGCGTGCCGATCGTCTGCACGGTGATCGGCGAAGGCGGTTCCGGCGGCGCGCTGGCGATCGGTGTCGGCGATCGCACCATCATGCTGCAGTATTCGACTTATTCCGTGATCTCGCCGGAAGGCTGTGCATCGATCCTCTGGAAAAGCGCCGACAAGGCGCGCGACGCCGCCGAAGCACTCGGGCTCACGGCGCCGCGGCTCAAGGAGCTGGGGTTGATCGACAAGATCGTGCGCGAACCCACCGGCGGCGCGCACCGCAATCCGGCCTCGATGGCCAAGCGTTTGAAGCCCGTGCTGATCAACGAACTTGATGCATTGCAGGCACTGCCCGTCGACCAGTTGCTGGAACAGCGTTATCAGCGCCTGCGCAGGTACGGAGCCTTCGAGGAGTGAACCGGACGTGACGGTCCTGCGTCTCGGTCACGTCAACCTGCGCGCGTCGGCGGACACCATCGAACGCCTGCGGCGTTTCTATGTCGACGTGATCGGGCTGCGCGAAGGCCCGCGACCGCGCTTCCGCTCCGGTTCTTCCGGCCATTGGCTGTATGCCGGCGAACACGACGTGATCCACCTCCGGGTCGATGCTCACCGGGAGCACGAAGCGCCGCGCGGTGCCCTCGACCATTTCGCCCTGCCGTGCAGCCACGAAGACCTTGCCGCAATGCGCGCACGCCTGGATTCCCGCGGCATCGAGTACGCCGTGGACGAAGTCGAGGAAACGGGACAGACGCAATTGTTCCTGCGCGATCCTTCGGGCGTCGGATTGGAACTGACCTTCGTGCGCTGACTCGCATGAAACGGGATGCGTGGAGATCGCAAACTGCTGCGCAGTTGAACCCGTCTATTGCGTTGCTTGCCCGAATCCCGCAACCATGCCACCTGTCGGCAAGGCGTGTTCGGCTCCTGCAACCCCGTTCCGGGCGTGATTTCTCCTCGTGCCAACATCACGCCAACCGCCAAGCATGTCGAATACGCTCTGACGGAAAGAGATTCCGGCACCCACGAACAAGAACACCGAAGGGCACGAGCCCTTCGGTGTTCCCGGTTCATCCATCACTGCGTGAAACGATCAGTTCGATTCGGTGAACTGGATGTAGGGCGCCGCGCCACCCGTGGCGCTGCACGGGCCGAGGTTCAGATTGTTGGTCTCGCCGGTCGTGCCGGCATTCGCCAGGCAGCTCGGGGCGTTCGTGCTGCCGTCGTTCACCTGCAGGTTCACCGTGAGCGACGAACCGCTGTTGAACTTGGCTTGCGAGCCGCCGCCGTTGCCGACGAGGTTGAACTCGGACTGGTTCCATACATAGGAGACGCCAAGCACGCCGTCCTTCTCGCTTACCGCATAGGCGTTGGTGCCATTGGTGAAGGTCACCGTATCGTTGCCGCCTTTCACCACCGTGGCGGCCAGCTTCACGTTGGCAAGCTGGGTGGGGGAGAAAGCTGGGACTCTCACGGACCTGCTGTTCCGGTAGCAGCCGTTGTACTGGCTGGTGTTGTAGGTAAACCAGCCCTTGAGGCATTTGGAACCGGTCGGGATGAACATCCAGTTCTGGATGAATGCAGACCCATTCCTTGAGCCCGATTCATAGATGAACTGCTCCCAGACGTCACAACTTGTATACCCATCCCTCTTGCATGCAGGTGATGCAGGTGAAGAATTTCCGCCAATGATGACGATCGGTCCGGCAAGATTGGTGTTGAGCTGCATCGTATAGGAATTGTTGCTGATCGAGGTCACGCCCGTCGCAACCGGGAAGCTGCCCGTCGCCGCGTTGGTGAAATTGGCCGTTCCGGCGGCATAGTCGTTGCCGTCTCCGACGGTCGCTACCGCATTGCCACTGAACGGCGGAGTGGAACGATAGTTGGTCGTTCCGCACGAGGCTTTCTCCCACATGAGGCTGGGATACGTGGCGTGGAAGCAGCCCTCCGTCATTGGCGGCATTTGCCTCATCGTTTCATGCCAGGTTTCCAGAGCCTGGGCCTGTACGGCATCGGTGTCGTAAATCGAGGCGGAGGCGACAGACAAGTGCGCCGCGGCGCAGAGAAGCCCGGCCACCGATACGATCTTGACCATGCGACGAATGCCGGATGTGTTCCTGGATTCCATTGCGTTCTCCCTTGGAAATTTTAGGAAAGATTGCCCCTCGTCCAATCTAGGACGTTGACGGGACCCAAAACCGACATCGAATCATGCGGCGCCAAGTGATCCCGGCGCGGCTTCAGCGCGCCGGATCCGCGCTATCTGCGTCGACTGCTGAACCGCCGGGAGTTCCGCCCGGCGAATTCCCTCGGATTCGTGCAGGTTTCGGCGCCGATTCTGCCACGCGAGCAATCTTGAGACACGCCCTAGAACATGTGCCGCTCGATCCCGAGATGCGCGAGGATCTTGCTGGCGATCTCCTCGATCGAAGTGTGGGTGGTGTTGAGCGAGGGAATGCGCTCGCGCTGCATCAGTCTGTCCGCCAGCAGCAATTCGCGCCTGCACTGTTCGAGCTTCGCGTAACCACTGCCGGGGCGGCGCGCTTCGCGCACCTGCGCCAGCCGCTGCGCGTCGATGGTCAGGCCGAACAGGCGTTCGCGGCAGGGCCGCAGGCGCGCCGGCAGCGATTCGCGATCCAGGTCTTCTTCCGTCAACGGATAGTTGGCGGCCTTGATGCCATAGTGCAGCGCCATGTACAGGCAGGTCGGCGTCTTGCCCACGCGCGACACGCCCACCAGCACGACTTCCGCTTCCGCGTAGTTCACGTCGATGCCGTCGTCGTGCGTCAGCGCGTAGTTGGTGGCATTGATGCGCGCCTCGTACTCGTCGAAATTCACCATCCCGTGCGCGCGGTTGACCGCGCCGGAACGCCGCGTGCCGAGTTCCAGCTCGAGCGTGCCGATGAACGGCGCCAGCACGTCGATCATCAATGCGCCGGATTCGGCGATGACTTCGCACAGCGCCGGATCCACCACGGTGTTGACCACGATCGGGCGATCGCCGTTCTGCGCGTACGCGGTCTTGATGCGCAACGCCGCGGCCTCGGCCTTCTCGCGGTTGTCCACGAAGGCGATGCGGTGGCCGTCGAAGCGCACGCCGTCGAATTGCGCCAGGATCGAATTGCCGATGGTCTCGGCGGTGATGCCGGTGGAGTCGGAAACGAAGAAAACCGTTTTGCGCCCTGCCTCGTTCAAACCTCGCTCCTCACGCAAGCCGCGGAGTCCGCGCGGCACAAATCACGCACGGAGGAGCCGCGAGTGTAGCGGCGCGAGCCGGGACGGGCAGCAACCCGGATTCAGTCCTGCCGCCAGGTCACGTTGATGCCGACGAACAGGGTGCGACTTGGCGCGGGCTCGAAACTTCCACCGCTGGTCTGATTGACGATGACGGAGCCGATGTAGCGACGATCGAACAGATTGTCGATGCGTGCGAACGGGGCGACCTTGCAGCGGTCGCGATTGAGCACGTAGCCGGCATTCAAGCCGATCACTGCGTAACCGGGCGCGGTTAGCGTGCCGTCGTCGTTGGCATTCACCGCGCTCGCCGCATCGACCTGCATGGCGGCATGCCAGCCCTGTTCCCCGCCCCACTCCACGTCGGCGTCCAGCAGTTGACGCGGTACGCCGGGAATGCGCGCGCCGGCTGCAACATCGTTGAAGGCATCGAGGAATCGCGCGTCGAGGAAGGTGTAGGCCGCATGCAATTGCCATTGCGCGGCTAGCGGCAGGTCCAGGCCGAGTTCCGCACCGCGCCGTCGCGCGTGGCCGACATTCTGGTAGGTCGTGCGACCGCCGGAACTACTCAACGTCGCCAGCTCGTCGTCGGTATCGGCCTGGAACAGCGCGAGTTCGAGCTTGCCGCCGTTGCCGAACCGCCACTTCGATCCGAACTCGCCGTTGTGCGATCGCGCCGGCTGCAGCGCGAAATTGAGTCCGCTGCCGCCATTCGGACTATAGGCAAGCTCATTGAAGGTCGGCGTCTCGAAGCCGTTGCCCCAGGACGCGTACAGATGCCAGTTCCCGCTAACGCGAAACAGCAACCCGGCGACCGGAGTGGTCGCGCCGTAGGCGACATTGCCGCTGTCGTCGGGATTGTCGGCAGTGACGTAGTGGTCGAGCGAACTGAAGCGCACCGTGCTGTGCCGCATCCCCAGGGTCAACGACCAGTCGTCCGCGAATCGCCACATGCCCTGCGCGTACTGGTCGAAATCGTAGACATCGTCCTGCTCGTCACGGCGCAGCGCGCCCACGACGCCCAATGTATCGCCGACGAAGTTCTCGTAACCGCGCCGGTGCTGGTCCTGCCGGTCCCATGCGAGACCCGCGGCAAAATCCAGCGGGCGGCCGGCAAGTTCGCCCCGCCATGTCCAGCGCAAATCGGTACCGCCGTACTCTCCGTCGAGATCGACCACGCCGCCCGAGTTCAGCGGATTCACCTGCGCGCCGGCAGGCACCGACAGGAACTGCTGGACACCGCGTTGCCCGTAGTAAACCAGCGCACGCAGCTCCTGATGTTCGCCGAGATCCTGCGTGTACACGGCACCGCCCTGCGTTTGATGCACGCTCTTGCGGGTGTCGTACAGCAGCGCCGACGGCGCGGCCTGGCGTGGATCGGCGAGGTACTGGTTCCAGGTCAGGCCTTGCGGATCCAGCGCCTGCGGCAGCGATACGCTGTTCACCAGCAAGACCAGCTTGCCGCCGTGGCCTGTCCTGAAATCGAGTTTGGCGTTGCCGTTGATCCGCTCCGCACGGCTGTGCGCGCGGTAACCATCGGTAACGAAGTCCGCAAGATCGAGGTTGTAACCGAAACCTCCCTGCATGCCGCGTGCGCCGATGTCGGTGCGGTATGTCCCGTAACTGCCGGCGCCGAAACCGCCGAGGATCTCCGGTGGATCGCTGCCGTCGGCGGTAAATATCTGGATGACCCCGCCCGAGGAATTGCCGTACAACGCGGAAAAAGGTCCGCGCAGCACCTCGATGCGGTCGGCCGAACCCAGATCGAAATTGGAAACCTGCCCCTGTCCGTCCGGCATCGTGGCCGGAATGCCGTCGGCGTAGAGCCTCACTCCCCGCACGCCGAAGGTCGAACGCGAACCGAAGCCACGGATCGAGATCTGCTCGTCCTGCGCGTAATTCTGGCGGTCGCGCGCCAGTACGCCGGGGACCGTGCGCAAATATTCCGAGGCATTGATGTCGGGTGTATCGGCAGCCGTGCCATTGACAGACACCGCCGTGATCGAGGCCGGCACGTCGAATTCCGGTTCCGCGATCCGCGTTGCCGTCACCACCACCGTCGGCAACGTGCGCGGCTTCGCATTGCCTTGCGACGACTGCTGTGCGAGCACGAGCGCCGGCATCGCCACCGTCAACACGACCATCATCGAGGCTGCGCGACATCCGCCATCACGAGCGCTCCCGGCATCCCGTCTTCGCATCCCGCGGGGTGCTTGCATGAATTTCACCGGTATCCCGAGCCAACCGCCAAAAATGATCATCGGACGTGTCGCGTCGACAGGGCTTTGCCATTGTGCATGGAACATCCCGTCGGATTCGTCATCTTGACCGCCTCGTGAACACGTGCCTCGGTGCTTGCTTGTCACGCGCGCCACGGCCCGCGAAAATGAGGAGCTTCGCGGGTCAATCCGCCCGCGACATGGAGCGCACCGTGACCGAACTCGTCCTCTGGCTCGACAAGCTTGGCATGAAGGACCTTGCCAGGGTTGGCGGCAAGAACGCCTCCCTGGGCGAGATGATAGGCAATCTTGCGCAGCTCGGCGTGTCGGTACCCGGCGGCTTCGCCACCACCGCGGACGCCTACCGCGAACACCTGCACGACACCGGGCTCGCCGCGCGCATCGCCGCGCGCATGAAGGGGCTGGACGTCGACAACGTGGATGCGCTCGCCGCGGCCGGCAAGGAAATCCGCGGCTGGATTTCGGATGAGGCTTTGCCGAATGACCTGGAACAGGCCATCCGCGACGCCTACAAGAAGCTCTGCGAGGACGCCGGTTCCCAAAACATCGCCGTTGCGGTGCGCTCATCGGCCACCGCCGAGGATCTGCCGGATGCATCGTTCGCCGGCCAGCAGGAAACGTTCTTGAATGTCAGCGGCATCGAGGACGTGCTGCACAAAGTGAAAGAGGTCTTCGCCTCGCTCTACAACGACCGCGCGATCGCCTACCGCGTGCACCACGGCTTCGCGCACGAGGACGTGTTCCTATCGGCCGGCGTGCAGTTGATGGTGCGGTCGGACGTCGGCGCCTCGGGCGTGCTGTTCACCCTCGACACCGAGTCCGGTTTTCGCGACGTGGTGTTCGTCACCGGCAGCTATGGCTTGGGCGAAATGGTCGTGCAGGGCGCGGTCAACCCCGACGAGTTCTACGTCTACAAGCCTTCGTTGAACGACGGCAAATTTCCGATCCTGCGCCGCCAGCTCGGCGCCAAGCAGCAGCGCATGGTGTACTCGGACAAACCCGGCGAGCGCGTGCGCATCGAGGAAACGCCGGCGGAACTGCGCAACCGCTTCTGCATTGGCGACGACGAAGTCGCGGCGCTTTCACTCCAGGCGCTGGTCATCGAGAAGCACTACGGTCGCCCGATGGACATCGAGTGGGCCAAGGACGGCATCACCGGCAAGCTCTACATCGTGCAGGCGCGCCCGGAGACGGTGAAGTCGCGCGCACGCGCGACCGTGCTGGAACGCTATTCGCTGGAGCAACGCGGCAAGGTGCTGTGCGAGGGCCGCGCCATCGGCCAGAAGATCGGCGCGGGCCGTGCGCGCGTCATCAAGTCCATCGACCAGATGAATGCCTTCCAGGAAGGCGACGTGCTGGTGGCCGACATGACCGATCCCGACTGGGAGCCGATCATGAAGCGCGCGGCCGCCATCATCACCAATCGCGGCGGCCGCACCTGCCACGCCGCGATCATCGCGCGCGAACTCGGCGTGCCGGCGGTGGTCGGCACCGGCAGCGCGCTGCAGGACATCCCCGACGGCCATGATGTCACCGTGTCCTGCGCGGAAGGCGATACCGGCTTCATCTACGAAGGCAAACTGAAGTTCGAGAAGACCACTGCGGATCTCGGCGACATGCCACCCGCGCCGCTGAAGATCATGATGAACGTGGCCAACCCGGAACGCGCGTTCGACTTCGGCCAGTTGCCCAACGCCGGCATCGGCCTGGCGCGGCTGGAGATGATCATCGCCAGCCATATCGGCGTGCATCCCAAGGCGCTGCTGGAATACGGCAAGCAGGACGCCGAGACGAAGAAGAAGATCGATGAACGCATCGCCGGCTATGCCGACCCGGTGTCGTTCTACGTCGACCGCCTCGCCGAAGGCATCGCCACGATCGCCGCGTCGGTGAATCCCAAACCGGTGATCGTGCGCCTGTCGGATTTCAAGTCCAACGAATACGCCAACCTGATCGGCGGCGCGCGCTACGAGCCGCACGAGGAAAACCCGATGCTGGGCTTCCGCGGCGCCTCGCGCTACGTGGATGACAGCTTCGCCGCGGCGTTCGGGCTCGAATGCAAGGCGGTCAAGAAGGTGCGCGAGCAGATGGGCCTGGACAACGTCTGGGTGATGATTTCGTTCGTGCGCACATTGGAAGAAGGCCGCAAGGTCGTCGAGGTGCTGAAAGCGAACGGGCTGGAACAAGGCAAGAGTGCGCAGGGTGAGCAGCCGCTGAAGATCATCATGATGTGCGAGCTGCCGTCCAATGCCTTGCTGGCCGACGAGTTCCTGGAAATCTTCGACGGCTTCTCGATCGGCTCGAACGACCTCACGCAATTGACGCTGGGCCTCGACCGCGACAGCGGCGTGATCGCGCACCTGTTCGACGAACGCAACGCCGCGGTCAAGAAGCTGCTGTCGATGGCGATCAAGGCCGCACGCGCCAAGGGCAAATACGTCGGCATCTGCGGCCAGGGCCCGAGCGACCATCCTGACCTCGCGGAATGGCTGATGGAACAGGGCATCGAATCGGTTTCGCTCAACCCCGACACCGTGGTCGATACCTGGCTGCGGCTGGCGAAGAAGAAACAGACAGGATGACGCCACGGCCTCGGCAGCCGCGATTGCGCTAGTCTGAAGGCCTTCCCCGGACGCGGTTGCCGCCATGCCGTTCGCGCTGAGCTGGTCGTACTCGCCGCTGGGCCTGCTGTTCTCGCTGACGATCTTCGTGCTGCACCTGCTGGTGGTGGCGCGCGCGATCACGCGACCCAACCGCACGCCCGCCTCGCGCGTCGCCTGGGTGGCGGTGATCATGTTCTTGCCGTTGGTGGGCATCGTCGCCTACCTGTTCCTCGGCGAGACCAGCATCGGCCACCGGCGCATCGCGCGCCTGCGCGACGCGGAAGCACGCACGACGCTGCCGGATGACGCGGCCTTCATTCCGCCCGCGCCGGAACCGCGAGTGGAAACGCTGTTCGACCTGGTGCGTTCGATCAACGGATTCGCCGCGGTCGCCGGCAACCGGATCGAGTTGCTGGGCGATCCGGCGGCAGCTCCGGAGGAGCCGAAAACCGATTCCGACGTCGCCATCGAACGGCTCATCGCGGACATCGGGCAGGCCCGCGAGCACGTGCACATTAGTTTCTACATCTGGCTGGACGACCACAACGGCGGCAAGGTCGCGGATGCGGTCGCTGCCGCCGCGCGGCGCGGCGTGCATTGCCGGATCATGGCCGATGCATTGGGATCGCGCGCCTTCATCCATTCGCCGCACTGGCGGCAACTGCGCGACGCGGGCGCGCACTTGGTCGCGATGCTCGACGACGTGCCGCGCCTCGGCCATCTCGCGGTCGGGCGCGTCGACCTGCGCAATCACCGCAAGATCGCGGTGATCGACAACCGCATCGCCTACTGCGGCAGCCAGAATTGCGCCGATCCGGAATTCCGCGTCAAACCGGAGTTCGCGCCATGGGTGGACGTGCTGCTGCGCTGCGAAGGCCCGGTGGCGCGCCAGCAGCAGCACCTGTTCCTCACGACATGGATCGCCGAAACCGGCGAAGCGCTGGAATCCATGGCCGCGGCGTCGCCCGCGCCGCAGCGCTTCGAAGGCGGCGCGACGGCGCAGGCATTCGGCACCGGCCCGACCAGCCGCGACAACGCGATGTCGGACATGTTCGTGGCCTGCATGTACGCCGCGCGCAAGGAGCTGATGATCACCACGCCCTATTTTGTGCCGGACGAATCCATCCTGCGTGCGCTGTGCGCGGCGCCGCGGCGCGGCGTGCAGACCACGATCGTGTTTCCCGCGCGCAACGATTCGTGGCTGGTCGGCAACGCCTGCCGCAGCACCCACCACGACCTGCTCGATTGCGGCGTAGCCGTGCACGAATATCCGCTCGGCCTGCTGCATGCCAAGACCTTGACCATCGACGGCGAGATCGCGCTGGTCGGCTCGGCCAACATGGATCGCCGCAGCCTGGAACTGAACTACGAGAACAACCTGCTGATCGCCGATCGCGCCGTCACCGCGGCGATCCGCCGGCGCCAGGCCGGTTACCTCGCCGTCTCGCGCCGGATCACCCTCGAGGCGGTGCGCGCCCGACCGTTCCGCACGCGGCTGGTGCAGAATGCCGTCGGCATGATGTCGCCGCTGCTGTAATCGCGCGCCACCCGTCCGGCCTGACCATCGACACTGGACACGCACCGGTGCCGACGCGCTACATTGGACCTTTCGCGCATCCGCGCCCTGCCAACGACGAGACCCGGAACGTGAAGAAATTCCCGCGCCTGCTGCCGATGCTCCTGCTGTCCCTGCTGTCGTCGCCGATCGCCACGGCGAAGGACGCGCCATCGCAAGACAACGCATCGAAATACGACCCGCTGCAATTGTTCGCGCCGTTCGATTATCCGCAGGCGGTCAACCGCTACCGCTCCGCCGACGGCATGCCGGGGCCGGATTACTGGCAGAACCGCGCCGACTATGCGATCCACGCCACGCTCGATCCGCAGGCGAAAACGCTGGGCGGCGACGAAACCATCACCTACACCAACAGCAGCCCGGGCGCGCTCGGCTATCTCTGGCTGCAGCTCGACCAGAACCGCTACACCGCCGACGCGCGCGCCAACTTCAGCGGCGACGAAGCGCCGAAACCGGACGAATACACCGACGGCGCGCGCATCGCTTTGGTGGAAGTCCTCGCCGACGGCAAGGCGCAACCCGCGCACTACACCATCTCCGACACGCGCATGCGCATCGACCTGCCGCAGCCGGTCGCGGCGCGCGGCGGCCAGGTGCGCGTGCGCATCGTCTGGAGCCAGACCGTGCCAGGCGAATTCGGCGGACGCACCGACTGGTTCGCCACCAAGAATGGCGACGTCTTCGAAATGGCGCAGTGGTATCCGCGCCTGTGCGTGTACGACGACCTGCACGGGTGGGACACCGAGCCTTTCCTCAACAACGAGTTCTACCTCGAATACGGCAATTTCGATTACCGCATCACCGTGCCGTCGGACATGGTGGTGGTCGGTTCCGGCGAGCTGGTGAATCCGCAGGGCGTGCTGACGAAGGCCGAACAGGAACGCCTGGCGCAGGCGCGCCAGAGCGAGAAGACCGTTTTCATCCGCACGCCGCAGGAAGTGACCGACCCACCCTCGCGCCCGAAACAGGGCGGCACGCTGACCTGGCATTTCAAGATGCAGAACACGCGCGACGTGTCGTTCGGCGCGTCGAAGGCCTACGTGTGGGATGCCGCGCGCATCGACCTGCCGGGCGGCAAGACCGCGCTGGCGATGTCGACCTATCCGGTCGAGAGCATCGAACCGAAGGACGGCTGGCAACGCTCCACCGAATACGTCAAGGCGACGGTGGAATATTTCTCGAAGCAACTGGGCGTGGACTATCCGTGGCCCAACGCCATCGCCGAAGCCGGTGTCGCCGGCGGCATGGAATATCCGGGCATCGTGTTCGACTCGTGGAAGGCCACGGGCAAGAGCCTGTACTGGGTGACCGCGCACGAAGTCGGCCACACCTGGTTCCCGATGATCGTCGGCAGCGACGAACGCCGCGACGCGTGGATGGACGAAGGCTTCAACACCTTCGTCGACGTGCTGGCCGCGGACGCTTTCAACCACGGCGAATACGCGCCCAAGCGCGACAGCGAATACGCGCCCAAGGGCGGCAATCCGGTGGACGGCATCCTGCCGCTGCTGGCCGATCCGGGCGCGCCGCCGATCCTGACGCGCGCCGATGCGATCCGGGAGAAGTACCGGCATCCGCTGACCTACTTCAAGAGCGCGCTCGGGTTGATGCTGTTGCGCAACGTGATCATCGGCCCGCAGTTGTTCGACCAGGCGTTCGCGCAATACACGCAGGCGTGGGCGTTCAGGCATCCCTCGCCTTCCGATTTCTTCCGGTTGATGGAAAGTGCATCGGGCGAGGACCTCGGCTGGTTCTGGCGCGAGTGGTACCGGAACAACTGGAAACTGGATCTCGCCGTCACCGGCGTGAAGTACATCGACAACGATCCGGCGAAAGGTGCGCTGGTCACCGTCGCCAACCTCGATCGCATGGCCTTCCCCGCCACGCTGTTGGTGAATTACGCCGACGGCAGCAGCGTGCGCGTGCATGTTCCCGTGGAAACCTGGATGCAGCACGCGAGCTACGACGTGGCGGTGCCAGGCGCCAAGCGCATCGCCTCGGCGACGATCGATCCGGATCATCAACTGCCGGACGATGATCGCGCGAACAATGCGTTCAACGTGAAATAGGGCCGCATGAGCACCGCCACGCTGCTGTGGGGTCTTCTGTTCGGCTCGATCGGGGTCGGCTTCTTCATCTATGGCAAGCGCCAGAGCATGATCGTGCCGCTGGTGTGCGGCGTGGCGCTGATGGTGTATCCGTACTTCGTCTCCAATGTCTGGCTGCTGTTGCTGATCGGACTCGTGCTGATGGCAATACCGTATTTCCTGCGCTATTGAACCGATGAGCGACGGCGCGCCCAGCCTCGCCGACATCCGCGCCGCGCGCGAACGGCTCGGTGAGCGCGTGCGCGAAACCCCGGTGTGGCCATGGCGCGGCGACGCGATCGAACGCGCGGCGGGCGAAGGCACACTGGTCTTCCTGAAACTGGAGCTATTCCAGGTTACCGGCACCTTCAAGGCGCGCGGCGCGCTGCTCAACGCGATGGCCTTGTCGGACGAACAGAAACGCCGCGGCATCACTGCCGTCAGCGCCGGCAACCACGCCATCGCGGTGGCATTCGCCGCACGCAGCGTCGGCACCAGCGCCAAGGTGGTGATGCCGAAGACCGCCAGCCCCGCGCGCATCGCGCTGTGTCGCGCGTACGGTGCGGAAATCGTGCTGGTGGACGACGTGCATCGCGCCTTCGACATGGTGAAGCGCATCGAAGCCGAGGAAGGCCGCACCTTCATCCATCCGTTCGAGAATCCGCTCACCGTGCTCGGCACGGCCACCGTCGGTTACGAGCTGTGCAACCAGGTGCAAAACCTGGACGCAGTGATCGTGCCGGTCGGCGGCGGCGGCCTGATCGCCGGCATCGCCTGCGCGGTGAAACGGATGCAGCCGCGTTGCAAGGTCTACGGCGTGGAACCGGAAGGCGCCGACACCCTGCATCGCAGCTTCGACGCCGGCACACCACAATCGATCGAGAAAGTCGAGACCATCGCCGACAGCCTCGGCGCGCCCTACGCCCTGCCCTACAGCTTCGGCATCGCGCGGCGTTTCGTCGACGAACTGGCGCGCGTCGGCGACGAGCAGATGCGGCGCGCGATGGGCCTGCTGTTCGCCGACATGAAACTCGCGGTGGAACCCGCCGGTGCCGCCGCCACCGCCGCATTGTGCGGCCCGCTGCGCGAAAAACTCGAAGGCCGGCGCGTCGGCATCATCATCTGCGGCGCCAACATCGACCTGCCGACCTTCGCCAAGCTGGCGATTCCGTATGAGCCCATCGCCATCTGAGTTGCTCGCACGCCATGCAGCCCGCTCGATATTTTTCAACCTCCCAAGAGCGCGACGCAAAGCGCACTTCCGGCAAATGCCGCGGGATTAGGCTGCTGGATTAGACGGCGCAGCCGCACAACACCTGATCTTTCAAGCCAAATTTCCTCGCCAACCTACCTGATGCACTGATTACGCTGCAGGACTACACTGAGCTGCTGCCGGCCTCGTAGACACCACCTTAAGTTGCTTGCATCTGCTGCTCGAACTGGATGGGGCTGATGTAACCGATCGTCGAGTGCTGCCGTTTCAGATTGTAGAAGCGCTCGATGTAGTCGAAGACATCCGCC
>DATNEQ010000009.1:0-81181 GCA_035552915.1 Rhodanobacteraceae bacterium
TCGCCTTCGGTCAGGGTGTCGCCGATGCGCAGCGTGCCGTGGTTGGGGATGCCGACCACGTCGCCGGCATAGGCCTCGTCGGCGAGCGCGCGGTCCTGCGCGAAAAAGAATTGCGGCGTCGACAGCGTGATCGGCTTGCCGGTACGCGCGAGCTTGGCCTTCATGCCGCGTGTCAGCTTGCCCGAGCACAGGCGCGCAAAGGCGATGCGGTCGCGGTGGTTGGGGTCCATGTTGGCTTGGATCTTGAAGACGAAGGCGGTCATCGAGGGCTCATGCGCGTCGACCTTGCGCGCATTGGCGATTTGAGCGCGCGGCGCCGGCGCGAAGCTTGCCAGCGCGTCCAGCAGGTCCTTGACGCCGAAATTCTTCAAGGCCGAGCCGAAGAACACCGGCGTCAGATGGCCCTCGCGGAAAGCGGCAAAGTCGAAGCGTCGGCAGGCTTCCTTGACCAGCGTCAGCTCGTCCGCCACCGCCTTGACGTCGAGCATCGCGTTGCCGCCGGCGAGCGCAGTGAGATCGAGCGGCTGGCGCTCGACCGTCTTGCCGTCCTGCGACATCAGCCGCATCTCGCCCGACGCGATGTCGTAGGTGCCGGCAAAATCGCGCCCGCGCCCGATCGGCCAGGTCATCGGCGCGGTGTCGAGCGCCAGCGTCTTTTCGATCTCGTCGAGCAACTCGAACGGATCGCGGCTTTCGCGGTCCATCTTGTTGATGAAGGTGACGATCGGGATGTCGCGCAGGCGACAGACCTCAAACAATTTGCGCGTGCGCGCCTCGATGCCCTTGGCGGCGTCGATCACCATGACCGCGCTATCGACCGCGGTGAGCGTGCGGTAGGTGTCTTCGGAGAAGTCCTCGTGGCCGGGCGTGTCGAGCAGGTTGAAGACGCAGCCGCCATATTCGAACGTCATTACGGAGGTGACGACGGAGATGCCGCGGTCGCGCTCGATGCCCATCCAGTCCGAGCGCGTGCGCCGGCGCTCGCCCTTGGCGCGCACGTTGCCCGCAAGCTGGATCGCGCCGCCCGCGCGGAGCAGGCGCTCGGTCAGCGTGGTCTTGCCGGCGTCCGGGTGCGAGATGATCGCGAAGGTACGGCGGCGGCGGGTTTCCTGCAGGTGCGTGGACACGGCGATCCGCTCGAAAGGACAAACCGCCCATTCTAGCCGGCTTCGCAACGACGCCCAAGCCACGAGCGATCACGCCTCGCCGCGTCCGGCGTGATCGCCTGTGCGGCAGGTCATGGGTCCTGCACGGCTTCGACCTGGATCTGCAGCGCCACGTTCATGTCGAAACCGAAGGATTGGCCAGCATCGATCCCGAACTTCGAGCGATCGAAAATCGTCGACGCCTCCGCCCCGCAGCGCTCGCGCGTCCTCTGCATCATGTCGGGAATGCATTTGAACGAATCGATCCTGAGGTCCAGCGGCCGCGTCTCGCCGTGCAGCGTGAGCTTGCCGACCACCCCGGTCGGTTCGCCATTCACGAAGTTCGTGAGCTTGCCGTCGTAAACAGCCTGCGGATATTTCGCCGCGTCGAAGAAATTGCAGTGTTCCTTGCACATCGGCCCGGAGAAGGACGGCTCCAGCATTTGCTTGTCCAGCGCGGCCAGGCCGAAATTGATGCTGGAGACCTCGGTGACGATGTGGACGCTGCCTGTCCTGGCCGCCCGGTCCAGCGTGATCGTGCCGGTGGTGTGGTCGAATTTGCCGCGCCATTTGGAAATGCCCATATGGTCGGAGGCGAAACTGGGATAGGTGTGGTTCGGATCGATGGTGTAACTGACCGATTTGGCGCTGGCGACGCCGGCGACCGGCAATGACAGCGCGAGGAAAAGACAAGGCAGGGTGCGGCGCATGGGACCTCCTCGAAGTGGATCGTCGATGCAGGGCATCGATTGGCAGGTAGTGCGTTGTCGCCCGATCGTGGCCGACAAGGGCGGCATGTGCATGTAGTCGGCTGCCGGCGGACCGTCGTCAGTTTTTCTTCTCGCAGTTGATCATCCACATCACACCGTAGGCATCCACGAGCATGCCGAAACAGCGGGCCCAGGAAGTTTCCGCCATCGGCATGGTGACCTTGCCACCTTCGGCCAGTGCGGAGAAACAACGCTCGGCTTCCTCCGGCGTTTCCACGGAAATCGAGACCGCATTGCCGTGGATGCCGGGGTACGCGTCACCGCTCGGTGTGCACCAGTCGCTGCCCATCAGGACTCCGCCGCGGGTCTGCAACCGCACGTGCGCGATCAGGTAGCGGCTTTCCGGCGTGGCATTTCCGCCATCGGGCATCTCGCCGATTTTCACCTTCATGACGATCTTGCCATCGAGGCATTTCGCGTAGAAGTCGAACGCTTCCGCCGCATCGGATCGATAGAACAGGTAAGGAGCAATCTGCATGACATGGTTCTCCGTGGAATCGGGGCGGCGCCGTGCCCGGCCGCGATCGGAGAAGAGCCTCATCGCCTCTTTCCGGTCCGCGGTCGGCGGTACTCACATGGACGACGAACGGGCGGGGGCAAGATCGACAGTGTTCCGTGCTCTTTCCCGGATGCCCGGCGCGACGCGCGCCGGAGGATGGCAAGGTGTTTACGCACGCATCGCCCCCGCGCGGCGGAGGCATGGCGCGTCGTGAAAAATAATTTGGGCGTATAGACGTCCAAATGTTGACAGCTTGCGGCGAAGCCGCTAAGGTTTCCCGAAACCCATCCAGACCGGCTGAGGGACAGGCCCTTCGACGCCGGGGCAACCCGCGGGGAATCTCCCCCGCAAGGTGCCAAGTCCTGCGGAGCCTCCGCGACATCGCGAAGGCGCCGGGAGATGGGTCGAAGCGTGGCCGCACGGACCCTTCCGTGCGGCCACGCCGAGACTCTGTCCCGCCGCACGCCAGCAAGGGCCGGAGAACGCGATGAGCCTCGCACGTCTCGATCCATCCACCGCCACGCACGGTCCGGCGTGTCCCATCTCCACGTGCGCGGTACGCGCCGGCATCGACTCGGACAGCCAGCACGGTGCGGTGGTGCCGCCATTGCATTTGTCCAGCAATTTCAGTTTCGCCGGCTTCGCGCAGAAACGCGGTTACGACTACACCCGCAGCGGCAATCCGACCCGCGACCTGTTGGCCGACGCGCTGTGCGAACTCGAAGCAGGAGCGGGTGCGGTGATCACCGCCAGCGGCATGGCGGCGGTGGCGGTGGTCCTGGAACTGGCGCCCGCCGGTTCCACGATCGTCGCCTCGCACGACTGTTACGGCGGCACCTGGCGGCTGCTGGATGCCTGGGCCAGGAAGGGCCGTTTCGACGTGCGTTTCGTCGATCTCGCCGATCCTTTGGCGCTGACCGCGGCGTTGAACGGGAGACCGTCGCTGGTCTGGATCGAGACGCCGTCCAATCCGCTGCTGCGCATCACCGACATCCGCCACGTCGCGCAGGCGGCGCACGCGGCCGGTGCGCTGTGCGTGGTCGACAACACCTTCCTCTCGCCGGTGCTGCAGCAACCGATCCGGCTGGGCGCCGACCTCGTGGTGCATTCCACCACCAAGTACATCAACGGCCATAGCGACGTGGTAGGCGGTGCGGTGATCGCCAGGGATCCGGAGATCGCCGAGCAATTGAAATGGTGGGGCAACTGCCTCGGGCTCACGGGCGCGCCGTTCGACAGCTGGCTGACCCTGCGCGGACTGCGCACGCTGTCCGCGCGTCTCCGCGTGCATCAGGAAAACGCGCACGCCCTCGCCGCGCTGCTGCAGGCGCACCCGGCAGTCGCGCACGTGTACTGGCCCGGCCTTTCCACGCACCCCGGCCATGCGCTGGCGGCGCGCCAGCAATCCGGATTCGGCGCGATGCTGTCGTTCGAGCTGCACGGCGGCGAAGCGGCGGTGCGCGCCTTCCTGGACGGCTTGCGCTGCATCACGCTGGCCGAATCGCTCGGCGGCGTGGAAAGCCTGGTGGCGCACCCGGCGACCATGACGCACGCCTCGATGAGCGCGGAGGCGCGTCGCAACGCCGGGGTCTCCGACTCACTGCTGAGATTGTCGACCGGCATCGAAAACGCGGACGACCTGTGCGCCGACCTCGGCGCGGCGCTGGAGCGCGCCGATGCCGCTTGCGAATGCGAAGAGATTGCGGGGCAAAAACCATGACGGCGAAAACTTTTCCGTTCCCGGAAACTTCCCGTGACGCGCGGATCGGCGTGGTGCTGCTCGGTACGGGTGCCGTCGGCAGCGCCTTGCTGCGGCAGCTCGGTCCGGCCAGTCGCGCGGGCGTCGCGCTGGTCGGCGTGGCGAGTTCGAGTGTCCAGTACGCCAGCAGCGATGGCCTGGGCACGGCCTCGCTGCGCGAGCGCCTCGCCGCGCACGGTTCGCCGCGCGACGACGCGGCGTTGTGCGCCGCGCTCTACGGTTTCGATTGCGCGCGCCAGGTCGTGATCGACGCCACGGCATCGACGGATGTCGCGTCACGGCACGCGCAATGGTTGCGCCAGGGCTACGACGTCGTCACCGCCAACAAGACGGCGGTCGGCGGCACGCTGCAGGCATGGCGCGACGTGCAGGCCGCCACCTGGGCGGGCGGCAGCACGTATGGCGATTCCGCTACCGTCGGTGCCGGCTTGCCGGTGTTGTCCACGCTGCGTCGCCTGCATGGTTGCGGCGATCGCCTGTTGTCGCTGGAAGGCGTGTTCTCCGGATCGCTGTCGTGGCTGTTCAACCACTACGACGGCACGCGTCCGTTCTCCGCGCTGCTGGCGGAAGCGCGGGCATGGGGTTACACCGAACCCGATCCGCGCATCGATCTTTCCGGCGCGGATGTCGCGCGCAAGCTGCTGATCCTCGCGCGCAGCGCGGGACACAACCTCGACGCGCACGAGGTCGAAATCGAGAACCTGGTACCGACGGCGTTGCGCGATGTCGATGCGGATGCGTTCCGCGCCCGTGCGCACGAGCTGGATGCGCCACTGGCGGAGAAGTTCGCTGCGGCCAAGTCGCGCGGCAAGGTGCTGCGCTTCCTCGCGCGGCTGGATGCGCGCGGCCGCGCCAGCGTGGGCGTATGCGAGATAGAGGCCGCGCATCCTGCCGCGCGCATGACCGGTTGCGACAACCTGTTCGCGCTGACCACTTCGCGCTATCACGCGCAACCGCTGGTGATCCAGGGCGCGGGCGCGGGTCCCGAGGTCACCGCGCAGGCGTTGCTGGCCGACGTGTTGGCGTTGCGCGAACGCGGCGTGCCGCGGCGGCTTGCGCTGGCGGTGTGAGCGCGTGATTCAGTCGGTCGCCGCGGCGTGTTGCGCGGCGGCCTGTTCGACATCCGGCGTGCGCCAGCCGCAGGCCATGCCCCAGACAAAGAAACCGAGCGCGACGACGGCCACCGCGAGCAGGTCCCAGCCGAAGGGAAGATAGCCGCGGCCGCCGAATTTCTCGCTGCCCGCCCACGACAAGGCTGCGATCACCGGCAGGTAGGCGATGATCCACGCCGCGCCGCGCAACTGCTGCGCGAGGTGCGGGCGTCCACGCTGCAGCGCGTAGTACAACCAGATCGGCAGCGCTATCACCATCAGCAGGATGATCTCGCCGGTGCGCGGCCAGCGCGCCCAGTACAACAGCTCGGTCGAGAACACGAACGCGCACGCGGCCACGAGGATCAAGCCCGGCACGCGCAGCGGACGGTGCAATTCCGGCGCGGTGCGCCGCAGCACCGACACGCTCACCGGGCCCGTCAGGTAGGAAATGATGGTCGCCACGGAAATCACTTCCGCCAGCGTCGCCCATCCGCGGAAGAAGAACAGGAACACGAACGAGACCGCAAGGTTCAGCCACATCGCCGGTCGCGGGATGCCCCAGCGCGGATGCACCTTGCCGAACACCGCCGGCAAGGTGCCGTTGCGCTGCATGCCGTAGATCATGCGCGAGGTGGTGGCGGTGTAAGTGGCGCCCGTGCCCGAAGGGCTGATGAAGGCGTCCGAATACAGCAGCAGCGCCAGCCAGTTGAGGTTCAATGCCAGCGCCAGTTGCGCGAACGGCGAACTGTAGGCGAGCGAGGCCCAGCCGCCCTGCGCCAGTTGCGCGGGATCGACCGCGCCGAGGAAGGCGACTTGCAGCAGCAGGTACACGATCGCCGACAGCACGATCGAGCCGATCACCGCGAACGGCACGCTGCGCCCGGGATCGCGTGCTTCGCCAGCGAGGTTCACCGGGCTCTGGAATCCGTTGAAACTGAAGACGATGCCGCTGATGGCCACTGCGGTCAGCACGGCTGACAAACTGATCGCGTGCGGGCCGCCGTGTGCGCCGACATGAAAATTTTCCGGATGGAACGCGGTGGCCATCAACGCGATCGCGGTCAGCGCCGGCACGATCAGTTTGTACAGCGTGATCGCCGTGTTGGTCTTGGCGAACAGTTTCACGCTCCAGTAATTCAGCAGGAAATACACGACGACCAGCAGCGCGGCGATCGTCAGGCCGGTATGGCTCAGCTCGCCCGTGCCGCCCGGCAAATGGCGATAAAGATCCTGCGCCCAGGCCCACTTCCACGACGCCATGTACTGCACCGAGGCTTCCGCCTCCACCGGGATCACCGAGACGATCGCGATCCAGTTGGCCCAGGCGGCGATGAAACCGACCAGCGAGCCGTGCGAGTACTGGCCGTAGCGCACCATGCCGCCGGACTCCGGGAACATCGCACCGAGTTCCGCGTACGTCACCGCGATGAACAGGACCACCACCGCGCCGATGACCCACGCCCAGATCGCGCCGGGACCAGCCAGCATGGCCGCGCGCCACGCGCCGAACAGCCAGCCGGAACCGATGATCGAACCGAGCCCGGTGAACATCAGCGCCCAGGCGCCGACGTGGCGGCGAATGGCGAATTCGTTGGACATGGACGAAGGCCTCGTGCGATCCGTCGACGGACGAATGCGCGGGATGATCGCAGATCGCGCCGCGATAGTCAGTGTCGCGGGTTCACGCGCGCGAATGGAACAACAGGTTCACCATGACCAGCGTGGTGATCAGCAACAGCAGCGTGAGCGGCAGCCCGGCCCGAAGGAAATCGCGCGGCTTGTAGCCGCCCGGGCCCGCCACGATCAGGATCGTGGGGCTGGCTCCGGGGATCAGGAAGGTGTTGGAAACCGAGATCGCGACGATCAGCGCATACACGCTCGGGTTTCCGCCGGAAGCCAGGGCGATGTTGATCGCCATGGGCACCATCATCACGGCCGTGCCGACATTCGAGATCACCTGCGAGAACAGCAGCGCGAGGATCGCGATGAACGCCTGCAGCATCCATTGCGGCAAGTGCCCGGTGTGGTGGATCAGTTCCTGCGCGATCCACGCCGCCGCGCCGGTCGAATCCATCGACGCCCCGAGCGGGATCAGGCACGCCATGATGAAGATGGTCCGCCAGTTGATCGCGGTATACGCCTCTTCCATGTTGAGCACGCCGGTCAGCAGCATGCCGACGGCGCCGGTCATCATCGCCACGGAAAGGCGCAGGTTGGTGAACAGGCCGAGCGCCATCGCCAGCGCGAAGAAGATCACCGCATGCCAGATCTTGCCGGGCCGTTGTTCCTCGCTCGGGATGTCGGTGACCGGAACCAGATCGCGGTCTTCGGTGGCGAGCTGCAGGTCGCGCCAGAAACTGTGCAGCACGAGGGTGTCGCCGGCGCGCAGGCTGGTCTTGCGCACCACTTCGCCGCGGAACACCTGGTCGCCGCGGTTCACGGCCAGCACGGAAATGCCGTAGCGCTTGCGCAGGCGCAACGTGCCGACTTCCTGCTTGATGAAGCGCGAGGAAGGCGGCACCACGGCTTCGGAGATGCCGGCGCGACTGGGATTGAACATGTCGGCGAGCGCGCGCAGGCGGCCGCCGATGCGACAATGCTGCGCCTGCGCGAACTCGGCTACCTGCGCGCGCGGCCCGAGCACGCCCAGCACGGTGCCCACCCAGAGCAACTGGTCGGCGGGTGGCGCCAGGCGTGCCTCGTTGCCGTTCTTGATCGCGAGGATCGTCGGCGCGCCCGGCTGCAATTCCGCCTCGATCACGCTCATGCCCACCAATGGACTTTCCGCGGTGATGGTGAGCTCGATGACTTCGCCTTCCAGTCCGTAGGTCTGCGCGAAATAGCTCTCGGTGCGGCCGGGCGTGACCTTCGGCTTTTCATCCGCTTCTTCGGGCAGAAGACGGCGGGTGGCGAAAGCGAAATACCCCAGCCCGACCAGCAGCAAGGGAATGCCGATCGGCGTGATCGCGAAGAGCTTGAATGGCTCGATAGTCTGCGCGCCCGGCGGCAGGTTGCGGTTGGCGCTGACGATGAGGTCGTTCAGGAGGATCAGCGGGGAATTGCTGATCAGGGTCATGTTGGTGCCGCACAGGATGCAGCAGGCCATGGGCAGCAACAGCCGCTTCAATGGCAGACCGGTGCGCGCCGAGACGCGGCTGACGACAGGCAGGAACAACGCAGCCAATGCCTGGCTCTGGATGATCGAGGACAAGCTGCCGGCCATCGTGTTGAGCAGCAGCGAGACGCGGCTTTCCATGCCGCCGGCCAGGCGCAGGATGAAGGCTGCCGCCTTGCCCAGCACGCCGGTGCGGTCCAAGCCTGCGCCCATGATCATCACCGCGATCAGCGAGATCACCGCGTTGCCGGCGAAGCCTTCGAACAAGTCCTCGATCGGCATCAGGCCCGTGATGCCGATGACCACCAGCACCAGCAGCGCCACCACGTCGGCGCGCACCCATTCCAGGACCAGCATCACGACGGTGAAGCCGACCAGCCCGAGCACCAGGAGCATGTCGGGGGTGAGGGTCAGCTCCATCGCGCGATCGTCGGATCAGTGCATCGAACAGGTGGAAAGGACGGGCAGGCGGAACGCATCCGCGCTCTTCCCCGCGTGAGCGGGCGGCGGCGATACGCGCTCATGCACGGTCATACAGCAGATCCCACACGCCATGCCCCAGTTTGCGGCCGCGTTGCTCGAATCGCGTCGCGATCCGCCACGGCGGCCGTTGCGCGTATCCGTCATCGCCGCCGCGATTGCGCCATGCCGGACCCGCATCCAGCACCTCCCGCATCTGCGCGGCATAGTCCGCCCAGTCGGTCGCCAAATGCAAGAGCCCGCCGGGCCTGACACGCGTGGCCAGCAACTGCGCGAATCCGGGCTGGATCAGCCGGCGCTTGTGGTGGCGTTTCTTGTGCCACGGATCGGGGAACCAGATGCGCACTTCGTCGAGCGACTCCGCGGGGATCGCGCGCTCCAGCACTTCCACGGCGTCGTGGTTCCACACGCGCACGTTGCGCGCGTCGCGCGCGGCCAGTGCGTTCATCAGGCGCCCGACCCCCGGCCGGTGCACCTCGATGCCGAGATAATCGCGCAGTGGATCGGTTTCGCTCGCCCATGCGAGCGCCTCGCCGTTGCCGAAGCCGATCTCCAGCACGTGCGGCGCGGCGCGTCCGAACAGCGCATCGAGATCGCGTGGTTCGTCCGGCCTGTCGATGCCGAAGCGCGGCCAGTGCAATTCGAAGGCGCGTTGCTGCGCGGGAGTGATGCGGCCTTCGCGCAACACGAAGCTGCGGATGCGCCGCGGATGTCGCGTGGACTCAACCAATCGTGCCGTCCAGCGGGCTCGACGCGGAGGCGTAGCGCTTGCGCGGGATGCGGCCGGCGCGGAACGCGTCGCGGCCGGCCTCGACCGCGCGTTTCATCGCGCGCGCCATCAGCACCGGATCCTTCGCGCCGGCGATGGCGGTATTCATCAGCACGCCGTCGCAGCCGAGTTCCATCGCGATCGCGGCATCCGAGGCCGTGCCCACGCCGGCGTCGACGATGATCGGCACGCGCGCGTTCTCCACGATCTCCAGCAGGTTGTAGCGGTTCTGGATGCCGAGGCCGGAACCGATCGGCGCGGCCAGCGGCATCACGGCGATGCAGCCGATTTCCTCCAGGCGCTTTGCCAGGATCGGATCATCGGAGGTGTACACCATCACCTGGAAATCCTCCGCGACCAGTTGCTCCGCGGCCTTGAGGGTCTGCACCACGTCCGGGAACAATGTTTTCTGGTCGCCCAGCACTTCCAGCTTTACCAGTGCGCGGCCGTCCAGCAGTTCACGGGCGAGCCGGCAGGTGCGCAGCGCGTCGGCAGCGGTGTAGCAGCCGGCCGTGTTGGGCAGCAGGGTGTAACGATCCGGCGGCAGGGCGTCCAAGAGGTTGGGTTCGTCCTTGTGCTGGCCGATGTTCACGCGACGGATCGCCACGGTGACGATGTCCGCGCCCGCGGCTTCGGTGGCGCGGCGCGTTTCGTCCATGTCCCTGTATTTGCCGGTGCCGGTCAACAGGCGCGAGGCATAGGCGCGACCGGCGATGACGAGCGGGTCATCCATCGTTGCCTGCGATGCGGTTCGTGCTGGCGTATCCATCAACCGCCCCCGACTGCATGGATGACTTCCACGCTGTCGCCTTCGGCCAACACGCATTTTCCATGCAGGCTGCGCGGCACGATCTCGCGATTGACCTCGATCGCGACGCGCTTGGCGGCGTAACCGGCTTCTTCCAGCAGGCTGGAGACGGTGATGCCTTGGGTACAGTCGCGCGGCGTGCCGTTGAGGAGGATTTGCATCTGCGCATTTTAGCGCGGCAATTCCCGGCCGCAAAAGAAAACGCCCGCGAAGCGCGGGCTTCGCGGGCGTCGAACAGAGCTTGGATCAGTGGCCGCTGTCGTCCTGCTGGTCGTTATCTTTCGGTTTGGGCTTGGGCTTCGGCGGTGGCTCGTGCTGCGGCTGCGCGTGCTGCTGTTGCTGCATCTGCGCCTGGTGCTGGTATTGCTGCTGCATCTGCGCCTGTTGGGCGCGTTGCTGGTCCTGCTGCGCACGCATTTGTTCCTGGTACTGGCGCTGCTGTGCCTGCCGCTGTTGCGCTTCCTGCTGCATCCGTGCCTGCTCTGCGCGTTGCTGGTCCTGCTGCGCGCGTTGTTGTGCCTGTTGCTCCTGCTGGGCGCGCTGGCGATCCTGCTGCTGTTGCGCCTGTGCTTCGCGTTGTTGCGCCTGTTGCCGCTGCATCCGCGCCTGATCGGCCTGTTGTTGCGCGCGCTGTGCCTGCTGGGCGTGCTGTTGCGCCTGGGCCGCATTGATCTGGGCCTGGTGTTGCTCGTCGCTGGCACGCTGTTGAGCTTGCTGTTGCTGCGCACGCGATTGCGCCTGCTGTTGTTGCTGGGCATTCGACGATTGGTGGCCTTGCTGCGGCGCGTGGAGCGCCGTCGGGCTCGTGTCGCGATTGGGGTGTGCGAAGCGCGCCGACGGCAATTCCCCGGGACGCATCGGCGCCGCCTGCGGCGCGGCCGGCGTGGAATGCACCGGCGCCTGGATCGGCGTTATCCGCGCCTGTCCCTGTGGCGACATCGCTGTCGGCTGGCGGACTGGGACCCGAGGTTGCTGCGGCTGTGCGTGCTGCACGGGCGGCAACGCCGCGGTCGCAGTCGGCTTGATCGGCACGACCTGCACGCGCGACGGCTGCGGTTGTACCTTCGCCTGTTGTTCGCGCATCTGATGCAGTTGCGCCATCGGGATCGGCGTGCCGCCTTGCTTGGCGATCACGCGTTCTTGCGTCGCGAACGGCACCGGGCGCGGCGGCGGGGCATTCTTCGCCACCACCGTGCGGTCGAAGGCGCGCGCGGGCGTCGCGATCGGGCGTGCCGGCGGGCGGACTGCCAAACTGGCCTGGGTCGGCGCGATGCGCGGGCCCATCGTCATCACGCTGGCCTGCGCGATCTCGCGCGGCGGCACACGCAACGTCGCGTTGCGCACCGGCTTGGCGCCAGTGAACACATTGCGCGGCACCGCCGTGAATGCGTTCGGATTGCCGCGATAGACATAGCGGGCTTCGTTCATCGGGCGACCCGCGGCGTAGTTGCCGTAGTAATTGTTGATCACCGTCTGGTTGACGTAGACGTTGCGGATGTTGGTGACGTTGATGTTGGTGAAATAGTTGCGGCTCGCGCGGTACGGCGGCACGTAGATGTCACGCGGCCCCAGCGGGAACCAGCCCACCGGTCCGCCACCGCCAATATTGATCGACAGCGAGAAGCCGGAGCCGCCGACAAAGGCCACCAGCGCCGGTGCGTACACCGGGCTCGCCAGGCGCGGACCCGGGCACCAGCCCCAGCGGTTGCCGACGTATACCCAGCGGCCGTAATGGAAGGGCGCGAAGCCCCACGGCGCGTTGTCCACCCACGTCCAGCCCCAGGGATTGATCCACACCCAGTGGCCGTCGCGATATGGTGCCCAGCCGGCATAGACCTGGGTCGGGTACCAGACCTGACCGTAGTCGGGAGAGTTCTGCCACGCACCGTATTGGTCGAGATCGTCGGACCCGATCACGTCGGGAGAAACATAGCGGCTGGATACGGAATTTGCCACGCGATTGTCGCGTTCCTCGCAGAAGCGGTCGAAGTCGTCCGGCGACGGCAACCCGGTGGCCGCGACATTGGCCAGGCTGGAATCATCGAAACGGTACGATTGCCCCGCGCTGACCGGCCGGCTGGCGCCATTTGCACCGTAGACCGTGCCGCTGCCATCGAACACGGTCACCATCGCGCCGTGACCGTCGGGCGCGATGTCGATCCTGTACGAACCGGGCTGGGTGGCGATGAAGGCCATCGTCGGAGTGTCGACCTCGTAAGTCTGGCCGCTGCCCACGTCGCGCACGCGCAGGTTCAACGTGCCCTGCGACAACTCCACCTGTGCGGTGCTGTCGTTCAGTTCCAGGAAGTTGAAGGCGCTGCCGTGATCGATGCGCAGGGATGCGTTGCCGAGCTCCAGCACGGCGCGGCCGTCGTCGCCGCTGAGCAGGCGATCGCCCGTGACCAGAGGACGGTTGACATCGACGCTGCCCCAGTCGTTCTGGCCGGCCGGAGCGATTTCCACGTCGCCCGTGCTGTAAGCCAGACGCGCGACGCGATCAGGCGGATCGGCGGACGCGTCCTGCGCGCTGGCGACAGAGGCGAAGGCAAACACGGCCGCGGTGAAAGCCGGCACGAGAAAGAAACGGATGCGGGACATGAAAGGACTCCGCGAAAGCGGCCTGATCCTGGGCAGGCCACCCATGCGCGCCTTGGCGCGCGCAGTCACATCACATCGTAGCGGGGCTGAACGGCCGCCTTCCCGCGCCCGGACAGCGATGCAGCCGGTCAGCTGTCGTTGCACCGACGATGCGCGCATCGCTACCATCATCCGTCGACGCGGGTGTAGCTCAATGGCAGAGCTGTAGCTTCCCAAGCTACTGACGAGGGTTCGATTCCCTTCACCCGCTCAATCCGTTCCACAGTGAGTGACATCCGACCGGACGAACGCCAGCAAACAGGACCGGGTTTCTTCTTCCGTACTCGGCCGTGTGGATTTGTGACGGTTCACGGATTGCACGTGCCGGCGTGTCCGGTATCCTTGGGTCAAATGAAGTGGTGGTATGAGTCGCGCCTCCCTGGCGCGCGGCGCCTGACCCCAGCAGTCCGTGGTATTGCCGCGCTCGTTCCCAGGAAGAAACATGTCCAACCAAGGATCCCTTGCCTCGTCGGAAAATGACCACCTCATAGGCCGTGCGGAGGTGGATGATCTGGAGGCCATCCTTGCCGTCTCCGCTACCGATGCGTCCGAGACGATCCATGCCGTGTCGGAGAACCAGGATGCGATCTTTAGCTGGGACTACGGTAAAGACGCCCGCCCGCAGCTGAGCAAGCTGTACGAAAAGGCGTGCAACAGCCAATGGAACGGCGACACCGATGTGCCATGGGACACCGACGTCGACCAGCAAAAGGTGATACTCGGCAATGTGCTGGCGTATGGCGGGTTCATGCCGGGCATCAACGACCTGAGCGGCACGCCGTTCGAGAAGTGGAGCGCCAAGGAGTGGATCGCGCTGGGTTGCGAATCGCAGAACTGGACGCTTTCGCAATTCCTGCACGGCGAGCAGGGCGCGTTGTTGTGCACCGCCAAGATCGTCGAGACCGTGCCCTGGATCGACGCCAAGTACTACGCCGCGACGCAAGTGATGGACGAGGCGCGGCACGTCGAGGTGTTTTCGCGCTACCTCGATACCAAGCTGTCCGGGCATTACCCGATCAATCCACACCTGAAACTGCTGCTGGATCAGGTCGTGAGCGACGGCCGCTGGGACATGACCTACCTCGGCATGCAGATCATTGTCGAGGGCCTGGCGCTGGCGGCGTTCCGCTCGATGCACGACCTGACGATCGAGCCGTTGCTGCGGCACATCCTGCGCTACGTGATGGCCGACGAAGCACGCCACATCGCGTTCGGGGTGATCACGCTAAGGGAGCTGTATTCCGAACTTTCCGCCGCCGAACTTCGCGAGCGGCAGGAATTCGTGTTCGAGGCGGCCGTGCGCATGCGCGACCGTTTCCTGCAGCAGGAAGTATGGGAACGCATGGGCCTGCCGGTGAAGCAGACCATCAAGCTGATCATGCAGTCGCCGGAGCGGCGGGTGTTCCAGCGGATGCTGTTCACGAACATCGTGCCCAACTGCAAGAAGCTGGGATTGCTCGATGCCGGTGACGGTTGGTTGAGGCGCAAGTTCGAGGAACTCGGCGTATTGCAGTTCGAGAACCTCGACGACACCGCCAGCGCTTACGAGGAATTCCAGGTGCCGCAAGCGACGGTGGCCTGACGCATTCCTTCCCGCCGAGTCGTTCGGCGCAGCGACTTTGCGATACGCTGGCGGCCGTGTCCCGGAGCCGCCCATGAAGATCGCGATCCTTTCCCGCAACGCGCGGCTGTACTCGACGACGCGGCTGGTGGCGGCGGGCCGTGCGCGCGGCCATCGCGTGCGCGTGCTGGATCCCCTGCGCTGCTACATGCGCATCGCGCACGATGGCTATGCGTTGCACTACGGCGGACGCGAGCTGCACGGGTTCGACAGCGTGATCCCGCGCATCGGCGCGTCGATCACCTTCTACGGCACCGCGGTGTTGCGGCAGTTCGAAATGATGGGCGTCCATACGCCCAATGCGTCGGAGGCCGTGCTGCGCGCGCGCGACAAGCTGCGCAGCCTGCAGATCCTCGCCAAGCACGGGTTGGACATGCCGGTGACGGTTTTCGGCGACAACCCGGATGACACCGCGGACCTGCTGGCGATGCTCGGGCCGCCGCCGCACGTGATCAAACTCAACGAGAGCGCGCAGGGCCAGGGCGTGGTGCTCGCCGAAAAACCAGCTGCGTCGCAGAGCGTGATCGAGGCGTTCCGCGGGCTGTACGCGAATTTCCTGGTGCAGGAATTCGTGCGCGAAGCCAATGGCCGCGACATCCGCTGCTTCGTGGTCGGCGAAGAGGTGGTCGCGGCGATGCAACGTGAAGCCGTGGCCGGCGATTTTCGTTCCAACCTGCATCGCGGAGGCACCGGCAGCAAGGTGAAACTGTCCGAACGCGAGCGGGAGACGGCCTTGCGCGCCGCGCGGGCAATGGAACTCGGCATCGCCGGCGTCGACCTGTTGCGCTCCGAACGCGGACCGCTGGTACTGGAAGTCAACTCGTCGCCCGGGCTGGAAGGCATCGAGGGTGTCACGGGCGTCGACGTGGCGGGCGCGGTGATCCGGTACATCGAAAGCGTCATGGACTGATCTGGGTCCCGCGGCAAATGCCGCGCCATTACAACGATTTGTATAGTACGAAAAATGTCGTTGACAAGCCGGAAATGGTGGCGCTAGCATCCAACCCAGCCAAGCCGATGGGCGCATTGGCGACTTTTGTCAGGAGAAGGGGGCGATGAAAACATCCAGCAAACTGATCATTGCGCTTGCCGTCGGCTTTGCGGCTCTGCAAGGTTGCGCCCAGACGGGAGGGGTCGCGCCCGACGCCGGTACGCAGGCAACGAGCGCGCCAGTCCCGGCTGCACAAGCTCCAGCTCCGACAACGAATGCCTCCGCGGCTGCCATTCCCGAAGACAACGGCAAGCCGGTGGTGAAGGCCGATACCAAGGAAAATTTCGAAGCCATCGTTGCCGCCATCCACCAGCAGATGCAGCCGGGCGGCCGCTGGCAATTCGTCGACAAGAGCGAACGCGACACCCTTGAAAGCAGTTTTGCCGATATGGACAAGCTGTATACCCAGTTCGGCAGCGTCGACAAGATGGATGATGCTGGCAAGGTGCGGCTGCTGGCGGATCAGAGCACCGTTAATGCCATCCTGACCAAGAAAGACGGCGAACGCCTGATCTGCACGAGCGAAATGCCGGTGGGCTCGCACTTGCCGATCAGGACCTGCAGAACCTATGCACAGATCCAGGCCGAGCAGCGGGGGGCGCAAACAACGCTTCTTCAGCTTCAACAGAAACAAGACTTCCAGGAAAAGGAGGGACACTGATTTTGCTGTTTTGTGTGTTGCCTTCACAGAGTGGATTTCACCAGTTTGCGCCGTTCCAGATTTGAGCGAATGAGGCGCAATCAACGGAAGCTACGAGATGCCACGCGATCGATGGTTGCCTAGACCCACCGAAGCAGAGCTGGAAATCCTGCAGGTGCTGTGGGAGCAGGGCGCCTGCACCGTGCGCGACGTCCATGAGGTGCTGCACCGCCGTGACGGCACCGGTTACACCACGGCACTGAAGATGCTGCAGATCATGCACGAGAAGGGATTGGTGGTGCGTGATGATTCGCAACGCGCGCACGTATTCCGTGCCGCGGTGAGCAAGGAGAAAACGCAGAAACGGTTTCTTGCCGATCTCGTGCAACGCCTGTTCGAGGGATCGCCTTCCCAACTCGTGTTGCATGCGCTGGGTAGCCAACGCGCGAGTCGGGAAGAGTTGCGCGAGATACGCGCCTTGCTCAACAGGCTCGACAAGGGTTCCCATGAGTGATGCCCTGTCTTTTCTCGATACGGCGATCCGGGTACTGGGCTGGGCGCTGTTGCACTTCGTCTGGCAGGGGGTATTGATCGGTTTCGTCTACGGCGCGCTGCGCTGTTGCATGCCGCGCGGCAATGCGCGCTACGGGCTGGGGATGCTTGCGTTGTTGGCCATGGCGTGCTGTCCGTTGCTGACTGCGTGGCGGGTGCTGGTGTCGATCGGGTCCGTGTCTGGCGCACCGGGTTCCGGGAACTTGGCGAATTCCGTTTCCGCCATTGTCGCGGGAATGCACGAAGCCTCTGCCGGAATGGCGTGGCGCGTGTGGCTCGGCAACGCGCTGCCGTGGGTGGTTACGGCGTGGTCCGTCGGCGTGCTGGTGCTGCTCGCGCGGGCATGGCGTCTCTGGAGCGGCATCAAGGAACTGGCGCAGTCGGCTGAGGCATTGCCGTACTGGCAGGAGCGCACCCGACATTTGGCTGCGCGTTTCGGGAAGTTGCATGCCGTGCAGGTGTTGTGCAGCTCGCGCATAAGTACACCGACGCTGATCGGCTGGGCGCGTCCCGTTGTTCTGCTGCCGCTGGCGGTGTGCAGCGGGTTTCCGGTCGCACAGGTCGAGTTGATTCTTGCGCACGAGCTAGCCCACCTGCGGCGTTGGGACCATTTCGCCAACTTGTTCCAGGTGATCCTGGAAACATTGTTGTTCTACCACCCCGTGGTGCACTGGATTTCGCGCGACGTGCGCAACGAGAGGGAGCTTTGCTGTGATGCACTTGCCTTGCGGGCGACGGGCGGCAGCCGCCGCGAACTGGCCGCAGCGCTGGTGGATCTCGAGGAGTTCCGTGAAAGCCATTCCGGGCTCGCGCTCGCCGCGAACGGCGGCGTGCTGCTTGATCGCGTCGGCTACCTGGCCGGCGAGACCTCCGTGGCGAAACCACAAACCCGCTTCGTTGCCGTGGTGCTGGGCTTGCTGGTCGCTGTGCTTGCCCTCGCGGTCATGCGGCGGGAGGCGCAGGTGCGCCAGGACATCGCCGCTGCCACGCGGCATCTGGCTGCAAGCCTGACGATGCAGCGGCTGCCGGTGATGCTGCGCGTTCCGATCCTGGCGATCAAGGACCTGGCGCCGAGCCGGCTGGATTTTGCGGATTCGGCGCGCTCGATTCCGATCATGGCGAGCACGGACCGGACGGATACCGATCAGTTGGCTGTCCCGCGCACTCTGGCGGCGCTGCAGGTCGCACCCCTCTTCGATCTGGCTCTGACGAAGATCGCTCCCGTGATTCCCGCTCCCGCGCGTGACGCGGTGACACCACCCCCCGAGACCATTGACGAAACGGTCCCCGTGGCGCTGCATGTGGTACAGCCGGTCTATCCGGGTAGCGCTCTCGAGCAGGGCGTCGAAGGCGAGGTCGTTGTCGAGTTCGCACTGAATGAAGACGGCAGTGTGCGCGATCCCGCGGTGATCGAATCCGCGCCGGGTAACGTGTTCGACGAATCGGCGTTGCACGCGCTGGCGGGCTGGCGATTCAGCGCGTCTTCGGCCGCAGTGGCCGGCAAGCGTTACCGGCAGACTTTCAGTTTCAGTCTCCATGCGTTGCGTGGAGTCGCGGTGACCGACGAAATTCCGGCGAAACCCGGCTGCATGGTCATGACCGGGACTCATATCTGCCGCACCGACATCGGCTCGGACACGGCCGTGAAGGTTTCTTCCCTTCTGCATTGAGTGCGGCGTGATTCGGCGTCTTGCCGGGTGGCGGCTTGCGCGACTGCGCGGCCATTTCAGGCTAAGCTTGCGGCGAGGCGCGGCAAGTTCCGGCCGCGCCGCCATCGGGCAGGGCAGCCATGCGTGTGCTGGTGATCGAAGACAACAGCGATATCGCCACCAACATCGGCGACTATCTCGAAGACCACGGGCATGTGGTGGATTTCGCCGGCGATGGCGTCACCGGCCTGCACTTGGCCGTGGTCAACGATTTCGACGTCATCGTGCTGGACCTCACGCTGCCCGGCATGGATGGTCTCGAAGTGTGCAGGAAACTGCGCGGCGAGGCGCACAAGCACACGCCGATCCTGATGCTGACCGCGCGCGACGCGCTGGACCAGAAATTGACGGGCTTCGAGTCCGGCGCCGACGACTACATGACCAAGCCGTTCGCGTTGCAGGAACTGGCCGCGCGCCTGGAAGTGCTGGCGCGACGCGGCAAGGGCCCGCAGAGCCGCGTGCTGAAAGTCGCCGATCTCACGTTCAACCTCGACACGCTAACCGTCACGCGCGAGGGCAAGCCGATACAGTTGAATCCGATCGGCCTGAAACTGCTGCAGGCGCTGATGGAAGCCAGCCCGTCGGTGGTCACGCGACAGGAGCTCGAGCAGCGCGTGTGGGGCGAGGAACTGCCGGATTCCGATTCCCTGCGCGTGCATATCCACGGCCTGCGCGCGGCGATCGACAAGCCGTTCGAAAAGGCGCTGATCCACACCCGCCACGGCATCGGCTATCGCATGGTCGATCCGGATGCAGTCGCGACGTAGGCTCCGTACCCGGCTGATCGTTTCCTTTGCGCTGTTCGGCATCGGCCTCAGCGCACTTTTCGCATTGGCTTCGATCAACATCCGCGCACGGGTCGAAAACGAACTCGTTTCATCGGCGTTGCAGCATGACGTCGATCAAGCGGTCGAGAACAAGCACGTACATCCGGACCAGCCGCTGGGCTCACAATTCATCAACGCGTGGCTGTTCAGCGATCGATCGCTCTATCGCGCACCGCTTTCCTGGCAGGGCCTCGCGTCGGGCGTGTACGACATGCGCAATGCCGACGAGAACGGCTTGCCCAAGCATTACAAGCTCGCAGTGAGGCGCAAATACGGCTTCATCGCCTTCATCACCTACGACGTAAGCCGCGATGATCTCGGCCGACGCCAGCTCAATCTTGCGTTGGTGGGTGCGGTCCTGGTTTTCAGCTTGTTGTCGCTGATCCTCGGCTTCTGGCTGTCGCGCAAGGTGATCAAGCCCGTGACCGAACTCGCCGCGCGTTTGCGCGCGGCGCGCCAGAGCGGCAAGCCGGAACCGCTGGCGCCTTATTTCGCCGAAGACGAGGTCGGCGAATTGGCCGCGGCGCTGGACGACTACGCGCAACGGCAAGCCGCGCTGATCGCGCGCGACCGCGAATTCAACGCCGATGTCAGCCACGAATTGCGCACGCCGCTGGCGGTGATCGCCACCACCACCGAACTGCTGATGGACAACCCGGACCTGTCCGACAAGGTGAAGACGCGCCTGAAGCGCATCGAACGCGCAGTCCGCCAGTCCACCGAACTGACGCAGGCCTTGTTGTTGTTGTCGCGCGCGGAACGTTCCGGCCCGGTGGACGGCGAGACCACGGACGTGGCGAAGATCGCCGCCGAGGTGATCGATACCAACGAGCAACACATCGGCCACAAGCCGGTGACCGTGCGATTGGTGGTGGAAGCGCCGTGCGAAGTCGAAGCGCCTTCGTCGGTGGTTGCGGTCGCGCTCGGCAACCTGGTCGGCAACGCCTGCAAGTACACGTTGGAAGGCGAAGTCGTGGTGCGCGTGCAGGAGGGCCGCGTGCTGGTGGAAGACACCGGCCCCGGCATCAAGGCCGAGGATGCGGAGCATCTGTTCGAGCGCGGCGTGCGCGGCGAAGGCCAGACGGTGAAGGGCGCCGGCCTTGGCCTCGCGATCGTGCGCAGGTTGTGCGAACTCTACGGTTGGCGAGTGTCGCTGGCGCCGCGCGCGCAACGCGGCGCGGTGGCCGCGCTGGATTTTCAGCAGCAGTGAATCGTCAGCGGTAGAAGTTTCCGGCTCTTCCGCTCACCGCTTTTCCAGCCAGCCCCACTTGTCCTGCGTGCGGCCTTCGAACAAGCCGAAGAACAACTCCTGCATGCGTCGCGTGACCGGACCGGCCTTGCCAGCGCCGACCTGCTTGCCGTCCACCGCGCGGATCGGCGTGACTTCGGCGGCGGTGCCGCACATGAACACTTCGTCGGCGAGATAGAGATATTCGCGCGGCAGGTCGCGCTCGACCACGCCGATGCCGTGTTCGCGCGCCAGCGTGATCAGCGTGTCGCGGGTGATGCCGTTGAGCAATGCGGCGCTGACCGGCGCGGTGTGCAGCGCGCCATCGAACACCAGGAACAGATTCTCGCCGGCGCCTTCGCTGAGCAGCCCGGTGGAAGCCAGCGCGATGCCTTCGCCGAAACCGAGCCGGCGCGCCTCGCGCGCGATCAGTTGTCCGGAAAGATAATTGCCGCCGGCCTTGGCACCGGTCGGAATGGTGTTCGGCGCCATCCGCTGCCAGCTCGATACGCATGCGGTAATGCCGTTCTCCAGCGCCTCCGGCCCTAGGTAAGGCCCCATCGGCCAGGCAGCCACCGCGACGTCGATCGGCGTTTCCGCCGAAAGCCCGAAACCGCCGAGTCCTCGGAACGCGACGGGCCGCAGATAGGATTGCTCCAGCGCATTCGCCTTCATCACCTCGCGGCATGCGGCCGCGAGCTGCTCCGGCGTGTACGGCATGTCGATGTCGTAGATCTTCGCCGAATGGTAGAGCCGCTTCAGGTGATCGGTGAGGCGGAAGATGATCGCGCCATCCGGCGTGCGGTAGCTGCGGATGCCTTCGAACACCGACGAGCCATAGTGCAGTGCATGCGCCATCACGTGCACGGTTGCATCCGCCCAGGGCTTGATCGCGCCGTTGTGCCAGATGTGTTCGGGATAACGTTGTGCCATGCGACTCTCCTTCAAGCCGCTGATGATAACCGCGGCGACGCATCGCCGCTTGGCGCGGGGCGGCGCACTCGGCTAACGTAGCGGGACCATGTCCCGCGCAGTGCAATCCGTGGAATCGGCAGAAGCCTCCCTCGTGCAGGTGCGCGACCTGCGCACGCACATTGGCGGCAAAACCGTGTTCGACCGCCTGAGCCTGGATGTGCCGCGCGGCAGCGTCACCGCGATCATGGGCCCGAGCGGCACCGGCAAGACGACGTTGCTGCGGCATATCACCGGCCAATTGCGCGGCGATTCCGGCAGCGTGCACGTGGACGGCGAGGACGTTGCCGCGCTGTCGCGCAATGCGCTGTTCACGTTGCGCGAACGCATCGGCTTCCTGTTCCAGAACTCGGCGCTGCTCACCGACTTCAACGTGTTCGAGAACGTGGCATTCCCATTGCGTCAGCACACGCGGTTGCCGGAAGTGCTGGTCCGCAACATCGTGCTGACCAAGCTGCAGGCGGTCGGTTTGCGCGGCGCGGCGCAATTGATGCCGAGCGAACTTTCCGGCGGCATGGCGCGTCGCGTGGCGCTGGCGCGCGCGATCGTGTTCGACCCGATGCTGATCCTCTACGACGAGCCATTCGTGGGGCTGGACCCGATCGCGCTCAACCAGGTGCTGCGGCTGATCCGCACGCTCAATCGCACGCTCGGCATCACCTCGATCCTGGTCGCGCACGAGCTGGCGGCGGTGCGCCAGGTCGCCGATCGCGTATACCTGATCGCCAACGGCAAACTCGTCGCGCAAGGTACGCCGGACGAACTGGCGCGCGAGGCCACGCCGTGGACGCGGCAGTTCTTCGGCGGCGAAGCCGACGGACCGGTGCCGTTCCATTATCCGGCGCCGGATTACGCGAACGATCTGGGGTTCGCAGGCGGAGCCACGCGATGAACGCGCAACTGCAGCCGCGCCGCAACTGGCTGGTCAATGGCATCGCGCAGGTCGGCGAGTGCGGGTTGTTCTTCCTGGCGATCCTCGCCGCGTTGCCGAAGAGCCTGCGGTATTTGCGCGAAATCTGCCGGCAGGTGTGGTTCGTCGGCGCGATGAGCCTGGTGATCGTGATGACCTGCGGCCTGTTCACCGGCATGGTGCTGGCGCTGCAGCTTTATTACACGCTGTCGATCTTCGGCGGCACCGCGGCACTGGGCACCGTGGTGGCGCTGGCGCTGTTCCGCGAACTCGGTCCGGTACTGACGGCGATCCTGGTCGCCGGTCGCGCCGGCACTGCGGTGACGGCGGAGATCGGCCTGATGCGCGCGACCGACCAGATCGACGCGATGGAGATGATGGCGGTGGACCCGATGGCCTACATCGTGGCGCCGCGCTATCTGGCCGGCGTGATCGCGATGCCGCTGTTGATGTGCCTGTTCAACGCGCTGGGCCTGTTCGGCGGCCATCTGATCGGTGTGACCTGGCTCGGCGTGGACAACGGCACCTTCTGGGGCAACATGACCGCGACCATCGATCTGTGGAAGGACATCCTCGATGGCGTCTGGAAGAGCGTCGCGTTCGGCGCGGTGGTGATGCTGATCGCGGTGTTCCAGGGCTACACCACGCCACCGACCAGCGAGGGCGTGGCGTATTCCACCACGCGCACCGTGGTGTTTTCCGCGATCGTGATCCTCGCAGTGGATTTCGTTCTCACCGCTTTCCTGACATGACCGCATTGTTTCCAATGCGACCCATCGCGGGATTGCCTGGTTCCGCTCGCTGCCGCGAGCGTGCGACTTTTGTTTCGGCAAAAGTCGCCAAAACCATTGCGCGCGGGCATGACGATCTCGCCGACTTCCTGTCGGCTCGACTTCCCCGCGCTTCTCGCCGATCGCGCGCCGGCGCGAACTCCTACATCCCTGTAGTCGGACATGCGCGCCTTTCCCGCGCGATCGGCTGCGATGCTCGGCGTCATGCACGGCGCACGAAGCCCGCTCAACACAGCCATCCATGGCTTGCTTCGAGGTAACTCCTTCATGACTTCGCGACCACGCAGCTCTTCGCCATGGATGGCCAAGGTGTCAATCTGCACAGCTCCAGACGGTGAATGAAATGAATTCAAGACCAAGTTACGCCATCGGCACCGGCCTGTTCATCCTGCTCGGCTTCGCCGCGCTGGCGTACCTCGCCACGCAGACGACGTCCGTCGCCAACGTGCAGCAGGGCCGCAGTTACCTCCTGAAGGCGCGTTTCTCCAACATCGGCCAGTTGAAGGAACGCGCGCCGGTAAAGATTGCCGGTGTGCGCATCGGCTCGGTGCAATCCATCCAGCTCGAGCGCGGCAAGATGGATGCTTTGGTGACGATGGCGATCGACGACAAGTACGACGACATTCCGGACGACAGCGCGGCGGCCATATTCACCAGCGGTTTACTGGGCGACCAGTACGTTGGCCTGCAACCCGGCGGCTCGCCGGAAGCGCTGAAGAACGGCGACGAGCTGGTGCTGACGCAATCGGCGATGCAGCTCGAAGACCTGATCGGCAAGTTCCTCGTCAACGGCGGCCCCAAGGGCAATTCGTCCGCCGCTTCCGGCGCGCCGAAACCGGCATCGTCGGTGAAGTGATCCCCCTCCCATTTTTCCGGAGTCTCCATGTCACGTTTCGTCCGTTTCATCGTCGTTGCGGTGCTCGCCTGCGTCGCGTGCATCACCGCGTTTGCGGCACCGGAAGCATATGCACAGGCCGTCCAGACGCCGCAGCAGGTGGTGCAGGGCATCGCCGACGATCTCGGCCGCGCCATCGATGGGCACCGCGACGAGTTGCGCAGGAATCCCGACCAGATGATCCGGGTGATCGACGGCATCCTGCTGCCGCATTTCGACATCGACTACGCCTCGTTGCTGGTGCTCGGCCGGCATGCGCGCGAAGCGACGCCGGAGCAGCGAGTGCGTTTCGCGCATGCGTTCTACAACTCGATCACGCACCGCTACGCCGAAGGCCTGCTCAACTACACCAAAGGCAGCGTCAAGGTGCTGCCTGCGGACGGCGACCTGAACGCAAAGCGCAGCGTGGTGCGCACGGAAGTGATGCTGGACGACGGCAAGAGCCTGTCGGTCGACTACGTGTTCCGCAAGACGAACAGCGGTGAGTGGAAGGCATACGACGTGGTGATCGAGGGCATTTCCTACGTCACCAATTATCGCAACCAGGTCGATGCCGAAATCCAGAAGGAAGGCATCGAAGGCCTGATCAAGCGTCTGGAAAGCCAAGGCGCCACGGCGATCGACCAGTTGCAGCAGCAGGCGGGACAGTAAAAACGCGCATGCATCTTCCGCACATGTCATCCGGCCATGGAGAAGCTTTGCGCTGCATTTGTCCCGACCAGGATACCCTGGCGTTGGCGGGATCGTTGACCTTCGCCACGGCCGCGCAGGCGCTGCGCGAAGGTTCGCGGGCGCTGGGACGTCGTTCGCGACTGGATCTGGCCGGCATCGAACACACCGACAGCGCGGGACTGGCGGCCGTGCTCGCGCTGCTGGCGCAGGCCAGTCGCGGCGAACGGCCGCTGGCGGTGTTGCACGCGCCCGAAGGCATGCTGGCGCTGGCCGAGGTGTGTGACGCGCGCGGGCTGCTGCAACCTGGCGCGACGCCTGGCGCCTGATCCTGCTCAGTAGGACGCGAGCGCGGCGGGCGGGTGCTCTCCTGCGGGCGACGACGTGCTCGATCCGCTCGCGGGTCGCGCGCCATCGCCTTTGTCCCCGTGCGTCTTCTCGTAGGCGCGCTGTTGTTGCAGCAACTGGTCGATATCGTCACTGCTGTCGTCGACGCCCTGCAATTGCTCGATCACCGAAACCGGCGGATGGCCGTGATAGATCTCGTAGGTGCGGCGCTGGCGATAGGCGTCGCGCTCGAAGGTGTACGGATCATAGGCGGAATCCAGGAATGGCTCGGCATCGATGCCGCGAGAGCGCAGCGTGATCAGGTAGGCGAGACTGGGCAGGTACTGCGCATGCAACTTGAAGTCGTGGTCACGCGAGTACCATGACAACGGATCGAAATAACTGTCCACCGGCATGCGCAGGATGTCGCGCGCGGTGGTTGGGCCGACCAGCGGGATCACCAGGAACGGGCCTTCGGGCACGCCCCAGTGCGCCAGCGTGACGCCGAAATCGGTCTCGTCCAGCGGCAGTTTCATCTTGCTCGCGGGATCGAAGAAGCCCAGCAGCCCGACCGTGGAATTGATCGCCAGCCGGCCGGTGGATTTCAGCGCGTCGACCGGATGCGCCTGCAACAGTTCGTTGATGATGGAAACCGGCAGGCGCACATTGGAGAAAAAATTGCTGATGTGCTCGCGCGCATTGGGCGTGGTGACCTTGCGGTAGGCCACGGCCACCGGCCGGATCGCGATCTTGTCGGCGGTCCGGTTGAAGGCGTACATCTTGCGGTTGAACTTCTGCAGCGGATCGTCCGTGCGCGGCGGCGCCACGCTGGCGCAACCGGCCAGCAAGAGCGCCGTTGCCGCGGCCAGCAGGGCGCGGCGCACGTGTAGGGCATTGAACGGACGCATGAACTTCCTGGCTCGGGGATGCGCGGCGAAAAAGAGCTTGATTTTACATGGAGGCCGACATGCCCGGCCTCAAGCGCTCGCCACCCGTCGGGGGCGCTGCTACAATTTCAAGGTTTACAGATACGCGAGGCAGGATATGGCAAGAATCACCGTGGAAGACTGCCTGAAGGTGGTCGACAATCGCTTCGAGCTGGTGTTGATGGCGACGCGCCGCGCGCGCCAGATCGCCCAGGGAGCGGAAGCCGCCATCGATCCGGAAAACGACAAGCCCAGCGTGGTCGCGCTGCGCGAGATCGCCGATCGCCGCATCGACATGGCGACCATCGACGAGATCGACCGCATCGAGCGCGAGCGCCGCGAGCGCGAAGCGCTGGAATGGGCCGCGGCGGAAGTCGATGAGGACATGAGCAAGGGCGGCGACGACCTCTGATTTCGCCGGCAAATGGAAAGCGCGCCGGACAGACCCGAAGGACATCGCACCACGCTTGCCGTCCGGCTGAAGCATGGCATCTGGCGCTTGCGGCGACTCTTCGCGAGGGCCCATCACCGTGGTTCCGATGTCATCGGAATCACGCTCGTCGATGCGGAGGGAGAGTACCTCCACGTCCTCTGCCCCCGGGAAGAGGGGATTCGATTGCTCCAGTCGCGCAATCGGAACGCTGTTCCCGAAAGTGATGCGCGGCACGCCGGAGATTGACTCCCGCGCCTTGGCTCTCTAGCGTTCCGCCATGACCGCGGCGAACGCGCCCACGACCGCTTCCCACTCGACGCCCGCCCTGCCTGCGCACGGCGAGATCAAGAACATCGACGCGCTGGCGTCACGGCTTTCGGAATACCTGCCGCCGGAAGAAGTCGCGCGCGTGCGCGGCGCTTATGCCGTGGGCGAGCACGCGCACGGCGACCAGAAGCGCCGCAGCGGCGAACCCTACATCACGCACCCGCTGGCGGTCGCCGGCATCCTCGCCGGCCTGCGCCTGGATGCGGAAACCATCATCGCCGCGATCCTGCACGACACACTGGAAGACACCGGGCTCACCCGCGTGCAACTGGAAGCCAGCTTCGGTTCCACCGTCGCCGAACTGGTGGATGGCGTCACCAAATTGGACCAGGTCGACTTCGCCTCGCGCCAGGAGGCCGATGCGGAGAGTTTCCGCAAGATGCTGCTGGCGATGGCGCGCGACCTGCGCGTGATCCTGATCAAGCTGGCCGATCGCCTGCACAACATGCGCACGCTGGGCGCGATGGAGCCGGAAGCGCGTCGGCGCATCGCGCGCGAAACGCTGGAAATCTACGCGCCGATCGCCGCGCGCCTCGGCATGAACGCGTTCAAGTCGGAATTGCAGGACATCGGTTTCCGCACGCTGTACCCGGACCGCTATCGCGTGATCGCTGCGCGCATCCGCAGCGCGCTGGGCAATCGCCGCGAGGCGATGGCGAGGATCGAAGGCGAGCTGGAGGCGCGGCTGGCCGCAGACGGCATCGCGGCGCGCGTGGTGAGCCGCGTGAAATCCCCCTACAGCATCTGGTCGAAGATGCGCGCGGAACGCAAGTCGTTCACGCAGCTGATGGACGTGTACGGTTTCCGCGTGGTGACGGATTCCGTCGCGCATGCTTACCAGGCGCTGGGTTCCGCGCACGCGCTGTACAAGCCGGTGGAAGGCCGCTTCAAGGATTTCATCGCCATCCCCAAGGCCAACGGCTACCAGTCGTTGCATACCGTGTTGTTCGGACCCTTCGGTGCGCCGATCGAAATCCAGATCCGTTCGGAGGACATGGACGCGGTCGCCGAGCGCGGCATCGCCGCGCACTGGTTGTACAAGAACGACACCGGCCCTTCCAACAGCGCGCATTCGCGCGCGCGCGAATGGATTTCCGGGCTTGCCGATCGCCAGGCCGCGCTGCCTTCCTCGCTGGAATTCCTCGAGAACGTCAAGATCGATCTTTTCCCGGAAGAGGTCTACCTGTTCACGCCGCGCGGCGACATCCTTTCCCTGCCGAAGAATGCGACCGCGCTGGATTTCGCCTATGCCGTGCATACCGATGTCGGCCATCATGCGGTAGCCGCGCGCGTGGACGGCGCACTGGCGCCGTTGCGCGGACAACTCGCTTCCGGGCAGACGGTGGAAATCGTGACCGCGCCGTCGGCCGCGCCCAGCCCGCACTGGCTGGATTTCGCGGTGACCGGCAAGGCGCGCACCGCGATCCGGCATTTCCTGAAACGCCTGCAGCACGAGGATGCGGTCGAATTCGGCCACCGCATGCTGGATCGCGCGCTGGACGCGATGGGTTCCAGCCTGGATTCGATTCCCGCGGAAGCGCTCGAGCAATACCTGCAGCAACACAACCAGCGCCGGCTGGAAGAGCTGCTGTCGGACATCGCGCTCGGCAACCGCATGCCGGACCAGGTGGCTTCGCAATTGGTCGCGCTGCACGGCGCGGTGGTCGGCGCGGCAGTGCACCTGCGCGAGAAGATCCGCATCACCGGCGCCGAGCGCGGCATCCTCACTTTCGGCAATTGCTGCCATCCCTTGCCCGGTGACGACATCGTCGGTTTCCTGTCGCCCGGCAAGGGCATCGTGGTGCACCGTACCGAGTGCCCTAACATTCCGGAGCTTTCCCGCAATCCGGAACGCCGGGTGGAGATCGAATGGGATCGCAACGTGCAGGGCGACTATCGCGCGCAGCTGCGTGTGGAAGTGGCCAACCGTCCGGGCGTGCTGGCCACCGTCGCCGCCGCGATCGCGGCAGCGGGTTCCAACATCGAGAACGTGGAATACACCGAGCGCAGCCCGTTCGCGGCGACCATCCTGTTCACGCTGGAAGTGAGGGACCGCAAGCACTTCGCCGACCTGATCCGGCGCGTGCGCCGCACCGGCGTGGTCAACGGCGTTTACCGATATCCTGTCTGATTGAGCGGCTGCAAAGCTGCTGCGCTCGGCATCTGGCGCGCCGGCGGTGCTCGGAATGCTCATGTACTGACGTGTACACTTCGCTTCCTGCGCTCCGGCGGCGCGCAAACTGCCTTCGCTCGCTACGCTTTGCACTCCACTCAATAGAGCACCTTGCATGCCCCAGATACCCGTCCAGACCGATCGCGCGCCCAAGGCCATCGGGCCGTATTCGCAGGCCGTGCGTTGCGGCAACACCGTCTATTTGTCCGGGCAGATCCCGCTGGATCCTGCCAGCGGCGAACTCGTGCAGGGCGATATCGCCATCCAGGCGCGGCGCGTGTTCGACAACATCAAGGCGGTGTGCGAAGCGGCGGGCGGCTCGCTGGCGCACATCGCGCGCGTCGGCATCTACCTCGTCGACCTCGGCGACTTCGCCGCGGTCAACGCGGTGATGGCGGACTACTTCGCGCAGCCCTATCCGGCGCGCTCGACCATCGGCGTCGCCGCGTTGCCGAAAGGCGCGCGCGTGGAGGTCGACGCGGTCCTCGTGCTGGATTGACGCGCGATTGTCGGCTTACGCCGACGGCGCTTCGAGTCTTCGCGGCATCGCCGCGGTCCGCGGCATTCGCTACCCTGTACGCGATGATCGACGGCGCACGCGCTACTTCTGATGCCACGGACGTTCCCGGACTTGCGCCGGTGGAATCGCTGCCGGGCGTCGGCCCATCGTTGCGACAATCGCTGGGGAAACTCGGCATCGCGCGCGTGCAGGATCTGTGGTTCCACCTGCCCTTGCGCTATGAGGATCGCACGCGCCTGACCGCGATCCGCGACTTGCGGATCGGCGAGGCCGCGCAGGTCGAAGGCGTGGTCGAGGCCATCGAGACCGGCTTCCGTTACCGCGCGCAATTGCGCGTGGCGATCACCGACGAATCGCGCGAGACGCTGGTGTTGCGTTTTTTCCATTTCCGCCGCACGCAGATCGAGCGCCTGGCGCCGGGTGTGCGCCTGCGCTGTTACGGCGAGGTGCGGCACGGCCAGCACGGGCCGGAAATGGTGCACCCGCAATACCAGGTGTTGCAGGCCGGGACGGCGGTGGAAGCATGCCTGACGCCGATCTACCCGACGACCGAAGGGCTGGGCCAGAAAAGATTGCGCGGCGTGATCGACAAGGCGCTGGCACGATTGCCGGATGGCGCGCGGCTGGAATTGATCCCGGATGGCCTGCTCGCGCCGCTGGGCATGGCGTCGTTGCGTGAGGCGCTGCTGACAGTGCATCGCCCGCCGCCGACGATCGATCTCGCTGCGCTGGCACGCGGCGCGCATCCGGCACAGCGTCGGCTGGCGTTCGAGGAATTGCTGACGCAGCATTTGGGATTGAAACGCCTGCGCGCGCAGGTGCGCGCGCGTCACGCGCCATGTTTGCCGGAAGACGCATCGTTGCGCGGACGCTTTCTCGCCGCGCTGCCATTCGCGTTGACCGGCGCGCAACATCGGGTCGCGAGCGAAATCGCGGGCGATCTCGCCGACGGCAAGCCGATGCTGCGGCTGGTGCAGGGCGATGTCGGTTCCGGCAAGACGGTGGTCGCCGCGCTGGCGGCGCTGGCCGCGGTTGCCAACGGCCATCAGGCGGCGCTGATGGCGCCGACCGAATTGCTGGCGGAGCAGCATCTGCGCAATTTCCGTTCCTGGCTGGCGCCACTCGACATCGACGTGCAATGGCTGGCGGGCAAAGTGCAGGGGCGCGCGCGCAAGGCCGCCCTGGCCGCGGTCGCCGATGGCGCGCCGATCGTGATCGGAACGCACGCACTGATGCAGGAAGGCGTGGCGTTCGCGAAACTGGGGCTGGTGATTGTCGACGAGCAGCACCGTTTCGGCGTGCAGCAGCGCATGGCGTTGCACGACAAGGGCAGCGATACGGCGCGCGATGGCGTGCCGCATCAACTGGTGCTGACGGCAACGCCCATTCCGCGCACGCTGGCGATGAGCGTGTACGCCGACCTCGATGTTTCCGCGCTGGACGAATTGCCGCCAGGACGCACGCCGGTACAGACCGTGGCCGTGTCCAATGCGCGCCGCGGCGAAGTGATCGAACGCATTCGCGCGGCCTGCGCAGAGGGGCGGCAGGTCTATTGGGTATGCACGATCATCGAGGAATCCGAACAGTTGCAGGCGCAGGCGGCGGAAGTCGCCTACGCGGAACTCGGCGCGATGTTGCCGGCACTGAAGATCGCATTGCTGCACGGACGCATGAAACCGGCGGAAAAGCAGGCGACGATGGATGCGTTCAAGTCCGGCGACATCGCATTGCTGGTCGCGACCACGGTGATCGAAGTCGGCGTGGACGTGCCCAACGCCAGCCTGATGGTGATCGAGAACGCCGAGCGACTGGGGCTGGCGCAGATGCACCAGTTGCGCGGGCGGGTGGGGCGCGGCAGCGTGGCCTCGAGTTGCGTGCTGCTGTACCAGCCGCCGTTGTCGTCGATGGCGAAGCAAAGGCTGGAGACGATGCGCGAAACCGGCGATGGCTTCGTGATCGCGGAACGCGACCTGCAATTGCGCGGACCCGGCGAATTGCTGGGCACGCGCCAGACCGGCGAACTGGGTTTCCGCATCGCCGACCTCGCGCGCGACGCCGACCTGTTGCCGGACGTGCAGCGGGTGGGAGCGGAGATGTTGCGATCGCATCCGGTTTTGGCGGCGCGGCTGGTCACGCGCTGGATCGGCGGCGCTGCGCGTTTCGCGCAGGCCTGATTTCTGCGATCCTCCCTGATCGCGAAAATCAAACGGGCGGCCATCCTTGGCCGCACTTTTCAATTCTTGCGATCATCCATCCATGAGCAAACCGCAACTGCTGATCGACACCGACCCCGGTGTGGACGACGCGCTGGCGATCCTGATGGCGCATGCGCATGCCGATGTGCTCGGATTGACCACCACTTCCGGCAATGTCGGGCTGGCGCAGACGACAGCCAACGCGCTGAAACTGGTCGAAGTGATCGGTGCGGACACGCCGGTGTTCCCGGGGTGCACTGCGCCGCTGCTGCACGCGGCCTACATCGACGCCTCGCTCATCCATGGTCGCGATGGTTTTGGCGATACGGGTTGCACGCCTTCGCTGCGCAAGCCACGCGACGAACACGCCGTGCTGGCAATGTTGCGCATCACGCGCGAACGCCCCGGCGCGGTGACGCTGGTCTGCATCGGCCCGCTCACCAATCTTGCCGTGGCGCTGAAACTCGAACCGGAATTGCCGCAGCGCGTGGCGCGGCTGGTGATCATGGGTGGCGCGGTGACCGGTCGCGGCAATTACGAACGCGTGCCGACCGAATTCAACATCGGCTTCGATCCCGAGGCGGCGGCGATCGTGTTCGCGGCATTCCCGCAGTTCGACCTGGTCGACTGGGAAGCCACCATGCGCCACGGTGTCGACCACGCACTGCTGCGCCACTGGTTCGGGCGCGGCGATGCGCGAGCACGTTTCTTCGAGGCGATCTCGGCGCACGCGCGCAAGGCCAATCTTGAACGCGCCCGCGAGGGCATGATGGCCGCCGATGCACTGGCGATGGCGGTGGCCTTGCGGCCGGAGATCGTCACCCGCGCCGAGACGCGGCATGTCGCGGTCGAGACGGAAGGGCGGCTGACTCGGGGCGCGACGGTGGCGGACTGGGGCGGCTTCGGCGAAGGCGTGGCCAATGCCCGCATCGTGATGGAAGTGGCGCCGGGGCGTTTCGAGGCCCTGATGGCCGCGGCCCTTGGGGTCCCCGGCTGAGCGGACCGCGCTTGTCCGGAGAAACGACCCGCTGCTATACTGCCGCTCTTTTCCCGCGCGGAAACCCGCGCCCCGGAGCCTCCATGAAAGCCGACGTCCACCCGAACTACCAGCCGGTGGTGTTCCAGGATCTCAGTTCCGATTTCGCGTTCCTGACGCGTTCGACGATGACGTCCAAGGAAACCATCAAGTGGGAAGACGGCAACGAATACCCGCTGATCAAGGTGGAGATTTCCAGTGCTTCGCACCCGTTCTACACCGGCAAGCAAAAGGTGCTGGACGCGGGCGGCCGCATCGACAAGTTCAAGCGCCGCTACGCCGGGGCTGCCAAGAAATAACGACGGAACCCGTTTCCCTGCTGTACACGGCGCCGGCCCCGAGCCGGCGCTTTTGCGTCCGCGGTCCGCAGGTCGCACGCGTCCTTGTGCGATAATTGCACTTTCCCACATGCGACATTCCCCCGACGCGACGGGCCGTGGTCGAACCGGCGACTGATCGCGCATGTTCCGCAAGGAGTCCCCCGTGCCCAGCAACACCGTCACTCTCAACGACGCCGACCGTTCCGCGCAGCTTCCGCTGGTCGAAGGCACGCTAGGCCCCGCATGCATCGACATCGCCGGCCTGTACAAGGACACCGGGCATTTCACCTACGACCCGGGCTTCGCCGCGACCGCCGCCTGCAAGAGCGCCATCACCTACATCGACGGCGACCAGGGCGTGCTGTTGTATCGCGGCTACCCGATCGAACAACTCGCCGAGAAGTCGAGTTTCCTCGAAGTGGCCTACCTGCTGCTGGAAGGCGAACTGCCGACCGCCGCGCAGTTCGGCGCGTTCGAGGACCAGGTCACGCACCACACGATGATGCACGAGGCGGTGAAGAACTTCCTGCACGGCTTCCATTACGACGCGCATCCGATGGCGATGCTGTGCGCGGCCATCGCCTCGCTGTCGGCGTTCTACCACGACACCAACGACAACGAGGATGCGGGGCAGCGCAAGCTGGCCGCCATCCGCCTGATCGCCAAGATGCCGACGATCGCCGCGGCCGCATACCGTTACTCGATCGGCTGGCCGATCCGCTATCCGCGCAACAACCTCGAATACGTCACGCGTTTCCTGCACATGATGTTCGAGGTGCCGAGCGAACCGTTGAACCTCAATCCGGTCGCGGCCAAGGCGCTGGACCTGCTGTTCATCCTGCACGCCGACCACGAGCAGAACGCCAGCACCTCGACGGTGCGCATGGTCGGTTCCACCGGCGCCAATCCCTACGCGTCGGTCGCCGCCGGCATCGCCGCGCTGTGGGGTCCGGCCCATGGTGGCGCCAACGAGGCGGTGCTGAAGATGCTGGCGGAAATCGGCGACGCGAAGAACGTGGACAAGGCGGTCGCGCGCGCCAAGGACAAGGATTCCGGCTTCCGGCTGATGGGCTTCGGCCATCGCGTGTACAAGAACTTCGACCCGCGCGCCAAGATCATCCGCGCGATGTGCCACGACGTGCTCAATACGCTGGGCGTCAACGATCCGCTGCTGGAAGTCGCGCTGAAGCTGGAGGAAGCCGCGCTCAAGGACGATTATTTCATCTCCCACAAGCTGTATCCGAACGTGGATTTCTATTCCGGCATCATCTACAAGGCGCTGAAGATTCCGACCGAGATGTTCACCGTGATGTTCGCCATCGCGCGCACCGCCGGCTGGATCGCGCACTGGATCGAACAGCATGAAACCCGCGATGCGCGCATCGGACGGCCGCGCCAGGTCTATACCGGCGCGAAGCAGCGCGACTACGTGGCGGTGCCGGCGCGCAAGTAGCCGGCAAAGGCCGGTCGCGACGGATCAATCGGGTTCCCAGCCGCCGGCCTCCGCGAATGCCGCGATCTCTTCCTCGGCCAACAATGCTTCGACGGCTGCCAGCGAGGCGCGACGCATGGGCTGTTCGTCGATGCGGTCGAGCGGCGGCTGCCGCAACGCATCGCGCGGCATGATCGTGAGATCGATCGGAACGTCTTCGGCGGCGAACAGCAGCACCGGGTAATCCACGCTGCGCTGGCGGTCGGTGCGCAGCGTGCGGCTGCGCTGTTCGAACGGAACGCCATGTTCGCGCAGGAACAGCGGGACGTCTTCCGATGCATCGCAATAGACGTGCAGGCAGACCGCGGAATGCTCGTCGGCTGTGCCTTCCAGCACCGCGCCGACCAGTCGCGGCTCGAAGCGGGCGAGAAAACGCATCGCCTCGATCGCCGCTTCGCGGCGTTCGCGCAACGCCAGCGGTTGCGAGTCGGAACGGAACAGGCGCTGGTGTTCGCGCAGTGCTTCCTCGATTTCGCGGTTGCGCGGCAGGCCTTGTTCGTCGCCCACGCCCAATCGCTGGGCGGCTTTCAATTTGGCCTGCCGGTAATCGCGGATGCCGTGTTCGCTCATCAGGCGCGCTGCTTCGAGCGCGACGCGCCGCCGCAACTGGCGGGTACGGTCCTGCGCGTGGATGCGGTAGAATTCAGCGGCTTTGCGCATGAACTGCCTCCTGACCGCGTTGGGGCCAGTGTGGCAAATGCACTGCGAAAGCGCAAAGCCAGAAAAGCGGGTGGTCGCAACAGAAGACGACTGCACTAGAAAATGTCGTAGGCCGGCGACTGGTCCTGCTGATTTTTTGCCTGCGTGCGCAGCCGGTCGAGATCCTCGACCTTGAAGATTTCGCTCATCGCATTCGGATCACCATTGCCAGCCAGCGTGCCGGTCACGCTGTCGATCGACGTGGTGACGATGCCGGGCGGCATCGGCAGCATGTTTTCCGGCTTTCCCTGCAACGCGGGGGCCATGAACGCCATCCAGACCGGCAGCGCGGTCTCCGCGCCGAACTCGCCCTTGCCGAGCGAATCGTAATTGTCGAAACCGACCCACACGGTCGCGACCAGGTCGCCGTTGAAACCGCAGAACCAGCCATCGCGGTGATCGTTGGTGGAACCGGTCTTGCCGGCCAGGTCGGTGCGCCCGAGCTTCTTCGCGTCGGCGGCGGTGCCGTGGTCGATCACGCTCTTCATCAACGATGTCACCAGATAGTCGTTGCGCGGATCGATCACGCGCGGCGCAAGATTTTGCGCATCGGGAGCGGCCGTTTCCGCGCTGCTTCCGGGGGATGCGGGCGCGGCCGCGGCGGGAACCTGCAGCGCGCCCGGATCGCCCGCAGCGGCGGAAGGCTGCTGTGGCGCATTGGCCACCGCCTTGCCTTCGTCCAGCAGGCGGGCCGCGCAGTTCCGGCAGGCGCGTGCCGCGTTGGCGCGATACACCACGTGGCCGTCGCGATCGTCGATCTGCGCCACGTAATAGGGATTCACGAGAAAACCGCCGTTGGCGAACACCGCATAACCGCGCGCCATCGCCATCGGCGAAACCGAGGCCGTACCCAGTGCCAGCGAGAGGTTGGTCGGTATCGCATCCAGCGGGAAACCGAAGCGCGTGATGTATTCGCGCGCATAGCGCGCGCCGATCGCATCAAGCAGGCGGATCGAAACCAGGTTGACCGATTGCGCCAGCGCCTCGCGCAAACGCATCGGGCCGCGGAACTTGCCATCGTCATTGCCGGGAGTCCACAGGCCGTTGGGTTGGGAAGGATCCGGCAACGCGATGGGCGCATCGTTGATGATCGACGCAGGAGTGAAACCGCGATCGAAGGCCGCGGAATAGATGAAGGGCTTGAAGCTGGAGCCGGGTTGCCGCGCCGTCTGCACCGCACGATTGAATTTGCTGCGCTCGAAACTGAAGCCACCGACCAGCGCTTTCAATGCGCCGTCTTCGGGGTCGAGCACCACCATCGCCGATTGCGCGGCGGGAATTTGCGAGAGTTGCCACGGCGCATCGGCAGCCGGATCGGCAGAAGGTGGCGTCTTCGCCGTGGCGTCCTTGGTCTGGGCGTCCTGTTTGGGTGGCTGCGGCACCTGCGCCACGCGGATGATGTCGCCCGCGCGCAGGATCGCGGCCACGCCTTTGCCGCCCATGTGCGTCTTGCGCGCATAGCCTTGAGCCCAGGCCACGGCCTTGGCGTCCAGTTCGATCGTCTTGTTGGCGCCGAGATAGACGCTGGCGTGATCGATGTCCACTTGGGTAACCAGGCCCGGCGCCAGATTTCCGAGCGGGTAGTAGTCGGCCAGGGCATGCTCGAAGTCGGCGGGGCTGGCCTGCGCGGGAAGTTCGATGTGAGCTTCAGGCCCGCGATAGCCGTGGCGATGATCGTATTCCTCCAGCTTTGTGCGCAGGGCGGTGTTGGCCAACGCCTGTAGACGGCTGTCCAGCGTGGTGTGCACTACGTAGCCGTCCGTCAACGCGCGGCCGCCCAGATGCTCGATGGCTTGCCGGCGCACCATTTCCGCCAGATACGGCGCATCGACTTGCACCGGCGGTTCATGCGGCGAAGCATCGTCCGGGGCGTTGATCGCGGTTTGGTACTGTTCCGGCGTGATGAACCGATTTTCGAGCATGCGCGCCAGCACATAATTGCGGCGATCGATCGCGTGCCTGGGGTTGTAGAGCGGATTTCCGGTGGTCGGCGACTTCGGCAAACCCGCCAACATCGCACATTCGGGCAGCGTCAATTGATCGAGCGGCTTGCCGTAATAGAACTCGGCGGCGGCGGCGACGCCGTAGGCGCGATGCCCGAGGAAAATCTTGTTGAGGTACAGCTCGAGGATCTCGTCCTTGGTCAGTTCGTGTTCGATCCGGAACGCCGTGAACATTTCGATCAGCTTGCGCGTATAGCTCTTTTCCGGGCTCAGGAAGAAATTGCGTGCAACCTGCTGGGTAATGGTCGAGCCGCCTTGCGCCTTGTCGCCGCCTGTAATCAACACGTGCCACGCCGCGCGCGCGGTACCTTCCCAGTCGACACCGGGGTGGTGATAGAAATCAGCGTCTTCGGCCGCGAGAAAGGCATCTTTCAATTGCGCAGGCACTTGGTCGATGCGGATCGGAATACGCCGGGTTTCGCCGAACAACGCGATCAACTTGCCGTCGGCGGATTCGACCCGCAGCGGAACCTGCAGCTGCACGTCCTTCAACGACGCCACCGACGGAATGCGCGGAGAGATCAGCCAATAGGTGAAACCAGCCGCCAGTACGCCAGCCAGAAAGAGGCCAAGCACCAGCATTGCCAGGATTCGGAGCAGGCGTTTCAGGATGCGCATACGAAAGTCCCGGGAAGATCGGCCATCGCAGCATGCCGGGCGATAGCAATTCCGTTCCGGCGTGCCGTTGCACGGGATGCAAGGATGAAAAACGCGGAGCGCCTGGGGCGACGGGAACCGATCACTAGAGGTGGAGGATTGTCAGTTGTGATCGCAGTCAAATACGGCGCCGTACCGTTCCGAGTATAGATGTTCGCCGCAAGTGCGGCGAGAAACAGGATCTGTTTCAGGCTGTCGACGAGATGCAACAGAGAGCGATCCGGGCATTGCAGGCAGAACTGAGACACGCGTATCGGAACGAGGGCAAGCGGGTCGTACCGTTTTCCGGTTGCATAAGCCAAAAGACAAGGGAAAGTCTTTTGGATCAGCAGGTTGTAGAAAATTCAGGGACCCGTTGATATTCCGTTAACTTTCCGATCTAATGCTGCCGCGCATCTTTCGCTCGTAAGGGCGCGTGGGGAAGGGGAAAATTCGTGGGCTTGCTAACGCAAAAGGCGCCGCCGCTGATCGGTGTGGACATCAGCTCGACGGCAGTCAAGCTGCTGCAACTGACGCAGGCCGGCGCGCGTTATCGCGTGGAGCATTACGCCGTAGAGCCACTGCCACCGAATGCGGTGGTCGAGAAGAACATCGTCGAAGTCGAGGCGGTAGGTGATGCCATCCGACGCGCGCTTGCGCGCACCGGTGCGCGCACCAAGTTCGCCTGCGCCGCCGTCGCCGGGTCAGCGGTGATCACCAAGGTGATCCCGATGCCCGCCGATCTGTCCGAGGACGATCTGGAGGGTCAGATCCAGGTCGAGGCCAACCAGTACATTCCCTACCCCATCGAGGAGGTCAGCCTCGATTTCGAAAAGCTCGGGTCGGTGAAGGACAATCCCGAACTGATCAATGTGCTTTTGGCCGCTTCGCGCACCGAGAACGTGGACATGCGCGTGGCCGCGCTCGACCTGGGTGGCCTCACCGCCAAGGTGGTCGACGTCGAAGTATTCGCGATGGAAAACGCCTTCCGCCTGATTGCCGATCAGTTGACGGTCTCGCGCGACGCGCTGGTGGCGCTCGTGGACGTGGGCGCCACCATGACCACGCTGTCGGTGTTGCGCAACCAACGCACCATTTATTCGCGCGAACAGGTATTCGGCGGCAAGCAGCTCACCGATGAAGTGATGCGCCGCTACGGCCTTTCCTACGAAGAGGCCGGCATGGCCAAGCGGCAAGGCGGCCTGCCGGAATCCTACGAGATCGAAGTGCTGGAGCCGTTCAAGGAGGCAATGGTGCAGCAGATCAGCCGCCTGCTGCAGTTCTTCTTCGCCGGCAGCGAATACGGCAAGGTCGACCAGATCGTGCTGGCGGGCGGTTGCGCTTCTATCGTCGGCATCAGCGAGATGGTCGAGGAGCAGATCGGCGTGCCCTGCGTGGTGGCCAATCCGCTTGCCAGCATGTCGTTGTCGCCGCGGTTGCAGGCGCAGACTCTCGCGCAGGACGCGCCCGCCTTGATGATCGCGTGCGGCCTGGCCCTGAGGAGCTTCGACTGATGGCCAGAATCAACCTCCTCCCCTGGCGCGCCGAGCGGCGCGAGCAGCGCAGACGCGAATTCTTCATGCAGCTCGGCTTCGCCGCGCTGGCAGCCGCCGCGCTGGTGTTGCTGTGGTATCTGTTCATGGACGCGCGCATCAGCAACCAGAATGACCGCAATGAGTACTTGTCCGGCGAGATCAAGCAGCTCGACGCCAAGATCACCGAGATCAAGGATCTGCAGAAAACCAAGTCGCAGTTGCTGGCGCGCAAGCAGATCATCGAACAATTGCAGGAAAACCGCGCGCAGATGGTGCATCTGTTCGACGAGCTGGTGAAAACCATCCCGGACGGCGCGCGGCTGACGTCGCTCAAGCAGAACAACCAGACGCTCACACTGGACGGCGTGGCGCAATCCAATGCCACCGTGGCGGAATACATGCGCAGGATCGAGGCCTCGCAGTGGCTCGGCTCGACCGACCTGATCAAGACCGAGAACAAGCACGGCGACAGCCGCACGCCTTACGAATTCGAACTCGTGGTGCATCTGGACAAGCCCAAGGCCGACGCGTCCGGCACCCCGGCTTCAGACAGCAGCAGTGGAACCGATGACACCGGCACGCCGGCGTCGGCTGCCAGCGCCGCGCCCGCCTCTTCCGCCTCTGCGGCTCCGCTGGCCAGCGCGAAACCGGCTGCTCCGGCGAGTGAGGGAGGGGCCGCGCAATGAAACTGATCGACGATCTGCGCAACCTCGACCGCAACAACATCGGCGGATGGCCGCGTTCGGTCAAATTTTTCTTCACGGCCTTGGTGCTGGCGGTGATACTGCTGGTTGGCTGGTACTTCTTCATCAGCAGCCAGCAGGACGATCTGGCCAGCGCGCAAGCGAAGGAAGTCCAGCTCAAGCAGGAGTTTTCGTCCAAGCAGGCCGAGGTGGTGAACCTGCAGGCGCTGAAGGCCCAGCTTGCCGAAATGAACGACTTGTTGCGGCAGATGTTGCGGCAGTTGCCCAGCAAGACCGAAATGCCCGCACTGCTGGTGGACATCTCGCAAACCGCGTTGTCCGCCGGCCTGGAAACGGAACTCTTCCAGCCGGGTCCGGAGCAGCCAAGGGAGTTCTACGCCGAACAACCGATCGGCATCCGGATGCAGGGCACCTATCATCAGTTCGGCACGTTCATCAGCGGGGTGGCCTCGCTGCCGCGGGTCGTGATCCTGACCATGCACGACGTCTCCTTGCATCCGACGCAGGCCACTGGTGAGAGGGACGCGCCACCTCCGGGTGGACAACTGACGATGGAGGGTACGGTCAAAACCTACCGCTATCTGGGCGATGAGGAAACGACCGCGGCCACCAGCAGCAAACCGGCCAAGGGCAAGGGGGGAAAGTGAGCATGCGCAACATACTCGCTCGCCTGTGCCTGGCCGGCGGCACCCTCGTGATGCTTTCGGGCTTGGCCGCCTGCAGCGGACAGGGTGACCTGCAGCAATGGGTCACGCAGGAGAAGACCAAGAAGGGCGCTCCGCTGCCACCGTTGCCGGTGCTCAAGACTTTCGAGAGCTTTGTCTATCAGGACCAGGACAAGCGCGATCCGTTCAGTCCGGGTCCTACGGAAGCCGCTACCGCGCTCAACAATTCAGGGCCGCATCCGGATCAGAACCGCGTGCGCGAACCGCTGGAATCCTATCCGCTCGACAGCCTCAGGATGGTCGGCACCATCGGCGGCAAGAGCGGCATGGAAGCGCTGATCAAGGATCCGCAGGGCGTGATCCATCCGGTCCATGTCGGCAACTACATGGGCCAGAACTACGGTCACGTCACCGCCATCAACGAAGACCATGTCGATCTGGTCGAACTGGTGCCCAACGGCACCGCCGGCTGGATGGAACGCGACGCGACCATCGCATTGGGTGACAAATGAAGTCCATTGGGGATGATGTCATGATCATGAGACCCGCTCATCACAACGGCCGCACCGACGCGCGCCCCGACCGGCCGCACGGCACGCCCGTGAAAGCGCCCGGGAGGAAGATCGTCGCGATCGTCGCCTTGCTGGGCGCCATCGCGTGCGTTCCCGCGTTCGCGGCCAACACGCTGCAGGACGTGTCGTCCTCGGCGCTGCCCGATGGCCAGGTGCAATTGACGCTCAAGTTCGCGCAACCGATTGTCGCTCCGCGCGCATTCAGTACCGATACCCCGCCGCGCATCGCCCTGGATTTCGCCGATACGCACAACGGCATGAGCCAGCGCAGCGTGGCGGTCAATGGCGGTTCGGCCACCTCCGTGACCGCAGTCGAGGCCAATGGCCGCACGCGCGTCGTGGTGGACCTCAGCCAGCCTTCCGCTTATGTCACCCGTGTCGACGGCAATGATCTGATCGTCACAGTCGGCAATGGCATGAACATGGCCGCGGCACCCGCTGCCGCCCAGGCTCAGGGCGCCGCCGTACCGCTGGCGCCGGTGCCGGCCCCGCCGCCGTCGCAAATCGCGTTGGCCACTGCCGCGACCGATCCGAGCAAGGCCATGCCGATGGCCTCCGGCAACGTGATCGAGACGGTGGACTTCAGCCGTGGTGACGGCGGCGCCGGAAAACTGGTGATCGGCTTCGATGCGCCAGGCGCCGCTACCAGCATTCACAATGAAGGCGACCATGTCTTCATCGACGTGCTGGGCGCCCGTCTGGCCGCGTCGCAGGCACGCCGCCTGGATGCTTCTGACTACGCCACGCCGGTGAAGAGCATCAGCACCCATGCCACGCCGGGTGGCGCGCGCATCGACGTCCTGACCAATGGGCTCACCACGCCGTCCGGTTACCAGAGCGGCAACCAATACGTCGTCGAGTTCGCGCCGCCCAAGCAGGATCTCGGCAGCGTGATCGGCGCGCCCAAGGCCGTGGTGTACAAGGGCGGCCGGGTCACCTTCAATTTCCAGGACATTCCCGTGCGGTCGGTGCTGCAGCTGCTGGCGGACGTGTCCGGCACCAACATCGTCGCCTCCGACAGCGTGCAGGGCAACGTGACGTTGCGGCTGGTGAACGTGCCTTGGGACCAGGCGCTTGCCGTGATCCTGCGTGCCAAGAATCTCGATCAGCGCAAGGACGGCAATGTCATCTGGGTGGCGCCGCAGCAGGAACTTGCCAGCTATGAACAAAACATCGCCGACGCGCGACTGAAGGAACTGGAGAACGCACCTCTGGTGTCGGACTACATTCCGATTTCCTACGGCAATGCGGCCGACATCGCCAAGCTGCTGACTTCGCAGACGAAGACCAACTCTGCCGGCGGCGGCGGCGGACAGCAGCAGCGCGGCTTCCTGTCTTCGCGCGGCAGCGTTTCGTTCGACGAGCGCACCAACACCCTGCTGGTGAACGACACCCCGGAAAAGGTGCAGGAAATCCGGCAACTGGTCGCCGTGCTGGACAAGCCGGTGCAGCAGGTGCTGATCGAAGCGCGCATTGTGATCGCGACCGACAACTTCGCGCGCGACCTGGGCGCCAAGTTCGGACTCGATGCGTTCGGCTACAGCGGAAATCAACAAGTTCTTGCCGGACCGACGCTCAACGATGTCAGCTCGCTCAACAAGAGCACGGTGGCGCAGCAAACCGTCATCCAGCAGAATGCGATCAACCAGCAGGCTGCGTGCAATGCCGGCAACTGCAACAGTTTCACGCCGACGCTGGTGCCCGGCATCACCTATCCGAGTGGATTGAACTTCAGCGCGCCGGCTTCTGCTGCTGGCGGCATCGGTAGCTTTGCGGTGGGCATCATTTCCGGTCATTACATGCTCGACCTCGAACTTTCCGCGGCCCAAACCGAAGGACGCAGCGAGACGATTTCCTCGCCCAAGGTGATCACCGCCAACCAGCAGGAGGCGTTGATCCAGCAAGGCCAGGAAATCGGCTATGTCACCTACCAGAACAGCAGCGGAGGCGGCGGCACCAATGGCACCGCCACCGTGCAGTTCAAGGATGCCGTGCTGGAACTGCGGGTCACGCCGACCATCACGGCCGACGACCGCGTGTTCATGAAGCTCAAGGTCACCAAGGACGCGATCAACTCCTTCGTGCCCAATCCGGGCGGCGGCCTGATCCCGCAACTCGACAAGCGCGAGGTGGATACCTCGGTGTTGGTGGACAACGGTCAGACCGTGGTATTGGGCGGCGTGTACGAGTTCACCAAGAGCATCGACACGGTCAAGGTGCCATTCCTCGGCGACGTGCCGGTGCTCGGGGCGCTGTTCCGCCACAAGAACAACCAGAACAACAAGGCGCAATTGCTGATCTTCGTGACGCCGCGCATCCTCAACCAGGAAAAGATGGTCGAATAAACGGCGATCTCCAAGAGCATGGAAAACGGCGCGACTATCCGCGCCGTTTTTTTGTGCCTGCCATCCATGCGCCCACCGGACCGTGGTCCCGGCACTTCCGACACACAAACTTTCGCGCTGGTTTGTGGTCAACTAGGGCGCATGAATATCGAACCTGCTTTCTCCGCCCCCGCGCCGGAACCAGCCGCTTCGCACGGACGCAGCCACGACACCGCGACCGTCCTGCAGCAGCGTTTTGCCGCCTTGCGTTCCGCGCTGGACCAGGAAGTGATCGGGCAGGCCGGGCTTACCGAGCGCCTGCTGATCGCCCTGCTGGCGGACGGCCACTTGCTGGTGGAAGGCGCACCGGGGCTGGCCAAGACCACGGCGGTGAAGGCGCTGGCGATGCGCATCGAAGCGGATTTCCATCGCATCCAGTTCACGCCCGACCTGTTGCCTGCCGATCTCACGGGCACCGACGTGCTGCGTCCACAGACGGGCCTGTTCGAGTTCGAACGCGGCCCGTTGTTCCACAACCTGGTGTTGGCGGACGAGATCAACCGCGCGCCGGCCAAGGTGCAGTCCGCCTTGCTGGAAGCGATGGCTGAGCGCCAGGTCACCATCGGGCGGCGTTCGTGGCCGCTGCCCCGACTGTTCCTCGTGATGGCCACGCAAAATCCGATCGAGCAGGAGGGCACCTTCCCGTTGCCCGAGGCGCAGCTCGACCGTTTCTTGATGCACGTGCCGGTGCATTACCCGCAGGCGGGATCGGAGCGTGCCATCCTGCAGCTCGCGCGTGAACGTGCGCGGGCGGAACTGACGGACCCGGTTCCGCCGCAGCGATTGCTGTCGCAGGCGGACGTGTTCGCCGCGCGCGCGCAGGTGGCCGACGTGCATCTCGCCGAAGGCCTCGAGGAATATCTCGTGCAATTGGTGCTCGCCACCCGCGATCCGCGGCCGTTCGACCTGAAGCTGGGCGGCAAGATCGCGTGGGGCGCCAGCCCGCGCGCCACCATTTCGCTGGAGCGCGCCGCGCGCGCGCGCGCATGGCTCGCCGGCCGCGACTTCGTGTTGCCGGAAGACGTGCAGGCATTGGCGCCGGACGTGCTGCGGCATCGCGTGCTGCTGGGTTACGAAGCGGAAGCGGAAGGCCTGCGCGTGGACGACGTGGTGGCGCGATTGCTGGAGCGCGTTCCGTTGCCGTGAGCCATCAGGCCGCGATCGAAGGCGTGACGGCGGTCGCAATCGCCGAGCTGGTCGCGTTGCGCCGGCATGCGCTGCGCACGCGCGCCGGCGCGGCGCGCATGCAGACACCGCTGGCCGGTGCGCATGCTTCGCCATTGCGTGGCCGCGGGATGGACTACGCGGAATCGCGCGCTTACCAGCCAGGCGACGATGCGCGCGCGATCGACTGGCGACGCACGGCGCGCAGCGGCAAGCCGCATACAAAGCTTTTCCGCGAGGAGCGCGAGCGCAGCCTGCTGTTGCTGGTCGATACCCACGCCTGCATGCGTTTCGGCACGCGCACGCGTTTCAAGTCGGTGCAGGCCGCGCGCGCAGCGGCGTTGGCGGCGTGGACCGCGGCGCGCGCGGGCGACCGCATAGGCGCGCTGGCGTTCGGCGCGCTGCGCGACGCGGTGACGCCGCATGGCGGCTTGCGCGGCGTGCTGGGCGCGCTCGGTGCGATCGCGCGCTGGGATGCGCAATCCGGCGCAGGTTCCGAATCGCTTTCGACAGCCTTGGCGCGAGCGCGCCGGTTGGCGCTGCCGGGCAGCCGCGTGCTGCTGCTTTCGGATGGCGCCTGCACGGACGACGGCGCGCGCGCTGCGTTGACGCGTCTGTCGCAGCGCGCGGAAACGCGCGTGCTGATCGTCGCCGATACCCTGGAATTGAATGCGCCCCCCGCCGGCAGTTATGCCTTCGAAACCGTGCGCGGACGTGCGGCGGTGGATCTGCTTTCCGCGGCCGCGCGCATGCAATTCCGCGACACGCTCGCGAGCGGCCAGCGCGCCTTGATCGAAGCCTGCGATGCCGCCGGTGTGCGCTGGCGCAGGATTTCCGTCAGTGACGACCCCTTGCCTGCCATCGCTGCGTTGCTGGATCCGCGGAAACACGCGCGATGAGTGCGGCCGGCCCGCAACTGCACGACATCCGGTTGCCGCAGGTGCCCTGGTGGCCACCGGCGATCGGCTGGTGGATGCTGGCCGGCATGGCGATGCTCGCATGTGTGGTCGGTGTCGCAATCTGGTGGTGTGGGCGGCGTGCACGGGCATGGCGGCGCGCAGCACATGATGAATTGGCGACGCTCGCCGCGCGCCACGCGCGCGATCGCGACGATGCCGCGCTGGCCGCGGGGTTGTCGCGCCTGCTGCGGCGCATCGCGTTGTTGCTGAAACCCGAAGCGGCGGCGCGTGGCGATGCGGCATGGCGCGCATTCCTGACGGAGGCGGGTCGCGCGAATGTGGGCTTCAGCGAGGGACAACTCGACACGCTGGCGACTGCGCCTTTCCGCGCGCACGTGTCATTCGATGCCGCAGCGTTGCTCGACGCGACGCATCGCTGGTGCGACAGCGCCTTGCGCCGGCGCGCCCGGCAAGGCGGCTCGCGATGATCCATTTCGCGTGGCCGTGGTTGTTCGTCTTGCTGCCGTTGCCATGGCTGCTGCGGCGCGCATTGCCGCCCGCGGCGCCTGGTGCCGCGTTGTACCTGCCGCATGACCTGATGTTGTCCGCTGCCGCGCACGCGCGTGGCGCGCTGCGTCGGTGGCGAGGATGGATCGGTGCGCTGGCGTGGCTGTTGCTGGTCGCCGCGGCTGCGCGGCCGCAGCAGATCGCGCCGCCGGAATCCCTGCACCGCAGCGGCCGCGCGTTGATGCTGGCGGTCGACGTGTCCGGCAGCATGTCGATCCAGGACATGCCGCTGGGCGCACAGACGGTGAGCCGCTTCGCCGCGGTCAAGGCCATCGCCGGCGATTTCGTGTCGCGCCGCGAGGGCGACGAAGTCGGCCTGGTGCTGTTCGGCACGCACGCCTATCTGCTGACGCCGCTGACCTTCGATACCACCACGGTCGCCAGGCAACTGGAAGGCGCCGCGATCGGCCTGGCCGGCCGTGAAACCGCGCTGGGAGACGCGATCGTGCTCGCCACCCGGCATCTGCAGGAGCTGCCCGCGCGTTCGCGGGTGGTGGTGCTGTTGACCGACGGCGTCAATACCGCCGGCGCGGTCGCGCCGATGGATGCGGCCAAACTCGCGGCGTCGGCGGGCGTGCGCATCTACACCATCGGCATCGGTTCCGCGGCGTCGCAGACGATGTCGGTGTTCGGCATGAATCTTCCCGCGCCGGACGACGATCTCGATGTCGCCACCTTGCAGACGATCGCGCGCGAAACCGGCGGAAAATTCTTCCGAGCCTCGGATGCCGGGCAATTGGCGGCGGCGTATCGCAGCATCGACGCGCTGGAACCACTGGCACGGGGCGCGTCGCTGCTGCGCCCGCGCGAAGAACTTTATCCGTGGCCGCTGGGAGCGGCGATGCTGCTGGCACTGTTTCTATTGCCGTGGCCCGCGTTGCGTCCGTTCGCGAAGGCGGCCGCATGATTTCCGATCTGCATTTCCTGCGTCCATGGGGGTGGCTGCTGGCGCTGCCGTTGCCGCTGTGGCTCTTCATGCTGGCGCGCAACCAGCGCGGGCGCGCTGCCTTGTCGCGATTGGCGGATGCGAACCTGTTGCCGCATCTGATTCGCGACCATGGTGCGCGCGAACGCGGAGTCTTCGCGCTCGCCGCCACGGCATGGCTTCTGGCAGTGGCCGCGCTCGCGGGCCCGGCGTGGCAGCGCCAGCCCGCGCCGTTGTATGCGAACGGCGCCGCACGCGTGATCGCGCTTTCGCTCTCCGGCGACATGCGCGCGCAGGACGTGAAACCGGATCGCATGACCCGCGCGCGCTTCGCGGTGCACGACTTGCTGGATGCCGCCGGCGACGCGCGCACCGCGCTGATCGGTTATGCGGGCGACGCCTTCGTGGTCGCGCCGCTGACTTCCGACAAGGCGACCGTGCTGAACCTGTTGCAGGCGCTGGGTCCCGACGTGATGCCCGCGCCGGGCAACGACGCCGCACGCGCGATCGCGCAATCGCTGGACCTGTTGCGCCAGGCGCACGTGCAGGGCGGCGAGATCGTGCTGGTGACGGACGACGCAGCGTCCGATGCATTGGCGGCGGCGAGGACCGCGCGCGCCGCCGGCGTGCGCGTGGACGTACTCGGCATCGGCAGTCCACAAGGCGCGCCGGTTCCGCAGATCGACGGTGGCTTCGAACATGACGCCGCGGGTAACGTGCATATCGCCCGGCTGGATGAAAGCGTCCTGCGCGCGCTGGCGGACGCTGGCGGCGGAACCTACGCACCGCTCGGCGACAACGGCGACGGCGTGGCGATGATCGGCGCGCCGCCCGCGACGCGCTCCGTGGCGGCCAGTCGTCAGCAAGCCGATCTATGGCGCGATGCGGGCGCGTGGTTGCTGTTGCCGCTGTTGCCGCTCGCGGCACTGGCGTTCCGGCGCGGCTGGGTGTGCGTGCTGGCGCTCTGCTTCATCGTCCCGCAGGCGCGCGCAGCCACGTGGCAGAACCTGTGGTCGCGGCCGGACCAGCAAGCGTTGCAGGCTTTGCATGACGGCGACTACGCACAGGCGCAACGACTTGCACGCGACGCGCAACTGCGCGGCGCGGCCGCGTATCGACAGGGAAATTACGAAGCCGCCGCGACGGAATTCGCGCGCGGCGACGGCGTGCAGGCGCAATACGACCTCGGCAATGCGCTGGCGAAAGGCGGCAAGTATCAGGACGCGTTGGCCGCCTACGATTGCGCGCTGCAACGCGACCCGTCCTTTGCGGATGCACGCGCCAATCGCCAGGCCGTGCAGGACTGGTTGAAGCGGCATCCGCCGCCGCAACAGCCGAAGAATGCGGATGGCGCGCAAGGCAACGGAACAAAATCGCAACAAGGCGGCGACAAGAGCAGGCAATCCGCCAAGGGATCGTCCGGCCAGTCGAACAGCGATGGGCAGGATGGCCAATCGCTGGCGCAAAACCCGCGTGCGCAGGCAGGCAATGCGTCGGGCAACGCGCGCGAATCGGGCAACGCGGACAGCGCCAGGGGCAAGGCGCAAGGAGGCGACCAGCGCAACGGCGACACCGGTGCTTCGCTCGCGGAGGACAATCGCCAGCGCGAACAGGCGCAGCGCGCGCAACAGGCATTGCAGCAGGCGCTGGCGCAACGCGGCACCGGCGCGCAGCGTGCCGGCGGCAAGCCGCAGGGCACCTACGCACTGGGCGCGGGACCATCGGACAAGAATGGCAAGTTCGATCCACAGCAACGCGCCATGCTCGACGCGGTGCCGGACGATCCGGGCGCGCTGCTGCGCCGCAAGTTCCTGTTGGAATGGCAACGCCGCCACGGCCAGGCGACGGACGACGAAAACGACCAATGAAGACGCGTTTGCCGGGGTGGTTCGCATTGCTGGTGTTCGCGACGGCCGCGCTGGCCGCTCCGAACACGGCGGCACCGCTGCACGCGTTCTTGGACCGCAACCAGGTGGCGCTGGGCGAAACGGTCACGCTCAATATCGAAGGTGCGGACATGTCTTCCGGCGCACCCGAGTTTTTGCCGCTGCAACAGGACTTCGACGTGCTGGGCACGTCGAGTTCGAGCAAAGTCGAGGTCGTCAATGGCGTCACGCAAAGCAGCACGCAACTCGGCATTGCGTTGCGGCCGCGACATGCCGGAACGCTCACGATTCCATCCTTGCGGATCGGCAACCGGCAATCGCAGTCGTTGACCCTGCAGGTGAGTGCGGCGCCGGCGGCCGGCGTGGGCAACGCGGGCGACCCGGTATTCCTGGAAGCCGGCGTGGACGCCGTTTCGCCGTATGTCGGACAGCAGGTCGTATACACGTTGAAGCTTTTCTATTCCGGCAATCTCACCGGCGGACAACTCGACGAGCCGCAGGCCGACGGCGCGCAACTGCTGCATCTCAACAGCGACACGCGCTACCAGAGCGAGCGCGACGGCCGTACTTACCAAGTGGTCGAACGCCATTACGCGGTGGTCCCGCAACGCGCGGGGCGCATCGTGGTGCGCGGACCGGCGTTCCTCGGCCAGATGCTGTCCTCCAGCCAGGGCGATCCCTTCGACAGCTTCTTCGACGACGGCAAGCCGGTGCAGGCACGCGCGAGCGATCTCGCGCTCGACGTGCGCGCGCCCCCGTCGAATGCCGGCGCGCCATGGCTGCCCGCGCAAGCGGTGCAACTGAAACTTTCCGGCGTTCCGGCGAACCACCGGGTGAAGGCCGGCGAACCATTGACGCTGACCTTGAGCGTCGACGCCGTGGGCGCGGCGGCCGTGCAATTGCCCGAACCGCAATTGCCGCCGTTGTCCGGCGCGCGCGTCTATCCGGACCAGACGCAGGACGCCACGCGTGGCGACGGCCGCTGGCTGCACGGCACGCGCACGCGCAGCTTCGCGATCGTCCCCAACCGCAGCGGCACGCTCACGATTCCCGCGATCACGCTGAACTGGTGGAACGTCGCCCGCGATCATCCGGAACAGGCGAGCCTGCCGGCACAAACTTTGGCAGTGATCGGCGGAAGCGTGACGGCAGGCAATGTGCCGCCGGCAGCCGCGTCGTCCGCCGGGCATGCAAAGGCTGATGCCGTCGATCGCGACGCGGGAGCGGGATTCTTCTGGCGCGATCTCGCGCTCGCCAGCTTCGCGTTGTGGCTGATCGCGCTGGCGGCCTTCGCGTGGTGGCGATGGGCGCGCCATGCAGTTCCGCGCCGGGTCGACGGCTCGCCGCAAGGCGACGATGGTTCCGGCGCGCGCGCGTCGACGCGTCGGCGCGCACTGGAAGCGGCGCGACGAGGTGATGCGGGTGCCTGCGAACGCGCGCTGCTGGCATGGGCGCGCAACGAACGTCCCGGGTTGCGCCCGTCCGGCGCCATGGGCGAGGCCCTGGCGGATCCGGCGCAGCGCGCGGCATTCGAGCAATTGCAGCGCGCGCACTGGAAAGGCGGCGACGTGCGCGCAGCCTGTGATGCGGTCGCGCAAGCATTCACGCGTGGTTTCCGGTGGCGCGAACCCGATGATGCAGGCACGCGACGCACGCGGAACGATTTGCCGCCGTTGTACCCGCCGCAGACGCCGGGCGACTAGCATTCCCGTGCTTGCGACGCGGCAGGAATGGAGGGGGAACGATTCGCGCCGGCGTCAATCCGCCACGGCGATATGCAGCCGTTGCGCGGCCTCGTGCCATGCGCGAAACATTTCCGCATCGAACGCGCACAGCACGATGTGATGCGGCGTGCGCACGCGCGCGATTTCTTCGGCCAGTACGGCGAGCGCCACGGCAGCGGCGGCGGCGCGTGGATAGCCATACACGCCGCAACTGATCGCGGGAAACGCGATCGCATCGATGCCGTGTTCGCGTGCCAGTGCCAGCGAATTGCGATGGCAGGCGGCGAGCAATGTGGGTTCGTCGTGATCGCCGCCGCGCCAGACCGGGCCCACGGTGTGGATGACGTGCCTCGCAGGCAGATCGAACCCGGATGTGATGCGCGCCTCGCCGGTCTCGCAGCGCACGCCGCGCCACAGTTCCGGGAGCGCCCGGCACGCCTCCAGCAATCGCGGACCGGCGGCACGATGGATGGCGCCATCGACGCCGCCACCCCCGAGCAGGGATTCATTGGCGGCGTTGACGATCGCGCCGACGCGCAATGTGGTGATGTCGGCACGCAGAATTTCGATGGGCATGGAACGTGGCTCCGGCCGCGTGCGACCGGAGCCGGAATGACGCGGAATCAGGGCGCGCGCTGCTTCAAGAGGTCGCGGATCTCGGTCAGCAGCACGACATCCGCCGGCGGCGCCGCGGGGGCGGCCTCCTTCTTGGGCATGGCGCGCTCCAGCATCTTGATCACGATGAAGATCGCCAGCGCGATGATCAGGAACTGGATGATGGTGTTGATGAACACGCCGTAGTTGATCGCCACCACCTGCTTCGGATCGGTGGAATCCTTCAGCACCCATTTCAGGCTGGAGAAGTCGATGCCGCCGATCAGCACGCCGATGGGCGGCATGATGAGGTCGTTGACCAGGGATGTGACAATCTTGCCGAAGGCGCCGCCGATGACCACGGCGACGGCCAGGTCGACCACGTTGCCACGCATGACGAAAGCCTTGAAGTCGCTGGCGAAACTCATCGTATGACCCTCCCTAGTGTTGAATAATCGCCTGCCCGGTGCGGCGGCCAGCGGACTCTAGCGCAATCGTTTTTCGGCTGCTTGAACCAATCGGCTAGCCGATGCGGCCTTCCAGCGTGGCGACATCCTGCAATTCCGCACGGAAGCGGTCGCCGCGCAGCAACGGGCCTACCCCCGCCGGGGTGCCGGTGAAGACGAGATCGCCCGGTTTCAGCTCGAACAGCTTCGAAAGTTCGACGAGGATTTCGGCGGCGGGGAAAATCATCTCGGCGATGTCCGCCCGCTGGCGCGTTTCGCCATTCACCTGCAGCGAGAGCCGCGCGCGCGCCGGATGCCCGATTTCGGCCGCCCTGCGCAACGCGGAAACCGGCGCGGAATAATCGAAGCCCTTGGCGGCGTCCCACGGCAGGCCCTTCGCCTTCGCCACGGCCTGCAGGTCGCGGCGCGTGAGGTCGAGCCCGACGCCGTAGGCGAAGATGCAATCGCGCGCGCGCGCCGCATCGAGATCGCGGCCGCCATCGGAAAGCGCGATCACCATTTCAACCTCGTGATGCAGCTCCCGGGTCGCCTGCGGATAAGGCACCTCGCCACCTTCCGGCACGACCGCATCCGCGGGCTTGAGGAAGAACACCGGTTGCGCGCTACTGCTGGGCTGCGCGCCTATTTCCTTCGCATGGTCGGCGTAGTTGCGGCCGATGCAATAGATGCGGCGCACCGGAAAGCGCGCGGCCTCGCCGATGATGGGCAGGCTGGGCTGTGCGGGAGGCTGGATGGCGTAAGTCACGGGGCGGTCTCGCAAAGCGGGCATCCTAGCAGTCCGGGGGGATGACACCTGTCAAGCGCGATGGCTGATGCGCGTCGCTGCCGCGGCGGGGAAGCGCCTGCGAAGCTGTGGCAGACTGGCGGGAGCCCGAGGGAGTCCAGACGCTTGAACGACGGAGACCTGCTGCATCAATTGCGTATTTCGCGCGACCAGCGCGACGACGATGGGCGGCGTTCGCGCTGGCCGTGGATCGTCGGAGCGATCGTGCTGGCGCTGCTGGTCGCGGCGGCCGCCGCGTTCTTCCTGCTGCGCGGCCAGGCGATCGTGGTGCAGGTGGCGACGGCGGTGGCGCCCGCGGCCGACAGCGATGCCGGCGCCGTGCTGCAGGCGACCGGCTACGTCACCGCGCGGCGCGAGGCCACGGTCTCGGCGCAGATCATCGGTACCGTCACCGAAGTGCTGTTCGAAGAAGGCGAGCATGTCAGGAACGGACAGGTGCTGGCGCGGCTGGACGACACGCAATACAAGGCGCAGTTGAACGCCGCGCGCGCGCAGGCCGCGGCCGCGCAGGCGCAGGCCGCGCAATCGCAGGCGCAATTGGCGCAGGCACAGCGCGACGCGCAACGCCTGGACAGCGTCGCCGCGCAAGGGCTGGTCTCCAAACAGCAGGCGGAACAGGCGCGCACGCAGGCCTTGGTGGATCGGGCCGCGCTGCTGACGGCGCAGCGCAACGCCCAGGCCGCCGACGCGCAGGTGGCGGCCGCGCAGGTCAATTACGACTACACCGTGGTGCGCGCGCCGTTCGACGGCGTGATCACCGACAAGGCCGCGCAGGTCGGCGAAATCGTCTCGCCGTATTCCTCCGGCAGCGGCTTCACGCGCACCGGCATCGCCACCGTGGTGGACATGGATTCGCTGGAGGTGGACGTCGATGTCAACGAGGCCTACATCGGCCGCGTCAAGCCGGACATGCCGGTCGAGGCGGTCCTGGATGCCTATCCGGACTGGAAGATCGCGGCGCACGTGATCGCCATCATTCCCAGCGCGGACCGCAGCAAGGCCACGGTGAAGGTGCGCATCGCGCTGGAACAGAAGGACCCGCGCATCGTGCCGGACATGGGCGTGCGCGTGTCCTTCCTCGAGCAGCGGCGCGACAACACGCAGAAACTTTCCGGCGTGCTGGTGCCGGCCGATGCGGTGGCGCAGCGCGACGGCGGCAGCGTGGTGTTCGTGATTGATGGCGATCGCGTGCACCGCACACCCGTCACCGTCGGCGCGCAGCTCAACGACATGCGCCAGATCACGCAGGGCCTGAACCCGGGACAGAGCGTGGTCAAGGCGCCGCCGCCGAGCCTCGCCGACGGCGCCAAGATCAAACCGGAAACCACGAACACGAACGACTGACGGCCGTCATCGCGCGCGCCGCCCCAAGCAGGAGACAACGATGAACGCAGCCATCGCCGACGTACAGCCATCCGGACCCCTGGTGCAGATCCGCAACCTCGCCAAGGTCTACCAGCGCGGCAAGCAGAAGCTGGAAGTGTTGCACCACATCAACCTCGACATCGCGCGTGGCGATTTCCTCGCGCTGATGGGGCCTTCCGGTTCCGGCAAGACCACGCTGCTGAACCTGATCGGCGGCCTGGATTCGCCCAGCGAGGGCTCGTTGAGCGTGGACGGCAAGCGCATCGACACGCTCGGCGAAAGCCAGCTCGCGCGCTGGCGCGCGGGCAACGTCGGCTTCGTGTTCCAGTTCTACAACCTGATGCCGGCGCTGACCGCGCAGAAGAATGTCGAGCTGCCGTTGCTGCTCACCAAGCTCTCCGCGTCGCAACGCAGGAAGAACGCGGCGATCGCGCTGCAACTGGTCGGCCTCGCCGACCGCGCCTCGCACAAGCCGGCCGAACTTTCCGGCGGCCAGCAGCAACGCGTGGCGATCGCGCGCGCGATCGTGTCCGACCCGACCCTGCTGGTGTGCGACGAGCCGACCGGCGACCTCGACCGCCAGTCCGCGGAAGAAGTGCTGACCCTGCTGCAGCGGCTCAACCGCGAGCACGGCAAGACCATCGTGATGGTCACGCACGATCCGAAGGCCGCGGAATACGCCGCGCACACGCTGCATCTGGACAAGGGCACGCTCGTGGAACAGGGCGCAGGTTGACGGGAGCGCTCGATGAAATATTTCCATCTGATCTGGGCGGCGCTGTGGCGCCGCAAGACCCGCACCTTCCTGACGCTGGTGTCGATCGTCGCGGCGTTCCTGCTGTTCGGGTTGCTCGATTCCGTGCGCGTCGCGTTCACCGCCGGCAACAACGTTGCGGGCGCGGGCCGCTTGGTCGTCACTTCGAAGATGTCGATGCAGCAGGCGTTGCCGGTCAGCCTGGCGCCGCGCATCGCCGCCGTGCCGGGAGTCAGCGAAGTGGCTTACGCGGACTGGTTCGGCGGCGTCTACCAGGATCCGAAGAACCAGCTTTTCATGTTCGCGGTCGATCCGAACTATCTGGACCTGTATCCCGAGTTCGTGCTGCCGGCGGACCAGCGCAAGGCCTGGGATGCCGATCGCACCGGTGCCATCATCGGGGCCGCACTGGCGAAGAAATTCGGCTGGAAGATCGGCGACAAGATCCCGATCCAGTCGACGATCTTCCCGTCGAAATCCGGTGGCAGCAACACCTGGACGTTCGACGTTTCGGGCATCTTCCACGCCAAGGACAGCAGCCAGCAGGGCAGCGAGCAGATGATGATGTTCCACTGGAAGTACTTCGACGAGAACAATGCCTTCGGTTCCGGCGAAGTGCACTGGTATGTCGCCAAGGTCGCCGATCCCGCGCGCGCGGATGCGGTCGCCAAGGCCATCGACGCGCTGTCGGCAAACTCGGATCACGAGACGCGCGCGCAAACGGAGCAGGCGTTCCAGGCCGGCTTCATCAAGCAGCTCATCAACATCGGCTTCGTGGTGGCGGCGATCATGGGCGCGGTGTTCTTCACCCTGCTGTTGCTCACCGGCAACACCATGATGCAGGCGGTGCGCGACCGAACTTCCGAAATCGCGGTGCTGAAGACGATCGGTTTTTCCGGGCGCAGCGTGCTGGCGATGGTGCTGGCGGAAGGCGTATTGATGCTGCTGGTCGGCGGATTGATCGGGCTCGGACTGGTTGCCTTGATCGTGCCGGGCATGGCGGCGGCGAGTGGCGGCATGATGCCGGTGCACCGCGTCTCCTCGCAGACGTGGGAAATCGGCATCGCGTTGATGCTGGTCATCGGACTGGTGGTGGGCCTGTTGCCGGCGCTGCGCGCCATGCGCCTGAACATCGTCGATGCGTTGAGCGGACGCTGAGGAGCGCGTGATGAAATTCCTGATCAATCTCGGATTGTTCCTCGTCGTGCTGGTCGCGCTGGCGATCTGGACCATGCTGCCGTGGATCGGCGCGCTGATCCTGGCGATCGCCTTCGGCTTGTGGCTGGCCTTCACCCGTTCCGGCAGGCAGGCTGCATCGGTGACGCGCATGGGCATCGGCACGCTCAACCAGCGCCTGGGTTCCTCTTCGGTGATCGTCATCGGCATCGCCGGCGTGGTCGCCGTGCTGGTGGCGCTGCTGGCGATGGGCGAAGGCTTGAGCGCAACCTTGCAGAGCGGTGGCCGCGACGACACCGCGATCGTGCTACGCGGTGGTTCGGTGTCCGAATCGCAATCGGTGCTCGTGCGCGACGATGTCGATGCGATCAGGCAGGAGCCCGGCATCGCGCGCGATGCGCAAGGCAAACCCATGGTTTCCGCGGAGCTGGTGGTGCCCGCCAACGTGAAGGAGAAATCCGGTGACGACGCCAGCGCGCAGGTGCGCGGCGTGGACGACATGGCATGGTCGTTGCGCCCGCAGATGAAGATCGTCGAAGGCCGCAAGTTCAAGCCCGGCTTGCGCGAACTGGTGGTCGGCGAGGGCGCCCATCGCCAATTCGCCGGACTGGATGTGGGCGACGACGTGAAACTGGGAACCCAGACCTGGAAAGTGGTCGGCCTGTTTTCCAGCGGCGATGCCTACGATTCGGAAATGTGGGCCGATCGCCAATCGCTGGCGGCAGTCTACAACCGCGGCAACAGCGCGGAATCGGTGCTGGTGAAACTCGCCGACGCCAAGGCGATGGACACTTTCAAGGCCGCGCTGGCCAGCGATCCGAAACTGAAAGTGGAAGCCAGCACCACCAGGGCCTATTTCGCCAAGCAGTCGGAAGGCCTGTCCAAGGTGATCAAGGTGGTGGGCCTGACGGTGGGCATCATCATGGCGATCGGCGCACTGTTCGGCGCGCTCAATTGCATGTTCGCCGCGGTGTCGGCGCGTGCGCGCGAAATCGCCACGCTGCGCGCGATCGGTTTCCGCGGCTCGCCGGTGGTGGTGTCGGTGATGCTGGAAACCATGCTGCTGGCGCTGGCTGGCGGTGTGCTCGGTGCCGCGATCGTGTGGCTGCTGTTCAACAACTACCACGCCTCCACGCTGAGCGGCTTCACCCAGGTCATGTTCCAGTTCAAGGTCAGCCCGGAACTGATCTGGACAGGCTTGAAATGGGCGCTCGCGATCGGCTTCGTCGGCGGCTTCTTCCCGGCCATCCGTGCGGCGCGGTTGCCCGTGGCGACGGCGCTCAGGGAGTTGTGACGCCGGAAACTCTTAAGCAGGGCGGGGTTCGCTGCGTTTCTCCGCTCTGCGCAGGTTCGACGAAGAATGGCAACGATGTGGAGCACGGCGTAGGCGTTAATGACTGAGTGGTGGTAGTGGGTCATCAAGCCATGACCTTATCCGATATAGAAGAAACCCGGAAAGCGGCGAGTGATGCCTTCAAGCGGCATGACTATGATTTGGCACTCTCTTTGTCGATTGAACTTTCAAGATACAACGTGCCAGAAGCCTTGTTCACTTGTGGATTGATTTATGAGCGATTGAAAGGAAAGATGGATTTGGAAAAATCTTATACTTATTATGATCGACTCAGGAAGTACGACCTCGTCGAGGGAAGTAACGGATGCGTGCGAGTTATTTTGAAAAAAGGGGCGCATTCGGAAGCGGCGAAGGCTGAGCAATACTGCCTGATGGCCATGAAGGAGGACGGCAGTCCTCTTGCACGTTTATTGCTTGGCAGAGTCCTTGAAGAACTTTGCCAACCACCAGATTTACATAGAGCCAAAAAGCTGTATTTGGAGGCTGCGCTGCATGGGCGACCTTGGGGTTATCGAAGATTCGCCAATATAAAAATCAGGGAAGGACATAAAGTCGTCGGTATTCTGATCCATATTATTACTACTTTAATTTTCCCATTCTATGTGCTGATTCTTGGGAATAAAGCCTTGCAAGCTGGCTAGCTTGTGTAAATTGATTGCTAACCCTAATGAACGATAAGACTGCGTTTCGGGCCGTGTTTGTTTAAATAATTTCGCTTTGCTCGACGTGATGTCATGGGGCGTCTGATGGCTTACAGCCAGCGCCACGGCACGAAGATCGCCGCCAGGATGGCGATGAAGATCGTCCACTTCACGACGTAATACAGCTTGCGGTTGTGGGTTTTCAGCGCCTTGCCGACGCGGCGGATGGAGTAGACGTACTTGAAGGCGCGGTTGAGGCCGCCAGTGCGGTCGCCATCCATGTTGGGCGCGGAACCTGCGCCGAGGAAATGCCTCGCGACGAAGCGATTCAGCGCTTGCGCCCAGCGGTATTTCATCGGGCGCTCGACGTCGCAGAACAGGATGATGCGGTTCTGCGCGGTTTCATTGGCGGCCCAGTGGATGTAGGTCTCGTCGAACAGCACGCCCTGGCCGTCGCGCCAGCTGTACGGCTCGTCGTCCACCCGGATCCAGCAGCGGTCGTCGTTGGGCGTGATCAGGCCGAGGTGATAGCGCAGCGAGCCGGCGTAAGGATCGCGATGCTTGCCGAGATTGCTGCCGGGCGGCAGCTCCGCGAACATCGCCGCCTTCACCCCGGGCACCGCATGCAGCAGCTCGACTGTGCGCGGGCACAGTTGCTGCGCGGAAGGATGCGGCGCGTCGTCGTACCACTTCAGGTAAAAGCGCTTCCAGCCGGTACGGAAGAACGAGTGGAAACCCGCATCGTCGAAATTGCCGGAAGCCTTGATATGGCTTTCGCGCGACAACGCGATCGCCTCGTCGCGGATTTCCTGCCAGTGGCTGCGCAGGTTTTCCAGCTCCGGAAAATCCGCCAGTTGCAGGTACGGCGTGCGCGCCACGCGCGAGAACGCGTACATCAGCAGGTTGATCGGGGCCATGAAGGTGGAATGGTCGGTGACCTGGCGTGCGAAGCGGTGCCGCACGCGCCCGCGGAAGTGCACGTAGAGCGCGCATGCGATGAACAAAGCCAGGACGATCCACTTGATCATGATCGGTATGCGAGAGGATTGCTCCGCGCGGGCTTCACTTGGAATGTGCGGCCATGGATGGCCACTTTTTGATTTTCGCGTCGATGGATCGGCGCAAAGCCCTGTCCATTTTAGCGCGTGCGGCGGGGAACCCATGCGCGCGCCAGCGCCAGCGTTACGACGCCGATCAGGATCACCGCCATGCCGGCCAGTTCCAGCGTGCCCACGCGCTCGCCGGCGAACAGCACACCGATCAGCACCGCCACCGGAGGATTCACGTAGGCATAACTGGCGGAAAGTGCCGGTCGCACGGCCTTCAGCAGGAACAGGTAAGCGCTGAATCCCACCAGCGAGCCCACGAATATCAGATAGGCGAGGGCGGACGCGGCCTGCACGGGGACGTGCACGGGCCAGCGTTCACCGGCAAGCAGCGCCATCAATCCCAGCGCCAGCGAGGCGCACAACATCTGCGCGGCCACGTTCATGGGGCCTGGCGGCATGTCCTGGCGACGGCTCCAGATGGAACCGAACGCCCACGAGGCAGCCGCGAACAGCAATGCGGCGGCGGCCCAGGGCGAACCACGCAATTCGCCGCCGCTGTTGAGCAGCACCACGCCGATGAAACCGACGACCAGGCCCGCCACCTCGGTGCGACGGAGTTTTTCGCGATAGAACACGACGATCACTGCGACGAACAGCGGCTCGCAGGCGACCGCCACCGCCGCGAGGCCCGAGGCGACGTATTGTTCGGCGAAACACACCATGCCGTTGCCGAGGCCGAGCAGCAGCACGCCGGTGATCGCGGCATTGCGCCATTGCCGTGGCGTGGGCGCCGGCGCACCGCGCGCGCGCAGCCATACGTACATCAGGGTTCCGGCGATGACGAAACGCACTGCCGCCAGCAGGAACGGCGGGAAGCCGGTGAGCGCGATGCGGATGCCGAGATAGGTCGAACCCCAGATCACGTACACCGCGGCCAGTGCCAGCGGGACCAGCCAGCGGCGTTCGTGCGTGACGGCCGGGATGGGATACGCGGTGTCGTTCATGGGTGGCTGTGTGGAAAGTGTGGGCAAGCATGCCCGGTTGCCGGTTGGCGCTGCCGGACCGGCGCCGTGAAAAAGCAGACAAGCATGCTGCCTGCTTTCCTGATTTTCACTTCGAGGGAACAGGGATCAGCGCAAGAACCAACCGATATGATTTCATTCTAGCGGCAATCGCGGGGCATTCCGGATTGCAGCGTCATGAGACTTTCATCATGCAGGTTTGAGCGGAATTCAAGACGCAGCATGTGCTTCGCGGCGTTCGCTTTCCAGCAGGCGCTGCTTGCGCTGCGCGCCCCAGCGCCAGCCGCCCGGCGTGCCATCCTCCCGCACCACGCGGTGGCACGGCACGATCAGCGCCAGCCGGTTGGAACCGCAGGCGCGGCCGACCGCGCGCGCGGCCTTGGGCGCGCCGATGGCGCGCGCGATTTCGCCATAGCTGCGCGTTTCGCCGGCGGGAATGCGCGTCAACGCGTTCCACACGCGCCACTGGAATGCCGTGGCGGCGACGTCCAGCGGCGGCAACGGTCGCGCGGTCCGTTCGTGTTTGCCGAACTGTGCGGCGATCCGCGCCACCACCGTCGATAGCCATTCGTCGCGGCCGGCGTCGACGCGCGTGACGCGCGCGTGCGGGAATTCGTCGCGCAATTCGCGCAACAGCGCCGCATCGCCGGCGCCGACATTCACCGCGCACAGTCCGCGTTCGGTCGCGGCCACCAGCACCCGGCCGAGCGGGCAGGCCATCGTGGTGTAGCGGATCGCCACGCCTTGGCCGCCTTCGCGGTAGCGCGCGGGCGGCATGCCGAGCAGGCGGTCGCTGTGTTCGTACACGCGGCTGCCGGAACCGAAGCCGGCGTCGAAAATGGCTTCCGTGACATTGGCGCCTTTGCGCAGCGCGCGCTTGAAGTCGCCGAATCGGCGCGCGCGCGCGTATTCGGCGGGCGACACGCCGAACCTGTGCTTGAACGCGCGCTGCAGGTGGCTGGGTGAAAGCCGTACCTGTGCGGCCAATGCGGTCAGATCGGGCGCGTCGCCTGGGCGGTCGAGCAGTTCGCGTGCGCGCGTCAGCGCGTCGGGGAGGGGCTTGCGTGCGGTATTCATGGCGCCATTGTGGAGCGCGCCGCAACCCGTCGCTATCCGATTCTTGCGCGGGAGCGTGGATTCATCACGCGGAATTCGCCTTCGATGACGTCGTCGCGGGCGGTGCGTTCGCGCGTGCGCGTCAGCAGGCGACGCGCCAGCAGCGTCAGCGCGCCGAGAGCCGCAATGGCGAGGCCGGCGAACAGGCCGAATACCAGCAAACCGGCCAGCACCAATGCGCCGGCGATCAACAGCAACGCCCGCAACAGCGGATGACGGGGCAACGCAAAGGCGATGTGCATCAGAATTGCCGCATGGATGGAGGCGTTTGCTATCTTGTGCCGATCATGCAGGCTTGCAAGTGCCGATGGACATGACCGCGCCATTGTGCCGCGTCGAGGATATTCCCGACGGCGGCGTGCTGGGCCTGGATCCGCCCGATCCGGACGGCGAAGCGCTGGTGTTGCTGCGCCACGGCGATGCGGTGTCCGCATGGATCAACGTTTGCCCGCACGCCGGACGGCGCATGGACTACGCGCCGAACCTGTTCCTGTTCAAGGACGGGCTGCTCGTCTGCGCGGTGCACGGCGCGAGTTTTGCGCTGGCGGACAATGGCCTGTGCGTGGGCGGCCCTTGCCGCGGGGAATCGCTGACGGCGGTGCCGCTGCGGGTGGCGGACGGCATGGTGTGGCGCGATTGAGCGCGTTGCGCCGAATGCGGTCGCATTCCGCCAGCCGGGTTTTGGGAAACACCCGGTTGGTGCGGGCCATGGAGGGGCCGCCGCGAATCAAGCACATCAAGTGCTTGATTCGGCGAAGCCGAGTACGGACATGTGCCGGACTCGGCGTATTGAAAAAGTGCAGGACGGCACTTTTTCAACATTCTGCTAGATGGCCGCGAACGCCTCGCGCGTGAGGTTCAGCGGTTCGCCGTCCGTGCACGCAACGTCGTCCTCGATGCGGATGCCGCCATAAGGGCGGAATGCCTCGACCTTGTTCCACGCCACGTCTTTCGCGGCCGGCTTGGCGCGCAACTCGTCCAGCAGCATGTCGATGAAATACAGCCCCGGCTCGATGGTCGTGACCATGCCGGGCTGCAGCGTGCGCGTGAGCCGCAGCCAGGGATGGCCTTCCGGCTTCGCGATCGTGCCGCCGCGTTCGTCGCGCTGGAAGCCCGCCACGTCGTGCACCTGCAGCCCGATCAGATGGCCGAGGCCATGCGGAAAGAACGTGGACGAGATTCCGTTGGCCACGGCGGCTTCCGCGCTGCAGGCGATGAAGCCCTGGTCGCGCATGGCCTGCATCAACACGTGATGGGCATGCAGGTGCAGCTCCGGGTAACTCTGTCCCGCGCGAACCCTGGAGCAGAATTCCTGCTGCGCGCGATCGACCGCATCGATCAGCGCCTGGAACTCGCCGGCATCCGGGGCGGCATGGGTGCGCGTGATGTCGGAGTTGTAGCCGTGGAACTGTCCGCCCGCGTCGATCAGGAACGAGTGCGCATGCGTGGGTGGATTGCGGTCGAAATGCATGTAATGCAGCACCGCGCCGTGGCGATCCAGCGCGATGATGTTGTCGTAAGGCAACTGGTGTTCGGCAAGGTGCGTGGCCTGCAGGTAGGCGATGTGGATCTCGAATTCGGACGCGCCGGCACGGAACGCCTGTTCCGCCGCACGGTGCCCGCGCGCGCCGATGCGGCTGGCGACGCGCATCATCGCGATCTCGTAGGCGGTCTTGAACGAACGCTGCCAGTGCAGGCAGTCCATCAGCGGCTGCGGATTGTCCGGCGCGTAGCCGGCCAGCGCGCAATCGTCGCCGCCGACGATCACGCAACGCGCGGGATCCTTCGGCAGGTGCGCGCGCGCTTCGTCCGCATCGCGGACGACGACGATATCGAAATGCTCCACCCAGTAGCCCGCGGGCGTCGGCGGCACCACGTGCCAATAGTCGCGCGGCTGCAGGAAAACCAGTTTCGGCTTGGCGCCCGGGGTGAAGACGATCCAGCTTCCCGGCGCTTCGGTCAGCGGCAGCCAGTGGACGAAATGCGGGTTGGCGCGGAACGGATAGGGCGCATCGTCGAGGAAGCGCAGGATCGGGCGGCCGGCGGCGATCACCAGGTGATCGCGCTGCGCCAGCCGCAACGCGGCTTCGCAACGGCGCTGCAACTCGGCGACGTGCGCGGGATACAGCCCCGCGAGATTGTCCTGCGGCGCGGCGGTCATGGCGTGGCCCGGTTCGCGGAAAACGCCATGGTGCCGCGTTGCACGAAGAACTGCAAAGTACGTAAGGGAACTCTACATAGTCACACGGTAATAAGTCGTTGCTTCCAGCGGCTTATTAGTTTCCCCGTCAATCAGGAGCCTCCGAATGACTCGCGCAGTATCGAAATCAATCTTTGCCTCATAGGCTCCACTGGCATCTCCTGCCTCTAGCAGAAGTACATACCCTCCCTTCCGACGGATGATCTTGGCTCTATTCACATCAGCCAGATCACAAAATAACGATCGCGAAATAAACAACGAGTGACCATTCACGGTGATCGATATGCGATCCACGATGCTGCACGGGTATCTGCTGTACGTACAGCTTGAATCGATGACGAGCGGCACAGGGTCACTAGCGCTGCCAATCTGCTTCTCATGCGTAAATATCGCTGCTTGAACCGACTCCTTGCCAATGACGGAGACGACTGTTGTTGTTCCATTAGGAGCGACTGAGGTCATCCCCTTGAGTGTCATCGCATGGGCTTCCGCGCACATGGCGAGCAAGCCGATAGCAATCAAGAAATGATTGGATCGAGTCATCGTCGCGTCACCTGTTTTGAACCAGTTATGTTGCAAGCCAACGTGTGTTGGCTGCTTGCGATGTCCGCAACGAATCGATCGGACTACCTGTTTGCGCTGCGACAGTCATTGCGACGACGCGGCACAACTTGATGACGCTCAAGCGTCCTGTCTTTCCAGCCATTGCGATAGCACCTGGGCATCGGCATCCGACAGCGCGATGATGCGCAGGCCCGCCCAGTGCTGGCCCGGCACCGCGGCCGGTTCGCTCCATTGCTCGTGCACGCCGGCTTCCAGCGGATGCGGTTTGGCGCCGGAACCCGGCAGGTGGAAGCGCACCTGGTACAGGGCGTCGTCGTTGAGCTTGCGGCGGCCGATCAGCATCATGCCGTCGCGCGACAGATTGCCGACGCGCCCGAGGCTTTCTCCCGTGAGGGCGTCGACCACTTCGATCGGATCGGTGGCGTGCTTGCGCGTGGCGCGGCGTTGTTCGGACGAGTTCATGATGGGTCCCGTGCGTAGGGCTTCGTGCCGTGCGATCCGCGCTTCATGTTTCGGCGCCGGCGGCGCGCGGCGCCACGCCGAAATTCCGCAGGCCGGAAACCAGCGCGTTCCATGCGCGGTCGATCAGCGATTCGTCGCGTTTCGGCATCGGCCGCACCTGGCCCAGCACCATGAGGCGCGCGACCTGTTCCAGGTGGCGCTCCGGCGCCGCGGTGCCGCGCGCATTCACGAACAGGCAGCGGTTGGTGGAAGGCGTGTACCAGGCCAGCTTGCGCGCCACCCGCTGTCCCTGCTGGTTGACGGTGAACTCGAACCAGGTGCCGAACGGCAGCGTTTTCAGCCGCGCCAGCGCCTGCTGCTCGTCGTTGCCCATCGGCGGCAGCGGGGGCTCGCTTTCCCGTTTCGAGGTTTCGTCTTCGCCCAGCTTCTGGCGCGTTTTCAGGCGCACCGCGAGTTCGGTCTGGCTCGGATTGTCGCCGCCCGCCGTCGCGGGCTCGGCCGGGAGATCCAGCACGCGGTTCGCGAGTTGCGTCGCCTCGGGGCCCTGCAGCCCGATCTGCGCCAATCCGTCTTCCAGTTCCACCTTGACGCGCTCGTTGTCGCGCTGCTCCGGTTCGCGCAGCAGTTCGTCGGCAGCAGCGAGGCGGCGATGGAAGGCTTCGCTGTCCTCGCCGTGGCGCAGGATCGCCAGCGCCAGCGCATCGCTCCACGCCTGTTCCAGCAGCGCCCGCGTCAATGGCGACACCTTGCGACCGGCCAGGCGTTCCTCGATGGCGGAAGTCGCGCGCGCGCGCGCCTGTTCCAGGCGGTCGCGGCCTTGCGCGGCTTCCAGCTGGCGGCGTTCGGCGATCTCGGCGCGGCGCTTCAATGAATGCACTTGCGAGTCCAGTTCGTCGATCAGGCGTTCGAACAGCGACACGTCGCCGCTGAATTCGCCCAGCACGCGGTCGACCGTGCGTTGCAGCTTGTCCGCCAGCGCAGCGTCGGATTCGCCTTCGCCGGTGTCCATCCAGGTATTGGCGGTTTCGGCCACGGTGTTGAGCAGGCGCCGCGCCGGATGCGCGCGCCGGGTGAAGAAGCTGCGGTCCGCCAGCGCGGTGCGCAGCAGTGGTACCTGGAGGCGCGCGAGCAACTGCTGCGCCATGCCGCCGCTGCGGGTTTCGTCCATCAATCGATCGAACAGCAGCGAGATCAGTTCGACCGTGTCGCGGTGTTCGGGCGAGAACTGCGGCGTGCGCCCGTCCGGCGAATAGCGGCGCAACTCCGCCAGCATGTCCTGCCGCAGGTGCTGCACGGTGCGTTGCACGCCACGGCCGCCGAGCTGCACCGGCGTCGGCGCGCGCGTTTGCAATGCGGCCAGCACGGTCTGCAATTCCTCGCCGGAGGCGACGTAACCGCCGCCGGGTGTGGATTCGTCCGGCATCCCCGCCATGCCGCTGCGACGTCGTTCCAGCAGTTCGCGCAAGTTGCCCATCACCGCATCGGCGCTGTTCTGCGCCGGCGCAGGCGGCGGGGCTTCCGCCGGTGCACCATCGCCGCGCTTGCGCGGCTGCGCGTCGGGATTGCGTTTGGGCAGGTAGGTACGCAGGTTCTGCAGGATGCCGCGCGAGACCAGGTGTTCGTTCAAGCAGCCGTACAGGGCTTCGGAACCGCTCAACACGCGCCGGTCGCACGCCTGGTAGAACACCGTGCGGTGTTCGCGCGGCAGGTTCATGCCGACCGCGATCTCGCGCATGCCCTCCGCCAGCGCATGCGGACCCAGCGGCAGCGCATCGGATTCCAGCGATGGCGAGGCCGCCAGCACGCCATAGCGATGCCCGAGTTCGAACAACGCCTGGCTGACGCGAAGTTCGGCGCGCGTGGCGATGTCGTCCAGCGTCATCTCTTCCTCGAATTCGGCATGATCGACCAGCGCGAGATCGCCGCGCGTTTCCGTCGCACGAGGTCCCTGTGGCCTGCCGAGCGCCGCCAGCCGCCCCTCCAGTATCGACAACAGGCGCGGCACGACGTCGGCGCGCGTGCGCTTGACTTCACGCAGGCTTTCGAACGCCGTCTGCTGTTCGGCGTCGTTGCGCGCCTGTTCGGCCGCCTTGAAAAGTTGCTGCTCGAGTTCCGTCAGGGCCGCGCGCAGTTGCGGTTCGATCCACGCGCCGCATTCGGCGAGTTGTTCTTCGAGCAGACTTCGCACCCTTGCGGACAGCCCGGTGCGTTCGGCGAGCGTCTTTGGCAGGCGTTCGGCTGACATCATCTCCCCCCGCGGCGGAGCGTCGCCGCGGGGGGATTCTATGCCCGTGCAAGGACATAAGCCACGGGTTTCGGGAAGCACCTCACCATTCTGAGCACTACTGCCCGAATGCTCCCGCGGCGGCAATCCGCGTGGTCATTCCTGCGGCGACCACGCCAGTTCGATCCAGCCGGAGCGCCCGGGCGTGTTGTACCCGCCGACCAGGTAATAAGTGCGGTCCGCGAGGTTCTCCGCGCGCAGGTGCAATTGCCATGAGGTCGAGAACGAATAGTTCAGCCGCGCGTTGATCAGGGCATAACCGCCGAGCGGACCATCGATGTCCTGGCGCTGGCTTTCCGCATAAAGCTCGATCCCAGCATCCAGGCGTTCGTTGAAATAGCGGCTCAGCACGAGGTCGCCCTTGCGCGGCGCGCGGCGCAGCAGGCGCGCGCCGGTATCCGGATCGCGCGCGTCCTGCCATGTCGCGTTGCCGTCGATACCCCAGCCGCCGTTGCGCCAGTGCGTTTCCCACTCGACGCCGTCGATGCGCGCGTGTTCGATGTTCTCGGCCTGGAACAGCGGGCCGGTGAAATCGATCAAGTCGTCGATGTCGGTGTGGTAGGCGGAAAGTTTCGTGGTGAAGCCGTCGGCGATCGTCCATTCCGCGCCGAGTTCGCTGCTGCGCGAACGTTCCGGGCGCAGGTCCGGGTTGCCCGCGAAAAGGCCGCCGTAACCGGGGGAGAATTGTTCGTTGAGGCTGGGCGCACGGAAGCCCTGCCCGAAACTCGCGATGAGCCGGAGCGTGGGCGCGATGCGCCAGCCGATCGCGCCGGAACCCGTGGATGCGCCGCCGAATACGCTGTTCTGGTCGTGGCGCGCGGCCAGCTCCCAATCGAAGCCCGGCAGGTGTCCGTTCCAGCCTGCGAACACGCCGGTGTTGTCGCGGCTCTCGTCGTAGATGTCGTCGTGCCCGAACGTGTCGACGTTCTCGCCGCTTTCGTGGACCTGGTCCAGGCCCGCGGTGATCGACTGGTGCTCGTCCAGCGTGAAGATGTTCAACCAGCTCAGGCTCTGCCGCTGCGAGCGGAACAGCGAGAAATAATCCGGCGTGTCGAGGTCGTCGCGCGCGCTGCCGATGCTCAGGCGCTGGAACCAGCTCGAGTTCAGATCGCCCGCCAGAGCCGCGCCGAGATCCTGTTCGATGGTGTGCGAGGTGCCCTGGTCGAACTCGTTGACCGAATCGCTGTACAGCGCGCTGGCCGAGAGCGACTGCGCGCCGAGTTTGACTTTCCCGCGTGCGGCGAGGTTGCGGTTGCGCAGGCCGTCGTCGTCCGGGTTGTAGCTGAAACCCTGCGGATTCTGCGAGGAAAACCCGGTCACGTGGCGGATGCCGGCCTGCACGCTGAAGCCGCCGCGTTCGTTCCAGTCGCCAATGCCGGCGCTGGCGGAAGCGTCGTCGTAGCTGCCGTACTGGATCGCGGCATGCGGGCCGGACAACCGGCGCGTGAAGATCTGCACCACGCCGCCGATCGCGTCCGAGCCCCAGTACGCCGCGCGCGGACCGCGCACGATCTCGATGCGTTCGATCGCGTCCAGCGGCAGCAGCGAAAAATCCACCGCGCCCGTGCCGGTGGAGGCGATGCGCACGCCGTCCACCAGCACCAGCACGTGGTTGGAATTGGTGCCACGCAGGAACAGCGATGTCGCCGAACCAGGACCGCCACTGCGCGCCACGTCGATGCCTGCCTGCGTGCGCAGCAGGTCGTAGACATCGGCGGCGCCGCTGTCGTCGATGTCGGCGCGCGTGATGACCGTGACATCGGCGAGTGCCGCGTCGACGGTCTGCGCCTGGCGCGTGGCGGTAACCTGCACCGCCGGTTCGGTGATGACGCCGGGATCTTCCTGCGCCTGCGCACAGCAACCCAGGACGGTCGTACCGACCAAGAGAAAATTCGAGACTGCGATCATGGATGATCGCGATTTCACAGGTTTCATCTTCATCTCCGTTCGCACACCCGCGGGGAGGCGCAACGGAGATGAGGGCAGGGCGCGGCACGGCCGTTCCCGGCCGCCGCCCGCCGCGACGCCTGTCGATGGAACGGCACAGCCGTTCCGTTTGCAGGCCGGTCTCCGGGCTTGCGAGCCGAGAAGTGCGGTCACGCGTGACCGCTTTTTTTTGCGAGCATGGACGATCGCAAAAAACTTCTCGTGCCGAATCGCCTTCCCGCGCTCGCGCGCAGTGGCTTGAGTGATTCGACGGAAACTCGCCTACCGTTGCGGGGGCAGCGCCGGAGTTGAGAAGTGCGGACGAGGATGTCCGCATTTTTATCCTGCGATCACGATCGATCGCAAGGACAACTCGCACCGGCTTCCCGTTTCATCCGTTCGCCCAAGGACGAGCGGACACCTGCAGCGCGCGAGTCTAGGCGCGCCGCGGCGGGCTGGCAAGATTGGACGCGCGGCCACGCATGAGTTCGATCTTCGCGTCAGTGAAGCCCGCAAGGCTTCACGCGCGTTTCGCGAGCACGTGGCGCCAGACGAAATAGATCGGCAGCCCGGCGATCGTGATCAATGCGCCCATGCCGGCATCGGACGGGTGCTGCCAGATGGTCACGCCGACGATCCACAGCACGGCCGCGAGGAAGATCAACGGCAGGAACGGATACCACGGCGTGCGGAACGGCGCGGGTTCCGCGGCGCGCGCACGCCGATACCAGAACAGCGTGGCGATCACTGCCGCCATGCCGAGCCAGTCGCCGACGGTGGAATAGTTCAGCAGCTGGTCAAAGGTACCGGTCAGCGCCAGCACGCAGGCCCAGCCCGCGAGCAGCAACAGCGCGATGTTGGGCGAACGCCAGCGCGGGTGCAGTTTTCCGGCGACGCGGAAGAACACGCCATCCGCGCCCATCACCTGGAACACGCGCGAGGCGCCCATCAGCGAGATATTGCAGAAGCCGAGCGTGGAGATCGCGATACCCAAGGCGATCGCGCGCGCGCCGGGTTCGCCCAGCACGTGCCGCATCACGTCCGCCGCGGGTGCCTTGCTGGCGGCCAGTCCGGCGTGGCCGAGCACGGCGAGGTAGGCGATGTTGCTGAGGATGTAGCACAGGGCCACCAGCAGCATGCCGTAGATCAATGCGCGCGGCAGGTTCTTCTGCGGTTCGCGGATTTCTCCCGCGATGTCGTTGACGTAATACCAGCCGCCGTACGAGAACAGCACCGGCATCAGGGCGCCGCCCAGCGCGATGGGACTGATCGGTGCGGGCGGCGCGGCCGGTGGCGGCGCGCCACGCGCCAGCAATCCGGCCACGATCAGCGCGGAGATCGCGAGCAGCTTCAGGACGGTGAGGATGTTCTGCGTCAGCGAACCCGCGCGCACGCCGAACCAGTTGATGCCGGCGAGGAACACAATGGTGCCGACGGCATACGGTCCCGGGTTGGTGACGGTGAAGCCGAGTGCGGCGCCGGCGTATTGCACGAACACGGTGGCGACCGCGGCGATCGAACCGGAATGGTTCACCACCAGCAGGTTCCAGCCGTACACGAAGGCGATGACCAGTCCGAACGCCTCGCGCAGATAGACGTAGCCGCCGCCAGCCTGTGGCCGACGCGAACCGAGTTCGGCATAACTCAGCGCGCCGATCAGTGCGATCACGCCGCCGATCACCCATGCCAGCAATTGCTCCGCGCTGGAACCCGTCTGGCGCGCGATCGCCGCGGGCGTGAGGAAAATGCCGGAACCGATCACGCCACCGACCACCACCATCGCCGCCGACCACGGACCGACGCGGCGCACGTAGCCGACCGCTGCGCCCGACGAGGCGTCGGTCGCGGGCTCGCTGTCGTTCCGGGTTTCGCTCGCGCTCATCGTGGATCGCCGCAGTGAGGCACCGGTCGAGCATGACGGCATTGCCATGCGCTGTCGAGATGGGCGGTCTCGTCCAGCGCATTGTCATTCGTCGTCGTGCCTGCGCGGCATATACTGCGCGGAGTCGACGACGAGGGGAAAGCCATGGGCGCCATCCTGGGTCTGGTTCTGGTTGCAGTGGTGGTGATCGCGATCGCCAAGCTGGTGCGCATCGTGCCGCAGGGCTGGGAATGGACGGTGGAGACCTTCGGCAAGTACACCGCCACGCTGGAGCCGGGCCTGCATTTCCTGATCCCGATCTACCAGGCGGTCGGGCGCAAGATCAACATGATGGAGCAGGTGCTGGCGATTCCGTCGCAGGACGTGATCACCAAGGACAACGCGGTGGTCAAGGTCGACGGCGTGGTGTTCTACCAGGTGCTGGATGCGGCCAAGGCCGCGTACGAAGTCGCCAACCTGGAACTGGCGACCACCAACCTGATCATGACCAACATCCGTACGGTGCTCGGTTCGCTTGACCTTGACGAGTCGTTGTCCAAGCGCGACGAGATCAATGCGCGCCTGCTGAAGGTCGCGGACGAAGCCACGCATCCGTGGGGCATCAAGATCACGCGCGTGGAGTTGAAGGACATCCAGCCGCCGCGCGATCTGGTGGATTCGATGGCACGCCAGATGAAAGCCGAACGCGAGAAGCGCGCCAACATCCTGGAAGCGGAAGGCTTCCGTCAGGCGGCTATCCTGAAAGCCGAAGGCGAGAAGCAGTCGGTGATTCTTTCCGCGGAAGGCGAAAAGGAAGCCGCGTTCCGCCAGGCCGAGGCGCGCGAACGCCTGGCCGCCGCCGAGGCGAAAGCAACGGAAGTGGTGTCCGTCGCGATCGAGCACGGCGACATCAACGCGCTCAATTACTTCGTCGCCGGCAAATACGTCGAAGCGTTGAAGGCAATGGCCAATTCGCCCAACCAGAAGATGCTGCTGTTGCCGGTGGAAGCCACCGGCATCATCGGTTCGCTTGCCGGCATCGCGGAAATCGCGAAGGAGGCCCTCGCAAAACAGGGCGAATCGCGGAACGCGCCGCGCGCGCAAAACGCGCCTCCGTCCATCCCGGGGAACTGACATGGACTTCACGAAGATTCCGGGACATTACCTGTGGTGGGTGTTGGCGCTGGTCCTGATCGCGGGCGAAGTGCTGCTGCCCGGGTATTTCCTGTTGTGGATCGGCATCGCCGCCGCCGCGATGGGCGTGATCGTGTTCGTGTTGCCCACGCTCGGTGTGCTGGCGCAGGCGGTGTGTTTCGCGGTGCTGGCGTTCCTGTCGTGCATCGCCTACTGGAAATTCGTGCGGCCGCGGTTGCAGCGCGAGGCGGCGCCCGAAGCCGCGCTGCTGAATCGCCGCGGCGCGCGCATGCTCGGCCAGCGCTACGTGCTCGACACCGCAATCGTCAACGGCCGCGGCAAGGCGCAGGTCGGCGACGGCCAGTGGCTGGTGGAAGGCCCGGACCTTCCGGCCGGCGCGACCATCGAGGTGATCGGCGTGGAAGGGACGACGTTGAAAGTTCGCCCCGCGGCATGATCGCGCGCCGCGCATGAGCACGCTCGACCCCGTTATCCGCGCGCGCATCGGCTTCGTGATCGAGCTGGCGCGACGCCTGCACCAGTATGGCGCCGCGGCGCCGCGATTGGAGCAGGCGGTGGATCTGGTGGCGCGCAAGCTCGGGCTGGAATGCGAGACGCTGTCCACGCCGACGTCGACCGTGGTGTCCTTCAGCGAACGCGACGGCGATGGCCTGGCGCAGATCACGCAAGTGCTGAGGATGGCGCCGGGCGACGTCAATCTCGCGCGCCTGTGCCGCGCCGACGAAATCGCCGATCGCGTGATCGACGGCAGCATGCAGTTGTCGGAGGGGTTTCAGCGGTTGCACGCGCTGGCGCGCCCGCTTTCCCGCCATGCGCTGGCCACGATCGTCTGCGCTTACGGCATGGCCGCCGCCAGCGTGGCGATCTTGTTCGGCACCGCGTGGGTGGACGCATTGGTGGCCGGCGGCATCGGTTTGCTGATCGGGCTCTTGAGCATCGCGGGATCCGGAAGGCCGCGGCTGGCCGCCGCCAGCGAAGCCATCGGGGCGCTCGTGGCCACCTTCATCGCCACGGCGGTGAGCGCGTGGATCGTGCCGCTGGCATTGAAGTCGGTGGTGATTTCCGCGTTGATCGTGCTGGTGCCCGGCATGACGCTCACCAACGCGGTGCGCGAACTGTCGAGCGGCCACCTGGTATCGGGCGTGTCGCGCATGGCCGGCGCCTGCGCGACGCTGCTGAAGCTGACCTTCGGCACCGTGGCGGCTTCGCAAATCTGCGTGCTGCTGCATGTCGTCCCCGCGGCGCAACCGTTGCCCGCGTTGCCGGAATGGTCGCAATGGCCGGCATTGCTGGTCGCCGGCCTCTCGTTCGCGATGTTGTTCCAGGCCAGTCGGCGCGATTACGCGCTGGTGATCGCCGCCGTGGTGTTGAGTTACCTCGTCAGTCATTTCGGCGGCCAGATATTCGGCGCGCCGTTCGGCGTGTTCCTCGGTGGATTGCTGCTGGGCGCGCTGGGCAATCTTTACGCGCGCATCGCGGGCCGCCCGGGTGCGCTCGTGCGCGAGCCTGGCATCCTGTTGCTGGTGCCCGGCAGCGTGGGTTTCCGCAGCGTATCGTCCCTGCTGACGCGCGAAGTCGGCCTCGGCGTGGAAACCGCGATCCTGCTGGTGACGCTGCTGATCTCGCTGGTGGCGGGATTATTGTTCGGCGATTTGCTGATCGCGCCGCGCAGGAGTTTGTGATGCGCAGACGAAAACGCCGGCATCATGCCGGCGTTTTCTCGCAACGGTCCGCGATGGATCATTTGATCAGCATGCTTTTTTCGGTCTTGCCGGACTTCAATGCGGCGTTGAACCAGCGCGGACGCTTGCCGCGGCCGGACCAGGTTTCCGAGGCATTGGATGGATTGCGGTATTTCGGCGCGACCTTGCCGCGCTTGCCGCCACGCTTGCCGCGGGTGCCGTAGAGCTCCGCGAAGGTGAAGCCCTCGGCCTTGATCAGCGCTTCCACCTTGGCGCGTACCTTGGAAACGCTTTCTCCGCGCAGGTCGTGCTGGCGCGCTTCGGCACGCTTGATCAGTTCGTTGAGCTGGGTGTGATTCATCGATTTGATGTCGACGGCCATGATGATTCCCATTCGATGGTTGAGGTCGGATGAATGCCGTCTCGATGATTCGACGATGATCGACAATCGGCAATCCCGGTCATTCTGGCCGAAAACCGTTAATTCCGCAAAAAATCCGGAATTCGGTTGCGGGAGGGAATTGCGATAACCCGCGGAAAATCCCGCCGCGGATTATTTCCATGCACGTGGTTCAGTCGAACAACGCCAGCAGTGATGGCCGGTCGAGCTGGCGGCTTTCCGCGTCGCGGCGGCCGCGGTATTCGAAGGTACCGGCCGCCAGCCCGCGTTCGCTGACCACGACGCGATGCGGAATGCCGATCAATTCGATGTCGGCGAACATCGGGCCGGGGCGCAGGCCACGGTCGTCCAGCGCGGCGTCGATGCCGCGCGCGCGCAGCTCGTCGTAAAGCGACTGCGCGGCTTCGTTCACCGCCGGATCGTTCTTGGGATTGATGACGCAGACCGCGACGCGCCACGGCGCCATCGCGTCCGGCCAGACGATGCCGCGCTCGTCGTGGCCCTGTTCGATCGCCGCGGCGACGATGCGCGAAACGCCGATGCCGTAGCAGCCGGTGATCGGCGTGCGCGCCTTGCCGGCATCGTCCAGCACCGTCACGTTCATCGAGCGCGTGTACTTGTCGCCGTTCTGGAAGATATGCCCGACTTCGATGCCTCGCGCGATGGACAGCATGCCCTTGCCGTCGGGCGATGGATCGCCGGCGACGACCTTGCGCAGGTCGGCCACGCGCGTGATGCGCGCGTCGCGCGTCCAGTTGGCGCCGGTGCAGTGCGTACCGTCCTGGTTGCCGCCGCAGACGAAGTCCGCCAGCACGGCGGCGGCGCGATCCACGATCACCGGCACGTCGGCAGGCAGGCCGACCGGGCCGATCGAACCCGCATGCGCGCCGGTCGCCGCGACGATCTGTTCGTCGCCGGCCAGCACCACCTCGCCGCCGAGTTCCGGCAGCTTCGACGCCTTCACTTCGTTGATCTCGTGGTCGCCGCGCACGCACAACGCCACCACGCCTTCGGTGCCGCGCACCAGCAAGGTCTTCACGCATTGCCGTGGCGAAATCTTCAGGAACGCGCTGACTTCCTCGATGGTCTTCTGCGCAGGCGTCGCGACGCGTGCCAGCGGTTGCGCGGGTTCGGGACGCGCTCCGGCCGGCGCCAGCGCTTCGGCCAGCTCGACATTGGCGGCGTAGTCGGATTCATTGGAGAACGCGATCGCGTCTTCGCCGGAATCGGCCAGCACCTGGAACTCGTGGCTGATGTCGCCGCCGATCGCGCCGCTGTCCGCAGCCACCGCGCGGAACTTCAGTCCGAGCCGGCTGAAGATGCGCGAATAGGCGTCATACATCGTCTGGTAGGTCGCGCCGAGCGAATCCTGCGTCAGGTGGAACGAGTAGGCATCCTTCATCAGGAATTCGCGCGCGCGCATCACGCCGAAGCGCGGGCGGATCTCGTCGCGGAACTTGGTCTGGATCTGGAAGAAGGTGACCGGCAACTGCTTGTAGCTGGAAATCTCGCTGCGGAAGAAGTCGCAGACGACTTCCTCGTGGGTCGGGCCGAAACAGTATTCCTGCTCCTTGCGGTCGTGCATGCGCAGCAGGGTCGGGCCGTATTTCTCCCAGCGCCCGGATTCCTCCCACAGCTCGCGCGGCAGCACGCACGGCATTTGCAGTTCGATCGCGCCGGCGCGCTGCATCTCGTCGCGCACGATCGCCTCCACCTTGCGCAGCACGCGCAGGCCCAGCGGCGCCCAGGTGTAGATGCCGGTGGCGAGCTTGCGGATCATGCCCGCGCGTAGCATCAGCTTGTGGCTGGCGATCTCGGCGTCGGAAGGTGCCTCGCGGGCGGTGGCGAGGTGGAAGTCGGACAGGCGCATGGGCTGGCTGCTGTGGTTTGAACGGCGAATTGTACCGTCCGAACCGGAGTATTGCCGGACATCTCATCAAAGCGATGGCTCGACGGCGTTGCCACGTGATTTGCCACGCATCAAAAGTGCGCGTATTCCCGATGTGCGTGGCGACAACCCGGTCTTGAACGCAAGCTGCCCCCGTCAGCATGAAATTTAATTAGTGCAGTACTGATCTTTCTGGGCACGAGCGGTTGCGAGTTCCTGGTTGCGCTGCACGTCGCCCATGTTTTGCTGCGGAGTGCCGGCATCTCCGGAAGTGACCGGCTGCTTGCTGTTGAGCAGCGCAATATTACTATCGAGTTGTTTGCACAATTTGGTCCGGTTTTCTGGCGTGTCGGATGCCGCCTTGAGCGGCATGGAATTCCAGCCGAGATCGTTCCCACCACCACCGTTGTTCATGCTCGAAGCAGCGGACGCGGGTGTCGCAGCCACCGGCGTCGCGACATTGCTGTTGATCTTCACCTTGTCGTAGTTCGCGCCAGCCGGCGGCGGCGTGTCGGAGTAATGCGTGGCGCCGTTGGCGTCCTTCCATTTGTAGACCTGTTGCGCGCCGGCGGCGACGCAGACGGCCAGCATGGCGAGCGCCAACGCGGCGGAAAGGGGCAAGCGGGACATGACGGGCTCCGGAATGGCCAGGATTCGCGCTACTGGATAGCACCGCCGCGGCTCCGGGACAAGCCTGCCCCGTCACAGTGATGGATTACACTTGCCGCCATACCCGATCTTGCCGCGCCGCCGCATGACCGATCCGACGCCAGCGTCCCCGCAGCCCGCGCGCCCGCGCCGCGGCATCTACCTGTTGCCGAACCTGTGCACCACCGGGGCGATGTTTGCGGGCTTCTACGCGATCATCGCGGCGATCGCCGGCAACTTCACCGACGCCGCCATCGCGGTGTTCGTGGCCGGGCTGCTGGACGGAATGGACGGCCGCATCGCGCGGCTGACCAAGACCCAGAGCGAGTTCGGGATGCAGTACGACTCGCTTTCCGACATGGTGAGCTTCGGTCTGGCGCCGGCAGTCGTGCTCTACACGTGGTCGTTGCAATACCTGCGCGACTATGGCGTGGCGTGGGGCAAGCTCGGCTGGGCCGCGGCCTTCCTGTATGCCGCCTGCGCCGCGTTGCGGCTGGCGCGCTTCAACACCCAGGTCGGCGTGGCCGACAAGCGCTTTTTCCAGGGGCTGGCCAGCCCTGCCGCGGCGGGGCTGTGCATGTCCTTCGTCTGGACCATGCAGGACCGGCAGATCGAGGGTGCATGGCTGTGTTTCTTCACGCCCATCCTGGCGATCGTCGCCGGACTGCTGATGGTGAGCCGCGTGCGTTATTTCAGCTTCAAGGCATGGCCGCGCGGCGACCGCGTGCCGTTCGGGTGGATCGTGCTGGCGGTGCTGATCGTGGTGGCGCTGGTGCTGGACCCCGCGACGGTGTTGCTGATCATCGCCGTGTTGTACGTGTTCTCCGGGCCGGTCATGACGCTGTGGGGCCTGCGCAGCCGCAGTTCGCGCCGCCGCGTGCGCGCGCAGAACCGGCAGGCGCCGCCGCAAGGGTGATGGAAGCGACCTTTGCCGGGTTGTCCAGGACCGCCATGCTGCGCGCGCTCGGCGTGACTCCGTTGCGCTTGCGCATCGCGGCACCGGCGCGGGAAAGCGGTTCGTCCATCGACGCGACTGACGTTGCCCCGACAGCGGACACGGACGCGGGGCGATTCGATCGCCGCATCGCGCTGGCGCCGCTGCGCGAGGAAACCGATCTTCCCGAACTTTCCGCGCTGTACGCGAAGATCGGCGAGGCGGTCGCATCGCTGGGACTGCAATGCGTGCGGCTCGCCGATGCGGAAACCGATCCGCGCGTGCGCGTGCTGGCGTTCGGCGAGGTCGCATTGCCTCCGCGCATCGCCGCCGAACGCGTGTTGCGCGTGGATGCGCTGGCCGTGCTGCACGCCGATCGCGCGCGCAAGCGCTCGTTGTGGGACACGCTGCAACGACTCACTCAGGACGACGCGTGACATGTCCGCGGTGGCCGTCCATCCGCTTCCGCGCTGGCGCCCGATGCTGCATGCCGACGTGGGCGCGGTGGCCGCCGTGGAGGCCCGGGCCTATGAATTCCCGTGGGCGCCGCAGATATTCCGCGACTGCATCGATGCAGGCCACAAGTGCTGGGTCTTGCAGGCCACGGACGGCGAATTGCTCGGTTACGGCATCCTGTCCACCGGCGCGGAAGAGGCGCATCTCCTGAACCTGTGCGTGGCGCCGGCGCAGCAGCGCCGCGGCGTGGGCACGCGCCTGTTGCGGCACATGCTGGAGCTGGCGCACGCCTGTCGCGTCCGGCGCATCTTCCTGGAAGTGCGTCCTTCCAATCCTGTCGCGCACTTGATGTACGAGCGCGCGGGCTTCAACGAAGTCGGTCGGCGCCCGAACTATTACCCCGCGCGACGAGGCCGCGAAGACGCGATCGTGATGGCGATGGAGCTGCTGCCGGACGGTTAACCGCCGAGCTTGCGCAATTGCTCGCGCAGCGCTGCGAGATGCACGTTCCAGTCGGCCAGCCGCGCGCGTTCCTGCTCGACCACCGCGGCGGGCGTGCGCTCGCCGAAATTCGCCAGCTTGGCGCCCGACTTCGCGATTTCGGCTTCCATGCGCGCGGTTTCCTTTTTCAGTCGCGTGCGTTCGGCGTCGATGTCGATCAGCCCGGCCAGCGGGATCAGCACGCGCAGGTTGCCGATCACTGCCGCTGCGGCGGCTGGTTCTGCTTCGCCCGTCGCCAGCCAGCGCGGCGCCTCGCTGCGCGCGAGAAAGGCGATCTGCGCGGAGAATTTCTGCGCGCGACGGCGGTCATCCGCATCGCCACCGACAAACAACAACGGAATCGTCTTGCCCGGCGCAATGTTCATCTCGCTGCGTATCTTCCGTACGCCGGTCAACACCGCCTTGAACCATTCGATCTCCGCGCTGGCGGCTTCATCCACCGGGAATTCGTCCACGCGCGGATATTCGCACTGAAGAATGCTTGGCATTGAAGAGTCCGGCATGGATGCCGGGTTGTTCTTTGCGCTCATGGAGGAGCGCAAAAAAACGTCTTGCCAGATTTCCTCGGTGATGAACGGGATGATCGGGTGCAAGGCGCGCAGCACGCTTTCCAGAACGTGCAGCAGCGTGTAGCGGGTCGATGCGGCGGCATGCGCGTCGTCGCCGTTCAGGGCGGGCTTGGACAATTCCAGGAACCAGTCGCAGTACTCGTTCCAGACGAATTCGTACAGCGCCTGCGCCAGCAGATCGAAGCGATAGGAGGCGAAATGCTGTTCGACCTCCGCCAGCGTGCGATGCAGGCGCGAGAGGATCCAGCGCTCCGCTTCCGTCACGGGTGCGCCGGAAGGCGCGACGACCCCGCCTTCCGGCAGGTTCATCAACACGAACCGCGCCGCGTTCCACAGCTTGTTGCAGAACGCCTTGTAGCCTTCCGCGCGCTTGATGTCGAAGTTGATCGTGCGACTGTAACTGGCCAGCGCGGCGAAGGTGAAGCGCAGCGCGTCCGCGCCGATCGCCGCGATGCCGTCGGGATAATCCCGGCGCACGCGCTTCTCCACTTTCTCGCGCACCTGCGGGATCAGCAGCGACGCGGTGGATTTCTTCACCAGTGCTTCGAGCGAAATGCCGTCGATCAAATCCAGCGGGTCCAGCGTGTTGCCCTTGGACTTGGACATCTTCTGGCCTTCCGCGTCGCGCACGATGGCGTTGATGTACACCTCGCGGAACGGCACCTCGCCGGTGAAATACTTCGTCGCCATCACCATCCGCGCGACCCAGAAGAAAATGATGTCGAAGCCGGTGACCAGCACCGAACTCGGCAGGAAGATTTTGTCGGCCTTCCAATTCGCGACTGTTTCGCCGCGCTCGTTTTTCACCGGCTGGTCCGACGGCCAGCCCAGCGTGGAGAACGGCCACAGCGCGGAGGAAAACCAGGTGTCCAGCACGTCTTCGTCCTGCTTCAACGCACCGACAGGCTTGGCGTCCGAATGCGCGCGCGCATCGGCCTCGTCCTCGCCGACGAAGATGTTGCCGGCCTCGTCGTACCACGCGGGAATCTGATGGCCCCACCACAACTGGCGCGAAATGCACCAGTCTTGGATGTTCTCCAGCCATTGCGTGTAGGTGGTCGTCCAGTTTTCCGGCACGAACTTGATCGCGCCGCTGCGCACGGTCTCCAGCGCGGGTTCGGTGATGGCCTTGCGGCCGCCGGTCGAGCCTTTGGGCTTGGCGCGGCCTTCCGGCAATGCGTCGGTCGTCAGGTCGAGGAACCACTGGTCCGTCAGCATCGGCTCGATCACCGCATCCGAGCGCTGGCTGACCGGCACCTGCAACTTGTGAGCCTTGGTTTCGACGAGAAAGCCTTGCGATTCCAGATCCGCGACGATGCGCTTGCGGGCCTCGTAGCGATCGAGACTGCGGTAAGTTTCAGGGATGTCCTTTTCGGAATATTGCGGAGGTGGGGAAACAATCACGGTTCCGCCCTCTGCAGTTTCCGATCGGTAATCGTGTCGCTTCTTTCTCCAATCGAATGAATCATTCGGAGCCCCTAGAACCCGGGCATCCAAAGTGAAGATGTTGAATTGAGGCAACCCATGTCGCTGCCCGATCGCATAGTCGTTGAAATCGTGCGCCGGCGTGATCTTCACGCAACCGGTGCCGAATTCGCGATCCACGTATTCGTCGGCGATGATCGGGATTTCGCGGTTCGACAATGGCAACGTGAGCGTCTTGCCGATGAAAGCCTGATAACGCTCGTCTTCCGGATGCACCGCCACGGCGACGTCGCCCAGCATGGTTTCCGGGCGCGTGGTGGCGACGATCAGGCCACGCGCGCCATTCGGGCCCCGCAACGATGGATCGGCGAACGGATACAGGATCGACCACAGGTGTCCGTCGCGCTCGACATTGTTGACTTCGAGGTCCGACACCGCGGTCATCAGCACGGGGTCCCAGTTCACCAGCCGGTTGCCGCGATAGATCAGTCCTGCCCGGTACCACTCGACGAACACCTTGCGCACCGCGGCCGACAGGCCCTCGTCCATCGTGAAACGCTCGCGCGACCAGTCCATCGACGCACCGAGCCGGCGCATCTGGTTGCTGATCGTCGATCCGGATTCGGCCTTCCACTCCCACACGCGCTCGACGAACTTCTCGCGGCCGAGATCCTGGCGCGTCTTGCCCTCGGTCGCGAGGTGCTTCTCGACGGCGTTCTGCGTCGAGATGCCGGCGTGGTCGTACCCGGGCTGGAAGAGGACGTTGTAGCCCTGCATCCGTCGAGTGCGGACGATCGTGTCGGCGAGCGAGAGCTGCAGCGCGTGGCCGAGGTGGAGGTCGCCCGTCACGTTCGGCGGCGGGTGTGCGATCGCGAAGCTCTCGCGCGACGGGTCGGGGTCGGCGTTGTAGT
>DATNEQ010000010.1:0-23392 GCA_035552915.1 Rhodanobacteraceae bacterium
AGGCCACGCTGGTAGCGCTGGTCCTTCGACTGCGCCATGTTGTCGCGCAGGTAGTCGAAACCAAATTCGTTGTTGGTGCCGTAGGTGATGTCGGCGGCATACGCGCCGCGCTTGTCGGCGTGATCCATGCCCGGCCAGACCACGCCGACGCTCATGCCCAAAAAGCCGTAGACCTTGCCCATCCAGGCCGAGTCGCGCCGGGCGAGATAATCGTTGACGGTGACCACGTGCACGCCCTTGCCTTCCAGCGCGTTCAGATACACCGGCAGCGTCGCCACCAGGGTCTTGCCCTCGCCGGTGCGCATCTCGGCGATCTTCCCCATGTGCAGCACCATGCCGCCGATCAGCTGCACGTCGTAATGGCGCAGCCCGAGGACGCGGCGCGAAGCCTCGCGCACCACGGCGAACGCTTCCGGCAACAACTTGTCCAGCGATTCGCCGCCGGCGATGCGCTTGCGGAACTCGTCGGTCTTGGCGCGCAGTAGCGCGTCGTCGAGTTTCTGCATCTCCGGCTCGAGCGCATTGATGCGCCCGACTTGGCGGGACAACTGGCGCAGCACGCGATCATTGCGGCTGCCGAACACGCGGGTGAGGGCACGATTGAGCATCGGAAGAAATCGATCGATGGTGGGAGAAGCCGGCCGCCGCGGACCGCGGATCGTCAAACGGCCCATGATACGGGGCGCATGCGCGTGCGCCTAGGGCCAAGATTGCGACGCGCGCGGAAGGATTCAACCGCCCGGACGACACAGCAGTCGAATCAACCCCTGCGGACCGGTGAACGCGTATTGCGCACGTAAGCCAGCGGATTCACCACGCGGCCCTGATACCAGACTTCGAAATGCACGTGCGGCCCGGTGGAACGACCTGTCGAACCCACGTCGGAAATCACGTCGCCGGCATGCACGCGCTCGCCGACGTGAGCAACCAGCCGGCTGTTGTGGGCATAACGGGTCATGTAACCGTCGCCATGGTCGATCTCGACCACCTTGCCGTAGCCGGTCCGCTCGCCGGCGAAGGTCACGACGCCATCAGCCACTGCATGCACCGGGCTGCCCTGCGGCACGTCGATGTCGAGGCCGGGATGGAAATCGCGACGGCCGTTGAAGGGATCGGGCCGCACACCGAAATAGGAAGCGATGTAGCCGTCTGCCACCGGCATCCCCGTCGGCATCACGCGTGCGTCCAGTTGCCGGTTCATCAGGAGGTCCGCGAGGACGCCGAGCTGGGTCTGCTGGTGATCGAAACGATCGCGCAAGGCATCCAGGCTGGCATCGAGATTCGGAGGCAGGCCGGCCGGCGCCACGTTCTGCTCGGGGCCGCCCAAGGCCGGAGGACGCCCGAAATCGAATTCCCGCGGATCGAGCTTGCCTGCTTCCGCCAACCGCTGTCCCAGGGCATCGAGCCGGATGGATTGCGCCTGGAGCTCGCCCAGCTTCACCGCCATCGCGTCCATGTCGCGCTGCGCGGTTACGCGCACCTCGCCGAGCTGGCTCTTCTGACTGCTGACCTGCGCGTGCAATGCGGCGAGTTGCCGCAGGGCGCGGTCACGCGGGCTGGCGAATACCATGGTCGCCAAGGCTCCCAACAGGGCGCACCCGCAAACGAATGCGGAAGTCGCCATGAAAGTGTGTCGGCGCACGCGCGGGCAGACCAGGAGCTGGGGAGAGTGGCAGGCAGTCTTGGCCGAACGCGCGACGAGTATCATCTTCTGTGTTTCCTTGAAACCTTTATTCCATGCTTCCCGACGATAAAGCCCCTGGCCCCCGACCGTTGGCGCAGTGCGCCCCGTTGTTGGCGCTCAGCGCACGCGCACGCGCACTGGAAGAACTGGACCGGCGTTTCCGCGAGGCGATGCCGCCACCCCTGAACGAGCATTTGCGCTTCGCCGGCCAGCGCGGCAACCGGGCCATCCTGCTGGCGCCGAGTGCGGCCTGGGCCACACGCGCGCGAACCGCCACGTCCAGGGTGCTGTCCATCCTGCGCACCCTCGGCGTCAATGCCGATTCAATCCTTGTCAAAGTCGTTATCGAAACGTCCGCACGAGGCGCCTCGACTGCATCCTTGCCACCGCTTTCCGCCGGAAGCGCGCAACATTTGCGCCACGCGGCGAAAGCCATGTCAGACCCGGAATTGCGGGACTTGTTCCTTGAACTGGCGTCCTTCGCCGAAAGGGATTCTTGTTCCTGAAAGGCGTGCGATGCCGCCCCTGCCCGAAGGGCAGACGGACTTTATAACACGGGACGCCGCGGCGAAGCCAACCAAGCGGCGACGGGACCACGGGCATGAAAACCCGTGCGGCCAACAAGCCGCACGGAGGAATCGAAGGAGGGTTTCAGACTGCCTGCGCCGGATGGGCGTAGGAAATGGGCGCCTTTTCCGGGTCGTCGTAGCTGACTTCTTCCCACGCCTTGGCGTCGGCCAGCAACGCGCGGAGAAGCTTGTTGTTCAGCTCATGGCCCGATTTGTGACCATAGAACGCGCCGATCAGGCTGTGGCCCAGAAGATAAAGGTCGCCGATGGCATCCAGTATCTTGTGCTTGACGAATTCATCCTCGTAGCGCAGGCCGTCCTCGTTGAGCACGCGGTAATCGTCGAGCACGATGGCGTTGTCCATCGAGCCGCCCAAAGCCAGGTTGCGTTCACGCAGCATCTCGATGTCACGCATGAAGCCGAAAGTGCGGGCACGGCTGACTTCTTTCACGAAGGAGGTGGTCGAAAAGTCGATTTCGGCCGAGGACGACCGACGCGAGAAGATCGGGTGCTGGAACTCGATCGAGAACCCGACCTTGAACCCGTCGAAAGGCTCGAAGCGCGCCCACTTGTCGCCTTCCTCGACCTTGATGGCCTTCTTGATGCGGATGAAGCGCTTGGGAGCGGACTGCTCCTCGATGCCCGCGGACTGCAACAGAAAGACAAACGGACCGGCACTGCCATCCATGATCGGCACTTCCGGCGCGGAAAGATCGACATAGGCGTTGTCGATGCCAAGTCCCGCCATGGCGGAAAGCAGGTGCTCGACCGTACCGACGCGCGCCCCATTCCTGACCAAGGTGCTGGACAGACGCGTGTCACCCACGAATTCGCAGCGGGACGGGATTTCCACCGGCGAGGGGAGGTCGGTGCGGCGGAACACGATACCCGTATTCACCGGCGCCGGACGCAGTGTCATGTAGACCTTGTCGCCGGTATGCAGACCAACGCCGGTCGCACGGATGACATTCTTGAGCGTGCGCTGCTTGATCATTTTTCGTTTGAATCCTGTTAGGGTATCGCTAAGACGGGCGGGATCGTAGCACAGGGTTAGCGCAAAATAAACAAACTTGCCCGTTCAGTTTATCCGGCAGCAAGCCGATCTGGCCAACCCCATCGAACCCCGTATTGGTCATTGAAACGGCGAAAAGTTCCCACGTTCACACGACCGGCAACTTTGAAATGGTATGGCGGCGATGACTGCCCCGCCAAATCAACCGCGCATTTCTATCAAGAAGGTCTGTCGGCAGCCTTTCATGGAGGCTGCCGTATCTGTTCTTCAAGGTGTAGAACAGGGCGGCCCGAAGCCGGGGACGGGAAATCCGGCTTCGGGACGAGGCCAAGACAGGCGACGAGTCGCATCGCCTGCTTGCAGCGAAAATCCGGCGGCAGTCCGGGGCTGGCACCCCGAGCCCAACCACCGGGCGATCAGTCCGCCTGACGCCGCAGAAAGGCAGGAATGTCCAGATAATCAGGCAATCCCGGATCGGCCTGAGCGGCTTCCGGCTTGGCGACCGGCCTGCCGACACCGGGTACGGCATAGTCCACCACTTCGTTGCCGGTTCCGGTGCGCAGGGTTCGCAATGGCCGCGACGGCGCAATCACTTCCTCCTGGCGCGGAACCGCGCGCAACGGCGCACGTGCCGCGGCGGCGGCGCGGTTGAGGCCGGTAGCCACCACGGTGACGCGCACGTCGTCCTGCATTTCCGGATCAAGCGCAGTACCCAGCACTACGGTCGCATCCTCGCTGGCGAAGTCGTGAACCACACGGCCGATCTCGTCGAACTCACGCATGGTGAGGTTCGGACCGGCGGTGACATTGACCAGGATGCCGCAGGCGCCGGAGAGGTTGACGTCTTCCAGGAGCGGATTATTGATCGCGCTTTCTGCCGCGGCCTGCGCGCGGTCGTCACCGCGGGCGGTACCGGTGCCCATCATGGCCATGCCCATTTCGCTCATCACGGTGCGCACGTCGGCGAAGTCGACGTTGATCAGGCCCGGGCGGGTAATCAGGTCGGCGATGCCTTGCACGGCTCCCAGCAGCACATCGTTGGCGGCCTTGAAGGCGTTCAGCAGGGTCACTTCGCGGCCAAGCACCGTCAGCAGTTTCTCATTGGGGACGGTGATCAGCGAATCCACATATTGCTCGAGGTCCTCGATGCCTTTCATCGCCACCTGCATGCGGCGACGGCCCTCGAACGGAAACGGCTTGGTCACCACGGCCACGGTCAGGATGTTCATCTCCTTGGCCAGTTGGGCCACCACCGGCGCCGCGCCGGTGCCGGTGCCGCCGCCCATGCCGCAAGTGAGAAACACCATGTCGGCGCCTTCCAGCATTTCCACGATGCGCTCGCGATCCTCCAGCGCGGCCTGTCGGCCGAGTTCCGGATTGGCGCCAGCGCCAAGCCCCTTGGTCACGCTGGCGCCGAGTTGCAGCGTCGTGCGCGCTCCCGAGATCTTCAATGCCTGCGCGTCGGTATTGGCGCAGATGAATTCCACGCCGTCGATCGACGCATTGACCATGTGGCCCACGGCATTGCCGCCGCCGCCGCCCACGCCCACCACCTTGATCACCGCATTGGGTGCCAGTTTTTCCACCAGTTCGAACATGTCCCGTCCTCCAGAAAGTACCGCCAGTGATTGATATCCGCGCCTTCGCGCGTCCGCCGACGCGCCGTCTTCTCTCGCTCGTATGCTTTTCAGAAATTCCGGTTGAGCCAGCCCCTTACCTTGCCGATGACATCACCCACACCGCTGCCGACCGGGCCGAGCGCATTGCGACTGCCGCCCACTCGGGCGCCATGCAGCAGCAGGCCCACGCCACTGGCATACAGCGGGCTGGCAACGAGATCGGATTGACCCGTCACGTGTTGCGGCATGCCCAGCCGTACCATCTTGTGGAAGATTTCCTCGGCCAGATCCAGCGCGCCTTCCATGCGGGCGGCGCCGCCGGTCAGCACCATGCCGGCCGCGACCAGGCTTTCGTAACCGGAGCGGCGCAGCTCGTCCTGCACCATCTCGAAGATTTCCTCGTAGCGCGCCTGGATCGACTGCGCCAACGCCTGTCGTGCCAGGCGCCGCGGCGGACGGTCGCCCACGCTCGGCACCTGGATGGTTTCCTCCGCATGCGCCAGCTGCGCCAACGCACAGCCGTACTTGATCTTGATTTCCTCGGCGTGCGCGGTCGGCGTGTGGATGCCGTAGGCAATGTCGGAAGTGACCTGGTCGCCGCCGACCGGCAGTGACTTGGTATAGCGGATCGAACCCTGCGTATAGATCGCGATATCCGTGGTGCCCGCCCCCATTTCCACCACGCATACGCCGAGCTCGCGTTCGTCTTCGGTCAATACCGCCTTGGCGGACGCCACCGCGGCGGGCACCAGTTCGTCGACCGACAAGCCGCAACGCTGGATGCACTTGGTGCTGTTCTGCACCGCCGAGGCCGCGCCCGTGACCAGATGCACGCCCGCTTCCAGCCGCACGCCGCTCATGCCGACCGGATGCCGGATGCCGTCCTGTCCGTCGATGCGGTATTCCTGTGGTTCCTTGTAGAGCACCTTGCGGTCGGCCGGGATCGCCACCGCGCTGGCGGCTTCCAGCACCTGTTCGAGATCGCCCGGAGTGACTTCGCGGTCGCGGATCGCCGCGGTGCCGTGCGAATTGCGCGTTTCCAGGTGCGAACCGGAAATCGAGGCGTACACCGAACGGATGTCGCAACCGGCCATCGATTCGGCTTCCTCGACCGCACGCTGGATCGAGTGCACCGTGGACTCGATGTCGACCACCGCGCCCTTTTTCATGCCACGCGAAACATGCGAGCCGAAGCCGATCACTTCGACCGGTTCGCCCGGCAAGTATTCGCCGACGATCGCCACCACCTTGGAGGTGCCGATGTCGAGGCCAACCACCAGATGCTTGTCGCTTTTGCGGTTCATGGGCTTAAACGTCTCGGGCAGGAGCATGGGGCGTGGCACTCGCGTTCGGAGAAGGAGAAAGCGCGGCAGGCGTGGCCGAATCCGGCCATTTCACCGCGAAACCGTTGCTGTAACGCAGGTCGGCGTAGACGAAGCTGCCGCTGTGGCCGCGCAGCAGCAGCGGCATCACCGCGATGAAACGCGCCAGGCGCTGCTGCGGCTGGTCGCGGCCGACCACCACCGCGCCGCCGTCGGAAAGTTGCAGGGTCCAGGAACCGCGGCCGGAAAGGTCCACCGCATCCACGCGCAGACGCAGCGGCGCGAACTGCTTCTGCGCCTGTTCATAGAAATCCACCACGTCGGCGACGCGATCGTCCGGACCGGAAAGATGCGGAAGATTCGTCACCGAATCCGCATTCGCCACCTCGAACAGGCGACCGTCGCGCCCGAGCAGACGGCCCTGGCCCCAGTGCGCGAAAGGATGCAATTCCAGCACCTGCAACTGCAACGTATCCGGCCAGCGCTTCCGAGCTTCCACCTGCGCCACCCAGGGCAGCGCCGCGACTTTGTCGCGCACGCGGTCGAGGTCCAGCGCGAAGAATCCGGCGCGCAGGTCCGGCATCACCGCCGCGCGCAATTGCTCCGCGCTCACGTTCTTGAATTCGGCCTGTACCTGCAGCGTGCGCACCGGCCAGCGGTCGGAGGCGAACCATCCCTGCAGCACGCCGACGACGGGCAACGCGATCAGCGCGATGGCGACCAGCCATGCCAGCAGGCGAGTGATGGAAGCGCCCCTCATGCGGCTTCTCCATCGAAACTGGTTTCCAGCACGCGCCAGCAGAGTTCCTCGTAACCGATGCCCACCGCCGCTGCCGCCTTCGGGACCAGCGAGTGCGAAGTCATGCCCGGTGCGGTATTGGCCTCCAGCAGCCAGTTGCGGCCTTCGCGGTCGCGCATCACGTCGATGCGGCCCCAGCCGGAACAACCGAGTGCATCGAACGCGCGCAATGCCAGCGCGCGCAGATCCTCTTCCGCTTCCCCCTGCATGCCGGGACAGAGGTATTGCGTGTCCTCGGCGACGTACTTTGCGTTGTAGTCGTAGTAATCGCCCTTCGGCACGATCCTGATGCTGGGCAGTACCTCGCGGCCGAGGATGGAGACCGTGAACTCGTCGCCCCGGATCAGCGTTTCCATCAACAGGTCGCCGGGATAACGTTCGGCCAATGCGATCGCGGCATCGAGATCCTTTTCCTCGAACACGCGGGTGACGCCCACGCTGGAACCCTCGCACGCCGGCTTGACGATCAGCGGCAGCCGCAGCGATGTCGCGGCCGCACGCACTGTTCCGGCATCCGCGCCCCGCCGCAGTGGCACGAATTCCGGCGTGGGCAGGCCAAGCGCGCTCCACACCCACTTGCTGCGCACCTTGTCCATCGAGAGCGCCGAACCGAGCACGCCCGAGCCGGTGAACGGCACGTGCAACGATTGCAGCGCGCCTTGCAGCATGCCGTCCTCGCCGCCACCGTGCTGCCCGTGCAGGATGTTGAACACGCGCGCGAAATGGCCCGCGCGCAGCGCATCGAGCAATGCGGGAATGCCGTCGATCGCGTGCGCGTCCACCCCTCGCGCCTTAAGCGCAGCCAGCACGTTGCGGCCGGAATCCAGCGACACTTCGCGTTCGGCCGACGCGCCGCCCATCACCACGGCGACGCGGCCGAATGCGCGCGGATCGCTGACGCGGCTCATGCCGCGCCTCCGGAAGCCAGCTCGCCGGCCTGCGCCAGATCGTTAGCCGCCGCGCCGATGTCGCCGGCGCCGAGCAGCAGCAACAGATCGCCGCCGTGCAGCAAGGCCGGCAACGCGGCGCGCAATTCGCGCGGATGTTCGACGAAGACCGGATCGACCTTGCCGCGCGCACGCACCGCGCGCGCCAGCGCGCGGCCGTCGGCGTTGGCGATCGGCGCTTCGCCGGCGGGATAGACATCGGTCAGCAGCAACACGTCGGCCTCGCAAAGCACCGTCGCGAAATCGTCCAGCAGGTCGCGCGTGCGCGTATAGCGATGCGGCTGGAACACCACCACAAGGCGGCGTTGCGGCCAACCGCCGCGCGCGGCTTCGAATACGGCGGCCAGCTCGCGCGGATGGTGCGCGTAATCGTCCACCAGCAAGGCGCTGCCGCGGCCCAGTGCGAGCTCTCCACGCTGGCGGAAGCGCCGGCCGACGCCCTGGAATTTCTGCAGCGCGGCGGCGATCGCCGTCGGCGACACGCCGAGCTGCCAGCCGATCGCGCTGGCCGCGAGCGCGTTCAGCACGTTGTGGCGACCGGGCAGATTCAACGTGACCGCCTGCGTGATGCCTTCCGGCAACAACAGGTCGAAGTGCATCGTCGCGCCATCCGCGCGCACATTGGCGGCACGCACGTCGGCATCGCTTTCAATCGCGTAGGTCAGCACGTTGCGCGGGGTGGCCTGTGCGAGCTGTGCGACTTCGGGGTCGTCCACGCACAGCACCGCCAGCCCGTAGAACGGCAAGCGATGCAGGAAATCCGAGAACGCCTTGCGTACCTGCGCGAAATCGCCGCCGTAATTCTCGAGGTGGTCGGCGTCGATGTTGGTCACCACTGCGATCACCGGGGACAGCAACAGGAACGATCCGTCCGATTCGTCGGCTTCGGCGACCAGGTATTCGCCTGCGCCGAGCCGCGCATGCGCGCCCGCGGACACGAGCTGGCCGCCGATCACGAAGGTCGGGTCGTAACCCGCTTCCGCGAGCACGCTCGCGACCAGGCTCGTGGTCGTGGTCTTGCCGTGCGTGCCCGCGACCGCGATGCCGCGACGGAAGCGCATCAATTCGCCGAGCATCTCGGCGCGCGGCACCACCGGAATGCGGCGCTCGTGCGCGGCGAGCAATTCCGGGTTCTCGCACCGGATCGCGCTGGAAATCACCACCGCATCCGCGCTGTCGACGTTGCGGGCGTCGTGGCCTATCGCCACGTCCACGCCCATCCCGCGCAGGCGTTCGGTCACGGGCGACGCATGCATGTCGGAACCGGAAACCGCGTAACCGAGCGTGTGCAGCACCTCCGCGATGCCGCTCATGCCGGCGCCGCCGATGCCGACGAAATGCACGCGGCGGAAGGCCTGCATGATGTCGCCGTGGATGGGCAGCGGACGCGGCGTCATGCCGCGGCCTCCATGCAGCGCTTCGCGATGGTTTCCGCGGCCTCGGGCTTCGCCAGCGTGCGCGCGGCCTGCGCCATCGCCAGCAGTTTTTCGCGATTGTCGAGCAACCGCTGCAGCATGCTCGCGAGCTTGGCGGCGGCGAGATCGTTTTCCTGAACCAGTTCCGCGGCGCCCGCGGCAACGAAGCCTTCGCCATTGCGCGTCTGGTGATCGTCCACCGCATGCGGGAACGGCACCAGCACCGCGCCGAGTCCCGCGGCCGCCAGTTCCGCCAGCGTCAACGCGCCTGCGCGGCAGATCGCCAGATCGGCTTGTGCATAGGCTTGCGCCATGTTGTCAATGAAGGATTCGACACGTGCCTCGACCTGCACGCGCGCGTACGCGGTGCGGGTCGCCTCCAGGTGCGCGCCGCCGCATTGATGCAGCACGCGCGGGCGCTGCGCTTCCGGAATCAGCGCCAGCGCGTGGGGCACATGCTGATTCAAGGCGCGCGCACCGAGGCTGCCGCCCAGCACCAGCAACAGCGGACGCTGCCCGTGCGACGCGAAACGTTCGGCGGGCGACGGCAACGCGGCGATCGTCGCGCGCACGGGATTGCCGGTCCACTCGGCTTTCGTGTTCTCCGGAAAGGCATCCGGAAAACCCGCGAGCACGCGCCGCGCGATGCGCGCCAGTACCTTGTTGGTGAAGCCCGGCACGCGGTTCTGTTCGTGCACCAGCAACGGTCGTTTCGTCAGCCACGCGGCGATGCCGCCGGGGCCGGCGACATAACCGCCCATCGACAACACGCTGCGCGGCCGGTTTTCGCGCAACACCCGCAGTGCGGCGAACAGCGCGCGCAATACCATCCACGGCGCGACCAGGCGCGTCAGTAGATTCTTGCCGCGCACGCCCGACACCGGAATGGTCTGCAAGGCGATGTTGCGCTCCTGCACCAGCTTGACTTCCATGCCCCCCGTCCCGCCCAGCCAGATCACCGGCACGTTGTGCGCGCGCAGTGCCGCGGCGACGGCCAATCCCGGAAAGATGTGGCCGCCGGTGCCGCCGGCCATGATCAGGACGGGCGCGGGCAGGTCACTCATACGCATGCACCTGCCCGATATGCGGTTCGATGCGGCCCCGCGCGGCCGCGGGCAAGGGCTGCGAGGCTTCCGTCGCGACGGGCCGCGGTGCCGGTGCGGCCACGCGCGTGGCCATGCGTCGCGTGTCTTCCGCGCGGTGGATTTCGAAACTGGCGCGCAGCAGCACGCCGATCATCACGCAGGTCATCAGCACGCTGGAACCGCCGGAACTGATCAGCGGCAGCGTCAAGCCCTTGGTCGGCAGCACGCCGAGGTTCACGCCCACCGACACCAGCGCCTGCAAGCCGATCATCAGCGAAATACCGAAGGCGACGTAGCCGGCGAAGCGCTGTCCGACTTCCACGCCGCGCAATCCGAGCACCATGCCGCGGCCGACCAGCAGCGCGAACAACCCGAGCACGAACACGATGCCGGCCAGACCGAGTTCCTCGCCGATCACCGCGAGGATGAAATCGGTGTGCGCTTCCGGCAGATAGAAAAGTTTCTGCACGCTGCCGCCCAGGCCCACGCCGAACCATTCGCCGCGACCGACCGCGATCAGCGCCTGGGTCAGCTGGAAGCCGTCGTTGAATGGATCCTTCCATGGGTCCAGGAACGAGGTCAGTCGCTTGACGCGGTAATCAGTGGAGAGCGCCAGGTACATCGCCAGCGGTACCAGCGGTGCGCCGAGGATCATCAGGTAGCGCATGCGCGCGCCGGCCAGCCAGACCATGCCGACCGTCACCGTCGCAATCAACGCGGCCGACCCGAAATCCGGCTGCGCCAGCAGCAGCGCCGCCGTCAGGCCCGCCACCGCCATCGGTTTCAGCACGCCGAAAAAATGCCGCTCCACGCCTTCGCGATGGCGCACGAGGTAACTCGCCAGATACAGCACCAGCGCAAGCTTCACCGCTTCCACCGGCTGGAAGCCGATCACGCCGAGATTGATCCAGCGGCGCGCGCCGTTGATGCGCATGCCGAAATGCGGCACGAACACCGCCAGCAGCAGGGCGAGGCCCAGCAACATCGCGCCGAAGGCGTACTTCTCCATCAGGCGCAATTCGACCTTCATCAGCGCGAAGCCCATCGCGCTGCCCAATCCCAGGAACATCAGGTGCCGCGTCAGGTAATAGAAATCGCCCTTGTGCTGGCCATCCGCCACCGCGATGGAACTGGACGCCACCATCACCGCGCCGAACGCCGCCAGCGCGATCGCCGCCGCCAGCAGCCACGGGTCGTAGCGGCCGCGCCGCCGTTGCGCCTGGGATTGCGCGAACCAGTCGGTCATTTGCATTGTCGTGCCATCCGGTTCGAAGCGGTTTCGATTTTCAAGATCGCCTTCATCGTCAACGCACCTTGAGGGTCGCCAGACCCACCAGCACTAGCACCACGCTGATGATCCAGAAGCGCACGATCACGCGCGGCTCCGGCCAGCCCTTCAGTTCGAAGTGGTGATGGATCGGCGCCATCCGGAAGATGCGCTTGCCGGTGAGCTTGAAACTCGCCACTTGCAGCATCACCGACGCCGTTTCCATCACGAACACGCCTCCCATCACCAGCAGCACGATTTCCTGGCGCACGATCACCGCCACGCAGCCGAGTGCGGCGCCCATTGCCAGCGCACCGATGTCGCCCATGAATACCTGCGCGGGATAGGTGTTGAACCACAGGAAGCCGAGGCCGGCGCCGGTCAGCGCGCCGCAGAAGATCGCCAGTTCGCCCGCGCCGGGGATCGCCGGGATGCCGAGGTAACCGGAGAACACCGCGTTGCCGGAGAGGTATGCGAATACGCCGAGCGCGCCGGCCACCAGCACCGAGGGCATGATCGCCAGGCCATCGAGGCCGTCGGTCAGGTTCACCGCATTCGAGAAGCCGACGATCCACAGGTACGCGACCAGCACGAAACCCGCGCCGAGCGGAATCGCGACGTGCTTGAACAGCGGCACGTACAACGCGGTCGCCGCCGGCACGTCGGCGCCATGGAACAGGAACAGCGCCGCGGCCAGCCCGAACAGCGACTGCAGCAGATATTTCCAGCGCGCCGGCAAGCCGCGCGCATCGCGCAGCACCAGCTTGCGGTAGTCGTCGTAGAACCCGATCGCGCCGAACGCCAGCATCACGACCAGCACGGCCCACACGTAGCGGTTGCGCAGGTCGCCCCATAGCAACGTGGAAATGCCGATCGCCGCGAGGATCAGCGCGCCACCCATGGTCGGCGTGCCGGCCTTCGACAAATGCGATTGCGGACCGTCGTTGCGGATCACCTGGCCTACCTTGATCTCGGTCAGGCGGCGGATCAGCGCGGGGCCGGCCCACAACGACACCGCCAGCGCGGTGAGCGCCGCCAGGATGGTGCGGAAGGTGATGTATTCGAACAGGCGGAATGCACCGTAGTGACGTTCCAGCCACAACGCCAGTTCAAGCAGCATGGCGCGCCCCTCCCCCGTTGCCGTCGAGCAACGCGGCGACCACGTTTTCCATGCGAGAGGAACGCGACCCTTTCACCAGCACGGTGACACCGGCATGCAATGCCTCGCGCAGGGCATCGGCAAGTGCAGCCTGTTCCGCGAAGTGCCGCGCTCCCGTGCCGAACGCTTGCACGGCATGCGTAGACAATGCACCTACCGCGAACAACCGGTCGATGCCCGCCACGCGCGCGGATTCGCCGATCCGTGCATGCAGCGCGGCGGCATTCGCGCCGAGCTCGGCCATGTCGCCCAGCACCAGCCAGCGTTCGCCCGGCTGCAACGACAGCGTGGCGATCGCCGCTTCGGTGGAACCGGGATTCGCGTTGTAACTGTCGTCGATCACCCGCCAGCCGCCTGGAGCTTCGCGCCATTGCAGGCGACCGCCGGCACCACGCGCGTCTTCGATGCCGGTGACGATCGTTGCCAGCGGCACATCCAGCGCGGTGGCGATCGCCGCCGCCGCCAGCGCGTTGGCGACATTGTGGCGTCCCGCCAACGACAGCTGCACGCGAGTACGGCCCTGGGGCGTGACCAGTACGAAAACGCTGCCGTCGGCTTGCAGCTCGATGGCTTCCGCCCGCACGTCGGCCTTCCCGCCGAAACCGAAATGCAAAATGCGACGCGTGCCCGCGAGACCCACGAAGAATTCCGCGAAGGCATCGTCGGCGTTGATCACCGCCACGCCGTCGGCGGGCAACGCCTGGTACAGCGCGCCCTTGGTTTCGGCCACGCCCTCGAGACTGCGCATGCGCTCAAGGTGTGCGGGCGCGATGTTGTTGACGAGGCCGACTTCGGGCCGCGCGATGGCGGCGAGATACGCGATGTCGCCGGGCTTGCCGGCACCCATTTCCAGCACCGCGTATTCGCTGTCCTGCGGCATCGCCAGCAGCGACAGCGGCAGGCCGATCTCGTTGTTGAAATTGCCGGCATTCGCATGCGTGCGGCCGTGGCGCTGCAGGATCGACGCGACGAGCGTCTTCACCGAAGTCTTGCCGTTGGAGCCGGTGATGCCGACCACACGCGTGCGCCGTTGCGCGCGCACCGCGCTCGCGAGATCGCCGAGCGCCAGCAACGTGTCGGCCACCACCACCTGCGGCAGATCGATGGCGACGCGGCGACCCACCAGCGCACCCGCGGCGCCGCGTTCGCGCGCCTGAGCCAGATGATCGTGGCCATCGTGGTGTTCGCCCTTGAGCGCGACGAACAGGTCGCCCTTGTCCAGCTTGCGCGTGTCGGTGCCGACGCCATGCACGAACGCGTCGGTGCCGTGCAATGCACCGTGCGTCCACAAGGCCACCTCGGAGAGACGCAGTTTCAACATGCGCGCGCCTCCAGTGCCGTACGCGCGATGGCAAGATCGTCGAACGGCCGCTTGATGCCCGCGCTTTCCTGATATGCCTCGTGGCCCTTGCCGGCGATCAGCACCACGTCCCGGGCCTGCGCCTCGCCCAACGCGAGTTCGATCGCGCGTGCGCGGTCGCGCTGCACGATCGCGCTTTGCGGCCGCGCGAAACCGCCGAGGATCGCCGCGACGATCGCGTCGCCATCCTCGCCGCGCGGATTGTCGTCGGTAACGATGGCGAGATCGGCATGTTGTTCTACGATCGCGCCCATCTGCGGGCGCTTGCCGGCATCGCGCTCGCCGCCGGCGCCGAACACGCAGATCAATTTTCCCGCGCAATGCGCGCGCAACGTGGTCAACGCCTGCTGCAAGGCATCCGGCGTGTGCGCGTAATCCACCACGACCAGCGGACAGGCACCACCGCCGAGGCGGTTCATGCGGCCGGTCACCGGTTGCAGCGTTTCCAGCGTTTCGACCAGTCGCGCGAACGGCACGTCGAGCGCACCCAGCGCACCGGCCACCGCGAGCAGGTTGGACACATTGAACGCGCCCAGCAGACGCGAATGCAGCGCATGTTCGCCCCACGGCGTGCATAGCGTGAAATCGATGCCATCGGCATGTGTGCGCACGTCGATCGCGCGGATTTCTGCGTCCGTGCATTCGATCGCGTAACGCAGGCGCTGCACCGACCCGGGCACCCGTGCCGCGAGCTCGCGGCCGAACGCATCGTCGACATTGATCACCGCGGCACGCAAGCCGGGCCACGCGAACAATTTCGCCTTGGCCGCGCCATAGGCTTCCATTGTTCCGTGGTAATCCAGATGATCGCGCGTGAGGTTGGTGAACACCGCGACGTCGAACTCCACCGCATCCGCACGCCCCTGGTCGAGCGCGTGCGAGGACACTTCCATCGCGACGTGCGAAGCGCCGCCATCGCGGAATTGCGCGAGCAAGGCGTGTACGCTGAGCACGTCCGGAGTCGTCCGTTCGCCGGATTCCAGCGCACCGACCAGCCCCGCGCCGAGCGTGCCGATGGTCGCAGCCCGATGCCCGAGCCGCGTCAGCGCCTGCGCCAGCAATTGCACCGTGGAGGTCTTGCCGTTGGTGCCGGTGACGGCGATCACCGTCATCCCATGCGAAGGAGCGTCGAAGAAACGCGCGCCGATCCTGCCGAGGCACGCGCGCAGATTGTCGATGCGGATGACCGGCACCGAGGTTTGCCGCGTTTCTTCTTCGCCGCCGTTTTCATCGGCCAGTATCGCAACGGCGCCATTCGCGATCGCCGTCGGCGCGAAGGCAAGTCCGTGATGACGCGCGCCCGCCAGCGCGACGAAGGCATCGCCCAAACGCACGCTGCGCGAATCCTGCGTAAGTCCGCGCACGACGATGCCGCCATCGCGCGGAACCGCCGCCACCCCGCGCAGCAACTCGTCCAGACGCATGGCGCGCGCGCCGCTCATGGCACAGGCCTCGCCGCGGTCTGCTGTGCAACCGTTGCAGGCACGGCGGTCGGTGCCGAAGTGCCGGTGTACCAGTTCTGCACGTTGTCCGGCGGCACGTCCAGCAGCCGCATCGCGCCGGTCATCACCTGGCTGAATACCGGCGCGGAAACCAGTCCGCCGAAATACACGCCGCCGTGGCCCGCATCGCGGATGACCACCACCCCGACCAGCCGCGGGTTGTCGGCAGGAATGATGCCGCAGAACAGCGCGGTGTAATGATCGGAGGAATAGCCGCCGGCGATGGCCATGTGCGCCGTGCCGGTCTTGCCGGCCACGGTGTAATTGACGACCGCGGCCTGCGGCGCGGTGCTCTTGGGGTTTATCACCGTCTTGAGCATCTGCATCACCTGACCGGCGATGCGCGGATCGAGAATGGCGCGCGAAGGATTGTCGCTACCCTTGACGAACGTGGGTTCGCGAATCTCGCCGCCTTCGGCGATTGCGGAGTACGCGCGCGCCAGTTGCAGCGGCGTCACGTTGAGGCCGTAGCCGAATGAAATGGTCGCCTTCTCGAACTGCCCCCAACCCTTGGGCGCCGGCAGATAGCCCGTCACTTCACCGGGGAACCCGCTTTGCGAACTGCCGCCGAAACCAAAGCGGCTGAACAGGTCGTACATCTGGTCGGCAGTCAATGTCAGGGAAATCTTGGACGCGCCGACGTTGCTGGAATCGGTGATCACGTGGGTGACATCGATCAGTCCGTTGTTGTCGTCGTCGCGGATCAGGTGCCCGTTGAGGCTGAAGGTGCCGGGCGTGGTGTCGATCTTGGTGGTCGGCGTCCACTTGCCGGTTTCCAGTGCGGTGGAAATCGTGAACGGCTTCATCGTCGAACCTGGCTCCACCACATCGGTCACCGCGCGGTTGCGGCGTTCCGCGGGCGTGCTCCCGTCGAGCGCGTTGGGGTTGTACGACGGCACGTTGACCATCGCGATCACTTCGCCCGTGCGCGGATCGAGGATCACCATCGAACCGGAACTGGCATGGTGCGCCTCGACGGCTTGCGCGAGTGCGGTGTAGGCCAGGTATTGCACCCGGCTGTCGATGCTCAGGCTGAGATCGTGGCCCGGCACCGGTGCGCGCACCTGCTCGACATCCTCGACGATTCGCCCGAGGCGATCGCGGATCACGCGCTTGAGACCGGGCTTCCCCGCCAGCCAACTGTCGTACGCAAGTTCCAGGCCTTCCTGACCGCGATCGTCGATATTGGTGAACCCCAGCACGTGCGCCATCACCTCGCCCGACGGGTAGTAGCGCCGGTATTCGCGCTGGCCGTTCACGCCGGGAATGTCCAGCGCGAGCACGTCTTCAGCGGCATCCGGGCTCATCTGCCGGCGCAGGTAGACAAACTCGCGGCCGTTGCGTTCCTGCAGGCGTTTGGTCAAGTCGTCGGCGTCGACGCCCAGCGCCTTCGCGAGTTTCGGAATCTGGTCGGCGTGTTCGAGCAATTCCGGCGGGTTGGCCCAGATCGACACCACCGGTGTCGATACCGCCAGCGGCACGCCGTTGCGGTCGAAGATCGTGCCGCGCGAAACCGGAATCGGCACCTCGCGCAGGAAGCGCGCATCGCCCTGGTCCTGGTAGAACTGCTTGCGCACTACCTGCAAGTCGATCGCGCGCGCGACCAATCCGGCCGACACCAGCACGAGCACCATCAGCACCAGCGCCAGGCGTTTGCGCGGATTCGGCGCCGGCGGGCGGCGCGAGGACATCGGCGGAGGCGTGGGTGCGCGCGGATTCATTGGCGGATCATCTCCACCTGGTCGGGCGCCGGGGTGACCATGCCCAACTGGCTGCGCGCGATCTGCTCGATGCGCCCCGGCGCCGCCCATGTCGCCTGTTCGAGTTCGAGCCTGCCAAACTCGACGTTGAGCGCGTCCTTCTGATCCTGCAGGCGGTTCGACTCCACGAAAGCCACGCGGCCCTGATGTCGCGCCCACACGACGGCGATGGCGCTCGCCATCACCGCCAGCAGCAGCAGCGCGAATGCCAGCGCCGCCACGGCTTTCATGGGCGCTTCTCCGCAACGCGCAACACCGCCGAGCGCGCGCGTGGATTGACGCGCACTTCGGCATCACCGGGGAATTGCGCGCGCCCGATGGCGCGCAGCGCCGGCTCGGCTACTTGCGGCGGCGGCAACCCGCGCGAAGCATGTGATGGCGTTTCGCCACGGATGAAATGCTTGACCGCGCGGTCTTCCAGCGAATGGAAGCTGATCACCACCAACCGGCCTCCGGGTTTCAATGCCTCGGTGAGCGCGCGCAGGCCGCCTTGCAGGGCATCCAGTTCCCCGTTGACGTGGATGCGCAATGCCTGGAAGGTGCGCGTGGCCGGATGTTTGTTGCGTTCGCGGCGGCCAAGCGTGCGTTCCAGCAATTCCGCCAGTTCGCGCGTGCCGCGGAGCGGGGACTGCGCGCGCTGCGCCACGATCGCGCGCGCGATGCGGCGCGACATGCGTTCTTCTCCGTAATGCCAAAGCACGTCGGCAATCTCGGATTCGTCGGCGTGCGCGAGGAAATCCGCGGCACCCTCACCCGCGCCGGTGTCCATGCGCATGTCCAACGGGGCGTCGTGGAGGAACGAGAAACCGCGCGCAGGATCGTCCAGTTGCGGCGAGGAAACGCCGAGGTCGAGCAACGCGCCATCCAGGTCTCTCTGCACTTCATCCCAGTCCGTGGCGTGGGCGAAGTTGCCGTGCCGGATCGCCACGCGCGGGTCGTTGACGAAGACGCGGCGCGCTTCCGCGATTGCCTGCGGGTCCCGGTCCATCAGCAGCAGTCGGCCGCGTTGGCCGAGCCGCTGCAGAATTTCGCGCGCGTGACCTCCGCGCCCGAAGGTGCCGTCGAAGTAACACCCGTCCGGGCGCACGGCAAGGCCGGCGATCGCCTCGTCGCGCATCACCGGGATGTGCGTCGTCGAGTCGTGCGTCATTGCCCCCATCCCGTCCATCGACCATACCCGGGCACGCAATCCGCGCCGCGCCTGACTTCGTTTCCACCGCCGCGCGCGAGGCGTTGCCCGCTGCGCACGGATCACAACCGCAATCCCGCCATGTCCTCGCTGAGGTCGGCTTCGCCGATCGTCTGCCGGATCTTGTCGAGGTGCGCCTGTTCGCTCCAAAGGTCGAACTTGTTGCCCATGCCCAGCAGCACCGCCTTCTTCTCTATGCCGGCCGCGCTGCGCTGGCTGGCCGGCAGCAGCACGCGCGCGGCGGAATCCAGTTCCAGCAAGGTGGCGGCGCCGACCAGCTTCAACTGCAGGTCGCGGTGCACACGCTTGACGCTGGACAAGGCATTGACCTGATCACGCACACGCTCCCATTCCGGCTGCGGGAACAACCACAGGCAGCCGTGTTCGAACGGGTTGTAGGCGATTACCAGACGGTTATTGCAGGCGCGCGCGATCGATTCGCGGTAGGCGGAGGGAATCGCCAGCCGACCCTTGTCATCCACAGTTATTGCGGTTTCGCCCTGAAACATCGCTGGAATAGACCCACGTTTTCCCACAAAATCACACCGAACTCCACCTTAGTCGCAGGTCATGAGACTGTCAAGAAAATTTTGCTTGCGGATCAAGGAGAAAGGCGAAATCGTGGCACTGTTTCAAGCCACTTGTGAGCTAGGTCTGCAAGGTATTTGAAAGCAAAAAGATTTGTAGCGAAGCTCTTCGCTACTTGAACTCGACCGCTTCCGAGCAGCAGAGCAAGACTGGGCGTTTTGCTTTCAGCGGGTGCGCCCCATCGAAGCGGCGGCGAAGCCGCCATGAGTGCGGCCATGGATGGCCGCTTCTGGAGTTGGGGTGGCGAAGTCAGAAAATATTCCTGACCTCTGCAACGAGCCGCGATCAGGGATGATCGCAAAAACAGCGGAGTCGGCCTGTAAGCCGGGTTCTGTGCGCCTTGCGGCGTGACAGTCATTCCTCTCGGCGCCGCGTCGCCACGGCGCTCCAGCGACCTACCCGGGAACGACGCGGGCCGCGTCATGGTTCCCCTATTCGGTCTTGCTCCAGGTGGGGTTTGCCGTGCCGTCGACTGTTGCCAGCGACGCGGTGGGCTCTTACCCCACCGTTTCACCCTTGCCGGCCTTGCGGCCTTGGCGGTCTGCTCTCTGTTGCACTTTCCGTCGGCTCGCGCCGCCCAGGCGTTACCTGGCACCTTGCCCTGCGGAGCCCGGACTTTCCTCGATGCTTGCGCGTCGCGACTGTCCGGCCGACTCCATGGCGGATTTTAGCAGCACAGCGAGTCAATCAACGTTGTCACCGTACAAAGCGCGGCGCGGCGCACCGCTGATCGCGGCCGCGAGTCTCGCCGCCTGCGCCGGCGGCAGTTCCGTGCGCAGCAAAGCATGAATCCGGCGACCTTCCGCTACCTGTGAACCACCATCTTCTTCCGCTCCCGCGACCACCAGCACGAATTCACCCCGCCGCTGATTGTCGTCGTCTTCCAGCCGCGCGCAGATGGCCTGCAAGGTGTCACCAAGGGCGGTTTCGTGCAGCTTGGTCAATTCGCGCAACAGGCGCGCTTCGCGGCCTGCACCGAACGCATCGCGCAGGTCGACGCAACATTCGAGGATTCGGTGCGCGGATTCGTAGAACACCAGGGTGTGCGGTTCACCGGAAAGTTCGCGCAGGCGCGCCCGCCGTGCCGCCGCCTTCGCCGGCAGGAAGCCTTCGAACACGAAACGGTCGCTGGGCAGGCCCGCGATCGACAGCGCCGCGATCGCCGCGCATGCTCCGGGGACGGTGCTCACCGTAATGCCCACCGCACGCGCGGCGCGCACCAAGCGGAACCCGGGGTCGCTGACCAGCGGTGTGCCGGCATCGCAAATAAGCGCAAGGTGTTCGCCCGCCTGCAGGCGTTCCAGCAACGGCGCGATCGCCGTGCGCTCGTTGTGTTCGTGCAACGCCGCCAGCGGCGTGCCGATACCGAAATGCGACAGCAATGGTTTGCTGTGGCGCGTGTCCTCGGCGGCGATCAGCGACGCTCCGCGCAGCACGCGCTGCGCGCGCGGGGAAAGGTCCTCCAGATTTCCTATCGGCGTGGCAATCACCCACAAGGTTCCCGCATTCATAAGAGCCCTTGATGAACCGCGGTCATCCCTGGCCGCACTTTTTGACAGAGCACATTGGGCTATGATCACACTTATGCGCCATCCGTGCGTATGAAAGAAAGCGGTCATCGATGGCCGCACGGTTCACCAGGCAGGCGAGGACAGCCACGATGCGCGGAATCCGGAATCCTGCGACCCGCTGGATGGGCGCCTGCCTGTGCATCGTTCTGCTCGCGGGCTGCGGAAGCATCGGCCAGATGATTTCGCGGCCTTCGGTGGAAACCTCGCCCTCCGCGCTTCCGCCGGCACAACAGGCGCAAGCCTTGACCGAACGCGCGCGCGCGCAGCAGGCGGCGGGCGATTTCTGGGGCGCGGCGCAAACCCGCGCGCAGCTCTCGCCGTTGCTGCAGGGCGCGGATCGCGCACGCAACGACCAGCAGATCCCCGACTTGCTCGCTTCGCTCGGCAAGGCTGCGCTGCAGGCCCGCTACGACACGCTGGCCGACAAGGACCCATTGAAACCGTATGCACGCGCGGCGCTGGAACGGCTGGGCGTGGTGCTGCCGGGCAAGTTGCCGCAACTGGATCACCCGGTCGGCACCGTGATCGGCGAAGGTGGCGCGGCGCACCGCGAAGGCTACGCGATGCCCGCCAGGATCGCATTGCTGCTGCCCGCCGACGGTCCGCTGGCCGTGCCGGCCGCGGCGGTGCGCGAAGGCTTTTTCACCGCCTATTTCGGCGACAGCAGCGACGCGCAGCGACCCGACGTGCGCAGTTACGACAGCGGCGGCACGCCTGCGCAGGCAATGGCCGCCTACCAGCAGGCCGTGAGCGATGGCGCACAACTCGTGATCGGCCCGCTGGGCCGCGACAGCGTGACAACGATGTTTTCGCAGGCCTCGCTGCCCGCACCGATGCTGGCGTTAAACCATCCCGACAACAACACGCCACCTCCTGCGGGCAGTGCGGAGTTCGGCCTGCTGCCGGAAGCCGAAGGCGCACAGGCCGCCGCGCACATGAGCGAACGCGGCATCAAGCAGGCGATTGTTTTCCTCTCCGCCGACGATCGCGCCAGGCGCGCCGCGGCGGCGTTCAAGGCGCAATTCGAAAGCCTCGGCGGGCAGGTAACCAGCCAAACCATGCTGGCAAACGACAACGTGGATTATTCCGATCGGATCAAGGCGGCCCTGTCTGGCGCGGGCGATGGCAGCGGCATCCTGCTGTTGTTGCGCGCACAGACCGCACGGCTGCTGATGCCGCAGTTGAAACTCGCAAGCGTCACGCAACCGGTCTTCGCCACCTCGTTGACGTACGCTGGCAGCGACGACGCGACCGCGGACAGCGATCTCGATGGCATCGAATTCTGCGACGTGCCGTGGCTGTTCGACGCACAACCCGGCTTGCCCGACCACGCCACGATCGCGGCGCAATTGCCGGAAGCGCGCAACGCCGCCGCGCGCCTGTTCGCGTTCGGCATGGACGCCTACGCGCTCGTGCCCTACCTCGACTGGTTGCGTACGCATCCCGGCACCTATCTGCCGGCCGCGACCGGGCAGTTGACGGTGGACGAACAAGGCCGCGTGCACCGCGTGCCGATCTGGGCAAGTTTCCAGGACGGCATTGCGCGGCCGGTGGCTGCGGGCATGGATGCCGCGCCGGCGTCCGCTTCTTCGTCTTCGACGCAGTGAATCCGCGCGCATCCGGCGCGGCATTCGAGGATCGTGCGCTCGCGCAGCTGCAACGCGCAGGCCTGCGCCTGCTGGCGCGCAATTTCACCACGCGTTACGGCGAACTGGACCTGGTGATGCAGGAAGCCGACACGCTGGTATTCGTGGAAGTGCGTTACCGCCGGCACGGCGAATTCGGCGGCGGCGCGGCCTCGGTCGGGCACGCGAAAAAGGAACGCCTCTGGCATGCCGCGCAGCTTTTCCTGCAGGCGCATCCGCGTCTCGCGAAGTCGCCTTGTCGCTTCGATGTGCTAGCGTTCGACGGCGAGCCCGAAACGCCGCGCTGCGAATGGCGACGGTCCGCGTTCGAATTCGACTGAACGGAAGACGCCGATGCGCAAGTTTCTTTTCCCGCTGCTACTCGCAACCCTGGCCGCGACCGCCTGCAGCACGTTCACCGATCGCCGCGGCTTCAATCGCGCGATGAACGACCGCAACGTGCAACTGACCGCGCAGCGCACGCTGGATGGCGACAAGATGCTCGCGGACAAGGTGCACATCGGCACCGCCGTCTACGATGGCGTGCTGTTGCTGATCGGCGAAGCGCCCTCGGAGGAACTGAAACAGCGCGCGGAAGCAGACGTCACCGGTTTCGAAGGCGTGCGCCGCGTCGACAACGAAATCGACGTGATGCCGATTCCGTCCCTGGCCGATCGCGCCGGCGACGCCGCACTCACCGCGCGTGTCAAGGCTTCGCTGCTCGACATCACCAGCCTTCCGGGGTTCGATCCGGGGCGGGTCAAGATCAGTACCGCGCACGACAATGTCTACCTGATGGGGCTGGTCAGCCACCGTGAAGCGGACGCCGTCACCGATATCGTGCGGCACGTCGCCGGCGTGCAAAAAGTGGTGCGGGTGTTCGAATATACGGACTGATGCGGTGAGCGGTGAGCGGTGA
>DATNEQ010000011.1:0-111758 GCA_035552915.1 Rhodanobacteraceae bacterium
ATCTCGCCCGGCGCGACTCGGCCTGGATGGGCAAGGTCTACGGCTTTTTGGGCATGAGCGTCGGCGTGGTCTGGCCGGGCATGGATCACGCCGACAAGCGCGGCGCCTATGCCGCCGACATCACCTACGGCACCAACAACGAATTCGGCTTCGACTACCTGCGCGACAACATGGCGCTGTCGAAAGAGCAGCGTTACCAGCGTGGCCTGAACTTCGCGATCGTCGACGAGGTGGATTCGATCCTGATCGACGAAGCGCGCACGCCGCTGATCATTTCCGGTCCCGCCGAGGATTCGCCGGAACTGTATATTCGCGTCAACCGCATCGTGCCGAAGATGACTCGCCAGGCCAAGGAAAACCTGCCCGGCGAGCCACCGGAGCCGGGCGATTACTTCGTCGACGAGAAACAGAAACAGGTGCATTTGTCCGAAGAAGGCATGGAGCATGCCGAGCAATTGCTGCGCGAAGCCGGCGTGCTGGAGTCGGACTCCGGCTTGTACGACGCCCGCAATCTCGCCGTGGTGCATCATCTGAACGCGGCGCTGCGAGCCAATGCGCTGTACCAGCTCGACGTGGATTACATCGTGCGCGACGGTGAAGTGATCATCGTCGACGAATTCACCGGCCGCACACTGCCGGGCCGGCGCTGGTCCGACGGGTTGCACCAGGCGGTGGAGGCGAAGGAGGGCGTGCCGATCCAGCGCGAGAACCAGACGCTGGCCACCATCACCTTCCAGAACCTGTTCCGCATGTACAAGAAGCTGTCCGGCATGACCGGCACGGCGGACACGGAAGCCTACGAGTTCCAGACCATCTACGGTCTGGAAGTGGTGGTGATCCCGACCCACAAGCCGATGGTGCGCAAGGACAACGCGGACCTGATCTTCCTGAGCCCGGAGGTCAAGTACAAGGCCGTGCTGGAAGACATCAAGGATTGCCACGAGCGTGGCCAGCCGGTGCTGGTGGGCACGACCTCGATCGAGACGTCGGAACTGCTTTCCGGGCTGCTGCGCAAGGAGGGCGTTCCGCACGAGGTGTTGAACGCCAAGCAGCACGAGCGCGAAGCACATATCGTCGAGCAGGCCGGTCGCCCGGGCGCCGTCACCATCGCCACCAACATGGCTGGGCGCGGCACCGACATCGTGCTGGGCGGCTCGCTGGAAGCAGAATTGAACGCGCTGCCGGAAACCGCCATCGACGCGGACCGTGCGAAAGTACGGGAAACGTGGCAACAGCGCCACAACCAGGTGCTGGAAGCCGGCGGCCTGCATATCATAGGCACCGAACGCCACGAGTCGCGCCGCATCGACAACCAGTTGCGCGGCCGTTCCGGGCGCCAGGGCGACCCGGGTTCTTCGCGCTTCTATCTCTCCCTGCAGGACAACCTGATGCGGATCTTCGCCGGCGAGTGGGTCGGCCGCTGGATGCGCGCGTTCGGCATGAAGGAGGACGACGCGCTCGAGGATCGCATGGTCAGCCGGCAGATCGAGAAGGCGCAGCGCAAGGTCGAGCAACACAACTTCGACATCCGCAAGAACCTGCTGGAGTTCGACGACACCGCCAACGACCAGCGCAAGGTGATCTACGAGCAGCGTCGCGAGCTTCTGGAAGCCGACGACGTGGCCGACACGGTGGCCGACATTCGCCACGACGTGTTCGAGAACATGGCGGAGCAGTATGTGCCGCGCGACAGCGTGGACGAACAGTGGCAGCTCGCGGAACTCGAGCGTTCGCTCGAATCCGACTACGGCGTGAAACTGGATTTGCGCCACTGGGCGGAAACTTCCGACGACGTCGACGCCGCGACTATCCACCGCCACGTGGCCGAGGCCGCGGATGCGGCGCTGGCCGAAAAGGAAAAGCAGCTCGGTCCGGAAGTGATGCGCTCGCTGGAAAAACACGTGATGCTGTCCGTGCTGGACAACGCATGGAAGGAACATCTCGCCAGCATGGATTACCTGCGCCAGGGCATTTACCTGCGTTCCTACGCGCAGGTGCAGCCCAAGCAGGAATTCAAGCGCGAATCGTTCCGGCTGTTCCAGGACATGCTGGCGCGCATCAAGAACGAACTGGTGCAGACGCTCTCGCGCGTGCGCATCCGCAGCGAGGAAGAAATCGCGGCGATGGAAGCGCAGCAGCAACAGATGGCGGCGCGCGCGGCGCGCGCGATGCAGTTCCAGCACGCGGAAACCAGCGGTTTCGCCGCTCCCCCGGCAGAAGCCAATGCCGCGGCACAACCGGGCGCCCGCGAAGGTGCCGCCGCTGCGGCGGTCGTGGCGCCGGTCACGCGCGAAGGCCCGAAGGTCGGACGCAATGAACCATGTCCGTGCGGTTCCGGCAAGAAATACAAGCACTGTCATGGCGCTCTCAACTGATCTGCAATGACGGCGCCGCCACGCATCCACGCCAAGCGCAGCATCCACGACAGCAGTTTCCTGCGCGTCGAGGAAGTCGATCTCGAATTTTCCAATGGCGAACGCCGCACTTACGAACGCCTGACAGGATCGGGTCTGGGCGCGGTGATCATCGTGCCGATGCGCGACGACGACACCGTGCTGCTGGTGCGCGAATACGGCGTGGGCCTGGATCGTTACGAACTCGGGTTGCCGAAGGGTCGCCTGGACCGCGACGAGACCGTCGAGCAAGGCGCGGATCGCGAGTTGAAGGAAGAAGTCGGTTTCGGTGCGCGGCAGCTGAAGATCCTGGCCACCCTGTCGCTGTCGCCAGCCTACATGACCCACATGGCGCACGTGGTGCTTGCGCAGGATCTTTATCCGGAGCGCCTGCCCGGCGACGAGCCGGAACCGCTGGAAGTCGTGCCATGGAAATTGTCGCGGTTGCACGAGTTGATCGCGCGCGCCGACGTGACCGAGGGCCGTTCCATCGCCGCACTGTTCATCGCCCGCGAATATCTGCAAGGGAGGTTTGCACCGACATGAGTACTCTGGAACGCATCGGCCAGGAGACCCGCGCGCTCGCACGACGCGCTGGTGCGGCCATCCTCGAAATCTACGCGGGCTCGTTCTCGATCGAGCACAAGGGCGACGATTCGCCGCTGACCGCCGCCGACATGGCTGCGCATCGCGTGATCGTGGAAGGATTGCACGCGCTCACACCGGACTTGCCGATCCTTTCGGAAGAATCTGCCGGCATCGACTGGAGCGAGCGCAGGAACTGGAACCGCTACTGGCTGGTGGATCCACTGGATGGCACCCGTGAGTTCATCAAGCGCAACGGTGAATTCACCGTCAACATCGCGCTGATCGAGGATCATTCGCCGGTGCTGGGCGTGGTGCTGACGCCGGTCACGGGCGAACTGCACTTCGGCGTCCGCGACGAAGGCGCATTCCTCGAAAGCGCACCCGGCGCATTGCTGCGACCGATCGAAACGCGCGCGGCCGCGGCAATGCCGGTGGTCGCGGGCAGCCGCTCGCACGCGCAGGAACGCACCGGCGCGATGCTCGCCAACCTCGGCGAACACCGCATGGTGTCGATGGGTTCCTCGCTGAAGTTCTGCCTGGTCGCGCGCGGCGAAGCCGATCTCTACCTGCGCCTCGGGCCGACTTCCGAGTGGGACACCGCGGCGGCGCAGTGCGTGCTGGTCGAAGCCGGCGGCAACGTGCTGGACATGCAGGGCAATCCGTTGCGCTACAACGCCAAGGAATCGCTGCTCAATCCGGAATTCGTGGCGATCGGCGATCCGTCGGTGGATTGGCTGGCGCGGTTGGGCGCGCGCGGCGCCTGAACCGCATCCACGCAAGCAACGGCCGTGGCCGACGCGGACATCGACAAGCTGTTGCGGATCATGGCGCAACTGCGCGATCGCGAGCGCGGCTGCCCGTGGGACATCGGGCAGGATTTCGATTCCATCGCGCCGTACACGATCGAGGAAGCCTACGAAGTCGCCGACGCGATCCAGCGCCTCGACTTCGCTGATCTGCGCGACGAATTGGGCGACCTGCTGTTCCAGGTCGTGTTCCACGCGCGCATGGCCGAAGAGGCCGGGCATTTCGATTTCGCCGGCGTGGTCGCCGCGATCAGCGACAAGCTCACGCGCCGGCACCCGCACGTGTTCGGGAACGCGCACTACGCGGATGCGGAAGAACAGACGCGCGCGTGGGAAGCCCTGAAAGCGCAGGAACGTGCGAGCAAACATCCGGAAGGCGATGCCAGCGCGTTGGCGGGCATTGCGCGCGGATTGCCGGAATGGCGGCGCGCACTGAAGCTTCAGCAGCGCGCGGCTGGCGTCGGCTTCGACTGGCCCGGCCCGCAACCCGTGCTGGACAAGTTGGCCGAGGAAGTGGACGAGCTGCGCGCGGAATTCGCGCAGCCCGCGGATCGCGACAGGTTGGAGGATGAATTGGGCGACGTGTTGTTCGTGGTCGTCAATCTGGCGCGGCACGCGATGGTGGACCCGGCGCAGGCGTTGCGACGCGCCAACGCCAAGTTCGAGCGGCGTTTTCGTCGCATGGAAACGCTGTCGGCCGAAGCCGGCGAGGACCTGTCCGGCAAGTCACTGGCGGAGCAGGATGCCTTGTGGGATCGCGCCAAGGCCGAAGAGCGGCGCGGTTGACGGGTCGATCCGGACCCTGCCATCAGTCATGGGCCGGCGTTTAAACGCCCCGGCCGCCGCACGCATCCAATCGCCATGTCCCCCGAGAGGAGAAGGTTCATGCGCATTCCGAAACTTGCATGGGCGTTGGTGGCGCTCGGCGTGTTCGCGCTGCCCGTCGTCGCGAGCGCCGAGGATTGCCGCTACAGCGCACCCCGCAACGCCGACATCGACGCCGCCGGCCTGCATTCCCTGCTGTTGCGGCTGGGCTCCAGCGACCTTGTCATCCACGGCGTCGCCGGCCTGAACCGCGTCGAAGTGCGCGGTACCGCCTGCGCCTCCGATCAGTCCTGGCTCAAGGACCTGCAGATCGATACCGGGCGCAGCGGCGACCAGGCCACGGTGGATGCGGAGCATCGCACCGAGACCAGCGTGTTCAACCTGTTCGGCGATCACTACGCCTACCTGAAGCTGCAGGTGAATGTGCCGCCCGCGCTGGCGGTGCAGATCCACAGCGGGTCTGGCGACATGCAGGCCAACGGACTGGCGTCGCTGGACGTGGACAGCGGTTCCGGCGACCTGATCGCCGATGGCATCCAGGGCGCGCTGGCATTGCGGCTGGGCTCCGGTGACGTGCGTGCCGACAATGTCGGCAGCGTGGCGTTGAGCGGCACCGGCTCCGGCGATGTGCACGTCAGCGGTGTGCAGGGCGACGTGCAGGCCGACCATTCCGGTTCCGGCGATCTGGATTTCTCCCGCGTGCGCGGCAGCGTGCGCGTCGGCTCGACCGGTTCCGGCGACGTCACGTTTTCCGACATCGGGCGCGATGCGGAGGTCGGCAGCACGGGTTCGGGCGACGTGACCGCCAACGGCGTCGGCGGCAACTTCACGGTACGCGCGAACGGTTCCGGCGACATCCGTTACCACGGCGTGCGCGGCAAGGTCAGCGTTCCGGCGCAGGACGACGATTGAGGAACCCGGGGGAGCTCGTTCGAAACGTGCTCCACTCGGGATGCGGCCAAGGATGGCCGCCTTGCTCCGTCTGTCGGGAGCGAAGGTGCATCGATTGCGAAGTCCCATTGCAGAGACAGCGAACATGGACGTTCGCATGAAAAAGATCGCGGCGGTCAGGGGGAGGCTGCCGCCGCGAATTCCACGTCTTGCTTATTGCTTTGGGTAAATGCCGCGGCCTCACGCCGGTGCGGGAGTGAAAACGCACCGGCCGGGCTTCGGTTGACAAGCCGACGCGCGAGCCCGCGAGAGTTTTCGACATTGCGCGGATCGACCGCCTGAACCGCGCGGGGAACAACGATCAGTCGTCGGCTTGCGTGACGCGGTCAACCGCCGGACGATGCCGACTGTGGCGATGTTGTCTGTGGCTCGGCGTTGGACTGGTCTTGTCCCTTCTGGCCGCGCTTGTTTTGCATCTGTTGCCGCCATGCCTGGAATTCCTGGCGGTCGATCTGGCCATCGTGGTTGGTGTCGATCTTGTCGAAGTTGCGCGACAGCCCCGGATGCGACTGCGCCTCATCGCGGCTGATATAGCCATCGTGATTGGCGTCGAGCGGCTGGCGTTGCTTGGCGGGCGCGGAGGTCGTGGCGTCCGAGGAAGATGCGGCCGTCGATTGCGCGAATGCGGCCGGCGCGGCGCAGGATAATACGATCAGGATGGCAAGGGCTTGCAGGCGCATGGAAACTTCCGGGAGTGTGCCGACGTGGCACGGCCATTCTTGAACGTTCCGGCGCGCCGCGACGTTGACACCCAGGGGACGATTCACGCATTGCTCACCCCCGCCGCGGCAAATTCGTTCAGGATGGAGATCGCCAGTGGGAACAGGCCGGGGACGTCCCGTTGGCTTCCGTTTTTCGGAGGACACGGCATGAGCATGCATGAAGAACAGTCCGGACTCGTGCTGCTGGTCGAAGACAATCGCGGCATTGCCGAAATGATCGGCGAGTTCCTCGAACGCCGCGGTTATTCGGTGGACTACGCGGCGGACGGCGTCACCGGATTGCACCTGGCGGTGTCGGGCAGCTTCGACGTGGTCGTGCTGGATCTGATGCTGCCGGGCATGGACGGGCTGGAGGTATGCCGCAAGCTGCGCACGGAAGCCAAGAAGGCCACGCCGGTGCTGATGCTGACCGCGCGCGACACGCTGGAAGACAAACTGACAGGCCTGGACGCCGGCGCGGACGATTACCTGGTCAAGCCGTTCGAGCCGCGCGAACTGGAAGCGCGGTTGCGCGCCCTGATCCGTCGCGATCGCAGGCAGGTTTCCGCGGAAGTGCTGAAGGTGGCCGATCTGGAGCTCGACACCGCGACCCTGCGTTTGACCCGCAACGGCGAAGAGTTGCAGATCTCGCCGATCGGCCTGAAGCTGTTGACCATCCTGATGCGCGAATCGCCGCGCGTGGTCAGCCGCCGCGACATCGAACGCGAAATCTGGGGCGACACGTTGCCCGATTCCGACACGTTGCGTTCGCATCTCTACAACCTGCGCAAGGCCATCGACAAGCCGTTCGACCGTCCGCTGCTGCACACCATCCACAGCGCGGGCTACCGGCTGGCCGACCTGGAAATCGAGATGGGCGCAGCCGCGCGCCAGGCCTAGATGCGAACGATCCGGCGACGACGCAGGCCGACTCCCCACCGCCTGGGGCGGCGCACGCCCTCGCCGGTGATGGAATTGGCGCGCGTCATGCGCGAGTGGGATCCGTCGCATCCGGAGGCCGCCATGCCGGACCCCGCGCATTTCGCGAACGGGGATGGCGACGTCGAGATATTGGCGCATGCATTCCGCAACCTCGCGCTGCGATTGCGGGCGTTCGTCGAACGCGAACGCAACTTCACCCGCGATGCCAGCCACGAATTGCGCACGCCACTGACCATCATCAAGGTGGCGGCCGACGTGCTGGCGGACGAATCCGGCCTGAGCGCGTTCGCGCAGCGTTCGCTCACCCGCATCCGCCGTTCGGTGCGCGAGATCGAGGCGCTGATCGAGACATTCCTGGTACTGGCGCGCGAATACGACACCGGCTTGCCGGAGCAGGATTTCCTGATCAATGACATCGTGCGCGAGGAAGTCGAGCGTTATCGCGACCTGCTCGGCAGCAAAGCGGTGGAATTGAAGGTGGAGGAAACCGAACGCTTCTCCCTGCATGCGCCACCACGGGTGTGCGCGGTCGTGATCGGCAATCTGATCCGCAACGCCTGCATGCATACCGAACGCGGCAGCATCCTGGTGCGGGTGGAGCAGGACTGCGTGCGTGTCAGCGACACCGGCTATGGCATGGATGCGCAGGCGCTCGAGCGTGCATTCCAGCCCTTCCGCTATGACGGCCACGACGACGGACGCAGGATCGGGCTCGCCATCGTGCGCCGCATCGCCGACCGCTTCGGATGGCCGGTGGAATTGGCCAGCGCCGCCGGCAGCGGGACCATGGCGTTGCTGCGGTTCCCTGCCGCGATCCCCGTCGCCGCCGCGCAGCCGCGGAGCGATTGACCGACAAACGCATTCAACTCCGCGGACTTGACAGAGTGACGTTTACACATGTAAACATTGACTATCGATTACGTGCGTAAGCGATAAAGTCATGGCAATCAGCGAAGCGGAACGCGCGGTGATGGAGGTGCTGTGGCGCCGGGCGCCGCGCACCGCCGGGGAGATCCTCGCCGAGGTCGGCCCGCGCCAGGGCTGGCAGGAGGGCACGGTCAAGTCCCTGCTCAACCGGCTGCTGCGCAAGAAGGTGGTCAGGGTCGCGCGCGATGGCCGCCGTTACCTGTATCGGCCGGCCCTGCTGCGCGAGCGCTATGTGCTGGAGGAGAGCAAGGGCCTGCTCGACCGCCTGTTCGGCGGACGCGTCGCGCCGCTGGTGGCGCATTTCTCGGAGCACCGCAAGTTGTCGCGCAAGGACATCGCCGAAATCCGGCGACTGCTCGAGGAGCTCGACGATGCACGCGATTGATGTGCTGCAGCGCCTGTGGCTCGCCACGCTGGTATCGAGCGCGGCGTTGCTGGCCGTGGCTGCCTTGCGCGCGCCGTGGCGACGCGCATTCGGCGCGGAACACGCCTGCCGCCTGTGGTGGCTGCCGCCGCTGGCGCTGGCCGCTTGCCTGCTGCCGCACCGCGCGGCGGTCGTGCCCGCCGTCGAGGCGCCGGCCCGGATTCTCGCGATGGTGTCGCTGCATGGAGTGGCGCCCACCGATTCCACAACGGTCATCGATTGGCCCTCGGCGCTTTTGGCTTTGTGGATTGCCGGAGCGCTTTGCGTTCTGGCGATCGCGATCCTGCGGCAATGGCGATACGCACGCCGGCTGCGGCATGCACCGGACGTTGACATTGCGTTGCCACCGCATGTCGCCGCCGTCGTGCGCGCTCGGGACGACGCGACCGGTCCCGCACTGGTCGGCGCATGGCGACCGCGCATTGTTTTGCCGAACGACTTCGAGCGGCGCTACGACGAGAACCAGCGCGCGCTCATCCTGCGCCATGAAAGCGTGCATGCGCTTCGCCATGACGGCCTGGCCGGCGCATTCGCGAGCTTGCTGCTGGCGGCATTCTGGTTCAATCCCCTGGCGTGGTGGGGCGAGCGTCGCTTGCGCCGCGACCAGGAACTAGCATGCGACGCCGCGGTATTGCGCGAACAACCGCAGACGCGACGCGCTTACGCCGACGCCATGTTGAAAACCCAGGCGCGTGCCGAAGCCCTGCCCGCAGGCAGCTTCTGGCCCGGCCATCCCGTCACGGAGCGCATCGCCATGCTGAAAATGTCTTCGCCAGGAATCGTCCGCCGTCGCTGCGGCGGCTTCGCCGCAGGCCTGCTGTCCCTGGGCGCCTGCGCGGCAGCATGGGCGGCGGGCCAGAACCTGCCGCCGGCGCAAGCGCCACAGGCACCCGCATCGATGGACCAACACGGTGGCGTGGCGCCATCGATGACACCGGCGCGGGAATATCAACTCGACCTCAAGGCCGAACTTGTTTCCACGAAAGATGGCACGAAACGCGACGTGAAACGGGTGGCGCTAAGCATGTGTGTCGTACCGGGCAAGAAGGCGTCCGTGAGGATGCAGCCCATGGGCCTGGATCTCACCGTTGTGCCACAAGACGCCGCGATTGTCGGCATCGACATAGCCATGCTCGATGCAAAGCAGAACCGGGTCGAGAAATTCAAACTTCTTGGCCGGCTGGGCGAATCGATGCACGCCGCGACGACGGGCACGGGCAGCAAGGACGGCTACAGCGTCGAAGTGACACCGATCGCCGGTTGTCCCGGGCGACTCGCGGCGGCTCCCGCGAAGGTCGCGTTGCCACCGTCGCCACCCATGTCTCCCGCAACAACGATGTCCGCGCCGCTCGCGCCGCTGTCCGGCAAGGCTTCCCGGCATGCCGGCGTTGCTCCCGTCGCACCACCGCCCATGCCACCGCTGCCTCCCATGCCCGCGCTGCCTCCGATGCCTTCGTCGCCCACGCCGCCGCTTCCGCCCGTTCCACCGGCGTCGACGGGACGCTGACGAAGCGCGTCACGGCAAAAATCCGCTTCGGGAATTCGCATCGAATCGGGCTGGACCGTGGGAGCGTTTCGTGCAGGACTGTCGCCGCGGTGATGCCTTGGGCGCGTGATTCAGCCGGCCTGCGCGGCCTGCCGCTGCGCGCGACGCGCGGCTTTCCTCTGCTTGTGGCGCTGCGACCAGCGCGCGAAGACCAGATACAACGCCGGCGTGGAAAGCAGCGTGAGGCTTTGCGAGAAGACCAGCCCGCCCAGCATGGCGATGCCGAGCGGCCGCCGCAGTTCCGCGCCCGTGCCGAGGCCGATGACCAGCGGCAGCGAGGCGAGGATCGCGACCATCGTGGTCATCATGATCGGGCGGAAGCGCACCAGGCAGGCCTCGCGCACCGCGTCGATCGGCGCGCGCCCTTCGCGTTCCGCGACCAGCGCGAAATCGATCATCATGATCGCGTTTTTCTTGACCAGGCCGATCAGCAGCACCAGCGCCATGATCGCGACGATCGACAGCGGCGTGTTGGTCACCAGCAGCGCCAGCAGCGCGCCGACGCCCGCAGCCGGCAGGGTGGACAGGATGGTGACCGGATGCACCAGGTTTTCGTACAGCATGCCCAGCACCAGGTAGACCGCGACGATCGCGCCGATCAGCAACAGCGGCATTTCCTCCATCTGCTGCTGGAAACGCCGGAAGAAATCATCGAGGCCGAGCTTGATGTCGCCCGGCATGCGCATGTTCGCGATCGTGGCCTGGATCTGCTGCATGGCCTCGCCCATGTTCGCGCCCGGCGCGAGGTTGAAGCTCAGCGACATGCTGGTCATCTGGTTGATGTGTTCGATCTGGCTGGGCGCGATGGTCGATTCCTGGCGCGCGACCGCGCTGATCGGGACCATGCTTCCGTTCGAGGAGAGCACGCGGATGGTGTCGAGCGCGGCGGGCGTGGCGGTCTGCGCGGGCAGCGCGCTCAATACCACTTCGTAGTTGTTGGTGTCGGAATAGATGGTCGCGATCTGGCGCTGCCCGAAGGCGTTGTAGAGCGCGTCGTCGATCGACGCCATCGACAGCCCGAGCGCCGCGGCCTTGGTGCGGTCGACCACCATGTTCTGCAGCAGCGAGCCTTCGTCGAGGTCGGTACCGACGTCGCGGAAGATCGGATTCTTCTGCAACTGCGCCTGCAGCTTCGGCAGCCATTCTTCCAGTTCCGTGGCGTCGTTGGCCTGGAGGTTGACGCTGTACTGGCCGCCCTGGCTGGTGCCGCCACCGCCGCTCGGCAAGTCCTCGTGCGGCCGCAGGCGCACGTCGAGATCCGGGTATTGCCCGACTTTCGCGGAGAGCCGCGCGACCGCTTCGTCGGTGGAATCCTCGCGGCCTTCTCCGAGCGGCTTGAGCTGGATGCTGAACCAGCCGCTGGTGCCGCGCGCGCTGCTGCCGATGGAGGCGCCGACGTACTGCACATCCGGATCGGATTGCAGCACGTTCGTGATGGTGCGGGTGCGTGCCTCGAGGTCGGTGAACGACATCGTGGCGCTGCCGCTGGCGCGACCCCAGATCAGGCCGCTGTCCTGCGGCGGAAAGTTGGTGCCGGGAATCTTGCCGAACAGGAAGATGGTCAGCACCAGCAGGAACAGCGGCGAACACGCGATCAATTTCGGATGCCGATAGAGCGTCCAGTCCAGCGTACGCGTGTAGATCGCCAGCATGCCGGCATGGAAACGATCGAGCGCGCGCGAGAATTTCGACGGGCCCTTCTCGCGCGCCGGCGCGTGATGTCGCAGGAACAGGCCGCACAGGGCCGGGGTCAACGTCAGCGACACCAGCATCGACACCACGATGGCGGCCACCAGGGTCACGGTGAACTCGCGGAAGAACACGCCGATCATCCCCGGCGCGAACAGGATCGGGGTGAACACCGCCACCAGCGAGGCGGTGATCGCGATGATGGTGAAACCGATCTCGCGCGCGCCTTGCAGCGCGGCCTCCATGTGCGTCTTGCCCTCGTCGAGGTGGCGGATGATGTTCTCGATCACCACGATCGCGTCGTCCACCACGAACGTCAGCGCGATCACCAGCGCCAGCAATGAAAGGTTGTCCAGCGTGTAATCCATCGCATACATCACGATGAAGGCGCCGGCCAGCGACAGCGGCACGGCCGCTGAGGCGATCACGGTCGGCGCAAGCCGTCGCAGGAACAGCGCCATCGTCAGGATCACCATCGACAAACTGATCAGCAACGTGATCTGCACGTCGTTGACCGAGTCGCGGATCGTCGGCGTGCCGTCGAAGTAGGGCGTGAGCTGCGTGCCCGGCGGCAGCAGGCTGCGCAACGCGGTGAGTTCATGCTTGACGCTGTCGACCGTCTCGATCACGTTGGCATCGGGGCGGTTGAAGATCTGCAGCTGGATCGAGCGCTTGCCGTTGAACCAGGCCGCCTGGTAGTTGTCCTCCGCGCCGTCGTAGACGTTGGCGACGTCGTGCAGGTATACCGGCTGGTCGGCGTGCGCCGCGATCACGAGGTCGGCGAAATCCTGCGCCGAGTGCAACTGGTCGTTGGCGGTGATGGCGGTCGCGATCTGGCCGTCGTCGAGGAAACCCTGCGGCGAGGTCACGTTGGCCGCGGTCATCGCGTTGCGGATGTCGTTGCTGGAAAGCCCGAGCGCGGACAGCTTGTGCAGGTCCACGTCCACGCGCACGGCCGGCTGCGCGCTTCCGGAGACGTCCACCGAGGCCACGCCGGGCAACTGGCTCAGGCGCGGTTGCAGCAGCGTGTTGGCGGCGTCGTAGAGCTCCGACATCGGCTGGGTGTCGGAGGTGAGCGCCAGCGCGATCACCGGATCGTCGTTGGGGTTGGCCTTGTGCCACTCCGGCGTCTGCAGTCCCGACGGCAGGTCCGGAATCGCCGCGTTGATGGCGGCATTGACCTGCTGCGCGGCCGCGTTGATGTCGACGCCGGAGTCGAAAAACAGGATCACGAATGCGCTGCCGTCGGAGCTGCGCGAATTCATCATGTCGATGCCGGGAATCTGGCCGAGGTGGCGTTCCAGCGGCGCGACCACCGTCGACGCCATGGTGGTGGCGCTGGCGCCGGGTTCGCCTGCGGCGACCCAGATCGCGGGGAAGGAAATCTGCGGCAGCGAACTGATGCCGAGCAGGGTGTAGCACAACGCGCCGATCACCAGCACGCCCGTCGCCAGCAGCGAGGTGCCGATGGGGCGGCGGATGAAGGGACCGGAAACGTTCATGCGCGCGTGTTCGTCACGATGGCGGCCATCGTCATTCCGCGGTTCCGGGGGCCAGCTCCGGCCGGCGGCCGGTGCGCTCGCGCAACCAATCGCCGAAGCGCTCCATGTACAGGTAGATCACCGGCGTGGTGTAGAGCGTCACCAGTTGCGAGAGCAGCAGGCCGCCGACGATCGATATGCCGAGCGGTCGCCGCAATTCCGAGCCGATGCCGTTGCCCAGCGCCAGCGGCAACGCGCCGAACAGCGCGGCGAAAGTGGTCATCATGATCGGGCGGAAGCGCAGCAGGCAGGCGCGCCGGATCGCATCGTACGCGCGCATGCCGTCGCGCTGCGCGGTGATCGCGAAGTCGATCATCATGATTGCGTTCTTCTTGACGATGCCGATCAGCAGCACGATGCCGACGATGCCGTCCACCGACAGCGGCATCCCGAAGATCATCAGCGCCAGCAGCGCACCGACGCCGGCAGGCGGCAGCGTGGAGAGGATCGTCAGCGGATGGATGTAGCTCTCGTACAGCACGCCCAGCACGATGTAGATCACCACGATCGCGGCCAGCAGCAGCAACGCCTCGTTGCCCAGGGACGAAGAGAACTCGGCGGCGCTGCCGATGAAGCCGGTGCGCACCTGCGCGGGGAATTTCAGCGAGGCTTCGGTGCGGTTGATGGCGTCCACGGCCTGCGACAGCGAATAGCCGGGCGCCACGTTGAACGAGACGATCACCGCGGGCAGCTGGTTCTGGTGCGCGATCACCAGCGGCGCATCGGAAAGATTCGCCGAGGCGATCGTCGAGAGCGGGATGGTGTCGCCGCCGCCGATCTTGATGCCGGTATTGGATTGCCCGATGCCTGTCGCGGTCGAGGAATTGGACGAGGTCAGCATGCCGAGGCTGGTGGCGTTGGTGCCGGTGAGCGCACCGCTGCTGCCGTTGGAGCGCACCCGCAGCATGTTCATGAGGTCGGATTGATTGCGGAATTGCGGCGCCACTTCCAGCACCACCCGGTACTGGTTCTGCTGCGTGAAGATGGTCGAGATCTGGCGCTGGCCGTAGGCGTCGTACAGCGTGTCGTCGATGGTCTGCACCGGCACCCCGAGTCGGCTCGCGGTGGTGCGGTCGATGTCGAGCTTGAGCGCGCGGCCGTTCATGGCCAGGTTGTCGGAGACATCGGCGAGTTCCGGCAACTGTTTCACCGCCTGCACCATCTGCTGCGCGTATTTCTGCAATTCGGCGGGATCGACCTCGGAGATCGCGTACTGGTACGAGGTCGGTGCCACGGTGGTGTCGAGGGTGATGTCCTGCACCGGTTTCAGGAACAGCTCCACGCCGGGAATGTTGGCGGCGTCGCGCTGCAGGCTGGCGACCACGTCATCGAGGCTGTCGCGCTCGGTGCGCGGCTTCAGCACGATGCTGACCTGGCCCTGGTTGAGCGTCGGGTTGATGGTGCCCGCGCCGATGAAGGCGGCGACGCCGGCCACGGCGGGGTTGCGGCGCAGGGCTTCGGTCACCGCCATCGTCTGCGCCTGCATCGCGGGAAACGCGATGTCGTTGTCGGCCTGCACCACGCCGGTGACCAGGCCGGTGTCCTGCTCCGGCAGCAGGTCCTTCGGGATCGCCACGTACAGCAGCACCGTCACCACCACCGAGGCCAGCGCGATCAGGATGGTGGTGCGCTGGTGCCCCAGCACCCAGTCGAGGGTCGATTCGTAGCCGCCCAGCATCTTCGCGTAGAAGCCGCGACGGTTGTGCATCGCCTCTTCGTCGCCGGTAGGCAGCGAGCCGGGTTTCAGCAGATAGGCGCACATCATCGGCGTCAGGGTCAGCGAAACGCCCATCGAGATCGCCACCGCGATCGTCAGCACCCAGGAGAATTCGTGGAACAACCTCCCGGTGACCCCGGGCATCAGCAGCAGCGGCAGGAACACCGCGATCAGCGACACGGTCAGCGACAGCACGGTGAAGCCGATTTCGCGCGAACCGAGTTCCGCCGCCTCGCGTCCTTCCTTGCCCTGCTCGATGTAGCGCACGATGTTCTCGATCATCACGATCGCATCGTCCACCACGAAACCGGTGGCGACGGTCAGCGCCATCAGCGACAGGTTGTCGAGGGAGAAGCCCGCGAACGCCATCACCGCGAAGGTGCCCATCAGCGACAGCGGCACCGCCACCGCCGGGATCACGGTGGCCCACAAACGCCGCAGGAACACGAAGATCACCGCGACCACCAGCACGATCGCGAGCAGCAGGGTCATCTCGACATCGCGCACCGAGGCGCGGATGGTGACCGTGCGGTCGGCGAACACGGAAAGATGGATGCCGGCCGGCAGCACCGCCTGCAGCGACGGCAGCGTCTGCTCGATCTGGTCGACGGTCTGGATGATGTTGGCGCCGGGCTGGCGGCGGATATCCAGCAGCACCGCCGGCTTGCCATTGGCCCACGCGGCGAGCTGGTCGTTCTCCACGCCATCGACCACGTTGGCGACGTCGGAGAGTTTCACCGGCGCGCCGTCCTTGTACGAGATCACGGTGTCGGCGAATTGCGCCGCGTCCTGGATCTGGTCGTTGGTGCCGATCTCGTAGGTCTGGGTCGCGCCGTTGAGCGAGCCTTTGGCGGCGTTGACGTTGGCCTGCGTCAAGGCGCTGCGCACATCCTCCAGCGTCAGGCCCATGTTGGCGAGCTTGCCCGGATCGACCTGGATGCGCACGGCCGGCCGCACGTTGCCGGCGATCGAGACCAGGCCGACGCCTGGTACCTGCGCGAGACGTTGCGCGATGATCGAGTCGGCGTAATCGTTGACGTCGCGCAGCGGCAGCGTGTCGGAGGTGAGCGCGAGCGTGAGGATCGGCGCGTCGGCCGGATTGACGCGGTTGTAGACCGGCGGATACGGCAGGCTGCCCGGCAGGCGCGCCGTGCGCAGCGCCGACTGCACGTCCTGCGACGCGACGTCCAGGTCGGTGTCCATCGTGAATTGCAGGGTGATGGTCGACAGGCCGGCGGCGCTGTTGGAACTCATCATCGTGAGCCCGGAAATCTGCCCGAGCTGCTGTTCCAGCGGCGTGGTCACCAGGTTCGCGATGGTGGTCGCGCTGGCGCCCGGATACTGCGTGGTCACGACCAGGCTCGGCGCCTCGACTTCCGGCAACGCGGAAGCCGGCAACGCGCCGTAGCCGATGATGCCGAGCAGCAACACCGCCGCCATCAGCAGCGAGGTGGCGATCGGGCGGCGGATGAAGAGGCTGGAAAAACTCATTGCGCGACGGTCGGCGGTCCAGGGGAAATCGTGGGAAGGAAATTACCCGGAGATCATCCGGGACAACGTACCGCTGCCTCGCAAGCGATGGCGCAGCGACTTCGGCGAAGATCGCGGCGGAACCGTAACCACGATTCCCGTTTCCGCTCCGCGGATGCGCTCAGTGCCCACGCCCGCCGTGCCCGCCATGACTTCCGTCCTGCGCCGCGGCGTTGATCTGCGCGCTCGTGGGCGGCGCCGGGATCTCGCCGGGTTTCAACGGCGTCACCTTGCTGCCTTCCTTGAGGCGGAACTGGCCCGCGGTGACCACGAGATCGCCGGTCTTCAGGCCCGACAGGATGATCACGCCGCTGTCGCCGGCCTCGTTGCCCTGCGTCACGGATTGCATCGTCACGTACTTGACTGGTCCGGTCTGCGCGGGCTTGCCGGCGCCGGCACGGTCGCGCCCGAACCAGCTGTGGCGTGGCTTCGCTTCGGGCTGCTGTTCTTCATCGGCACCGGCGGGCGCCTTGTCGGTGACAAGCCAGACATAGTCGCCGTTCGGGCCGCGCTGCACCGCTGCACTCGGGACCACCAGCGCCTTGTCGTCGACGCTGACCTGCAGCCGCACGTTGGCGTACTGGCCCGGATAGAGCTGGTTGTTGCCATTCGGGAACTCGGCGCGCAGCTGGAACGATCCGGTGCTGGTGTTGATCTGGTTGTCGATCACCTGCAACACGCCGTCGCCTTCCACCACCTTGTTGGAAGCGTCGAGGATGGCGACTTGCAGCGGCGCTTTTTCCTGCGCCGCGCGCACCTGGTCGAGGTATTTGCCGGCGAGGGTGAAGATCACATAGATCGGATGCACTTGCGTGACTGTCACGATGGTCGACGTCGTCGTCACCACGTTGCCAGGGTCGACCTGGCGAATGCCGGCGATGCCGTCGATCGGCGAAACGATGCCGGTGTAGCCGAGCTGGACCTTGGTGTCGCGGATGCTGGCGTCGTCCGCCGCCACGCTCGCCTGCCACTGCGCCACGGTGTTCTTCTGGGTGATGCGGTCGATCTGCGCGACATACGGCGCGTACTTGGGATCCTCGGAGCGGTCCAGCGTCGCCTTGGCGGTGGCGAGCTGGGTGGCATCCTGCGCGCGCTTGGCGACGGCCTGGTCGAGCTGCGCCTGCAGCGAGCGTGGATCGATCTGCGCCAGCACCTGGCCTTTCTTCACGGCGCCGCCTTCGACGAATTCCAGTTGCAGCAACTGGCCGCCGACCTGCGGTTGCACGTTCACGGTATTCAACGCCGTGACCGTGCCCTGGTTGCTCAGGTACACGGGCACGTTCTCCGCCGCGGCGGGCACCACCGTGACCGGAACCGGCGCGTTGCTGTCGTCGCCGCCGGCGGGGCCGCTGTTGCGGTGGAGCAAGCGCCAGCCGATCACGAGCACGACTAGGGCGACGATTGCGATGAGGATCCATTTGCCGCGCGACATGCGTGGTTCCTTGGAATATCGAAGTCCGCAGAGCCGAGCTTACCGGCGGCGCTTGAACGACGCCGCACCGCCCGCCCGGCAGGGCGTAAAGTAAGGTAAAGCAAAAGCGACTGCGGAAGGAATCATGACTTCCGGCCCATCGCGAACGGCATGCGGGGAGAGACCGCGCGAACGCGGGAACGTTCGCACGCTGCGGTCATTCCTCCGAAGCGATGGTGGGCGTGCCGCTCCCCGCCGCCGAGAGCGCCGCGTGCGCGGAATGCGATGCCGACAATTTCTTCATCGGCCACACCATCACGACCGCGATCACGGTGCAGATCACGCCGGCCCAACCGAGCTTGGTGAACAACGCGGTATAGATCGGCAGCGATTGCATCGGGTCGGTCACGTTCTGCGGCACCGCGGCGTAGTTGGCGACGATGCCCCCGAGGTATTGCGAAATCCCGACGCCGACGTAGTACGCGCCCATCATGAAACCGCCCATGCGCGCGGGCACATAGCGCGCGATCATCGCCAGCCCCAATCCGCTCACCAGCAGTTCGCCCAGCGAGTACAGGCCGTAACCCCAGATCAGCACCCACGAGGATGCCTTGCCAGGTTCGTTGACGAAGTTGCCGGCCATGCCGTACACGAAATAGCCGGCGGCGACCATCGCGAAGCCGAGCGCGAACTTGGCGGCGATCGACAGGTCCTTGCCGCGCTTGCCGGCGGCGGTGTAGATCCACGCCAGGATCGGCGAAAGCAGCATGATCCAGGCAGGGTTCAATGCCTGATATTGACCCGGGGCCCAAGTGAACAAGTGCAGGCCGAACAGCGTCTGGTTCCAATCGGTGTTGCGCAACGCGAACAATGCCAGCGAAGTCGGCATCTGCTGGTAGAAGATGAAAAAGAAGATCGTCTGGATGGTCAGGATGAAAGCGGCGATCAAGCCGGCGCGCTCGCCACGCTCGCTGCGTGCGATCAGATAACCGAAAATCAAAAGCAGAGCGACGCCTGCCGTCCACACGAAGGCCCGTGCAATCGCCTGATGCTGCAGGATGAAAGCGGCTACGAACACACATATCGCGCCGACGCCCAATACCTTCAGCAGCTTCACCACATCGAACGGCCGCTTATCCGGTTCGGAGCCGATGTGCGCCACCGAAGCGCGCAGGAAGAAGAAAATGATCAGCCCGGCAATCAGGCCGACGCAACACACGCCAAAAGCCGCGTGCCAACCGAACTCGTTCTGGTATGCGGTGTTGACCCAATCCTTGATTTTCGGTGTCAGCGCCATGGACACGGCGGAACCAATGTTCACCGCCATGTAGTAGATGGTGAACGCGCTGTCGATCCGCGAGTCGTCGCCCTCGTAGATCTTGCGCACCAGATTGCCGGCATTGGGGTTGAACAGGCCGTTGCCGACCACGATCACGCCCAGCGAGAAATACAGGAAGCTCGGGTTTTCGCTCGGCAGGGTGATCAGGCCGTAGCCGATCGCCAGGATCGCCGCGCCGGTCAGCATCGTGCGGCGCGTGCCCAGCACGCCGTCGCCGACCCAACCGCCGATCGCCGGGGCCACGTAGATCAGCGCGGAGGCCGCGCTCCATACCAGGTTCGCGCGCACGTCGTCGAATCCGAGGCGCTGCACCATGTAGTACACGATCAGCGCCTGCATGCCGTAGAAGCCGAAGCGCTCCCACAGTTCGATCAGGAAAACGGTCGAGAACGCGCGGGTCTGGGAAACGGCGGGCTGCATCGCATTCATGGGCGGGTCCGTCGGCATCGAATGCGGCCAAGCGTACCCGAACCCGCCCCCGCATGCGCAAGCCTCGTGGATCGCTGGCGCGGCTGCGGCGGCGCGGCAATAATCCCGGCATGCGCACTTACCTCGACCTGCTGCGCGACGTGCTGGAACACGGCACCCGCAAGGACGACCGCACCGGCACCGGCACGCTCTCGGTGTTCGGGCGGCAGATGCGCTTCGACCTGCGCGACGGCTTCCCGCTGCTGACCACCAAGAAGCTGCACGTCAAGTCGATCGTGCACGAACTGCTGTGGTTCCTGCGCGGCGACACCAACGTCGGTTACTTGAACGAACACGGCGTCAGCATCTGGGACGAATGGGCCGATGCCAGCGGCGAACTCGGGCCGGTGTATGGCCGCCAGTGGCGTGCGTGGTCGGCGGCAGACGGGCAAACCATCGACCAGATCGCGCAGGTGATTGCGCAGATCAGGGACACTCCCGACTCGCGCCGGCTGATCGTCAGTGCCTGGAACGTGGGCGAGTTGCCGAAGATGGCGCTGCCGCCCTGTCACGCGCTGTTCCAGTTCCATGTCGCCGCCGGCCGGCTTTCCTGCCAGCTCTACCAGCGTTCCGCGGACGTGTTCCTGGGGGTGCCGTTCAACATCGCGAGCTACGCGCTGCTCACCTGCATGATCGCGCAGGTTTGCGGTTTGCAGCCAGGCGAGTTCGTGCACACGCTGGGCGATGCGCACCTGTACCTCAATCATCTGGACCAGGCGCGCGAACAGCTGCAACGCGTGCCGCGCACGCCGCCGCGGCTGGTGCTGAACCCGGACGTGGATTCGATTTTCGGATTCCGCTACGAGGACGTGCGCATCGCCGATTACGATCCGCATCCGGCGATACGGGCGCCGATCGCGGTTTGATCCCGGATGACGACGATCTCGCTGGTCGCCGCCCTGGATCGCCATCGCGCCATCGGCCGCGATGGCGCAATGCCGTGGCATCTTCCGGACGATCTCAAGCGGTTCAAGGCGCTGACCCTGGGCAAGCCCGTGCTGATGGGGCGCAAGACCGCGCTGGCGATCGGGCGGCCATTGCCGGGTCGCTCGAACTTGGTCATGACGCGTGCGCAATCCGCGCCATTCGACACACAGATCGTGGTGCATTCGCTGGACGAAGCCGTCGCGCGTGCCGGCGACGCCGACCTGATGGTGATCGGCGGTGGCGAGGTATATGCCCTGGCATTGTCTCGCGCCGCGGGCCTGCATTTGACGGAGATCGATGCCGTGACGGCGGATGCCGATACGTTTTTCCCCGCGTTCGATCGGCGCGACTGGCATGAAGCCATGCGCGAACATCACGCTGCGGATGTGCGCCACGCATTCGCGTTCGATTTCGTCGACTACGCGCGCGCGCGATGATCGACGTCGCCGCCGGCGTCCTCGGCGATGCGCAGGGACGCGTGTTGTTGATGCAGCGGCTGCCGGGCACGCACCTCGCCGGGCTGTGGGAATTCCCGGGCGGGAAGTTCGAGCCGGGCGAAAACGCCGCGCAGGCGTTGACGCGGGAACTGCACGAGGAACTCGGCATCGCGACGCGGGGACTTGATTCGGTGATCTCGCTGCCTTGGCGTTATCCGGAGAAGACGATTCGGCTGCACGCATTGCGCGTCACCGCGTGGGAAGGCGAGCCGCGTGCGCGCGAAGGCCATCCCCTGCGCTGGGTGCCGATCGACGAAATCGATCCGGGCGCCATGCCGCCGGCCGATCGGCCGATACTTGCGGCCCTGCGCCTGCCCCGCCACTACGCGATCTCGCCCGCGGGCAGCGACGATGCCGCTGTGCTCGCATGGCTGCAGACGCAGCAACCAGGCGATTCCCTGATCCAGTTGCGCCTGCCGGAACGAGGCCGTGCGGCGCTGCGCGCGCTGATACAGGCGGCGCTGGACACAATGCCGTGGTTGCGCAACCGCCTGCTGCTCAATCACGACATCGAACTGGCGCGTGAATTCGGCATCGGCCTGCACCTGCGCGCCTCGCAATTGCGCGAATGGCGGCAACGGCCGGTGCCCGAAAACGTCTGGGCTGGCGCATCCTGCCACGACAGGGACGAACTGGACCGCGCGGCGGAAATCGGCGCCGACTTCGCCACGCTCTCGCCGGTGCGCGCCACGCCATCTCACCCGCACGCGGCGCCACTGGGTTGGGATTGTTTTGCGACGCTGGTGGCGGAAGCGCGCCTGCCGGTTTATGCGCTGGGCGGCGTGCGGGTGGACGACCTGGGCCGCGCACGGGAAATCGGCGCCCAGGGAGTGGCCGGCATCAGTGCATTTGCGCGCGCTTGAAGGCGGCGAGTTCCAGATAGCGCGCGTGCAGGGCGTCCACCTGCGGATCGAGGCCTGCCTCGTCGCCGTCGTTGACGATCACGTCCTGCGCCAGCGCACGCCGCTGCGCGCGCGTGGCCTGCGCGTCCAGCGTGCGCCGCGCCTGTGCATGGGTCACGTCATCGCGTCGCATCAGGCGTTCGATCTGCACGTCTTCCGGCGCGTCCACCACCAGCACGCGATCCACCCAGTCGTACTGCGGCCAGGTTTCCGCAAGCAACGGGATCATCAGCACGCAGTACGGCCCGCGATCCGCCGCCACGCGCCGGCGCAGCCATTCGCGCACGCGAGGATGCACGATCGCCTCCAGCCTCCTGCGCGCTTCGGCATCGTCGAAAATGCGTTCGCGCAACGCGCGGCGATCGAGCGCGCCATCCGCGTTCAACACCCGCGCGCCGAACACGAACTCGATTTCCGCCAACGCGGCCTGTCCCGGCGCCACGACTTCGCGCGCAGCGAGATCGGCGTCGTGCACCCGGATGCCCAGCGACTCGAACCGTCTCGCCGCCGCGCTCTTGCCTGCGGCCACGCCGCCGGTGAGCGCGACGACGAAGCGCGATGGCGAATCGGGAACTTGCATGCGCCTTACTTTGCCAGCAATGCCGCCGGCTGGCGACGTGCGGAGATCAATTCTGCGGGGGCAACACGATCTGGCAGCCTTTGCCGAACACGGCGTGGTCGAAATCGACGGTCCAGTTCTGATTGACGATGCGCGCGCGATAGCGCCATTGCGGGCTGAACAGGCTGCGAGTTTCGTCGTGGCCGGGGAAGGCCACGCCGGCCATGTCGATCAGGGATTCGAACGTGTCGGCGCTCATGGCGCGGCTGTCGGCATTGGCCTTGAACCCGGCCCCGCGTTGCGGGAACGCGGTGGCGTACGCATCGGAATACCAGAACAGGGCGGCGACCTCGTATTCGGGCTTGGCGCCGAGGCCGTGGCCTTCCTTGTCGCAAGTCGGCGTGGGCAGCGTTTCGCCATGGTCGGATTCATACCACAACGCGCTCACCGCGCCGTTGTCCCGCAGGATGCCGATGATCTGCGCCAGCACATGGTCGGTGTAGAGGATGGTGTTGTCGTAGCTGTTGCGGGATCGATCGACGATCGAGATGCCGTTGAAAGCATCCGAACGTGTTGGCTGGAAATGCTTGTAGGAAGGCGGGTAGCGGTAATCGTATTTCTCGTGGCTGCCCATCATGTGCAGCACGACGAAGAGATTGCGATCGGAGCCCCGCAACACGTCGCGCAGGGGCTGCAGCAGGTCGTCGTCGTAGCTGCCGGGCGCGGTCCAGGAGGCATGGTTGAGCCACACCACATGCTGCGCTTCGTAGGCGTACATCGATACCGGCGAATCGAATTCGCCGATGGCCAGCTGGTTGGAGATCCACCAGGTGTCGTAGCCGGCTTCCTGCATCGCGCGCAGGATCGAGGCTTCCTTCCATGGCTGCCGCCACGGCGCAGTCGCGGGTTTGCGCGTCACGAGCATGGGGATGGCCGTGATCGATTCCGGCCATGCCGACAGCATGTCCGGAATCGGCACCAGGTTCGGCGTCTTCATCAGTTCGGGATTGTCGGGCCGGTCGTAACCGAACAATTGCCAGTGGTCGCGCCGGCTGGCCTCGCCGATGACCAAAACGTAAATCTGGCGCCGGTGCAGCGGCGTCGCCAGTCGGGCGCGAAAGCGGAAAGCTTCCAGGGCGGCCGCGTTGGCGCGCATGCGATCCCATTCCTCGCGGTATTCCATGAAGCGCTGGAATGTGCCGAAGGGATAACCGGGCGCGATTTCCGATCGCAGATCGCGCATCAGCGCCTTGCCGGTGAACAAGCGCGCGGACAGGCCGCCGGATTGGCTCACGGCGGCAACCAGGAAGGAGGCAACGGGCACGAGAGTCACGATCGACAGCACCCAGATCCGCGAATCGTGCCGCCAGCGCAGGCGCGATTTCCGGCATGCCCACACTGCCCAGAGTGCGACGCTCGTTCCCGCGGTCACGCAGAGCGCCATAGGAACAAGGGCATGGCCCAGGTATTCCCGGGTCTCGCGAGGATTGGTGGCCACGAGAGTGGCGATGATTTCCGCCGAAGTCGGATGGTGGTACTGCGCGATGTAGAACATCTCCATCGGCGCCAGCAGCGCGAAGGGCAGCAACAACAGGCAGGCGAGCCAGGGCGCATCGCCCAGCAACGCGAACAGAAAGGCGAGCAATACTGTCGGCAGCAACAGCGCCTGCACCCACAGCATCGCGCCGTGACCGAACCACCACCACACCAGGTTGGGCATCAGCAGCAACAGGCACAGCGCGAGCACCGCCGGCCACGCGAGCAAGCGGGAGATAGGTTCCGAAGGATTCATCGCAATCCGCTGACGTGCAGGTAGGCGGCAAAAAGGTCGTGACCGAACACGAACCATACCCAGCCCGCCGTGGCGAGGAAGGGACCGAACGGAATCGGCGTGGAATGATCCTTGCCGCGCGCGCGCAAGGCGATGATGCCGACGATCGCACCCAGCAACGACGAGAGCAGCACGATCGGCAGCAGCGCCAGCGGCCCCATCCATGCCCCCAGTGCGGCCAGCAGCTTGAAATCGCCGTAGCCCATGCCTTCCTTGCCGGTCAGCAGCTTGAAGATCCAGTACACGCTCCACAACGCGAGGTAGCCGATCGCCGCACCCATGACCGCCGCGCGCAGATCGACGAACAGCGGTACCAATGCGAGCAAGAGGCCCAGCCACTGCAATGGCAAGGTCAATTGGTCGGGCAGCAATTGCGTGCGCAGATCGATGCCCGACGCGGCGATCAATGTCCAGGTGAACAGCAGGGCGGCGAACGCGGTCCAGCCAGGCCCGAAGCGCCAGACCACCAGTGCGCTCAGGATGCCGGTGATCGATTCGACCAGCGGATACTGGATCGAGATGGGAGCCTTGCAATGACGGCAACGGCCGCGCAGGAGCAGCCAGGAGAACAACGGGATGTTGTCGTGTGCCGCCAGCGGGTGTTTGCAGTGCGGACAATGCGAAGCCTGCCGGACGATCCCGGGCGGCGCGATATCGGTCTCATCGGGCGGCAGTTCCAGCACCTCGCGGGCATCGCGCCGCCATCCGTGCATCAGCCGCGCGGGCAATCGCAGGATCACCACGTTGAGGAAGCTGCCGACCAGCAGCCCCAGAACGCCGGCCGCGGCTATCACGAGCCACGCCGGCAGGCTCGCAAACATCGACATCAGGGCTTTCCTTGGGTTGGGTGCGTAGCGGCGCATTGCGATACATGGATGTATCGCCCGGCATCGAGCACGCTTGCCCTGCTTGTACTCGATGACGAAGCCGAGTCCGGACCTGTGCCGGGCCCGGCGTACTCTGGCAAGTCCGGGACGGGCTTGTCCAGAGTCGACAACTAGAACGCGCCGGCCAACTTGAAGATCGGCAGGTACAGGCCGACCACCATGCCGCCGACCAGCACACCGATGACCACCATGATCAGCGGTTCCAACAGGGTGGACAAGGTGTCCACCGCGTTGTTGACTTCGTCCTCGTAGAAATCGGCGACCTTGAACAGCATCGTATCCAGCGCGCCGGCTTCCTCGCCGATGGAGACCATCTGCACCACCATGTTGGGGAACAGAGCGGTCTGTTTCATCGCGAGCTGCAACTGGTGGCCGACCGCCACATCCTCGCGCATGCGCCGCACGGCGTGGCCGTAAACCACGCTGCCGGTGGCCCCGGACACCGCGTCCAGCGCCTCCACCAGCGGCACGCCGGCGCGGAAGGTGACGCCGAGCGTGCGTGCGAAGCGCGCGATCGCCGACTGCCTCAGGATGTTGCCGATGATCGGGATCTTCAGCGACATGCGGTCGACGAAGTGCGCCATCTTCTCGGAACGTTTGTAGGCCATCACGATCGCGACGATGGCGATGATTACGACACCCAGCACCAACCACCAGTAGGACTGCATGAACTGCGAGGCCGACACGATCATCTGGGTGAACGCCGGCAACGCCACTCCCGCATTCTTGAACACGTCCTGGAATACAGGCACCACGAATATCAGCAGAATCATGCTGACGAGCAGCGCCACCGCCAGCACCATCGCCGGATAGAACAATGCCTTCTTGATCTTCGCCTTGATCGCCTCGATGCGTTCCTTGTAGGTCGCCACCGTGTCCAGCACGGTGTCCAGCACGCCCGCGGATTCGCCCGCGCGCACCAGGTTGCGATACAGCTCGTCGAACTGCACAGGATATTTCGCCAGCGCCTCCGCGAGCGTCGAACCGCCCTCGATGTTCTGCTTGACGTCGGTCAGCATGTTCTTGAAGCGGATGTTGCGCTGGCCGCCGGCGATGATCTCGAAGGACTGCACCATCGGCACGCCGGCCGCCATCATGGTGGCGATCTGGCGGCTGAAGATCGCGACGTCGCGGGGCTTGACCCGCTTGCCGGCCGCGCCGAACAGTGGCTTGGCCTTTTCCTTCACCGTCTGCGGGTTCATGCCCTGCCGCCGCAGCTCGGCCTTGACCAGGCTGGCGTTGCGCGCCTGCAGCTCGCCCTTCATCCTGGTGCCGCGCTTGTCCAGCGCGGTCCACTCGTACACCGTCAATTGCTTGACGGAAGCGCGCGCGGCGCCCACGGAACGTGCTGTGGGTTTGTTGACGGTGGTGGCAGTGGCCATTGCTGTGTCCCGTTGCGAGCTTCGTTCCGGAGAGAGTGAATCAGTCCTTGGTGACGCGGTTGATCTCGGCCAGGCTGGTCATGCCCTGCCTTACTTTCCTCAGCGCGGAATCGCGCAGGTTGCGCACGCCGCTGGCGCGTGCAGCTTCGGCGATCTTCATCGCGCTGCCGCCTTCCAGGATGATGCGCTGGATCTCGTCGTTCATCGGCATCACTTCGTAGATGCCCACGCGGCCCTTGTAGCCATCGTTGCAGCCCGAGCATCCGCCGGCGTCGAACAACTGCAGGCCCTTGGCGATCTCTTCGTGGGTGAAGCCTTCCGCCAGCAGCGCTGCTTCCGGCAATTGCAGCGGCTTCTTGCAGTCGTGCAGCCGGCGCGCCAGGCGCTGCGCGATCACGATGGTCACCGAAGAAGTGATGTTGTAGGGCGCGATGCCCATGTTCATCAGGCGCGCGATGGTCTGTGCCGAATCGTTGGTGTGCAGGGTGGAGAGCACCATGTGGCCGGTCTGCGCCGCCTTGATCGCGATCTCGGCGGTTTCCAGGTCGCGGATTTCGCCGACCATGATGATGTCCGGATCCTGGCGCAGGAACGAGCGCAGTGCCGCGGCGAAAGTCATGCCGCGCTTGACGTTCTGCTGCACCTGGTTGATGCCGTTGACCCGGATTTCCACCGGATCCTCGACCGTGGAGATGTTGCGTCCCTCGGTGTTGAGGATGTTGAGCGCGGTGTAGAGCGACACGGTCTTGCCCGATCCGGTGGGGCCGGTGACCAGCACCATGCCATAGGGCTTGTGGATCGCGTTGAGGAACAGCTCCTTCTGGTCGTCCTCGTAGCCGAGTTTCTCGATGCCCAGTCGCGCGGCGGCCGCATCGAGGATGCGCAGCACCACTTTTTCGCCGAACAACGTGGGCAGAGTGCTGACGCGGAAATCGATCGACTTGCCTTTCGACAGGTTCAGCTTGATGCGGCCGTCCTGCGGCACGCGCCGCTCGGCGATGTCCAGTCCCGCCATGACCTTGAGGCGCGAAGAGATGCGCGGACTGAGCTTGATCGGCGGCGATGCCACCGCGCGCAGGATGCCGTCCAGGCGCACGCGCACGCGATAGATCCCTTCGTAAGGCTCGAAGTGGATGTCCGAAGCGCCGCGCTTGATCGCGTCCACCAGCACCTTGTTGACGAACTTCACGACCGGCGCGTCTTCGCCGCCCGACGCGTCGTAGCCGCTTTCACTTTCCTCGCCGGTTTCGCCTAGCTGCAGGTTTTCCAGACCCTCGGCATCGTCCATTTCCGGCATCACGGCGTTCTGACTGGACAGCGCCTGATCGATCGTGCGCCTCAGCAGGCCCGGCTCGACCAGGATCGGTTCGACCGCGCAATTCGAATGAAACTTGATTTCGTCCAATGCGGCCGAATGGGTCGGGTCGGCGATGCCGACGAACAACCGGTTGCCGCGTTTGAACAGCGGTAGCGCAGTGTGCTTGTTGATCAGCTCTTCGCTGACGTCTTTCAGCGGAAGCTGAGACGGGTCCAGCGCGCCGGCGTCCAGCAGCGGCACGCCGAATTCGGCCGACACCGCCTGGGCGATGCGGTTGCCCTCGACCAGACCGTTTTCCGACAGCCAGAGGGCCAACGGTATCTTGTTGCGCAGGGAATCTTCGACGGCCTGCCGAGCATCGGCTTCCGACAAGGCGCCCTCGAGCGCCAGGCGGCGTGCGATGCCGGTCAATCCAGCCAACGGAGTCGGGTTCATCTGGGTTGCCATGAACTGCTCGTAATCCCCTGTGCCACGTGCCGGAATGTACCGCAATTGGGGGATATTGGGGCGAGGTAAATGCAGATTGCGTGCCGCGCGTCGCACTTGCCGCCGGTCAGCCTTGGCTGGCCGCGACCAGACGGGCCCCGGCGACAAACGGTTATGATCGCCCGGCCTTCATGCGGGGAACGACGTGCTCAGCATCATCCTGCCGGCCAAGAACGAAGCCGCGGCGCTCGCGTCGCTGCTGCCTGCCCTGCGTGCCGCGCAGCCGCAGGCGGAAATCATCGTCTCGGACGACGGTTCCACCGACCGCACCCGCGAGCTGTGCGCCGAACACGACGTGCGCTGCGTTTCCGCCCCGTACTCCATGGGCAATGGCGCGGCCATCAAGCGCGGCGCGCGCGCGGCGACCGGCGACGTGCTGGTGTTCATGGACGCCGACGGCCAGCACGACCCGGCCGATGTCGCCCGCCTGCTGGCCAAGCTGGACGAGGGTTACGACATGGTGGTCGGCGCCCGCGACTGGTCGGGCCAGGCGGGCGTCGGCCGCGGCATCGCCAATACCTTTTACAACTGGCTGGCCTCGCGGATGACCGAGCACCGGATCGACGATCTCACCTCCGGGTTCCGTGCCGCGCGCGCGGACAAGTTCCGCGAATTCCTGCACCTGCTGCCCAACGGTTTCAGTTATCCCACGACCTCGACCATGGCGTTCTTCCGCAGCGCCTTCCCGGTGGCGTACGTGCCGATCAAGGCCGCCGAGCGCGTGGGCACCAGCCACATCAAGCCGGTTCGCGACGGCCTGCGCTTCCTGATCATCATCTTCAAGATCGCCACCCTGTATGCGCCGTTGAAACTGTTCGTGCCGGCGGCGGTGGCATTCTTCGCGCTCGGCTGGGGGTACTGGCTCTACACGTTCCTGCAATTCCATCGCCTCAGCCTGATCAGCGTCGCGCTGTGGAGTGCCTCGGTCATCATCTTCCTGATCGGCCTGGTGTCCGAACAGATCACGGCTCTCACGTACAGGCGGGATGTGTAGCCGATGACGCGACCTGTGGTGTTCGTGATCGGCACGCGCGCGCAGCTCATCAAGGTTGCACCGGTGGTAGTCGAGTGCGAACGCCAAAAATTGTCGTGCACGTTGTTGATGACGGGACAGCACCAGGAGACGATGCAGGATCTCGTGGATGAGTTCGGCATCCAGTCTCCGCAGGTCCACGCGATCCCCGCCTCGGAACACGCCACCCTCGGTTCGTTGCTGCGCTGGTTGCCCGTCGCGTACCGCGGCGTCAAAAAACGCCTGCACGAGATCGGTGCCGACAGTGAAGGCATCGACGTACTGGTTCACGGCGACACGCTTTCCACGCTGATCGGGGCCTTTGCAGCCCACCGAAGCCATGCCCGCGTGGTCCACCTGGAAAGCGGCCTGAGTTCAGGCCATCTGTTCGATCCGTTTCCCGAGGAGTTGTGCCGGCGCTTGGTGTTCCGCGTAACCAACTTGGCAATGTGCCCGAACAAGCTCGCCGTCGGCTACATGCGGCGTTACCCCTCGGCGCGAATCGTCGATACGGAAGGCAACACCATCGTCGATGCGGTTGCATTGACAGGTGCCCAACCTGCGCCTTGCGCCAGTCGCGATGGCGCGTATCTGGTGGTTTCCCTGCACAGATTCCAGAACATCTACAACAAGGCGCGGCTGCAAGGACTGGTTGCCCTGATCGAGGCATTGTCACGCGAATTCGCGGTGCATTTCGTGTTGCATCCGGCCACGCGTCGAAGGTTAGAGAAATACGCGTTGATGCAGAAGCTCGAAAATGCACCGGGGGTAAAGCTGTCGCCGCGCATGGGCTACGGGGCGTTCTTGCGATTGGCGGCAAGTGCCGCATGCGTGTTGACCGATGGCGGTTCCAATCAGGAAGAGCTGGCGGCGTTGGGTCTTCCAACCATCATCATGCGCGCACATACGGAACGCCCCGACGGCCTCGGCGCCAATGCCATCATGGAAGCGGATGCCACGGGTGGCGTTGAACGCTTCGTATTGGGCAGGAAGTATCTGGTGCTTCGCCAGCCTTCGAAGATCAATTCCACCGAAAGTCCGTCCAAGCGCATCGTGCACGCTTTGCGCGGGTGAGTTCCTTTTACCGCTTCACGCCGATCGTGCCATGAGTCGGTGCAGCCGCGGTTGCAGCCGCCCGATGACTGCCTCCCAATCCTCGATGGTGACCTGTGGAGGTGTTGGGTTGCTCAACTGCCCGGCTATGGATTCCGACAGACCCCCGGCATCGCCAGGGCGATACAGGCATTGGGGCACGGATGCCAGCAGGTGCGGCATCACGCCAACGGCCGTGCCGACAACGGGCAGTGCGCACGCCAGCATTTCGAAGGCTTTCTGCGGAAAGCAATAGCGTCCGAACGGCGTGTCGCGTAGATAGATAATGCCGACATCCAGCGCGGCGAACAGTTCCGCGGTATCGGCGTGCGGAACCAGGCCGAGATAATGGACGCGCGAATCCGTCGGCGGCGGCAATTCGGGATCGGTCGGACCAGCCAGCACTAGATGTACGTCATTGCGGGAGGCAGCCAGTTGCAACCACGCCTGGTACAAATCGCCGATGCCACGATTCTCGAGCAGCCCGCCAGCAGTTCCGATCAATTTCGCATCCAGCGGCAGCCCCAGCGCGCGTCGGCATTCCGCGCGGTCGCGCGGATGGAACACGGCCTTGTCGATCGTGCTGGGCATGGCAATCACTTCACCGCGCGCCTTGTAAGTGTCGATCACGAAATCGCGCAGCGGTGCGCTGGTGGTGGTGACCAGGTCGGCGCCGCGCACCGCGCGTCGCAGCGCCGGCACGAAACCGGGGATGCGCGCCTGCCCGAATCCCTCGAAGTTGTCATAGAGGTCGGCGACATACGGCACGCCGAGGCGTTTCGCCAGTCGCGCGCCGAGCACGACATGCGGAATGTCCGAGGCGCCGATGATCAGGTCTGGCCGGAAATCGTGGAGTTGCCGCATGAGGTACCGCTGATAGCCGAGCAGGGTCGGCAGTTTCCAGCGGCCCAGCGAACGCGATGTCCAATGCAGGCGTCCGGGTGCGGCCTCGTGTTCCCACTCGCCTTGTTCCGCATGGCCGTAACTCAGGCACCAGCCGCGCACGTAATGCCCGAGACGCGCGAGCTGGAACGGGATCTCGTACAACCGTGCATAGCGGTCGACGATCACGTCCTTGCTCATGTAGCGGCGCTTGCAGAGGAAGGCGATGCGCATCGCGTCAGCCGATCAGCCGCTTGGCCGCTGCCAGCGCCGCGCCGACGACCTGGTCCATGTTGTAGTAGCGGTATTGCGCCAGTCGCCCGACGAAGGTGACGTTCGCCTCGCTCCTTGCCAGTTCTTCATAGCGCTTGTACAGCGCCTCGTTCTCTTCGCGCGGCACCGGATAGTAGGGATCACCGTCGGCCCGCGGATATTCGCGCACGATCGACGTGCCGGAATGTTCCTGCCCGGTCAGGTGCTTGAACTCCGTGATGCGCGTGTAAGCGTGGTCGTTCGGGTAGTTGACCGTGCCGGTTTCCTGGAAGAACCCCGTGTCCGGCAGGTGCTCGTGCTCGAAATGCAGCGAGCGGTAAGGCAGTGCGCCGAAGCGGTGCCCGAAATACGCGTCGATCGGGCCGGTGTAAACGACATGGTCGTAACCCGCGCGATCGTCCACGTCGGCGAAGTCCACGCCGGTTTCCACCGTGATGTTCGGGTGGTCGAGGATGTTTTCGAACATCCTGGTGTAGCCATGCAGCGGCATCGCCTGGAAGGTGTCGGTGAAATAGCGGTCGTCGGAGTTGGTGCGCACCGGGATGCGTGCCGCCACGCCGGCCTTGAGTTGCGACGGTTCAAGCCCCCACTGCTTGCGCGTGTAGTTGAGGAAGAACTTCTCGTACAGGTCGCGGCCCACCGAGTTCAGCACCACGTCCTCGCTGGTCAGCACCGGATCACGCGGCTCGCGCACGCGTTCGAAGAACGCCGCCGCGCCGGCTTCGTCCAGGTCAAGCCCGTACAGCCGGTTCAACGTGTCGCGGTTGATCGGAAACGGATAGCGCTTGCCGCCCACCACCCCGCGCACGCGGTGCTCGTACGGCCGCCATTCCGTGAAGCGCGACAGCCACTGGAAGATGCGCTCCCCATTGGTGTGGAAGATGTGCGGCCCGTAGCGGTGCACCAGCACGCCGTGTGCGTCGGGCTCATCGTAGGCGTTGCCGGCGATGTGCGGCCGCTTGTCGACCACGCGCACACGCCAGCCCGCGTCCGCCAGCTCGCGCGCGGTCACGCTTCCGGCATAGCCGGCGCCGACGATGAGGGTGGAGTGCGAAGAGGGCAAGGTTCGAAAGTTTTGACTGTTAGAATGCCTGTGCGGGCGGCAATATAACGAAATATGGTTTCAGGGGTGATGCATGAGTCGAATTCCGACTGCTACCGGCGATCAGAACAAGCCGCGCATTGAGCGCGACGAGGTTCTTTCGTTCTTTGAGCAGCGCGCGGAGAAGATCGAACGGCTCGGTCCTGTGCGTGCGGTGATCTATCAGGACAAGCATCCGGACCTCGCAGAGCGCCGGGATCTGGCGGAGAAGCAACGCATCAGGCCGTTGCTGGCGCTGGACGGAACACAACGCCTGCTGGATGTCGGTTGTGGAACGGGGCGGTGGGCCGACGAAGTTGCCGGGCTTTGTACCCACTATCACGGCATCGATATCAGCGAGGGTCTGATCGCTTACGCCCGAGAGCATTTTCGGGACAAGCATAACTGCCGGTTTTCGGTCGCACCGGTCGATGATTTCTCTCTGGAGTCGATTGGCGAGTCGCAGCCGTTCGATCGCGTTCTTTGCGCAGGCGTGTTGATCTACCTCAACGACGACGAAGCTCTGGACGCATTACGATGCATGGAACATTCGATGGCCAGGCAGGCGCGGGTGCTTTTTCGGGAGCCGATGGGCCTGGAGCAGCGCCTCACGATCAAGGCCCACTATTCGGATGATCTTGATCAGACCTACAACGCCATTTATCGCACGCAAGGTGAAATCGAAGCGCTCATGCAACCTGCATTGATCGAGGGTGGTTTCAGGATCATCGACGGCGGTGATGTGTTCGAGGACGATGGATTGAACAACCGGGCGGAAACCCGCCAGCGATGGATTCTCGCGGAACGCTCGGCATGAGCACCGCCTACTGTTTCGACCTGGACGGCACGGTCACCACGACCGAAATCCTGCCTTGCATAGCTTCGGAGCTGGGAATTGCCGAGGAGATTGCCACCCTCACGCGCGTCACGATGGAGGGCTTCATTACCTTCGAGGAGTCACTGCGGTTGCGTTCGGTGATTCTGGGGCAAGTTCCGGTCGAGCGCGTGCATGCGATCATCCGCGACATTCCGCTGGATCAGACGATCGTCGACTTCATCGAAGCGAACAAGGAGCGTAGTTTCATCGTTACCGGCAATCTTGATGTCTGGACGCGACAGATCGCGGACAAGCTGGGTTGCGCGGGATTCTTCTCGAAGGCCTCGCTGGATAATGGCAAGATCAAGCTGGAGCAGATATTGAACAAAGGCACTGCGGTCGATGCGGTGCGCAGCGTGGGGTTTGACCGGATCATCGCCATTGGCGATGGCTCGAATGACATTCCGATGCTTGCCAAAGCCGATGTCGCGATCGCCTATGGTGGCGTGCACAGCCCCACGGCTGCGGCAGTGGGCGCATCAAATTACGTAATCCATGATGGAGCCATCCTATGCGGCCTGTTGAGTGCGCTGTAATCGCAGCGGCGGGCCTGGGTTCGCGGCTTGGTCACGGCTTGCCGAAATGCATGCTCGAGATCGAGGGCGTCACGATCCTGGAACGACTCGTCGATGCTCTTCGTCCTCTTGTGCGTTCGATTCGCGTGGTCGTCGGTTATCGCGAGGAATTGATCATCGATCTTTGTGCGCACAGACATCGCGATGTAATCCTGGTGCGCAATCCGGAGTTCCGGACCACCAACACGGCCCAGAGCATGGCGCTCGGAAGCCGTGCCTGCTCGGGTAAAACACTTTTCCTCGATGGCGACTTGCTGATTTCTCCGGATTCGTTGCGGAAATTCGTTGCGCATGCGGCCGGGTTTCCCTTGTCGATGGGGATCGCGCGCACGCGCAGCGAAAACGCGGTGTGCGTACATACCAATGGGAACGTCAATGAGGCCGGGTTCTGCGTGGAATCATTTACCCGCGACGAACGGCTGGAATACGAATGGGCCAACGTATTCGCCGGGCCGCCCGATATCCTGGAAGGAGCAACGGAGTACGTCTTCAACCAACTGGTCCGGCACGTGCCGATTCCCGCGTTCGAACTCGAACTGCGCGAAATAGACACGGTTGGCGATCTCGAAGATGCGCGCGCTTTCGCGAAGACTTTAGACCTCTCAACCGGAGCATCGGTGCAGCGCAGAGGCCATGGATCCTGAAAAGGAACCCTCCGTTTCGGCCGTGCAGCATCCTTTTCCGGAGGTGCGGAAAGTTCAACTGGCCCTTTTGCGGATGCTGAAAAGCGTCGACGCCATTTGCCGGCGTCATTCACTTAGCTACTGGCTCGATGGCGGAACCCTCCTGGGCGCGGTCCGGCACCTCGGGTTCATTCCCTGGGACGACGATCTCGATATCGTGATGCCGCGTGGCGATTACGAGAGGTTCCTTCGAGTGGCGCAACAGGAGTTGCCGGAGGACCTGCTTCTGCAGACGCGCGACATCGACCCCGATTACGCCATATACCAGGTCCCGTCCAAGATCCGTGAGCGCGCGAGCGTCGAACTGGAGCATCAAAGCGACGAAAGAGGTGTCGAATGGGGCATTTATCTCGACATCATCCCGATCGACAAATACAGGATTTCCGGAGTCGGTGGCATCACCGATTTTCTTGCAAAGTACCTTTATCGCCGTTTGTGCGGAATCAACGCCTCGCGCAGGAAGAGCGGCGCCGGGTTCAAGTTGCACGTGAACAATGTACTCGCTCGATGCAAACACCTGATCCGTTCCGAGCAGCTCGTCGAAGCCTACAGAAAAGCGCTGCGCAGCAGGATAGGCAGGAACGAAATGTTGACGCGCGACTATCGGCTTGGTTACTCGTTCGATTCGCTCTGGATCCGTTTCTTCACGCCGGACGATATCTATCCGTTGCGTGAAGCGGAATTCGAGGACGGTTCCTTTCCGGTTCCGGCAAATTGCGACGCGGTGTTGAAAGTGTTCTATGGCTCGGACTACATGACGCTTCCCGAAGCCTCACGACGGTTGCCGCGCAATCTCAAGCTTGCCGCAGATGTTGCGGCAGATGCGATGGGCGATACCCCGCAAGCCTGACAGTCGCAAGCGCTGCGTCATACGCCGAATGCACTCGGCCTGATCCCCAGGTGTCTGCGCACCCAATACCAGCGCAGGCCATTGCAGAACACGATGCTGATCGCCGTGGCCGTCGCGGCCCCGGTATAGCCGAAACGGGGAATCAGCAGCACGTTGAGCAGGATATTCAGCAATGCCCCCAATGCAAACGCCTTGGCGGATACTCCCGCGTGCCTGGTCATGTTCAAGATGATGCCCACCGGGCCGCTTGCGATGGTGAAGAACTGCGCCGCCGCGAGGATCTGCAATGCGGTTGCGCCATCCACGAAACGATCACCATAAAAAAATCGAATCAGCGGGTGCGCCAGCACGATCAGCAGCAAGGCGAACGGCAGGGTAATCCACATCAGGCGTCGTGCCGAGGCGGTGGTCAGCCTTTGCAGTTTTTCGTGGTCGCCCGCGTGGAACAGATGGGAGATCTTCGGCCCCATCGCCGTGTTGACGGCGGTGAGGAAGAACGGCACGAATTCGGCGGCACGCGCGGCGATGGCATAGATGCCGGCGGCGCTGGCGCCCTTGAGCGCGCCGAGCAGGATCAGGTCGACGCGGCTCATCACCAGATACAACGCGCCGATCCACATGAAGGGCAGCGCGGCGCCCACCGTGACATCGTCGTGTTTTTGCGCGCGGGGTGCGTTGATGCCTGTCTGCCGCAGTTGCACGACATTGATCCCCAACTGGAGCAACGCGGCGAGGACCGTGGCGATCACCACGTCGGACGCACGCAAGCTGCCGTGCCACAGCCACCATGCGACGAGCAGCACGAGCGTGAGCATCGGTGCGAACACTAGCTGCGGCCATTGGCTGCGCGCGATCCATCCACGCGCCTGCAGCAACGACTGCCTGACCGCGCTGAGATTCGCCAGCAGCGGAATCGGCGCGGCCAGCACGAACAGCCAGCGCGCGCCCGCCGCCTGCGGCAGCCATGTCGCACATGCGAGCAGCGCTCCCGCCAGCACGCCGGTTGCGAGCACGCGCACGTCCGCCCAGCGCCGCAGCCGGCCGGCCCGATCGCCGAGTTTGGCGCCCTCGCGCACGAGGTATTGCGGAAGCCCGAGACTGGCGGGGATCGTGAGTATCGCCGTCCATGCGATCACGTAGGCATAGAGGCCGTAGTCGTGCGGGCCCAGCACGCGCGCGTACAGCAGGCTCGCGAGGAATGCGATGCCGGTGGCGGTGACCTTCATCGCCGCCGTTGCCACCGCCGCGCGCACCAGCCGGCTGCGCTCGGTGCCCGACTGCAGGTCGTCGCGCAATGTCTGGATCAGTCTGCGCATCGAAATCGGCATATATGGCGAAATGCCAGACTGCGTTGACAGGGCACTAATGCCGACATTTCAATGCGTCGTCGTCGGGGCGTTCTTCGCCACGTCGTGTTCCAGCGTTGCGATCTGCGCGTCCAGCCGGTCGAGGTTGTTCATGCGACGCAGTATCTGGATCTGCTGCTTCGCTTCGGCGGTTTGTCCATCCTGCGCGAGCAGGTAGGCCAGTTGCACGCGATAGGCGGTTTCACGCGGATCCTTGGCGACGGCCATGCGCATGTAGCGGATGGCTGTGCTCCGGTCGTCCAGCAGGTCGCGCGCGAAATCGGAATAGGCACCAAGCAGGCGCGCGATGGGGTTGGGCCGTGAAAGCACCGCGAGGTAGGCCTGTTGCAGCGACGCTGCAACGAAATGGCAGTCGCCCTTGGTCCGGCATTGCGTCAGCGAGACCAATGCGGAGATGTCTTCCTGCCTCGTGGGCTGGCTGCGCAGCTTGGCCGCCATGCTGCGCCACAATGCGGCGTCGTCGCCGTGCACGTTGTGGTCGACGATCATGATCAGCGCTTGGTCGGGCAGTGTCGAAGAACCCGGCAGCGCGGCGGCGCGTCGCAGATAAACCTTGGATGCCTCCAGGGTGTCACCCGGCGCGTAGTCCGAGGCGATGATCAACAGGCGGCCGGCTTCGTAATTGGCGCGTGGCGAATCCGGATGGCGGTTGGCCTCGGCCAGCGCCAGTTTCAGTGGATTGGACCAGTCCTGGGCGCGCAGGAAAGTCACCCCTCCGAACCAGACCAGCAGGATCAGCACCAGTGCGCTGCGCAGGATCGGCAGCGCGATCTCGTGACGCAGGCCCAGCAACAGCGAGAACACCGCCAGCAGCACGCCGATCGAGGCGAAGTAGTTGCGGTGTTCGTACACCAGTTCCAGCGGGAGGAAAGTCGCGGTCAGCAATTGCCCGGCGAAGAACCACAGGATGCCGAGCGCCACCAAGGGAAATCGCCGACGCAGCGCGATCGCAAGCAAGATCAATCCCGCGAGGAAAACGGTCGACGCGAGCGTCGTCCACGGTGCAAGCCAGCCGGTCGAGAGCCGGATCTGGTCGTGGTAGACGCTGAGCGTGCCCGGGTCCGGGAAGATCGTCCAGCACAGGTACGCCACCAGGATGCGCGCCTCGGTGAGCAGTCGTTCGGGCAGCGTGAAGTCGCGGCCTTCCCACGCCGCGGGTGTGATCGTGCGCGGCAGCAGCCACGCCAGCCCGAGCACCGCCGGCAACAGCAGCACGCACACGAACAGTGCGACCACGCGACGATCGACACGCCCCTGCCGGGTGCGGAAACCCAGCACCGTCCACTCCGCCAGGAACGCATACACCGGCAACAGCACCGCGGACTCCTTGGATAACAGGCCGAGGCCGGTGCCGAGAATCAGGCCCGCGGTAGAGAGCGCGAAACCCTTGCGCTCGCCGCGCACGTCCGCGGCGGCCAGCATGCGATGGCGCCCGCGCAGATAGGCCCACAGCCCGGCCAGCACGAACACCTGGCACAGGCTCTCCATGCGCTGCACCACGTAGAGCACGCCCATCAGGTTGATCGGCAACAGCAGCCAGCCCGCCGTCACTGCAAGCGCGAGGCGTTGCGCGGCGATTTCGTCGATCGCGTCTTCGCCGCGGCGCGCGCGCCACGCGCGCAACAGTTCCCGCAGCATGAAGAACAACAACACGCCATTGAGCAGGTGGATGCCGAGATTGGTGGCCTTCATCGGCCCCGGGTTGCCGCCGCTGAAGAACCAGTTGAGCGCGAAGGTGAGCGAAGCCAGCGGGCGCTTGAATTCGCTGGAAGGCGAAGACCACGCCGCGTTCGCCCAGTTGGCCAACGTGGAATGGGTGACGTGGACGCCGGCGTTGTCGACGATGTTGGGAAAATCGTCGAACACAAATCCGCCGGTCAGCCCCGGCGCATACACCAGCGCGGTGATGACCAGTGCCGCAACCAGGCAGCCCAGGACGAGAGGGGAGGTTCGCGTGCGCACGTTGGGCCTGGCCGGGAGCGGAAAGTGCGGCAAGCCTAACCGCTTGCGGGCGTGTTTGCCGAGCCCTCGGACTTCGCGCGCGCGGCGACATCCGCTTCCAGCGTCGCGCGCAGGCGCACGGTCTCGTTCTCCCAGTAATGTTGCCGCTGCAGCACCCATGCATGGATGCGCGGCATGCCGAACGCGGGTGGCGCGGACGCTGGATGCCGGTCGGCAAAATCCAGGTGTTGCAGGCCGTACGCGGGATAACCGGCCGCACCGAGCATCGCCGCCTGTTGCAAGGCGGTTTCCTGGTCGGGCTTGCGCAGGTAGGCGTTGTCGAATGCCATCAGCGTGGCTTGCGGTCGGCCTCGCGAGAGATCGAGCTGCCCCTGCATGTGCTCCAGATCCTTTTGCACGCCGCTCAGGTTCGTCCAGTTCGGATTGCGCCTTGCCGAATCCAGCATGGCCTGCAGGGATGCGAAGTCCAGGCCCGGGCAGGCACGACGTTTCGCCAAGTCGAGTGCCTCGTCGAACCAGTGGAATGCCAACTGCGTGCCGCTGCGGGATCTTTCCAGCGCCGAGTCCAGCGCAGCCAGGGTCGATGCCTCGACGCCACCGAGATGGCACTCGGCGCCGATCAGGTTGACCGGCAACTGGATGTCATCCGGATGCCGTGGAATCAGAGGCAACAATCGCGCGATGGCGCGTTCCGGGTGTCCGTGCGCAGTTTCGAACTGCGCGGCATTCGCCTGCGCGCGCGCCGAATCGGGGTTTTGCGCCGCCCACACCAGCGCCTGGGCATAGGCATCGCCCCACAGCGAGGCGCGAAAGAAAGTCATCGTCCCCAGCAGGGCGAGAATCGCGATCGCCACGGCTGCGCCGCGCCAACGGTATTTCTCCGCCGAGAACAACGCAATTCCTGCCGGCCAGAACATGAGCATCGCCGGCAGGTAATTGCGATGCTCGTAGTAAAGCTCGAGCGATAGCCAGGTACTTTCGATCAATTGCCCGGCGAAGTAGAACAGGATGGCGAGTGCCAGCGCGGGATGCTTGCGGCGCAGTGCGAGTGCGCCCGCGATCAATGCGAACACGATCAGCACGCACGGCAGCGTCGTCCATGGATGCAGCAGGCCGGTCGAAGCCGCGAAGCCGTCGGTGAACAGGCCGCGCGAATAGGCGCGCGGCAACCACAACATGGCGAGATACTCGACCAGCGCGCGCGCTTCGCTCAGCAGCCGTTGCGGCACGCTCCAGTCGCGCATGGAAGCGGCGAACCGGACCGAGGAGGGAATCTGTGCCAGCAGCCATGCGAAAAAGAGCAGCGAGGGCAGCGCCAGCAACACGGCCACGGCGATCCTGCGCTTGCGCTCGAGGCGCGCGGAAGGCATCGGTTGCGAAGGCGCCAGCACGATCCATTCCGTGAGCAACAAAAACAGAGGAAGCAGTGCGCCATTGCCCTTGCTCAACACTGCCAGCAGGGTGCAGCCGCCCGCCGCCAGCGTCATGCCGGTCAAGCCGCGCACGACATTCCCGTTCGCGAGCGCGCCGCGCGCGGCGATCCAGCTGAGCATGCCGAGCAGTGCGAAAGTGGCAGGCAGCATCGCCTCGCGCTGCACGATGTAGAGCGTGGTCGAGACGAACAACGGATGCAGCAACCACGCGCCAGCGCCGAACAACGCGGCCGCGCGCGCGCGGAACCCGGAAAGATGCAATGCGCGTCCCAGCCTGAGCAGCACCGCGCACAGCAACACGCCATTCAACAAGTGCAGCAGCAGGTTGGTGACCTTGAATGGCCAGGGATTGGCTGGCCAGTCGCGCGCGTCGAGCAGAAAACTCAGCAAGGTCAGCGGGCGTCCCGTGGGGTCGGCTGTGCCGGAAGTGAGGTAACGCCAGAACGTGGCCCAATGGTCGATGGGACCGGTCGCGCCGAGGGCCGGCAGGTTGGCGTAATCGTCGAAAAGGAAATTGCCCGAAAGGCCGGGGTGGTACGCCAGCCATGCGCCGACCAGCAACACGCCCAGCCCGGCGCAGAATGCGAGTCTGTGCAAGGTCGGTTCGGCGCGCCCAGGCTTCGGCATCGGGTTTCTCCCGCATCAACGCTTCAGGCGCGCAAGCATAGGGCAACCCATGCCGTTTCGATGATGCAACAAAAAAGAAGGGCCGCTTGCGCGGCCCTTCGAAGAGATTCAAGCGTTGTTGTACGGATTACTGGCGGCAGCTGGACGGCAGGTATTCCGACGGCACCGTGGACTTGGTGCAGCTCCAGTGGACGTCGCCGTTGCCGCTGGTGATGGGCGACAGAATCAGATAATCGCCGTCGATCTTGGTGTTGGCCTGGTACGGGGAGTCCTTGCTGAACTTGGCATTGATGACGCCGGCAGTCGTGATTGAACCACCGTCATTACCGATGCCCACTTGGTTAACGTACTTGCCGGTCACCGATGCGGCTTTGGCAATACCGGCCGAGGCATTGCTCGCCGGGAAGCGGCCGTAGTTGGAATAAAACTCCGCGATGGCGGTTTCAGCACCACCGGCCAGCGTCGTGCCTTCCGTTACCTGCGAACGGATCAGGTAGTTCTGGTAGGCCGGGATCGCGATGGCGGCCAGGATGGCGATGATCGCGACCACGATCATCAGTTCGATCAAGGTGAAGCCTTTCTGCATCGTTTTCATTTTGGAAGACCTCTTGGCTCTGTTTGGCTAGCTAAGACGGGAAACCCCTGAAGCTTTGAAGCTCCTGACCGGACCTCGCGGTCCGCCTCCCTGGCCAGCCGGCCAGACGAGCGGAAGCTCGGGGGGCTGGATGCAGGCTCCGTGCCAGAGCGATTCCCGTAAAAGCCGGCATGGGACGGCCATAAATGTGAAGCCGGCCACGTTGCGGGGGCGCGGTCTGCGCGCCGATGGCCCGGGAGCATGGACGTGGCGCGGCAGGTGACGCGGCGCGTCAATTGTTTCCGGGACTCAAGAGCGGCAAGAAGACGGCAGATATTGCGGTTTGGCGGTGCTGTTGCAGGCCCAGACGATGCTTCCCGCGGTGGTGCTCGGAGACAGCACCAGCAGGGAGTCCCTGATGGCGCTGTTGGCGTCCGGCCCGCGATAAGCCACCACGATGCGTCCATTCAAGACCCACACTGCGGAAACGTACTTGCCGGTGATGCTTCTGGCGGAAACCAGCCCTGCCACCTTGCTGTTGGAAGGGAACTGATCGGTGTTGAAGATGTACTCGGCCACCGAAGCTTCCGCGCCGCCCGCCAAGGTCATGCCTTCCGACACCTGCGAGCGGATCAGGTAGTTCTGGTAGGCCGGAATGGCAATCGCCGCCAGGATGGCGATGATCGCGACCACGATCATCAGCTCGATCAGCGTAAAGCCGCGAGGGAGCGTGCGCATGCAAAGGCCCCTGTTCCTGACGCGCCATGTGTATGAATACGACCTAGCAGGGACCGGGCCAGCATGGCGGTCATCCGTGGGGCGCTATGGCAAAATGCGCTCCTTTTGACGCGGAACATGCACATGCCCGCAGGCAGTCAAGGCAGGACGTTGCTGGTGACCGGCGGCGCCGGTTTCATCGGCGGCAATTTCGTGTTGCAGGCGGCGGCCGATGGCGTGGCCGTGGTCAACCTGGACAAGCTGACCTACGCGGGCAACCTGGATACGCTGAAATCGCTGCAGGACGACCCGCGTCATGCATTCGTGCAGGGCGACATCGGCGACCGCGCGCTGGTGGCGCGACTGTTGTCCGAACACCGGCCGGACGCGATCGTCAATTTCGCCGCCGAATCGCACGTGGACCGCTCGATCGACGGGCCGGCCGCCTTCATCGAAACCAATGTGGTCGGCACGCTGGCGTTGCTGGAAGCCGCGCGCGACTACTGGAAATCGCTGGAGGGCACGGCGCGCGAGGGGTTCCGCTTCCTGCACGTCTCCACCGACGAGGTGTACGGATCGCTGGGCGACACCGGCAAGTTCACCGAGGAAACGCCGTACGCGCCGAATTCGCCGTACTCCGCGTCCAAGGCTTCGAGCGATCACCTGGTGCGCGCGTTCCACCACACCTACGGCTTGCCGGTGCTGACGACGAACTGCTCGAACAACTACGGGCCGTACCAGTTCCCGGAAAAATTGATCCCGCTGATCATCGCGCGTGCATTGGCCGGCGAAAGACTGCCGGTGTACGGCGACGGCCGCAACGTGCGCGACTGGCTGTTCGTGCCGGACCACTGCGCGGCGATCCGGCGCGTGCTGGACGCGGGGCGCGTGGGCGAAACCTACAACGTCGGCGGCGACGCCGAGCGCGAGAACATCCACGTGGTGCGCACGATCTGCGCGCTGCTGGACCAGCGTCGTCCGCTGGCCGACGGCCGCAGGCGCGAATCGCTGATCGAATTCGTCAAGGATCGTCCGGGCCACGACCGGCGCTATGCCATCGATGCGTCCAAATTGCAGCGCGAACTCGGCTGGAAGCCTTCGGTCGATTTCGAAACCGGCATCGCGCGCACGGTGGACTGGTATCTCGACAACCAGGACTGGGTGCGGCGCGTTCTGGATGGCAGTTACAGAATGGAAAGACTCGGTGCGGCGGGTTGATTCCGGGCGTGCGCAAGGTCTGCAAGGAAACGAAACGTGTCTAGCAAACGTGGCATCATCCTCGCCGGCGGTTCCGGCACGCGGCTGTATCCGGTGACGCAGGCGATAAGCAAGCAACTGCTGCCGGTCTACGACAAGCCGATGATCTACTACCCGCTCAGCGTGCTGATGCTGGCGGGCATCCGCGAGGTGCTGGTGATCAACACGCCGCACGAGCAGGCCTTGTTCAAGAACCTGCTGGGCGACGGGTCGCAGTGGGGCATCCGCATCGAATACGCCGTGCAACCCTCGCCGGACGGGCTGGCACAGGCGTTCCTGATCGGCCGCGAATTCGTCGGCGGCAAGCCGTCCTGCCTGATCCTCGGCGACAACATCTTCTACGGCCACGGCCTGACCGAAATGCTGCAGCGTGCATCGTCGCGCGAACACGGCGCCACGGTGTTCGGTTACTGGGTGCGCGATCCGGAACGCTACGGCGTGGCGGAGTTCGATGCGACCGGCCGCGTGATCGGCCTGGAGGAAAAACCGGCGAAACCGAAATCGCATTACGCGGTGACCGGCCTGTACTTCTACGACGAGCGCGTCTGCGAGTTCGCGGCCAAGCTGAAACCTTCCGCGCGTGGCGAACTGGAAATCACCGACCTCAACCGCTGTTATCTGGAAGACGGTTCGCTGATGCTGGAACAACTCGGCCGCGGCTACGCGTGGCTGGACACCGGCACGCACGAGTCGATGATGGAAGCCGGCAATTACATCGCCACCGTGGAAAACCGCCAGGGCCTGAAAGTGTGCTGCCCGGAAGAGATCGCCTTCATCAACGGCTGGATCGACGCCGCGCAAGTGCGCGAACTCGCGAAGCCGCTGGCCAAGACCGGCTACGGGCAATACCTGCTGCAGATGATCGAACAAGGGATTGCGGAATGACCATTCCACAACCCAAACGCATCGACACCGACCTGCCGGGCTGCTGCATCATCGAGCCGGCGGTGTTCGGTGACGCGCGCGGCTATTTTTACGAGAGCTTCAACGCGGAGAAATTCGCTGCGTTCGGCATCGACGCGCGCTTCGTGCAGTCCAACGTTTCACGGTCGGCGAAGGGCGTGCTGCGCGGACTGCATTACCAGTGGCCGAATCCGCAGGGCAAGCTGGTCGGCGTGCTGGAAGGCGAGGTCTACGACGTGGCGGTGGACATCCGTCGGGGCTCGCCGACCTTCGGGCGTTCGGTGGCGGTGATGCTGACCGCGGACAACAAGCGCCAGTTCTGGATACCGCAAGGTTTCGCGCACGGGTTCTGCGTGGTCAGCGACTACGCGACCTTCGTCTACCAGTGCACCACGTTGTACGATCGCGCGGCCGATGCCGGCGTGCGCTGGGACGACGCGCAACTGGCGATCGACTGGCCGGTGGCGGAGCCGTTGCTGTCGGACAAGGACAAGATCGCGCCGTTCCTCGCCGACGTCGCGCCCGAACGATTGCCATCGTATTCGCCGTGAGCGCGTCGCCGCGCATCCTGCTGCTGGGCGCCAACGGGCAGGTCGGCCACGAGTTGCGCTTTGCGCTGCGGCACGCCGCGCATGGCCTGAATCCGCACCTCGCGAATCCGGGCCGCGACCTCGCGCGCACCGACGATGGCACGGTGCATGCGCAGGAGGGCCTCGTCCTCGCCACGCGCGACGGCAAACTCGAAGGCGGCGAACCCTGCGAACGCGCGGACCTGTCCGATCTCGACGGCCTGCGCATCGCGCTGGATCGCGTCGCGCCGGATCTGATCGTCAACGCCGCGGCATACACCGCGGTGGATCGCGCGGAAGACGAAGCCGACCTGGCGATGCGGGTCAACGCCGAGGCCGTCGGCGCGCTCGGCCAGTGGGCCGCCGCGCACGACGCGCGCATGGTGCATTACTCGACCGATTACGTGTTCGACGGCGGGGGCCGTCGGCCGTACCGCGAGGACGATCCGGCGCATCCGGTCGGCGCGTACGGGCGCTCCAAACTGGCCGGGGAATTCGCGCTGCGCGCGAGCGGCGCGTCGCACATGATCCTGCGCACGGCATGGGTGTACGCGCCGCGCGGACACAATTTCCTGCGCACGATGCTTCGGCTGGCGGGCGAATGCGACCATCTGCGCGTGGTGGCCGACCAGGTCGGCGCGCCGACGCCGGCGGAACTGATCGCGCAAGTCACCGCGCGGATCGTGCCGCGCTGGTTCAATGAAGACGAAGGCGACATGACCGCGCGCGCGCTCGACGGCGTCTATCACCTCACCGCCGGCGGCGAAACCAGTTGGCATGCGTTTGCCTGCGCCATCTTCGAACGCGCGAGGCGCGCGGGCCTAATCGCGCGCATCCCGCAGGTCGATGCCATCGAAACCCGCGATTACCCCACGCGTGCGCAGCGCCCCGGTTACTCGGTGCTCGACACCGCGAAACTGCGCGAAACCTTCGGCATGGAATTGCCGGATTGGCGCGAAGGCCTGGACGGAGTGTTTGCCGACCTCGCCGGTTGATCGCGATGGCCGACGGCCCTAGGATCGTGGTCTACGCGCCAGGGGTGGCGCAGGTTCAGGGGAAATCCGAATGAAGGTTCAGCGCATCCTGTTTGCGTTGACGCTCGTCGTCTGCGCTTCGTCATCGATCGCCGCCGACGCGGTCTCGTTCGACGATCTGGCCAAGCATGCGCAGTTCAAGCAAGTGAAGATTTCGCCGGATGGTGCGTATCTTGCCGCCACTTCGGTATTGAAGGATGGTCAAACCGTATTGACCATAGTCGATTTGGCGACTCGCAAAATTCGCAACCTTGCTCCACGCGGGAATAATGATGTGCTTGATTTCTGGTGGGCATCCCCCAAGCGGGTGCTTTACACGGAAGCCGAGCATGACGGTGGGTGGGATAGTCCTCTTTCCACGGGGGAGTTGCTTGGCGTGAACGCCGATGGGGGGAGCCAAGCTACTCTTTCCGATTATGGAGAGAATGCAGAATTCCTTTCGCGAATAAAGGGGGATATGAATCACGTATTAGTTTCTATCGCCGACTCCGATAAATCAGGCTCGGCCGGCGCTCTTACTGAAGTAAGGAAAATGGATGTCCGCGATGGGCGCGAGGTGAAAGTAGGAATAGCGCCAATGCGCGAAGCCAGTTATCTCGTTGACCATACTGGCAACGTCCGTTTTGCATGGAGCGATGATCTGGATGGCAAACGCCTGATCTACACGCGTGCCGTCGGTGGAGGTAACAAGGACTGGCAATTGCTGCAGCAGGCAAGCGCTGATCGCGATGTGCCGATCGCTTTCAATGCGGACGACAGCGCGGCGTGGTTTACCTGCCCGGGCAAGCCGAGTGGTTTCGGCATCTGTCGTTTCGATCCCGCAACCCAGGCGATGACGCAGGTGTGGAGCAATCCGGATGTCGAAGCAGATGGCCTGATGCAGGGTTCCGCGGACGATTCGGTGATGGGCGTGGGATTTACCGACGGCCGCCCCGCGATTTCGGTATTCGATCCGAATTCGCCGGACGCGAAGGCACTGGTGTCACTGATGCAGCAGTATCCGGGCGAGGACGCGGGCTTCGTTTCAGGCACGGATGATGGCAGCAAGGCGGTCGCATTGGTGGAGGCCGATGCCGATCCCGGCACGTTCTTCCTGTACGACAAGGCGAGCGGAAAATTCAGCCCCTTGCTGCAGCGAGCCTCGTGGATCAACCCCGAAACGCTTGCACGCAAGCAGCCGATCAGTCTGTCTGCGCGTGATGGACTGAAGTTGCAGGGTTACGTGACTTTCCCGCCGGGAAAGGAAAACGCGAAAAATCTTCCCATGGTGGTTTTCGTGCATGGCGGCCCGTTCGGCGTCCGCGACGAATGGGATTACGATCCCTACGTGCAGGCCATGGCGACGCACGGGTATGCGGTGTTGCAGGTGAACTACCGCGGTTCCAGCGGTTACGGATACGACTTCGAGAAGGCCGGCTATCGCGAGTGGGGCGGCAAGATGCAGGATGACGTCACCGACGCCACGCGTTGGGCCATCCAGCAAGGTATTGCCGATCCCCATCGCATCTGCATCTATGGCGGCAGCTACGGCGGATACGCGGCGCTGGAAGGCGCGGTGAAAGAACCGGACTTGTACAAGTGCGCGATCGGTTATGTCGGCGTTTACGACCTGAACCTGATGTACAACAGCGGCAGCGACGCGACCCAAAGTATCTACGGCAAGAAATTCCTGGAACGCACGCTCGGCACCGATACGACCGTGCTGGCGCAGCATTCGCCGATCGACCAGTTGAACAACCTCAAGGCGAAAGTGATGCTGATCGTCGGCGGTCGCGACACGCGGGTACCGGAAGTGCAGGGCAAGAACCTGCACATGGCGCTGCTGCAACGCCACGTGGAACACGAATGGCTGTACAAGCCCGACGAATGGCACGGCTTCTACGACGAAAGCAATATCGCCGAGTTGTTCGCCAAGGTCGATGCCTTCCTGGATGCCAATATCGGTTCTGGCACCGCGGAACACTCCTCGGCATCGCAGTGATATTGCGAAGCGCGGCCTTGCGCGAAGCGCGGCCGCGCCTTACCGTGCGGAGGTGAATTCGCCCGAGGGAATCCCGATGAAACGTATCCATGCCGTGCCGGCGTTGTTGCTGGCGGTCGCTGCCGCACCGTCGTTCGCCGCGATGTCGCCTGCCGTTGCACCGCATCCGTTCAATGCACACGATCTGGTGATGATGGAACGCGTGTCGGATCCGCAGCTGTCGCCGGACGGGAATCGCGTCGCATTCGGCGTGCGCATTACCGACTACGAGGCCAACAAGGGAAGGAATGGCGTCTGGGTCCTGCCACTCGACAAGGCTGGCGCCAAACCGCAGCGCCTCACCGATCTTCAATTGAACGCGAGCAGCGGACGGTTTTCCCCCGACGGCAGGACGCTGTATTTCCTGGCAGCGGTGAAGGGCACCAGCCAGCTCTGGGCGATGCCGTCCGCGGGCGGCAAGCCGCACGCGGTCACCCATCTCCCGGTCGACATCGACACGTACCGCATATCGCAGGACGGCAAGTTGCTGCTGTTCTCCGCGCAGGTGTTCGAGGATTGCAGGGATCTGGCGTGCACGAAGGAACGCCTGGACGCGCAGGCGAAGAACAAGGCCACCGGCCGTGTGTACGACCGCCTGTTCGTGCGTCACTGGGACGTATGGTCCGATCACCGTCGTTCGCAATTGTTCGTCATGCCGCTTGCGGGCGGTGACCCCGTGCAGTTGACACGCGGCATCGATGGCGACGTGCCGAGCAAGCCGGACGGCGACGAGAGTGATTACGCGTTTTCACCGGACGGCAAGACGGTGTACTTCGACGTGCGCATCGCCGGAAAGACCGAGGCGTGGTCGACCAATTTCGACGTGTATTCGGTGCCGGTGGACGGTTCGTCCGCGCCGCACAACCTCACCGCGGAGAATCCCGCATGGGATGCCTATCCGGTGCCTTCGCCGGACGGCAAGACGCTTTATTACCTGGCGATGAAGACGCCCGGTTTCGAGGCCGACCGTTTCGCGATCATGGCGCTGGATCTCGCGACGGGCCAGAAGCGCGAGGTCGATCCGCAGTGGGACCGCTCGCCAGGCAGCCTGCAGGTTTCCGCGGACGACAAGACGTTGTTCGCCACCGCCGATGATCGCGGCCAACATCCGTTGTTCGCGATCGACGTCGCCAGCGGCAAGGTCACGCAACTGCTCGGCGACGGCACCGTGACGGGCTTCGACGTGTCCGGCAGCCGCATCGTCGCCGCGCGCGCGGATTTCCGGCATCCGGCCGATCTGTACGTGCTGAACACGCAGGGCGGCGCGCTCGCGCAGGTCACGCACTTCAACGCCGACGTGTTGAGGGACATCCGCTTCGGCGACGCGCAATGGTTCACCTTCAAGGGCGCGAAGGATGAAGAGGTGCAGGGCTACGTGATCAAACCGGCGGATTTCCAGCCAGGCAGGAAATATCCGGTGGCGTTCCTGATCCACGGTGGCCCGCAGAACCAGTGGCAGAACGAGTTCCATTATCGCTGGAACCCGGAAGTCTACGCTGGCGCGGGTTTCGCGGTGGTGTCGATCAATTTCCATGGTTCCACCGGCTACGGGCAGGCGTTCACCAATGCGATCTCCGGCGACTGGGGCGGCGCGCCGCTGGAGGATTTGCAGAAAGGCTGGCAATACGCGCTGGACAATTTCTCCTTCCTCGACGGCAACGAGGCCTGCGCGCTCGGCGCCAGCTACGGCGGCTACATGGTTTACTGGATGGCCGGTGTGTGGAACCGGCCGTGGAAATGCCTGGTCGATCATGACGGCGTGTTCGACACGCGCATGATGTATTACGCCACCGAGGAGCTGTGGTTCGAGGAGCACGAGAACGGCGGCACGCAGTTCGAGCATCCGGAGAACTACGAGAAGTTCAATCCGCTGGATCACGTCAAGGATTGGCGCGTGCCGATGCTGGTGGTCCACAGCGGCCACGACTACCGCATTCCGGAAACGCAGGGCCTGGGCGCGTTCACCGCCTTGCAGCGGCGCGGCATTCCCAGCGAACTGCTGTACTTCCCGGACGAAAGCCACTGGGTGCAGAAACCGCAGAACAGCATCCTGTGGCACGACACGGTGATCGGCTGGCTGAAAAAGTGGACCAGTACGGATTCGAAGGAAGCTGCAAACAAGTGACCAAGAACGCGGGCCATGGATGGCCGTGTGGAAACGAGCTTTCCCAGCGCCGTGCATGACGCCGAGCATCGCAGCCGATCGCGCGGGAAAGGCGCGCATGTTCGAACGCATGGATGCGTGAGTTCGCGCCGGCGCGCGATCGGCGAGAAGCGCAGGGAAGTCGAGGCAACAGGATGTTGGCGAGACCGTCATGCCGGGCGCAATGGTTTTGGCGACTTTTGCCGAAACAAAAGTCGCCCGCTCGCGGCAGCGAGCGGAACCAGGACAATCTTGCGATAAGCCCACTGGATGCCGACCTGCGCCGGCATGACGAGTCTGGATCCGCGAGAGGCGGGCGCTACACCGCGTCGCGCAGCGCGTTTTGTTCGGGAGCGAATTGCGGGAAACGCTCGAGGATCGCGGCGCGGATGCCGGCGGCATCAAGTCCCGCTTCGGCGAGCACTTCCTCGCGGCTGCCGTGTTCGAGGAACGCGTCAGGCAGGCCGAGTTGCAACAGCGGAGTTTCGAGACCGTGTTGCGCCAGCAGTTCCGCCACCCCCGAACCGGCGCCGCCCGTGACTGCGTTGTCTTCCAGCGTGACGAGTGCCTGGTGCGAGCGTGCGAGTTTCATCACCAGCCCTTCGTCCAGCGGCTTGACGAAGCGCATGTTCACCGCAGTCGCTTCCAGTTCCACCGCGAGCTGCTCCGCCGGCGCGGCCATGCAGCCGAAGGCGAGCAACGCCAGTCCGCGCCCATGTCGCCGCACCTGCGCCTTGCCGATCGGCAAATCCTTCAGCTCGCGCTCGATCGCAACGCCCGGGCCGGTGCCGCGCGGATAGCGCACCGCGGCCGGACCCTCGTGGCGGAAGCCGGTGGTGAGCATCTGCCGGCATTCGTTCTCGTCGGCCGGCGCCATCACCAGCATGTTGGGGACGCAGCGCAAATAGGAAAGATCGAAGCTGCCCGCATGCGTGGGGCCATCCGGACCGACCACGCCGGCGCGGTCGAGCGCGAACAGCACCGGCAGGTTCTGCAGCGCGACGTCGTGGATCAACTGGTCGTAGGCGCGTTGCAGGAAAGTCGAATAAATCGCCACCACCGGATGCGCGCCTTCGCAGGCCATGCCCGCGGCGAGCGTCACCGCATGCTGTTCGGCGATCGCGACGTCGAAATAGCGGTCGGGGAACTCCTTGGAGAAGCGCACCAGCCCGGAACCTTCGCGCATCGCCGGCGTGATGGCGAGCAGCGCCGGATCGGCGGCAGCCATGTCGCACAGCCATTCGCCGAACACGTCGGTGTAGGCCGGTTTCTTCGCGCCGCCGGGGCCCTTCTTCACGCCCTGGCGCGGATCGAATGGCGAGACTGCGTGGTATTCGATCTGCGCGGCTTCCGCCGGTGCGTAACCCTTGCCCTTGGTGGTGATCACGTGCAGCAGTTGCGGGCCGCGCAACTGTTTCACCGTGCGCAGCGAATGCAGCAGCAGGGGCAGGTCGTGGCCGTCGATGGGCCCGGTGTAATGGAAGCCCAGTTCCTCGAACAACGTGCTCGGCACGAACATGCCCTTGGCGTGTTCTTCCCAGCGCTTGACGAAGCGCCACAGCAGCGAGCGTGGCTTGAGTGCGCGCTTGGCGCCTTCGCGCAGTCGGTTGAGTCTATTGCTGGTGAGCAGTCGCGCCAGCATCTTGGTGGTGGCGCCCACGTTCTCGCTGATCGACATGCCGTTGTCGTTGAGGATCAACAGCATGTCGGGATAGACGTCGCCACCGTGGTTCAGCGCCTCGAACGCCATGCCGGCGGTCATTGCGCCGTCGCCGATCACCGCGACGATCTTGCGGTCGTCGCCCTTGTGTTGCGCGGCGATCGCCATGCCCAGCGCGGCGGAAATCGAGGTGGACGAATGCCCGACGCCGAAGGTGTCGTAGTCGCTCTCCGCGCGCTTCGGGAAAGGCGCCAGTCCGTCCTTCTGCTTGATGGTGGTGATGCGGTCGCGACGGCCGGTGAGGATCTTGTGCGGATAGCACTGGTGGCCGACATCCCAGACGATGCGGTCGTGCGGCGTGTCGTAGAGATATTGCAGCGCCACCGTCAACTCGACCACGCCCAGCCCCGCGCCGAAGTGGCCGCCGACACTGGCGACGGATTCGATCAGGTATTCGCGCAACTCGCGCGCCACTTCCGGCAATTCCGGTTCGGGCAGGCGCTTCAAGTCGGCCGGCGCATCGATGCGTGCCAGCAGCGGATAGCGGGAAGGATCGATCATGCGGCTATTGTTCGCACGCCGGGCGGGCAGGGCAAGAGCGCCATTGTGACGCCTTCATGGCAGGCAGGGCAAATGCGCGGGCGCGTCGCTGCACGTTCGCGCAAGCCATCGTCATTGCGCCCGCGTGCGCCCGAACTTCCGCTTCAGGGTTTGCCGGATGCGGATGTGCCGGTTGGCATCACGCGCTTCCTTCAGCCGCCGCGAGTGCGCGGAAAGCAGGTCGCCGCGCGTCAGCATGCCGACCATCTTCGAGGGATCGTCCGGCGCGACCACGACCAGGCGCCCGACGTTTTCCGCCACCATGTGGTCGGCCGCTTCGCGCAACGAATGCGTTTCGTCGACCACGATGGGCGGGCGTTTCAGCATTTCGCCGATGCGCTTGAGGCCGGGCAGGTCGGGATCGAGGAGGTCGCGGCGCGTGATCACGCCGCGCACGTGGCCCGCATCATCCAGCACCGGGAAGCCCTGGTGTTGTGCTTCCGGCCTGCCGGAATTCAGCCAATGGCGGATCTCGCCGAGTTCGTCGGAAGTGCGCAGGCTGCGCACGTCGCGCGTGCAGGCCTGGCCGACCGAAATCTGCTCGAGGAAATCCGCCGCGTATTCGCTCGGCACACGCACGCCGCGGCGCACGATTTTCTCGGTCATGATGGTGTTGCGCATCAGCAACGCCGAAACCAGATAGGCGGCGCTGCATCCGCCCAGCAGCGGCAACAGGCCGACCGGTTGGCGCGTGGTCTCGAACGCGAACACGATCGAGGTCAGCAATGCGCGCGAGGCGCCGGCGAAGATCGCGGCCATGCCGACCAGTGCGGCGATGCGCGGGTCGACGCCGAAGCCCGGGGCGACGGCCGCGATGCCGATCCCGATCAACCCGCCGAGCGCGCCGCCGATGGTGAACAGCGGCGCCAGCGTGCCGCCCGAGGTGCCGCTGCCCAACGCGATGACCCACGAAAGGAATTTCAACAGGCACAGCGAAACCAGGATGCGCACGCCGAAATGCCCGGCGACGATCGCCTCGATGTTGTCGTAGCCCACGCCCAGCGTGTGCGGCGCGATCCAGCCGATCGCGCCGACCGCCAGGCCGCCGATCGCCGGCCACCACATCCAGTGCACGGGCAGTTTTTCGAACGCGTCCTCGACGCCGTACACCAGCCGCGTCACCCCCACGCTCACCAGGCCAAGCAGGATTCCCAGCGCGATGTAGCAGGCCAGCGCGCTGCCGCCGGGTTCGACGAGGTCGGTCGGCATCGCGAACACCGCGGCGGATCCGTAGCGCGCATAGCGCACGCCGGTCGCGGTGAAGGTGGCGAGCGCCACCGGTATCAGCGAGCGTGGCCGCAATTCGAACAGCAGCAGTTCCACCGCCAGCACCAGCGCCGACACCGGCGCGCCGAACACCGCCGCCATGCCGGCTGCCGCGCCGGCCGCGAGCAGCACCTTGCGTTCGGCCGCGGTGACGCGCAGCAGCTGTCCTAGGAACGAGCCGAGCGCACCGCCGGTGGCGATGATCGGGCCTTCCGCGCCGAACGGTCCGCCGGTGCCTATGGCGATCGCGGACGACACCGGCTTGAGAAAGGTGATGCGCGGGGCGATGCGCGATTCGTTGAGCAGCACCTGTTCCATGGCTTCGGGAATGCCGTGGCCGCGGATCGCGCGCGATCCCCAGCGCGCCATCATGCCGACGAGCAATCCCCCGATCGCCGGCACCACGATCACCCATGCGCCGAGGTGATTGCCGGCCGGCGACGTGAACGCGGTGGACCAGCGGCCGTAGAACGCGAGGTTGGTGACCAGCCCGATCAGCGCAGTGAGCAGTTGCGCGACCAGCGCCGCGCCGAACGCGATCAGCACGGCCAGCGCCGTGACCAGCAGGACGCGCTTGTCCACCAGCGTGGATTTGCGCGGCATGCGCGCGGTGTCCAGCACGAGGCCCAGCGCCGGCGCCACCGGCAGTGCGTCGGTGGAACCTTCGGTGCGCACGCTTTCGTGCGCGGCTGGCGGGGGCTGCGGGTCGCTCAAGGGATTTTCGTCGCACAAGCCGCGTCACGGCACGGCCAAACACGACATTCTAGCGCGCGTCCGCTATTGCTCGCGCCGATGCTTCGGCAGATGGTGCACGAGGAATTCCATCTGGTCGGCGAGGATGTTGCGGTTGGAGAGGATCAGGTGTTCCACCCAACTCGGCTTGTATGGCACCGCCAGCAGCGGCATGGCGGCCTGCTGCGGCGTGCGACCGCCCTTGCGGATGTTGCAGGCGAGGCAGGCGGTCACCACGTTCACCCAGATGTCGCGGCCGCCGCGCGAGAGCGGCATCACGTGGTCGCGCGTCAGCTCGCCGCGACTGTAGTGCGCGCCGCAGTACAGGCAGAGGTGGCGGTCGCGCGCGAACAGCGCGGCATTGGTCAGCGCGGGCGAAGGGTCGATCGCGTGCGCGCGGCAATGGCCGCGGCTGGCGACGATCGGGTGCAGGCCGATGGTGCTCTGCCGGCCGTCGTCGCGGAAACCACCATGCAGCGTGAGGCAGGATTCACCCAGCGTCCACGCGACCGCGCCGCGCGCGTACAGGCAGGCCGCGTCCTGCCAGCTGATCCAGTCGAGGATGCGTCCGCCCGCGTCCAGCGACAGCACGCGTGTGCTGTGCAGGTCCGCCACCGTGCTGCCGTGGTCGCGTCCGAAGCGGCTTGTGTGGGACTCCATGACCGCCCGAGCATAGAACAAACGGGGTGGACGCGGTAGCTGCCGGGGCCTTCCTCGTTGAAGGGAACCTTACATTCGCCCCGGTTCCAGCGGCCGCTGGCGGTGCATCACCGCCCATTCGGCGTGCTCGGCCAATGCGGTTTCGCCCAGGGCACGCAGGATCTCGCGCCGCTCCTCATCGCTGTCCGCGCGATCAAGTTGCTTGCGCGCATCGGCGAAGATGCGTTGCATGAAGCGGTATTGCTTGATCAGTTCCTTGTCGGCCTTGCGATAAGCGTAGGCCTCGCGCACCGCAGAGGTGATCGAGAATACCGCCATGATCACGATCAGGTCGTTTTTCACGTCTGCGGACAGGCGGTAAGCGAACGCCGCCAGCACGGCGCTGATGGCGATGCCGGCATACAGGCTGACCGCACCGATGACCTCGGTGACGCGGTGGGTACGTTCGCGTTGCGCGCCGCGGCGCTGGTAGTAACCGAGCTGGCCGACCTGCCCGTCGCCGACCCATTCGTGGATCACTGCATCCAGGTCGCCACCGCGCGGCGTGTCGTCCTCCAGGCCGGCACTGCGCATCACGTTGCGGGTCCAGCCGAGTTCGATGTCCAATTTCTGAATCAGGCTGTTGTGCGCGAACTCCGGATCGTCGGTCAGCGAAATGCCGGCGCGCCGCCAGTAGCACTGCACGCGCAGGCCCTCGGCGAGCGCGCGGTAGTCGAGATACTTGCGGTGCCAGTCGCGCCTGCGCGCGATCGCGCTGATCACGATGCCCGTGACGAACAGCAGCAGGAACACGTAGATCATGTAGTTCTGCGCGTTGAGGTTGTCGTATACCGCGAACGCGATGCCCATCAATGCGGCCACCGTGTAGGTGACGCGCATCGCCAGCAGCACGCGTTTCTGGAAATGCACGGCCAGCCAGTCGGCGACGTGGAAGCGCGCGGCGATCGAAGCCGGGCGGCTCCCGGCGTTCGCGTTTGCGGTTCCAGCCGATGCCTCGAAGTCGCTGGCGATTTTTTCGTGATACTTCGCCGCGTCGGCATTGAATTCGTCGGTGTGCGCGAACATCGCGTGGAACGCGGACGGCATCGATTCGTCGGGCGCGCCGGCATGGCTGCCTTCGCGCCAGACCAGTTGCCCGGGCTGCAAGGGCGGTTGCGGTGCGCCGCCGGCTTCATCGCGCGAACAGACCAGGTGGCAGACCAGCCGCTCGTCGCCCCTGCCGAGGTGCCGCGTGGTCCGGCGCCGTTCGATGTGTCCGGGCATCGCGCCGCCGAGGTAATACTCCACCACCTGCGCAGTGCCGCCGAGACGGTCGGAGGTCTTGCCGTCCCAGATCGCGAGCAGAAGGTGGCAATGCCGCGCCACGAACGCGCCCGCCTGCGCGTACTGGCGGTTGCGTTCGACGCCCGATAGCGCGATGTCGTCGAGGGTGTGGTTGGGCAGCAACGGCAGGTGGATCATGTGCGCGCGCGCGCACAGCGAATCGAACGCCGCGCGCGTGGCGTCATCGGTGAAATCCTGCGCGTACAGCTCGCGCGCGAACGGCAGCGGCGCGATCAGCGTCGCGCCGAGTTGCAGGCCTTCCTCCGCCACCAACTGGTCGCCGCCCTCGGCCAGCGGCGAGAGGATGGTGAGCGGTGAATGCGGAAACTCGCGCTGCAATTGCGCGAACAACTCACGCACGCGGGCACGGATCGGTTCGAGCTCGCGTGCGGGGATGTTGCGGTGGCTGGTGACGCCGATGACGAGGGGCGTATCGATGGCATTCACGCGCATATTCACCGTTTCCGCAGTTCGGAGGCGGGTTCCCTGCAGGACCGGCCCGGCAAGTTCCAGGCAGGCAATGCGGGTCTCCGGTTTCAGGATACGCCGGAACCGGAAGCTGCCCGCAGGCGAGGCGGCAGCTCCACGAGGCTCGCTGCCTTTGCAGGGCTTGCGGACGAACCCTATTTGTTGTGGATGGCCGGATCGCCGCCGCCCCTGCCGCCGGGCGTAGGCGCGGGCGGGAAGGAGTAGTTTGTTCCCTCGTAAGCGACCGTGATCTGGTAGGGATAACTCGTCTCGGAGCCGTCCGTAGGATTGAAGTCGGCAATCACCATCGTGGCGTCACCATCAAACAGGAATATCCGCGAGAAGGGTGGATTCGGCAGGGGTTCCACGGTTCCGTTATTGATCAGCTGCACGGATACGAACGTGAAAGTCTGGCCCGTCGCCCGGACCCATCTGAAAATCTGGCAATTCTTGTCATCGACCACGTGTATTTCCGGGTCGAAGGTTGCTGTAGGCGGATTGGTGGTGAAGTCAATCGAGACGGTAATCGGCATGACGTGTCTCCGAAGTGGGTAAAACGACGGCGCTCGTGGCGGGCCGCATCGCCTTGGTCAAGCCGACAGAAGCCGGCAAATCACGGGTTTGCCTTCGTCGCGAGGGACTCCTTGGCGGTTGCGGCGATACGCTGCGCGACCGTGCTGTCGACGGCATACGCGATATGTTTCGAGGCGAGCAACGCGACGAAATCCGGTGGCCGGTAACCCATCGCCGCAAGCCGGGCGACAACCGGACGCGCGCTGTCGATGTCGCCCAGCCACAGCAGCGTGCCGGCGTATGCGGCCAGCACGCGCGGATCGTTGCCGGCACGCGCCGCCGGTGCGGCAAGATTGCGCGCTTGCGTCCACGCATGCTGCGCGGCACTGCCGTCTTGATGCAGGGCGGCGACCTGCCCCGCCACGACCTGCGCTTCGACGGACAGCAGGATCAGGCTTTGGTCATCGGGAGCCTTGGTGCGCAAAGCGTGCAGGGTCGCCAGCGCGGGAGTGATCGATCCACGGGCCGTGTCGCTGTCGCCGCGCACCAGTTGCAGGCGGGCTTGCTCCAGCCGGCTCTGCGCCAGATCCTGCCGGAAATCGACATAATCAGGATGCTTGCCGGTCAACCCTGTCAGGATGCGTACCGCATCGCCATCGGCCGTCGCGGCCGCATCGAGCTGCCCGTCCTGGCGCAGCAACCCGCCGAGCTGCTGGCTGTACAGCGCAAGGGTATCCTGCGAATCGGCATTCTCGGGATTGAATGCGACGACTGCCCCGGCGCTGTCCACCGCGGCGCGGGTATAACGCAGCGCGGCCGCGGTGTCGCCGCACAACGCCAGGGTGCGGCCTAGGATCGCGTTGCTGACCAACAGGTATTCCTGCGCATCATGGTCACGCGGATCCTTCGCGGCGAGTGCGGCCTTGATGCGCTGGTCGGCGCGATAATCCGCAATCGCACGGTCGAGATGGCCTTGTTCCAGTTCGACCTTGCCGAGCGTATCCCAGGCGTCTCCGGTAGTGGATTGCCACTTGGCATTGCCCGGGTCGCGCTGCTGCAGCGATTGCGCGATTTGCAAATACGCGGTGTAGTCGCGCTGCGCGGCGGCCAGATCGCCACGCGTTTCGCGCACGTGTCCCGTATCGTTGAACACCGTGGCAAGCTCGAACGCCAGGTCGTCGTCGTCCGGTTTGGCCGAGTGCGCCTTGGTAAGCAACACGCTTGCGGTCTGGAAGTTCTTCAACGCGTTGTCCAGGTCGCGCTGGTACCAGTACGCCTGCCCGACCCACTTCAGGCTGTCGCCGTACGCCGCTTCGCGTGTCGCGTCGCCCGGTTTTCGCCTCGCGAGCTCGGCGGCCAGCGCCGAGGCTGATTGATAGGCCTTCAGCGACGCCGACGGCTTGCCTTGATCCATTCCCACGCTGCCGATTTTCTCCAACGCGGTCACGCGCAGCGCAAGCGCGGAATCCGTCGCGTCGGCAACCGGCAACGAGTTGAAATAGCCCATGGCCTTGTCATCGACGGCCTGCATGATGTCCAGTCGATCGACCTGCTCCAGCTTGTCGTTGAGGTCGCCGAGCATGAAGCCGACCATATCTTCGGCCTGCTTCTGTCGGCGCTCGGCGGCTTGTTGCGCGACGACGGCTTGCTGTTGCGCGATCACCGCGGTGTGGCGGGAGATCAGCGCGAATGCGGCGAGCACGATCGTCACCGCCATCACGATCAACGCGAGCGCGGCGACCGCGGTCATGCGTTGCAGTTGCCGGCGTTGCTCGCGTTGTTTCAGCGCGTCGAAACCGACATCCAGCATGCCGGCGATCAGTTTCAGCCTGGCGTTGGCCTTGCCGTCCTTGCCGGGCCGCGCGTCGGCGGCGATCGGTTCGGTGCGTTCGTTCGTGGGTTGTCCGTTCGCGTCGAGCCTGAAACGCAGCGCGGGACAAAAGCATTCTTCCGCTTCGCGGCCAGGCAGTTCGCTTGCGTTCGGCTCGCCGTCCGCGATCAGGCAGAAGATGCGCTCGCCGCGGCCCAGGCGTTTGTACGCCAGCACTTCCTCGTTGACCCAATGCGAAGCGGCCGACGCAGGCGAACAGATGACGATGAGGTTTGCCGATTGCGCGAGCGCTGCGTTGATCTTGATGCCGAGTTCCGGCGAACTGGACAGCTCCTCGCGGTCGCGGAACACCGGATTCAGGCGGCGCGGGATGATGCCCGCTTCGGTCTGTTTGCCGACCAGACGCGACGGCACGCGATACGTTTCCAGCGAGCGATGCAGCCAGTCCGCCCAGGCCTTGTCGCGGTGGCTGTAGCTGATGAAGGCCCGATAGGCGAACGCGTGGACGGACGACGAGTCTGGCATGCGAAGCCCCCTCACTCGACATGCAACAACACCCTCGAAGGGCGGCTCGTCGGTGCGCAGGCGTCGGCGGGTCGTCTCGATCCGCGGTACCGGATCAACTGCCGACTTTAGCAAAATGCCGACCCCATGACATCGTCATTCCGGGGAAGGGCGCCAAAGCCGGATGCCGGGTCCTGCCGCGATGAAGCCGCGACAGCCCCGGAGTGACGAGCTTTCTCCTACTTCACCGGCTTGGCCATCCGCAACAGGTCCGGCGCGAAGCCGGCGCGTTCGTACAGCGCGCGCGCACGCGCGTTGCCGGGGAACACCGCCAGCGTGATCAACCGGCAACGCTGCTGTTTGGCCCACGCCTGCGCGTGCGCCAGCAGCGCGCGGCCGACGCCCTTGCCGTCGTGGCCTTGCGCCACGGCCAGATCGGAAATGTGGCAGTTGGCGCGCCCGGAAAAGAAATCGCGCGTCTTCTGCAGGCGCAGGAAACCCAGCCGCTCGCCCGCCGGGTCCTCGGCGATGAACAGGTTCTCGAATGTCGGCAGTTCCTCCAGCGCGCGCCGCAGATCGCGACGGATGCCGTTGGCGCAATCGTTGCGCTTGCGCCACGCGGGCAGGTCGAAGTCCACGAAGCGCCCGATCAGCGACAGGATGAAATCGTCGTCGTCCGCGCGGGCGCGCCGGATATCGATTTGAAGGTGCTTCACGTGATGCGCATTCCTGTTGCCGAACTTCGTGTCGCGCGCGTTCACCCGAACAACTCGTCCGGCATCGCGAACAGGCTTTCGGCGCCGGCCTGCATCGCCGACAAATGCGTGCGCGTGCGCGGCAGGATGCGCGCGAAATAGAAGCGTGCGGTCAGCCGCTTGGCCTGCTTGAACCCGTCGTCGTGGCGCGAAGCTTGCGCCGCCGCGACGACGCGCGCCCAGAAAAACGCCAGCGCGATGTAACCGGAATAGAAAAGGTAATCCACCGCCGCGGCACCGGTTTCATCCGCATTCTTCGCCGCGCGAGCGCCGATCGCGAGCGTGACCTCGCCCCATTCCTTCGCCAGCGCGCCGAGTTTGGGGACGAACTCCTTCATCGCTTCGTCGTCCGCGTGCCGCGCGCAGAACGCGCCGATTTCCGCGAGGAAAAGCTTCAGCCCCGCACCCTGCGTCTGCAGGGTCTTGCGGCCGAGCAGGTCCAGCGCCTGGATCTGCGTGGTGCCTTCGTAGATCGTGGTGATGCGCGCATCGCGCACGTACTGCTCCATCCCCTGTTCGGCGATGTAGCCGTGGCCGCCGTAGATCTGCAGCGCGAGATTGCTGCACTCGATCGCGTTTTCGGTCAGCAGCGCCTTGACGATCGGGATCAGGAACGACACCAGGGTATCGGCGCGCTCGCGTTCGGCGGGATCGCTTGCGCGATGCTGCACGTCTCCCAGGGTCGCGGCGTACATCGCCAGCGCGCGACCGCCTTCGATCAGGGATTTCTGCGTCAGCAGCATGCGCCGCACGTCGCCGTGCACGATCAGCGGATCGGCCGGCTTGTCCGGGAATTTCGCGCCCGACAGCGCGCGCATCTGCAGGCGCTCGCGCGCGTACGACAGCGCGTTCTGGTATGCGCGTTCCGAAAGCGCCAGCCCCTGGATGCCGACCGCGAGCCGCGCGGTATTCATCATGGTGAACATCGCGGCCAGCCCCTTGTGCGGCGCGCCGACCAGCCAACCCTGCGCGCCGTCGAAGTTCATCACGCAGGTCGCGGAACCCTTCAGGCCCATCTTGTGTTCGATCGCGCCGCAGCGCAGCGCGTTGCGTTCGCCGACCTTGCCTTCGCGGTCGACCTTGAATTTCGGCACCACGAACAGCGAAATGCCCTTCACGCCGGACGGCGCGTCCGGCAGCCGCGCCAGCACGAGGTGCACGATGTTGCTCGTGAAGTCGTGCTCGCCGGCGGTGATGAAGATCTTGGTGCCGGTGATCGCGTGCGAACCGTCGGCGTTCGGCTCCGCGCGCGTCTTCAACAGGCCGAGGTCAGAACCGCAATGCGGCTCGGTCAGGCACATCGTGCCGGTCCATTCGCCGGAAACGATGCGCTTGAGGAAGGCTTCCTTTTGCCAGTCCTCGCCGTGCACGCGCAGCGCCTCGACCGCGCCGTGCGAGAGCAAGGGATAGTTTCCCCACGAGAGATTGGCGGAATCGATCATCTCCTTGACCGGCGTGCCGAGTGTTTCCGGCAATCCCTGGCCGCCGAATTCCTCCGGCGCGGTCAGGCCGGCCCAGCCGCCTTCCACGAATTGCTCGTAGGCATGCTTGAATCCGTCGGGCGCGGCGACCGTCGCGGTGTCCTTGTCGAAACGGCAACCCTGCTGGTCGCCGCTCTGGTTCAACGGCGCGAGCACGGCTTGCGAGAACTTCGCGGCTTCCTCCAGCACGGCATCGACGGTTTCACGGTTGAGGTTTTCGCAACCCGGCAATTTCGCGAACAGCTTTTCGACTTGCAGCAGGTCGTACAGCGCGAAACGGATGTCGCCGAGGGGCGCACGGTAATGGGTCGTCATGATCTTCTATGCCGGAAAATCTCTGGGAGCTTTGCAAAGCGTAGCGAGCGAAGGCAGATTACACGCCGTCGGAGCGCAGGAACCGGAGTGTATATGTCGATACATGAGGATTCCTTGGCCCCAAAGCGGTACATCCATGTACCGGGCCTGATCCGAGCACCGCCGGCGTGCGAGCTGCCAAGCGCAGTAGCTTTGCAAAGCTCCTAGCGCCAGGTGTTCGCCACGCCGGGCACCGGCGAGAGATAGCCCTTGCCGTCGATGTCGAAAGGTTGCGCGCTGCCGCCTTCGCCCTTGCCGACGCCGAGATGGCCCTTCAGCTCGTAGGCGATCGCGTTGTTCTTCGCATTCGTCAGCGCCGCAATGGCGGCCGCGCCGGGCGTGATCGTCGCGGTCGCGGTGTCGGCGCTCATTTCCGGGATGTCCAGCGCAGGCGAAACGACGACGTGTCCCGCCGCCGCGCCGCCCACGCTCAGGTCGGCATCCAGCGTGTAGACGTGCATGGCGGTGTCGTAGCTGTAATTTTCCACGCGCAGCGTCAGTTGCCACTGGCCGCCCGGCAGCGCCTGCAATTGCTGGATGCTGGCGGCCGGCGGCTGCAGCCTGGTGCCGCCGCCGCAGCCTGCCAGCGCGAGCAATGCGAAAGCCGGCGGCAGCCAGCGCAGGAACATCGGTTTCATGGCGTGATCTCCGATCGCTTGCGTCACTTTACCGCGACCCGGTGACGGCGCGTGTGTCCGGATGTTGCCGTCCGAATTCCGCGACCGGCAACACGGCCTGCAATCGCCCGTCGTCCAGCAGCGCCACCGCATCCGCCAGCGCCAGCACTTCGTCCGGCTGGTGGCTGACCAGCAGCGTGGTCATCGCGAGTTCGCGTTTCAGGCCGCGCAGGTGTTCCAGCACTTCCGCACGCGCCTCGTGGTGCAGGTTGGACAACGGTTCGTCGAGCAGCAGCGCGAGCGGATCGCGCAGCAGCGCACGGCCGATCGCCACGCGCCGTGCCTGGCCGCCGGAAAGTTGCTCGGGCTTGCGTCGCAACAACGCATGCAGCCCCAGCAGTTGCACGGCATCGTCGAAGCGTTGCGACCGGGAATCGCGCGGCATGCCGAAACGCAGGTTGTCGCGAACGCTCAGGTGCGGAAACAGGCGCGCCTCCTGGAACACCACGCCCAGCCGGCGGCGCGCCACCGGGATGTTTTCGCCGCGGCGCGCGTCGAACAACACGCGTTCGTCGAGCGTGACGCGTCCGCGCCCGGGTTGCAGCAGGCCGGCGACCGCGTGCAGCGTGCTGGTCTTGCCGCAACCGGAAGGTCCGAACAGCGCGAGCGCGCGTGCCTGCGAATGCAACGCGAGTTGCAGCGAGAATTCGCCGCGGCGCAGTTCGAAATCGAGTTCGATCACGCTTCGAATTCCGTCTTGCGCGGCCTTCGCAAAAGCCAGGTCGCGGCGAGCGTGGCGCACAAGGCCACGCCGATCGCGACCCAGGTCAGCCGCAGCGCGCCGGATTCGCCGCCGGGCGTTTCCAGCAGTTCGTACAACGCGATCGGCAGCGTGCGCGTCTCGCCGGGAATCGAGGAGACGAAGGTGATGGTCGCGCCGAATTCGCCGAACGCACGCGCGAACGCCAACGCCAGCCCGGCGGCCAACCCGGGCAGCGACATCGGCAAGGTGATGCGCAGGAACACGCGCCACGCGCCCGCGCCCAACGTCGCCGCGGCCTGTTCAAGTTTTCGGTCCACCGCTTCGAACGCACTGCGCAGCGACACCACCAACAGCGGGAACGCCATCACGCCGGCCGCAAGCGCCGCGCCGGTCCAGCGAAAGGCCACGCTCATGTGCAGCGCATCCAGCACGCGCCCGATCGGGCCGCGATGGCCGAACCATCCCAGCAGCAGGTAGCCCGTCACCACCGGCGGCAGGATCAACGGCAACAGCAGCAGGGTTTCCAGCAGCGGCTTGCCGAAGAAGCGTTTGCGCGCGAGCAGCCACGCACACGCGATCGCCGGCGGCAGCGAACAGGCGACGGCGACCGCCGCCACTTTCAGGCTCAGCGCCAGCGCAACGGTTTCGTCCTGCGCGAGCAAGGCCATGCGTCGCTCAGTGCGACGGCGCGTCGAACCCGTAATGCTTGAACACCGCGCCAGCGCGCCCGCCCTTCAACGCATCCAGCAGTGCACGCGACGCTGCGTTGTCGTGGCCATTCACCAGTGCGGCCGGATACACGATCGGCTTGTGCGAATCCTCGGGGAAAGTCGCGACCACCCGCACCCGCGGCTCGGACACCGCGTCCGAACGATAGACGATGCCGAGCGGGCATTCACCCTGCGCCACCAGTTCCAGCGCGGCGCGCACGTCGCGGCTCATCGCCAGCTTGCCCGACACCGAATCCCACAAGCCGAGTGCATGCAGCGACTGGCTGGCGTAACGGCCCGCGGGCACCGAATCCGGCAACGCGATCGAGAGCCTTCCGATCATGCCGAGGGCCTGTCGCAGCGAGTCCTTCTGCGCGAGATCCACCGTCGTGTTCGAAGATGCCGGCGCCACCAGCACCAGCGCGTTGCCGAGCAGGTCGTGGCGCGTCGCCGCGACCACCTCGTCGTGCTTCGCGAGATCATCCATCCAGTCCTCGTCGGCCGAGATGAAGAGATCGGCGGGTGCGCCCTGTTCGATCTGGTGCGCCAGGCCGGAAGACGCGCCGTACACCAGTCGCGGTGCGGGCGTGCCGAGCGCGCCGTGCGCCGCGAGATCGTCCAGCGCGGGTTTCAGGCTGGCGGCGGCGAAGATCGTCGGCGGTGCGGCGATGGCCATCGCCGGCAGGATCGCCGCGCAGCACAGGAAAGCCGATATCCGGCGCATCATCGTTGATACCTCGCAGTCAGGGTGGCGGTGGCGATCGCGTGCTTGCGGATGGTCGCGATCACGTCATCGGTGCTCGCGGCCGCGCTTACCGGCAGCACCGGCACGTCGATCGCGTAAACGGTGAACACGTAATGATGCGGTTTGCCCGGCGGCGGGCAGGGGCCGGAATAGCCGCGTTCGCCGAAGCCGTTGGTCCATTGCACCGTGTCGCCCGGTGCGTTCCCGCTGTGCGGCGTGCCCGCGCCGGGATTCAATCCGTATGCGCCGACGCCGATGTTGAAGGCGATCCAGTGCCAGAACCCGCCGCCGGCATCGGGGTCGAAGACCGTCACCGCGTAGCTGCGGACGTTCGCGGGCGGATCGCGCCATTCCAGCCGCGGCGAGGTATTGCCGCCGCCGCATTGCGTGTACGCGAAGTCGCGCGCAATCGTTCCGCCCGGCGTGATCTGCGGACTGCCCAAGGCAAAGACGGGCGCGGCGCCTGCCGCGAGCGCCGGCAGCAGCGCGAACACAACAAGCAGGAACGAAAGCGCGGGACCCGATCGACGCATGCGGCATTTTCCCTTCAGTGTTTCGTGCGTTCGTTGCCGCCGCGTGCGCGGCCGGCGGGAGATTTGTTCTCGCCGCCTGTTCCATGGCGCATCAGGTATTCGCGCAGCGCGACCGCGTTATTGTGCGCGACATCGCGCGCGGCGAACAGCAAGGTCACCGTCTTGTGCGTGCGCAGCAGTTCCCGCAGTCGGTCCACGGCCTCCGGATTCGCGTCCAGTTCCTTCGAGTAACGGGTGCGGAAGCCGTTCCACTTTGCCGGATCGTGATCGAACCATTGGCGCAGGCCGTCGCTGGGCGCGATGTCCTTCAACCAGGCATCGAGCCGCAACTTCGCCTTCGACTGCCCGCGCGGCCACAGCCGGTCGACCAGCACGCGCGCACCGTCGGCTTCCGTGCAGGCTTCGTAGGCGCGTTTCAATTGCAGTTTCATGTCGCCGCTCCTTCGATTTCCAGAGCGCAGCCGGCATTATGTGCTTTTTTTGTGCGATCATCCTTGATCGCGAAAATCACGAAGCGACCTTCCATGGCCGCACTCATCAATAGAAAAAACCCATCCATGACACGCAGACTCACCGTTCGCCGCTCGTCCATCCACGGCAGGGGCGCCTATGCCGCCGTCGATCTTCCGGCGAATATCGACCTGATCCAGTACAAGGGACGCATCGTCACCCACGCGCAGGCCGATCGCGATCACGGCGACGGCGCCGACACCGGCCACACCTTTCTTTTCACGCTCAACGAGGATTACATCGTCGATGCCAACGTCGACGGCAATGCCGCGCGCTGGCTCAACCATTCCTGCAAGCCGAATTGCCGCGCCTACGTCGAGGACAATGGCGGCGGCAGGAAGGATCGGGTGATGATCGAGACCCTGCGCAAGATCCGCGCGGGCGAGGAACTGACCTACGACTACGGCATCACGCTGGACGTACCGCACGACGCGAAGATGAAGAAGGTCTGGGCCTGCCGTTGCGGCGCGCCAAGGTGCACGGGGACGATGCTGAAACCCAAGCGCGGCCGCTGAGGCGCGGTCGCGGGACATGGTCCCGCGATCGCCGGCACCCGGTTCACCGCGCGGGCTTGCGGAACAGCATCATGAAGCGGTCGGTGTGGCCGAGCGCGGGCGGTTTGTAGGAAATCTGCGTGCGTGGGTCGGACGGATTGCGCAGCGCGTCGCTTTCCTTGACGAATTGCAGGCCGTGCGATTCGAAATCCTTGCGCGCGTAGGCTTCGTCGATGCGATGCAGCGTGCCCGCATCCGCGCTGCCGGTGCCGGGCTTGGCGGAGTGATCGACCAGCAACAGCACGCCGCCCGGTTTCAGCGCGGCGACCAGCTGGTCCAGCGTCGCGGGCACGTCGATCTTCGGCCAGCCGTCCTTCGGCGAAACCCAGTAGAGATCGTGATAGACCTTGACCATCAGGATGACGTCGAACGAATCCGGCTTCAGCCCCATGTGCGCAAGGTCGACGGTGGCGTGTTCGACGTTGGGCAGCCGGTTGTCGGCGATGCGCTTCGGCCAGTAAGGCGAAAAATCGTCGTAGGCCTTGTTGTTGAGCATCAGCACATGGCCTTGCGGGCCGACGAGGTAGCTTGCCAGCTCGCTGTAGTAGCCATCCGCGGCGAGAAAATCGAGTACGCGATCGCCGGGCTTGATGCCGGCGAAACGCAACACGTCTGCAGGATGATCGCTGGCATCGCGTTTCAGGTCGGCGGCGGGACGGCCCGCGTGCGCGACCGCGGCGTCGTAGGCATCGCCGGCCCACGCAAGCGTGGCGAGAAGGGCGGCCGACAGCAGCGCGGCGATGGCAAAGCCGTTACGCGTCTTCATGGGCGCTTCCCTCGATTGCGGACTACCGCGACCCTAGCGCCGCGCGTGGGGTCGCTCGAATGCCGGAAGTCACGCCATCTTCGCAATCCGCATTTTTCGTCACGTCGTCGGCCACAGCCACATGAAGGTGAAACCGGTGATGATCGCGTACAGCAGCCCGTCGATGATGTACTTGAATGCGACCTTCCACGGAAAGCCCCACCAGATCGCGTCCGGGAAAGAGCCGAATGCGTAGGCCAGCAGCGCGGAAAGCGCGATCACATGGAAAACCAGGTGATGGTCGGCGCCGGGCGGAACCGCGTGCACGGCGATCATTGCGCACACCAGGGAAACCAGGATGCAGAACAGGAACCACTGCAGCAGCGACGCGCCCATGTTCATCGAGCCGCTGCGGCGCAGGATCAGCATGCCCACCGGCCCCTGCGCGAACTTCTCCTTCATCGCCGGATCCTTCATCGCTTCCGGTCCGCACCACGGGATCACGTATTGTCCCGGCGGAGGATTGCCGCCACGCACCACGGCGCGCACCTCGTCCTCGTTGGCGAGCTTGCGGTAATCCGGCGTGTGCCAGAACTTCAGGAACATGTTGATCAGCGCGCTCGCGACGAACACGAACACGGCGGAAAGCAGGATCGGCAACCACAATGCGGAAAGCATGATGTTTCTCCCATCAAGTTCGATCGCAACGGTGAAGCTTCAGTCCTCTTCGACCTTCGGCTTGTACGCCTCGCTCAACTGCTTCTGCACCTGCGCGGGCACGGGATCGTAGTGCGACAGCTCGATCGCGTAGCGGCCGCGGCCGCCGGTGATCGCGCGCAACTCGGTCTGGTAGTCCACCACTTCCGCCAGCGGCACCTGCGCCTTGATGACGAGTTCGCCGCCGCGCAATGAATCGGTGCCGTGGATGCGCGCGCGCTTGCTGGCGAGCCCGCCGGTGACGTCGCCCATGAACTGCTCGGGCACGTTGACGTCGAGGTTGACGATCGGTTCCAGCACGGTCGGCTTCGCCTTCGACACCGCGTCGATGAAGGCTTTTTTGCCGGCGGACACGAACGCGACTTCCTTGGAATCGACGGGGTGGTATTTGCCGTCGTACACGATCACGCGCACGTCCTGCATCGGGTAGCCGGCGATCGCGCCGTGTTCCAGCACCTGGCGCACGCCTTTCTCGATCGCGGGGATGAACTGATTGGGGATCACGCCGCCCTTGCTGTCGTCGCGGAAGTCGAAACCTTCGCCGCGCGGCAGCGGTTCCACGCGCAGGAACACTTCGCCGAACTGGCCGGCGCCGCCGGTCTGTTTCTTGTGGCGATGGTGGCCCTCGGCCTTGCCGTTGATGGTTTCGCGGTAGGCGATGCGCGGCGGGCGCGTGGCCACCTCGACGCCGTAGCGTTCCTTCATGCGCTCGAGCGTCAGTTTCAGGTGCAGGTCGGAAAGCCCGCGCACCACGCTCTCGTTCAATTCCTTGTTGTGCTCCACCCGCAGGCACGGGTCTTCCTCCGACAGCTTGTGCAGCGCGGTCGCGAGTTTCTGTTCCTGGCCCTTGTGCGCCGGTTCCACCGCGAGGCCGAACATCGGCTGCGGGAACGCCAGCGGCTGCAGGCGGATCTGGTCTTCGTCGTGCGAATCGTGCAGCACGGCGTCGAAGTGGATTTCCTCGACCTTGGCCACGCCGGCGATGTCGCCGGGCACGGCGTGGTCGATCTCGACGTGGTCCTTGCCCTGCAATTTGAAAAGATGCCCGACCTTGAAGGGCTTTTTTCCGTCGTCGATGAACAACTGCGTGTCGCGTTTCACCGTGCCCTGCCAGACGCGGAACACGGCCAGCTTGCCGACGAAGGGATCGTTGATGATCTTGAACACGTCGGCGATCACGTGCGCCTTCGGATCGGGTTTCGCCTCGATCGGAACCGCAGTCGTACCAGTGCCTTTCACGAACGGTGGCGGATTGCCCTCGGCGGGATTGGGCAGGAGGCGATCCGCGATCTGCAACAGCTCTTTCACGCCGACGCCGGTACGCGCGGAGGCGAAGCAGATCGGAACGAGGTGGCCTTCGCGCAGGCATTGCTCGAAGGCGTCGTGCAATTCCTCTTTCGACAACGCGGCTTCGCCGTCCTCGAGGTAATGGCCCATCACGCGTTCGTTGATCTCGACGACCTGGTCGAGGATGCGCTGGTGCGCGTCGGCGACGGGGCCGAAATCGCTTTGTCCTTCCGGCGCGAAGAAGCAATCCACGACTTTGCCGCCCTTGTCCGCAGGCAGGTTTACCGGCAGGCATTCCTGGCCGAACTCTTCGCGCAGCGCTTCGACCACGGCGGCGAGGTCCACGCCTTCCGCGTCGATGCGGTTGATCACCAGCACGCGCGCGAGCTTGCGTTCCTTCGCGTAATGCATCATGCGGCGCGTGCCGTGCTCGACGCCGTTGGCGGCGTTCACCACCACCGCGCAGGTTTCCACCGCGCCCAGCGCGGACAGCGTTTGCCCGCGGAAATCCGCGTAGCCCGCGGTGTCGATCAGGTTCAGATGGCAACCGCCGCTGTCCAGCGAAGCGATCGCGGTATGGATCGAATGCTTGCGTTCCTTTTCCTGCGGGTCGAAGTCGGAAACGGTGCCGCCGCGTTCGACCGTGCCTGCCGTGGTGATCGCGCCGCCGGCCGACAGCAGGGCTTCGAACAGGGTGGTTTTGCCGGCGCCGGCGTGACCCACGAGGGCCACGTTGCGGATGTTCTCGGTGCTGAAAGCCATAAGCCCCTCCGAGTCGGCCATGAATCACCGACCTTGCGCCTGTGCGGCGTCTTGGTCAAGGGTCCGCGCCGCATGTGCCGCCCGGAACTCGCTGCCGCCAATGCGGTCTTAACGCCGCGCGCCTAAACTGCGGGCGCACTTCTTCCGGCGCCCCGCAGTGTGTGTGGGCCGCTGCGGAAACAACGCGGCTCGCTTGGCGTGATGTGAACAGGACCTAATGCCCGCGCATCCCGAACGCGACATCCCGGACCTGCACGCTCGGGAACCTGATCCGCAACACGCGGACGAGCAGCCGTTCGATCGCTACGGGCATGCCTTGCTGCGCGAAATCAGCGGCCGCGAACCGCCACGCGAGCGCTGGCGCCTCGGGCTGGCGTTGCTGCTCACGATCCTGTTCCACGTCCTGCTGGTCGTGCTGGTGCGCTTGGAGATGCGCCCGCGCCTGTTGCCGCCGCCGCTTGCGACGCCCGACAACAACAACAACGCGATCAGCGTGAACCTGTACGAAACGCCGCAGGCCTCGATGGCCGCGCCCGCTCCGCCGCCGATCGACCTGCCGCCGGTGCGCACGCGCGAGGTCTCGACGCGGCAGGTGCGCGCGCAGCCGTCAACGCCGGGCCACATGACCGCGACCATCGGCGAAACCCAGCCGTCGCCGAAATTGTTCGGTACGCAAGGCCAGGCGTTGCTGCCGCCGCCGGCCGCTTCGGTGACGCCCGCCTATGCGGCGCCGACGCCGACCGAACCTGGCCTGATGAAGCATTCGACGCCGCTGCCTTACCAGTCCACGCGTTTCAACAAGGACTGGGCGCCGGACAAGGAAAGCCTCGGCCAGAAGGCATTCCGCAAGGCGGCGGACGCAACCACCGTGCAACACACCTTCCGGTTGCCGGGCGGCATCAAGATCACCTGCGGGGTATCGCCGTTGATGCTTGCCGCGGGCTGCGGCCCACAGCCACCGCCTCCGCCGCCGAAAAACGACAACGACATCCGCCTGTCGCTGCCGCCGGCGCGTTCGCTGACCGGCAAGAAAGTCGTGGTGCCGGGCGTGCCTTCGAGTTCGGCGCTGCCGGCGAAGGCGAGCACCGCATCCAAACCGTCGTCAGGCGGCAGCCGTTAGCAACTTCGGAATGTTTCCCCGATGCAGGCCATGGATGGCCGTGTTGAGCGAGCTTTCAAAGCCGTTGCGCGGTGCCGAGCATCGCAGCGCCGAGCGCGGGAAAGGCGCGCATGTTTGAGCACGGGGACGTGCGAGTTCGCGCCGGCGCGCTTGGCGCGAGAAGCGCAGGGGTGAGTCAGCGCGTCTAGCCGATGCCTCGAATGGCATCGGCTGCGCTGACGAACGCACGCACAGGGAAGTGCGGGCAGGAAAAGCGATTCAGGACGACTGCTTGCCGCAACTCATGCCCGCGCGCAATGGTTTTGGTGACTTTTGCCGCAACAAAAGTCACCCGCTCGCGGCAGCGAGTGGAAACAAAGCAATCTTGCCGTTGACCTGAAGGAAAGATGCGTCACAACAACCGCATCAGCTCCGGCAGGATCGGCAACGATCGCACGCGCACGGTGGTCGCCGCGAACACGGCGTTGGCGAACGCGGGCGCCGCGCCGGGCAGACCCATTTCGTAGGCGCCAGTCGGTGCTTCCTGCGAGGGCACCAGGATCGTTTGCACCTCGCGCGGCATCTGCGTCATGGTCGCGAGCGGATAATCGCGGAATCCCTGCTGCGCGATGCGACCGTCCTTCAACGTGATCCGCAAACCCAGCGCGGTGGAAAGCCCGTCGAGCGTCGCGCCTTCCAGCGCGGCGCGCGCGCCGAGCGGATTGATCACGCGGCCGAGGTCGGCGGCGATCACCGCCTTGTGCATCACCAGACGCGTGCCTTGCATCGACACTTCCAGCGCGTGCGCGACGTAGCCACCGTAGGTGAAGTGGAACGCCAGCCCCAGCCCGTGGCCGTCGTTGCGCTTTTTCGTCCAGCCGATCGCGTCCGCCGCCAGCTTCAGCACTTGCGCCAATCTTCCGGTATCCAGCACCGGACCGCCGTGTCCGCGATAAGGCAGCTGGCGCGGTTCGCCCAGCAAGTCCAGGCGCAGTTGCAGCGGATCCTGCCTGGTCGCGGCGGCGATCTCGTCGAGGAAAACCTGCACCGCGAACGCATTGATGCCATGTCCGCCTGCGCGCCAGTTGCCGCGCGGCAGCAGCGAATCCAGCGCGAACCAGTCCAGGCGGTAGTTGTCGACCAGGCCCGCCGGCAGGTCGTCGGGGTGTGCTTCCGACAGCCACCAGCGTTCGCGCGGTTCGCCGCGGCCGGCCAGGCGCGAGGTGCTGGCGATGCGTTGCCGCCACGCGGTGATGCGGTTCTTGCGATCCAGTCCGGCCGAGATGTCGTGCACCGCGAATGGGCGATACGGATCGTTGGCGAAAGCATCCGCCCGCGTCCACATGAGTTTCACGGGGTGCTTCGCCGCCTTGGCAAGCATTACCGCTTCCGCGGCGTGATCGTTGTCGAGCGTCCGGCCCATGCCGCCGCCGCTGCGCGGCAGGCGGATTTCGATCTGCGACGGCCGCAGGCCGGTCAACTGCTGCACCGCGTCCAGCGCGCCGCGCGGATTCTGCAGCGGCGCGATGATCAGCGCGTTGTCGTCGGCGACCTGCGCGATGCAGTTGGACGGTTCCAGTTCGGCGTGCGCGACGGTCGCGATGCGATAGCGCGCCTGCACGGCGCGGTGCGCCAGCTTGCGTGCATGATCGTAATCGCCGTCGTCGCGCACCTGCGTGCTCGGCGCTTCCTCGAAACGCGCATCCAGTGGCGCGGCCAGCGCGTCGTCGCCGTGCACAGGCGCGCCGGGTTTCCATTCGATCTTCAGCAACTCGCGCCCGCGCAGCGCGGTCCAGGTGTCCTGCGCCAGCACCGCCACGCCGGCGGCCAGAGGACGCGCACCCAGCAATTCGGTTGCGGCGGGTTTCGGGATCGTCAGCACCTGCGCGACGCCTTTCAGCGCGCGCGCGGCGTCCGCGTCCAGCGCCTTGAGTGCGCCACCCGGGTAGGGACAGCGCGCGATCACCGCGACCAGCGCGTTGCCCGGCAGCTGGTCGATGGCATGCAATTCCCGCCCGGTGACGATCCCGCGCGCATCGACGTCGCCGGCATCCTGTCCGACCAGGCGAAAGACCTCCGGCGATTTCAATTTGGGGGCTATGTTCGCGGGCGGCAGCAGCGATGCGGCTGTCGCGAGTTCGCCGTAATCCAGCATGCGTCCGTCCGGCGCGATCACCTTGCCGAGACGGGTTTGAAGGCGCCGCGCATTCACGCCGAAGCGCTGCGCCGCTGCACGCACGAGCAAGTTGCGCGCGGTTGCGCCCACCGTGCGCAGGTCGTTCCAAGCGGCAGGCATGCCGGTGCTGCCGCGCGCTTCCTGGTGGCCGAATGTCCAGCGCGGTTCGCCGTTGCCGTCTTCCGCGCCGAGCGGCAGGGGCACTACCACCACGCGTGGCCAGTCGGCGTCCAGTTCCTCGGCGATGACGCGTGCTTCCGCGGTGCGGATGCCCTGGCCCACTTCCGGGTCGCGTGCGCCGATCACCACGGTGCCGTCGGTTTCGATGCGCACGTAGGGATTGAGCGGCAGCAGCGCGTCGCCCAGCAATTCATCCGGCGTATCCGCGCGTGCCGGCAATCGCATGCCGACGATCAGCGCGCCGCTGGCGCTGCCGAGCACCTTGAGGAAACGCCGGCGCGCCGCGTCGTGCGGGCGCGTCACTTGCGCGCGCCCTTCATCGCCGCCGCCGCGCGCTTGATCGCGGCACGCACGCGCGGATAGCTGCCGCAGCGACAGAGGTTGCCGATGCCGTCGATGTCGGAATCCGAAGGATCGTACTTGCGGGCGAGCAGGTCGGCAGCGGCGATCAGCATGCCCGGCTGGCAATAACCGCAAAGGATGGCGTCTTCGTCAATCCACGCCTGCTGCAAAGGATGCAACGTGCCGTCGGCCTGTGCGAGGCCTTCCACCGTGGTGATGCTGCGCCCCTGCAGTTTCTGCATCGTCACGCCGCAGGCCTGCGCCAGCTTGCCGTCGACCAGCACGCTGCACGCACCGCAACTGCCGTCGTCGCAGGCGTATTTGCAACCGGTGAGGCGCAGCACGTCGCGCAGATACCACAGCAGCGGCATCGCCGGATCGCCGGTATGGCGGAAGGGTTTGCCGTTGATGGAAACATCGATGCCCGGCCGGATCGGTTGGGGCGTGATGCCGGGATCGGTCTGCGGAAGGCGTGGCATCGCGCGATTGTATTCGCTGCAGCGCTCCGGCTCACCCCTTGCGTGCCGCGGCGTTCAAGGCCGGTTTCGGCGCAGGTCGCCTGCGCCGCCCGCGATCCGTGCCCGGCAGCGGATTACTCGTCGCCACGGCGCGTGCTCACGTCCGCCGAATCGCCATGCGCGCGCACGTGCACCTCGATCGGGCGGCAGCAGACCGCACAGTCCTCGATGTAATCGCTGTCGCCGGCCGAGGCGTCCACGCCGGTTTCGAAGGATTCGCCGCAGTAAGGGCAGGAGAGGGTCATGAATTCAAGCATGGCGATTCAGATTTGGCTGGGTTCCGATCGAAGAATGACTTTGTTGAAAAGTGCGGGCATGGATGACCGTTTCTTGATCTTCGCGCTCAAGGACGATCGCGCAAGAACAGGCCGACAAGGTCGTTGAGAAAGCGCGCGCCGGTGTCGGTGGGCCGCAAGGTTCGTGGATCGTCCAGCAGCCATCCGCGCGCCACTGCATCGCGCAGCGGCGCATCGATGGTGGCGGGCGACAAACCCGTGCGCCCCGCGAAATCCGCCATCGGCACGCCGTCGTTCAGTCGCAGCGCATTCATCATGTACTCGAAGGGTAGTTCGTCCTGCGTGAGCGTCGCGTCGCCGCCGATGTGCGTGCTCGTCGCCGCGCTTTCCAGAAAGGCGCGCGGATGTTTCACCTTCCAGCGCCGCCGGATCTCACGTGTGCTGGCAGAGGTTATTTTCCCGTGCGCGCCGGCGCCGATGCCGAGATAGTCGCCGAAGCGCCAGTAATTGAGGTTGTGCGCGCAGCGTTTTCCTGCGCGCGCATAGGCCGATACTTCGTATTGCGCATAACCGGCGCGCGCCAGCGCATCCTGACAGGCTTCCTGCATCGCCCACGCGGCATCGTGGTCCGGCAGCGGCGGCGGATGCGCGGCGAATTCCGTGTTGGGCTCGAGCGTCAACTGATAATGCGAAAGATGTGTCGGCTGCAGCGCGACCGCACTTTCGACATCGTGCAGCGCGCCGTCGAGGCCTTGCCGCGGCAGCGCATACATCAGGTCCAGGTTGATGTTGTCGAAGCCCGCGTCCTGCGCCAGCTTCACCGCGGCCTGCGCCTCGCCTGCGGAATGTATGCGGCCCAGCGCGCGCAGCATCGCGTCGTCGAAACTCTGCACGCCGAAAGAAATCCGGTTGACGCCGGCGGAACGATAGCCATCGAAGCGGCCGTGTTCGACCGTGCCCGGATTGGTTTCCAGCGTGATCTCGCAATCGCGCGCGAACGGCAACCGTGCGACCGCGCCATCGAGGATCCGCGCGATCGCCTCGGGCGGAAACAGGCTGGGCGTACCGCCGCCGAAGAACACGCTGACGATTCCACGCCCCGCCAGGGCCTCGCCGAAATCGCGCAGGTCGCCGTCGAGGTCGGCCAGCAATGCCTGCACGTAATCGCCCACCGGGAGCTGTCCGCGCAGTCCGTGCGAATTGAAATCGCAGTACGGACACTTCTTCACGCACCACGGGATGTGGACGTACAGCGACACCGGCAAAGCGGTGAGCGGTGAGCGGTGAGCGATGAACCTGGCGCGTTCCGGAATTTTCGGCCCGGCATTCATGGCTGACGGCCCGCGTGGAGCATTTCGCGCAGTGCACCAAGCGCCTGCCCGCGATGGCTGATGCGGTTCTTGTGCACGGGGTCGAGTTCCGCCGCACTGCGGCCCTCGCCGTCGTCGGGCAGGAACACCGGATCGTAGCCGAAGCCGCATTCGCCGCGCGGCGCGCGCAGGATGCGGCCATGCCAGCGGCCTTGCGCGATCAGCGGATCGGGATCATCGCGGGAAAGCAGCAGCGCCAGCACGCACACAAAATGTGCAGCGCGATTTTCATCGGCGACGCCTTCGAGTTCGCGCAGCAGTTTCGCGTTGTTGCCGGCGCTGTCGCCGTGCGCGCCGGCGTAGCGCGCGGAATACAGGCCGGGTGCGCCGTGGAGCACGTCCACGCACAGGCCGGAATCGTCGCCGAGCGCGGGCAGGCCACTGGCGCGCGCGGCATGCCGAGCCTTCAGGATCGCGTTCTCGACGAAAGTCGCGCCGGTTTCCTCGGCGTCGGCGATGCCGAGTTCCGGTTGCGCGATGAGATCCAGGCCGACGCCGTCGAACAGTTGACGCAATTCTTCCAGCTTGCCGCGATTGCTGCTGGCCAGCACCAGTTTCATGTCGCCAGCGCGGCGCGTTGCAACACGATCAGTTCGGCGATGCCCTTCTGCGCCAGCGCCAGCATCGCGTCCATTTCCTCGCGGCGGAAGGCGTGGCCTTCGGCGGTGCCCTGCACCTCGATGAAGCCGCCGCCATCGTTCATCACGATGTTCATGTCGGTGTCGCAATCGCTGTCTTCGACGTAATCGAGGTCGAGCACCGGCAAGCCGCGATACACGCCGACCGACACCGCCGCGACCGCGCCGAGGACGGGATTGCGCTTCATGTTTCCGCGCTTCATCAATACGTCGATCGCATCGACCAGCGCGACATAGGCGCCGGTGATCGCTGCGGTGCGCGTGCCGCCGTCGGCCTGCAGCACGTCGCAGTCCAGCGTGATCACGCGCTCGCCCAGCGCGGCGCGGTCCACGCAGGCGCGCAGCGAACGCCCGATCAGGCGCTGGATTTCCAGCGTGCGCCCGCCCTGGCCTCCGCGTGCGGCCTCGCGCTGCGTGCGCTCGCCGGTGGCGCGCGGCAGCATGCCGTATTCGGCGGTGACCCAACCTTCGTTCTTGCCGCGCAGCCACATCGGCACGCGTTCTTCCACGCTGGCGGTGCACAGCACGCGGGTATCGCCGAAGCCGATCAGCACCGAGCCTTCGGCGTGCCGGGTGAAATGGCGCTGGATCGTGATCGCGCGCAACTGGTCGGGCGCACGGCCGGAAGGGCGGGTGATGGTCATGCAAGTTTGATCGCAGGAAGAACTTGCGAGTTTAACGGCTCCTCATCGTGAGCGGTGAATAGTGAGCGGTCAGCGGAAAGCGCAGAAGCGCCAGCACCATGCTTTCCCTCTCGCCGCTCACCGCTGGCATACTGCGCGTTCGCTTTGTGCAAGGAAATTCATGATCCGCAGCATGACCGCCTACGCCAATGCGGAAGCCACCGGCGCGCACGGCTGGCTCGCCTGCGAGGTGCGCGCGGTCAATCATCGTTTCCTGGAAGTCGGCGTGCGCCTGCCGGACGAATTGCGCGCGCTGGAACCGGCGTTGCGCGAACGCGTCGCCGCGCGCGCGCCGCGTGGCAAGATCGATGTCGTCCTGCGTTATCGCCCGCCGTCGTCCGCCGCGGACCTGCTGCTGGACAAGCGCACCGCCGAGCAATTGTCGGGACTGGCTTCGGAACTGCGCGAGCGTTTCCCCGCGCTCGCCACCGATTTCGCCAGCCTGCTGGACTGGCCCGGCCTCTTGGTGAAACCGGAACTGGATCAGACGAGTCTTGCGGAAAACGCGCTGGCGCTGCTGGATCGCACGCTGGACGAATTCGTCGCCGGCCGCGAGCGCGAGGGCGACAAGCTGCGCGCGGCGATCGTCGAGCGGCTCGACGGCATCGCGCGCATCGTCGCGGAAGTGCGCGGCATGCAGGCCGACATCCGTGCGGCATTGCGCGCGAAGCTGGAAACACGCCTCGCGGAACTCAGGCAAACCGCCGACCCCGGCAGGCTGGAGCAGGAACTGGTGCTGCAACTTTCACGCATGGACGTGGACGAGGAACTGGATCGCCTCGACGCGCATGTCGCCGAGGCGCGCCGCGTGCTGGCGCTGGCCGAGCCGGTCGGCCGCCGGCTGGATTTCCTGATGCAGGAATTCAACCGCGAAGCCAACACGCTCGGCTCGAAGTCCGTCGACACCCGCAGCACCCGCGCCGCAGTCGACCTGAAAGTGCTGATCGAGCAGATGCGCGAGCAGGTGCAGAATATCGAATGAGTGGCACGCTGTTCATCGTCGCCGCGCCTTCGGGCGCCGGCAAATCCACCTTGGTGAACGCGCTGCTGGCGCGAGAGCCGGGCATCGTGTTGTCGATTTCGTATACGGATCGCGCGCCACGGTCTGGCGAATCGGACGGCAAACATTATCACTTCGTCGCACCGGCGGTTTTCGACGCGATGGCCGCGCGCGGCGATTTCTACGAGTACGCCATCGTGCTCGGCGATCGCAAGGGCACCGCGCGCACCGCGGTCGAACCGATCCTGCAAAGCGGTCGCGATGTCCTGCTCGAAATCGACTGGCAGGGCGCGAAGCAGGTGCGCGCGGTGGAGCCGGGTTGCGTCTCGATCTTCATCCTGCCGCCGTCGCGCGCCGAACTGGAACGGCGACTGCGCGCGCGCGCCACGGACAGCGAGTCCACCATCGAAAGGCGGTTGGCGGCATCGCGCGAGGAGATCTCGCATGCGCACGAATTCGACTGCGTGATCGTCAACGACGATTTCGAAGTGGCGTTGTCGCAACTGCAGACGATCGTGGATGCCGTGCGCGCCGGACACGCGCCGGAATGCGGCCATCACGAGGAACTGGTGGCGCAGTTGCTTGCCGAGTAGCGAAGAGCGAATCCGCACAGCGATCGCAGACGTCGGCGCGGAGAACAATCAGAAACTCAGCCACCAGCAGCCGCCGCTTTTCGCGATGCCGAAACTGCGCGACGCGGGCGTTTCGTCGCCGCGTGGCTGCGTCGTCACCGTGACGCCGGTGGGATCGGGTGCGGTGTAGTCGGCATCGCCGGGCTGCGCGCCGGACGGGTCGGGCGGCCCCTGGAACTGGATGCCCGCCAGCGGCTGCTTCAACCAGTCGCGCAGTCCGCGCATCGACGCGCTGGCGCTGTCGTGGTCGAAGCCGCGCCAGTCGAGCATGCCGGCGATGAGGTTCGGATCCTTGCTGGTGAATGCCGCCGCGATGCGGTCGCGCAATGCCTGTGGCGTTGCCGGGCAGGTGGCGGATGCGAGATTGCCGGAAGCGGGCGCCGAGGCCGTTTCGACGGAGGCGACGCCGTTGGCCGACGCGCCGGGCGAATGGTCTTGCGTGCCGCAGGGCTGGTCGGTGAAGACCGGCTCGCCGTTGGCGCCGATGCAGCGGTGCACGTCGGCGTGCGCGAGTCGCGGCACGAACAGGCAGGCCGCGAGCGCGAGAACGGACAAAACGAATAGACGCATCGCGCCAGTCTAGCCTGATCGAGCTAGCCCAATCGTTCGATCACCGCGGCGGTCGCGCGCGCGCGGTTGAGCGTGTAGAAGTGCAGGCCCGGCGCGCCGCCGTCGATCAGGCGACGGCACAGGTCGCCGACGAGATCGGCGCCGAATTCGCGGATCGAATCCGCATCATCGCCGAACGCGGCCATGCGCTTGCCGATCCAGCGCGGGATCTCCGCGCCGCACAGTTCCGAGAACCGCCGCAGTTGCGAGAAGTTCGCGATCGGCATCACGCCCGGAATGATCGGAACGCCGACACCCAGCCTGCGCGCCTCGTCGACGAAACGGAAATAGCCGTCGGCATTGTAGAAATATTGCGTGATCGCGCCGTCCGCGCCGGCATCGACCTTCAGCTTGAAATGCTTCAGCTCCGCCTGTGCGTGTTCCGATTGCGGATGGCATTCCGGGTAGCACGCGACCTCGATGTGGAAGAAACCGTCATGCTCGCGACGGATGAAATCCACCAGTTCGCTGGCGTAGCGGAAGTCGCCCGGCGTGGCCATGCCGGAGGGCAGGTCGCCGCGCAGCGCGACGATGCGCTTGCAGCCCGTCGCCTTGTACTGTTCCAGCAACGCGCCGATCTCCTCGCGCGAACCGCCCATGCAGGAAACATGCGGCGCCACTTCCAGTCCGTGCGCCTCGCGCAGGTGCCGCACCGTGCGCGGCGTATGCGTGAGCGTCGAACCGCCGGCGCCGAAGGTGACGCTCACGTATTCCGGGGCAAGCGACTTCAGCCGCGGCAGCGCGCGCTCCAACTGCGCGCGCTGCTCGTCGGTCTTGGGCGGAAAGAATTCCAGGGAGATTGGGACAGCGTGAGTCGTGAGTTGTGAGTTGTGAGTCGTCACTTCCGCTCCTTTGTGGCTCTTTTATTGGAAGTGATCAACGCGTTCAATTTGGCGAACAGAGAAACAAACCTGTCCGCCAGCTCGTCCTGTTTCGGGATGAACTCAAGGTCACGTGCGAGCCAGAGCTGGGTATCCAGCTCGATCAATGAGCCGCGGGCGATCTGCAGATATCTGACAAGTCCGGGCCGAGTTCCGCAAGGGGCGCCTTCCGCAATATTGGAAGGAACACTGATCGCGGCCCGACGCATCTGCGCGGACAAGCCAAACCGCTCATCGGCAGGAAACTCGCGCGTGAGGGAATAGACGATGCGCACCAGGCGCATTGCCTCCTTCCATACTTCCAGATCGTAGTGTTTGGGTCTGAGCGCCATGAGACAGCATCCTACTCACCACTCACCACTCACCACTCACCACTCACGTCAATACCGATAGTGCTCGGGCTTGTACGGCCCGTCCACCGGCACGCCCAGGTAGGCGGCCTGTTCCGCCGTGAGTTTGGTGAGCTTCACGCCGATCTGTTCCAGGTGCAGGCGCGCGACTTCCTCGTCCAGTTTCTTGGGCAGGCGATAGACGGTCTTCTGGTACTTGTCGCGGTTGGCCCACAGGTCGATCTGCGCCAGCGTCTGGTTGGAGAACGAATTGGACATCACGAACGCGGGATGCCCGTGCGCGCAGCCGAGGTTGACGAGGCGCCCTTCGGCCAAGAGGTAGATCGAGTTGCCGCTGTCAAAGGTATAGAGGTCGACCTGTGGCTTGATGTTGAGGTGTTTCGCGACCTTCTGCAGGCGATCGACCTGGATCTCGTTGTCGAAGTGGCCGATGTTGCAGACCAGCGCGTGGTTCTTCATGCGCTGCATGTGTTCCAGCGTGATGACGTCGCGGTTGCCGGTGGTGGTGACGTAGATGTCGGCCTGGCCGAGCGCGTCTTCGACGGTCGCGACCTGGAAGCCTTCCATCGCAGCCTGCAGCGCGCAGATCGGATCGATCTCGGTGACGATCACGCGCGCGCCGAAGCCCTTCAGCGAGTGCGCGCAGCCCTTGCCGACGTCGCCGTAGCCGCACACCACCGCGACCTTGCCCGCGACCATCAGGTCGGTGGCGCGCTTGATGCCGTCGGCCAGCGATTCGCGGCAGCCATACAAGTTGTCGAACTTGGATTTGGTCACCGAATCATTGACGTTGATCGCCGGCACCAGCAGCTTGCCGGCTTCCATCATCTGATACAGGCGATGCACGCCGGTGGTGGTTTCCTCGGACACGCCGCGCCATTCGCTGGCGACCTTCTTCCAGAAGCCCGGCCGCTCCGTGCGCGTCTTCTTCAGCAGGTCCTTGATGACCTGTTCCTCGTGGTTGGCGCCTGGCGATTCCACCCACTTGTCGCCGTCTTCCATCTCCACGCCCTTGTGGATCAGCAGCGTGGCATCGCCGCCGTCGTCCACGATCAACTCGGGGCCTTTCATGCCCGGATGCGTGAGCATGTCCAGCGTGCACTGCCAGTATTCCTCCAGCGATTCGCCCTTCCACGCAAACACCGGGATGCCGGCGACGGCGATCGCGGCCGCGGCGTCGTCCTGAGTCGAGAAGATGTTGCAGGAAGCCCAGCGCACCGAGGCGCCGAGCGCCGCGAGCGTCTCGATCAGCACCGCGGTTTCCTTGGTCATGTGCAGCGAGCCGGACACGCGCACGCCGTTGAGCGGTTTTTGCGGCGCGTAGCGCGCGCGGATCTGCATCAGGCCCGGCATTTCCTGCTCGGCCATGCCGATGCGCTTGCGGCCGAGCTCGGCCAGCGCGATATCGCGCACCACGTAATCCGGCCTGTCTGCATTCTTGGTAACGGCGTTCATGAGAGTTCTCCGATTCGCGGGCGCTGTTGGAAGGAAGCCGAGCCTGACTCGTTTGTTCGGAGAGTCCGCACAGGGATGTGCGGGCTTTTGTGGATGGACCCACGTGAACAATTGAGTTGCAGCACCCCTCGGCGAATCGCGGCGACACGCCTGTGTGTCGCCGCGTGGATGGAAATTACTTTTTGCCTTTCAGTCCCGCGGCCTTGCGCAATTCTTCCGCGCGGTCGGTCTTTTCCCAGGTGAAGGCGGTGGCGGTTTCGGATTTCTTCACCAGCTTGCCCGCGTCGCGCTCTTCCCACTTGTAGGTGCGCTCGAACGGCTTGCGCCCGAAGTGGCCGTAGGCCGCGGTCGGCTGGTAGATCGGGTGGATCAGATCCAGCATCTGGATGATGTGGTACGGACGCAGCTTGAAATGCGCGCGCACCAGCTTCTCGATCTTCTCGTCCGCGATCTTGCCGGTGCCGAACGTCGTGACCGAAATCGAGGTCGGTTCGGCCACGCCGATCGCGTAACTCAACTGCACTTCGCACTTGTCGGCGAGGCCGGCGGCGACGATGTTCTTGGCGACGTAGCGCGCGGCGTATGCGGCGGAGCGATCCACTTTCGACGGATCCTTGCCGGAGAACGCGCCGCCGCCGTGGCGACCCATGCCGCCGTAGGTGTCCACGATGATCTTGCGGCCGGTGAGGCCGGCATCGCCCACCGGGCCGCCGATCTCGAACTTGCCGGTCGGATTGATGTGCACCTTGTCTTTTTTCAGCGCATCGAGCCATTTCTTCGGCAACACGGGCTTGAGGATCAACTCGTGCACGCCCTCGACGAGATCCTTGCGCGACACGCTCGGCGAATGCTGGGTCGACAGCACCACCGCGTCGAGGCCGGTGATCTTGTCGTCCTCGTAGCGCAGCGTGACCTGCGACTTCGCGTCCGGGCGCAGCCACTTCAGCTTGCCGGCCTTGCGCACCTTCGACTGTTGCTCGACCAGGCGATGCGAATAGTGGATCGCGGCCGGCATGTAGTCGTCGGATTCATTGCAGGCATAACCGAACATCAGGCCCTGGTCGCCGGCGCCCTGTTCCTCGGGCTTCTTGCGGTCCACGCCCTGGTTGATGTCCGGCGACTGCTTGCCGATCAGGTTGATCACGCCGCAGGTCGCGCCGTCGAAACCGACTTCGCTGGAGTTGTAGCCGATGTCGAGGATCACCTTGCGCGTCAGCGCTTCGATGTCCACCCACGCGGACGTCGTGATCTCGCCGGCCACGATCGCCACGCCGGTCTTGACCATGGTTTCGCAGGCCACGCGCGCGCGCTTGTCCTGCGCCAGGATCGCGTCCAGCACGGCATCGGAAATCTGGTCGGCGACCTTGTCCGGATGGCCTTCGGAGACCGATTCGGAAGTGAACAGGTAGCTGCTCATCGTGGCTTGTATCCCTTTATGCGGATGAAAGGATGGAACAGGCCGGGCATGATACACGGAGCGGCCCGGTTTTGCAGCGCCGGCCAGCTTGCGCGGCGCGGGGTTAAGCGGGCGTTCCCGCGCCGGAAACGCTCAAGCCACGCGGCTACGCCGCTGCGGCGAATTCCCGCGCCACGCCGGCTTCCAGCGCGTCGAAATAATCGCGTGTCAGCTGCAACTGTGCGTGTGCGGTTTCGGCGGTGTTGACCACCGCGCGGAACGCGACGTTTTCGAGTCTGTCCTTGGCGTACCAGCCGAGGTGTTTGCGCGCGATGCGCACGCCGTGCGCCTCGCCATGGAACGCGTAGAGCGCGTGCAGGTGGCCGAGCAGGATGTCGCGCACTTCGCGCGCGGATGGTTCCGGCAGGCATTCGCCGGTGGCGAGGTAGTGCGCGATGCCGCGGAAGATCCACGGCCGGCCCTGCGCGGGGCGGCCGACCATCAGCGCGTCGGCCCTGGTGTGATCGAGCACGAAGCGCGCCTTCTCCGGCGAGTCGATGTCGCCGTTGGCGATCACCGGAATCGCAACCGCCGCCTTCACCGCGGCGATGGTGTCGTATTCGGCCTCGCCTTCATATTTGTCAGCGCGCGTGCGGCCGTGCACGGTGAGCGCGGCGATGCCGGAATCCTGCGCGATGCGCGCGATGTTCAAGGCGTTGCGGTGTTCGCGGTCCCAGCCGGTGCGGATCTTCAACGTCACGGGAACCTCGACCGCGCGCGCCACCGCGGCGCAGATGCGCGCCACCAGCGGTTCATCCTGCAGCAGCGCGGAACCCGACCACACGTTGCAGACCTTCTTGGCCGGGCAGCCCATGTTGATGTCGATGATCTGCGCGCCGTTGGCGACGTTGAAGCGCGCGGCTTCCGCCAGCATCGCCGGATCGTGGCCGGCGATCTGCACCGACACCGGATCGGGCTCGCCCGCGTGATCCATGCGGCGCAACGACTTGGTGGTATTCCACAAACGCGGATCGGCCGTGGTCATCTCCGACACCGCCAGCCCCGCGCCGAGCCGTTTGCAGAGCTGGCGGAACGGCTTGTCGGTCACGCCCGCCATCGGCGCGAGCACGACGGGTGGTTCGATGAGGAAGGGGCCGATATGCATCGGGGAAGTATAGCTTTCAATCGCCTTAAGTTAGAAATGCGAAGTGGCGTGGATTTTGCGCCGCGTTATTGACTGTGGGAAAAAAATTTATTAAGTAGCCATAAGGCTGCCGAAAAAAATATCGCAGAGATAAGAGCAAAGAAACCATTGTGTATCGATTGCCAAGCTGCCGAGTAGAATTTGAATGCATTGATGATTCCCCAACCGGTAGCACCAATTGCAATTAGCTTCCAATAGGGGCGCAAGCGAAACCATGTCTCCAGAGCGAAAAATACAACGCGTTTGCGTAGCCCTGGTTTATCGCCATAACCCCAATTGTCGATTTTTCGACCAAAACGTGTGACTCGATAGTCCAATGACGGAGGGGTGATCTGGCGCCTGCGCTCAAGAAGTCTCGCGGTGCAGAGCACCCCTGCATTTCTTAAAATGTCTTCGAACAGCTGATTGCGCTGATGGATGTCGGTACCGTCATAAGTTCGACCTTGAACGAGAAGTCGCTCTGTCAGAAAGCGGGCTTCAATATCATTAGGGTTAATCCAGCCTTCGTTGACATGAACACCCTTCGCATCAGGCCGGAAGATGGCCATGCCTGCGAAGAGTTCGAACCAATAGCGAAGGCTGTTCCCCCACATGCTTCTATTGCTCCGCTCGCACCAATGAGACCATTTCCTCCGGCGTTTTCAGCTTCGCGCCGCGGAAATACCACACGCGCAGTTCGAGCCCGCGCGGGCTGATGCCGATGTAGGAGAAGCCGATGTTGGGCCAGTGCGCCCAGCGCAGCGTGCCGGCGAAGCCTTCGTTCTCCAGTTCCAGCAGCACGCCGATGCAGGGATAGCCGTTGGCGCGCGCGTAGTCTTCCAGCACATTCTGCGTGTAGCGCAGCAGCGGCCGCACCAGCTTGCCGTCGCGGTAGGGCGTGGCGACGAAGCAGCGGTAGTAGTACATCGGCTGGCCCAGCCGCGGCAGGATCTTGGTTTCCACGGTCGACACCGCGGCGAGGTCGCCGTGCTCGTCCAGCACGTGCGCCACGACCTGCGACAGGCGTTCGGCGACATCGTGGCCGGGCGTGAGCGCGTGGTCGCGTTGCCACATCGCGCGGATGGCCTCGCCGTCGGCGGGATCGAGGCGTTGCCAGTCGGTGACGTAGCGGAATCCGGACACGCGTTTCTCCTCAGGCGGCAGCGCCGAACCGTGCGATGACTTCATCGTAGTCTGGCATCGCGGATGCGGCGCCGGCACGTTCGGCGCTCAACGCCGCCGCGCGATTGGCATGCGCGACCATGCCGTGGAAGGACGATCCAGCGAACCGCAGCGTCGCCGCCGCCAGTGCGCCGCAGAAGCAGTCGCCGGCGCCGGTGGTGTCGACCCCCTTCGCGGCTTCCGCGGGCAGGCGGTAGCACGAGGCCTCGTCGCCGCGGCGATGCTGCTCGTGGTGCGACACGAAACAACCCTGCGCGCCGAGCGTGACCACCACGGTCGACGCGGGAGCCAGCCGACGCGCCAGCGCGTGCAGGGTGGCGTCGCTCATCGCGGCCACGGCGGTTGCCTCGATGTCCACGTCGATGAAGCGCCCGCACAACTGTGCGAATTCGGTTTCGTTGGGCGTGACGATGTCGGCTTCGGCCAGCAGGCTGGACGTCAATTCCGGATGGACCGGCGCGGGATTGAGCATGCGCAGCAGGCCGCATGTGCGGGCGAGTTGCATGGCTGCCGCGACCGCATCCATGCCGGCTTCCAGTTGCGCCAGCAGCACTTTCGCCTGCGCGAAAGCGTCCTGTTGTGCACGCACGAATGCCGCGTCGAGGTACGCGTTGGCGCCGGGATTCACCACGATGCAGTTATTGCCGTGGTCGTCGACCCAGACCGCGGTCGCGGCGGTGGGATGCCCGTCGAAGATTTCCCAGCGGCACGGCAGGGATTCGTTGCGCGCATCCCGCTGTGCGTCGGCGCCGAGCGCGTCGTTGCCGAGCGCGGCGACGAACAAGGTTGCCGCGCCCTGCCGGTGGCAGGCGACGGCCTGGTTGTAACCCTTGCCGCCGGGGCCGGTGGCGAAGCCGTGGCCCAGCCGCGTTTCGCCCGGCTCCGGAAAACGATCGATGCGCCATACATGGTCGCGGTTGCAACTGCCGACGACCACGGCCTGCGGCGCGCCGCTCATACGCGGTCGATGAAATCGTCGGCGATCGCGGCGTCGGCCGGAACGGTGCGCGCGGCGCGCGGCGTCTTGAACAGCGGCACGAACAAGATCGCCATCAGCAGGGCGTAGATCGCGAAGGCGCTCCAGATGCCATGCCAGTTTTTGCACACCGTGACCATGTCGTCGCAGACGCGGTCGGTGAAGAAAGTATCGATCGCCCATCCCGCGATCAAACTTCCGAGCACCGCGCCGACGCCGTTGGTCATCAGCATGAACAGGCCCTGCGCGGAGGCGCGGATCTTCGGATCGGCCTGGCCTTCCACGAACAACGAACCGGAGATGTTGAAGAAATCGAACGCCATGCCGTAGACGATGCACGAGAGCACGATCATCCACAGGCCGCCGCCGGGATTGCCGTACGCGAACAGGCCGAAGCGGAAGAACCACGCCAGCATGCTCATCGTCATCACCGCCTTGATGCCGAAGCGCTTCAGGAAGAACGGAATGGTGAGGATGAACAGCGTTTCCGAAACCTGCGAAATCGAGATGATGATCGCCGGATACTTCACCGCCAGCAGGCCCTGGTACGCCGGCAGCTTGGCGAAATCGTGCAGGAAGGTGTCGCCGTAGGCGTTGGTCAGTTGCAGCGCCGCGCCCAGCAGCATCGCGAAGATGAAGAACACCGCCATGTTGCGGTTCTTGAACAGCACGAACGACGTCAGCCCGAGACGGTCCGCCAGCGTGCGGCTGTGCGCGGCGTCGAGCTTGGGCGGGCATTCCGGCAGCGTGAAGGCGTACAGCCCGAGCAGCAGCGAGGCAACGGCGGCCACGCGGAACTGCAAGGCCGAAGTCTCGAAATGCAGCAGGCTCACCGTCCACGTGGCGACGATGAAACCGATCGTGCCCCACACGCGGATCGGCGGGTACACGCTGACCACGTCCAGGTTTTCCCGCTTCAGCGCGTTGTAGGCCACCGTGATCGCCAACGAAATCGTCGGCATGTAGAAGATCATGTTCAGCAGCATCACCCAGAACATCAGGTGCGGGTCGTTCACCAGCGGCACGCAGAACAGCACGACCGCGCCCGCGATCTGGAACAGGCCGTAGAGTCTTTCCGCGTTGATCCATTTGTCGGCGATGATGCCGGCGACCGACGGCATGAACAGCGCGGCGATGCCCATGGTCGAGAAAATCGCGCCGAACTGCGTGCCCGACCAGTGGCGGTTCTGGAACCAGTACGCGCCGATCGTGAGCAGCCATGCGCCCCAGATGAAGAACTGCAGGAAGTTCATCACGATCAGGCGCAGCTTCAGGCTCATCGCAAGTCCCGGTGGCGTGAGTCGCGGCAGACTATGCCACGCCGCCGCCGACGGCAAGCATGGAATGGCGCAGGCCATGGATGGCCGTCAATGGGTGAGCTTTCCAGCGCCGTGCATGACGCCGAGCATCGCAGCCGATCGCGCGGGAAAGGCGCGCATGTTCGAGCACGGGGAGGTGCGAGTTCGCGCCGGCGCGCGAGCGGCGAGAAGCGCAGGAAAGTTTCGGCAACACGATGTTGCTGAAACCGTCATGCCCGCGCGCAATGGTTTTGGCGACTTTTGCCGAAACAAAAGTCGCACGCTCGCGGCAGCGAGCGGAACCAGGCAAATCTTGCGAAAGAAGTCACTGGATTACAAAGTCCGTCCATGGACTTTGTCCTTCGGGCTGACCTTCGGTCGTTCAGTCGTTCGAGACGAATTTGTCCGGTCTGCGTCGGGATGACTAAAGAGAAAACTATCGCACCAGTATCCAGATTCCCAACGCCGCGAACAGCAGCGACGCCGCGATGCGCGTGGCGCGCAGCGGCAATCGGTCGGCGAAGCGCGCGCCGAGGAATACCACCGGCACGTTGGCCAGCAGCATGCCGACGGTGGTGCCCGCGATCACCGCCCACAGCGGCTGGTATTGCGCGGCCAGCACGGCGGTCGCGACCTGCGTGCGGTCGCCCATCTCGGCCAGGAAGAAGCTGACCACCGTTGCGATGAACACGCCGTGGCGCGCGCCCTTCGCCGCGTTGTCGTCCTCCTTGTCCGGGAACAGCGCCCACACCGCGACACCGAGGAAGGAAAATCCGATCAGCCAGCGTTGCACCTGCGGCGTCAGCCAGTGCGCGAGCCATGCGCCGACTTCCGCGGCGATGGCGTGGTTCACCAGCGTGGCGGCGAGGATGCCCGCGCAAATCGGCCACGGCTTGCGGAATTTCGCCGCGAGCACCAGCGACAGCAGTTGCGTCTTGTCGCCGATTTCGGCGAGCGCGACCGAAACTACCGCAATCGGAAAAGCCTGCAAGATCGACTCCGGAAAAGAATTGTGCGCGGACGCCGCAATGAAGATGCGATGCCGATGCGGAAATGCGGCGCGACCCGGACGGCCCGGCGCAAGCGCCTCAACTCGCCTTGTGCCTGGATTTGAGGAAAGCGCCGGCTCCGCAAGCCAGGGCCAGCAACAGCAACGCATAACCGAGAGGATTGTCGTGCGAGAGCAGGACCGCGCTGACCATGAGCGTCCCGCTGGCCATCATGACGAATTGTTGCGAGGTGAGGCGCTTCAGGTTTTCCACGGATGGAACCATCGCTGTTTTTGCTCCGGATAGGATGCGGGAGAAATCCGGGAATTCCAATGGGGCGGGCGATCCATCCCGCAGCATTGAAGTGGAGTGCGGGGCCCCGCGCGCCGTCGGTGGGCAAACACGCGCTTGACGCGGCGCATGGCACGATTGGCGTTTCGCGATCCTTGGAGCACGCGCCATGGAATACCGCCGCCTCGGTTCATCCGGCCTGCAATTGTCCGCGCTGTCGTTCGGCGCGTGGGTCACCTTCGGCACGTCCGTCGACCGCGGCGCGGCGCGCGAATTGCTGGCCTGCGCGTACGACCACGGCGTCAATTTCTTCGACAATGCGGAAACCTATTCCGGCGGCGATGCCGAACGCATCATGGGCGATGCGCTGGCCGACCTGCGTTTTCCGCGCGACGCGTGGTGTGTGTCGAGCAAGGTCTATTTCGGTTCGGCCAGTGATCCGAAACCGACCCAGCACGGCTTGTCGCGCAAGCATGTGTTCGACGCCTGCCATCAGGCGTTGCAGCGGCTGCGCGTGGATTATCTCGATCTGTATTTCTGCCATCGTGCCGATCCCGACACGCCCGTCGAGGAAACCGTGCGCGCGATGGATGACCTGATCCGGCAGGGCAAGGTGCTGTACTGGGGAACCTCGGAATGGCCGGCGGAAACCATCCGCGAGGCACATGAAATCGCACGCGCGCATTCGCTGTACGCGCCGGCGATGGAGCAGCCGCAGTACAACCTGCTGCATCGCGAACGCGTGGAAACGGAATACGCGCCGCTGTACCGCGAGTTCGGCATGGGCACCACGATCTGGTCGCCGTTGGCTTCCGGCGTGCTCACCGGGAAATATTCGCAAGGCGTGCCGGACGGTTCGCGCATGGCGACGCCAGGTTACGAATGGCTGCGCGAACGCATGGGCTCGCCGCAGGGGCGCGCCGACCTGGCACGCGTGGATCGCCTGCTGCCGATCGCGAAAGAACTTGGCCTGTCGCTGGCGCAGTTCGCGATCGCGTGGTGCCTGAAGAACCCGCATGTTTCCACGGTGATGCTGGGCGCGAGCCGCCGCGCGCAACTGGAAGAAAACTTCGCGGCGCTGGATGCCGTGCGCAAGCTGGACGACGCGGTGATGCGCCGGATCGACGACGCGCTCGCCGGCTGATCGCGACGCGATCCGTTTCGACGCGACATCCGCACGACTGCCGCTGCGTCCGGCATGGCTTGTCGGGCTAGTCGTGTTTCGGCGTCGGTGCAGGCGGCGGGGGAGGTGACGCGGGCGCCTTCGGCGCGGGCGGTGGCGTGGGCGGTTCCGGCGGCAACGGCGGCATGACATCCCATCCGGGCGGCGACTTCATGTCCACCGCGAGCGGCCTGCCGTGCCGCAGCACCGTCAAACGCACCGGCTTGTCCGCCGGCTGCGCCTGCAACGCGCGCATCGCGTCTTCCGGTTGCGAAACCGCGTTGCCGTTCACCGCGGTGATCACGTCGCCTGCCTGCAGGCCCGGATAGCGCTGCGCGTCGTTCGACAACACCAGCGCGCCCTTGTCGGCGCCGAAATAGCGCCCGAGTTCCGGGTTCAGCGAGGCGAGGTTCAAACCCCACCACGGCGCGAACCAGCGGCCGTCGAGATTGAATCCCTTGCCCCATTGCGCCGCGAACTGCGCGCGCGCCTGCTCGCTCTGCTTCATCGCATCTTCGATGCTGCGATGGATCTGCGCCTGGAATTCCGGCGAATTCGCCTCGGGGGCGGCGTGCTGCGCGGCAAGTTCGGCGGTGCGCGCCAGCGCCTGCCAGTCCGCGGACTGGAAGCGCTCGGTCGTGACACTAATTTGTTGCGTCTTGCCATTGCGCAGCACGCTCAAGGTGACCGTTTCGCCGACCGGCAAGTCATCAATGATGAGCTTTGCTCCCTGCATGCGAAACGATCGGGCGCTGATTTCAGTCACCACGTCACCGACCTTGATTCCCGCGCGCTCCGCGGGGCCGCCGGGTGTCACCGCGGTGACGCGCATTCCGGCATGATCCTTTTCTTCCAGTACCAGGCCCAGCATGCCGCGCTTGCCGTCGGCGAGATAACGCAAGGCGCTGGCATTGGCCTGGTCGCCCATTTTCACGGACAACTCGGCCATGCGTTGCGCGAGTTCGCTCATGCGCTTCTGCATGTCCGCGGTCTTCATCGCCTCGGCCGCTTCGCGCGCCGCCTCGTCGCCGGCTCGCGCGGCCTCGTCGTTGGCGCGTGCTGCTGCCGCCTCTGCCGAACGTGCCGCTTCTTCACCGGCCTGCGCGGCTTGCTCGCCGGACGAGGAGGCCGGCAAGGGCGGCGCCGCCGCGGCAGTACCGGCAAGCAGCAACAGGAAAGGAACGATCAAACGTTTCATGGCATACCTCGAAGTCAGAGAACCGTCGTGTCCGTGCGCGCGGCGCGGGTCTGCATGGCCACGCTGTAAGGCTGCAGCCGTAGCAACCCGAGTCGTTCCAGCAGTGCATTGCGTTGTTGCCACAGCGCCGCGCTGGCGGAAGAGTCGTGCGTGGCGCTCAACTGCAGGTCGATCAGGCCGATGCGGTTCTGCAGCGACACGGCGTCGGCGAGCGCGGCGGCATCGAGCGGCGCGCCCTCGCGGTCGAGCGTGCGCACCCAGTCCTGCAGGCGTTGCGAATGCGCGCGCAGTGCAGCGACATCCGCGATCGCCGCGCGGTTCGTTGCGGCTTGCTGCGCCACCGCGCGCACGGGCGCCGGCGCGCGTCGCACTTGCGGCAGCCACACCGCGAACGCGACCCCGGCGGCCAGCGCGGCCGGCAGCGCGATCCTCGACAGCAGGCGCCGGCGTCGTTCGCGCGCGATGCGCACGGCCAGCCGTTGCCAGCCATTGCCGGGCGGTTCGCCCATCGGAAGCGCGCGCAGGGCGGCGGCCAGCGCGTCGTCGTTCATGCGTTGCCGATCGAGCCGATCATGCATGACGCGTCCTCCCCGTTCTTGTCCATGTGCAGCAGTTCGCGCAGGCGGCGCGTGCCGCGCGCGAGTTGCGATTTCGAAAAACTCACCGAGCGGCCGAATTGTTCGGCGATCTCGATGTGCGTATAGCCTTCCACGTGATACAGCCACAGCACCGCGCGCGCGGTGTCGGGCAACCGGTTCAGCGCGCGGTCCAGCGTCGCGGAATCGGCCATCGCCCATGGCGCGGCGGCTTCGTCGTCCGCCAGCGAATCGGTGAACACCTCGAACAACTGCATGCGGTCGCGTCGCAGCCGCATCAGCCACTCGTTCACCACCAGCTTGCGCAACCAGGCCCAGAACGGCGCATCACCCCGGTACTGCCCGGCGCGTTCGAAAGCCTTGAGCATCGCGTCGTGCAGCACTTCCTGCGCGACATCCGCGCGGCCGCTCAGGCGCAGCGCGAGATTCCACGCGGCGCGTTCGAACCGGCGGTAGACGTGCTCGAACGCGGCGACGTCGCGACGCTGCAGGCGGGCGAGCCATTCCGGTTCGATGTGTTGCTGGAAGGACGGCGTCATTTCCACCCTCACAGGATGCAGCAACCGCGCGAAGGGTTGCAGTGGATTCTCGCGGGCGTCCGCGCCTGTTGCAACGCTCGTCCGGCGCGGCGTCCGCGGGTGTCCGCGGACACTTTCCATGCTGATGCCGCGAGGAAAAACAGCATTCCCATGCGGGTTGCAGCGCATCGGCTTGCTGGCACCGCGATTGCAGAAAAGACCCCGACCGCGACGTGCGGTCGTTGGCAGGCACGCCGCAGGCGCCAGACAGACATGACGATCCGCGATACCTCCGCGCAGGACCGGTTGCTCGAGAAGAAACCCAACCGGAAACGCCAGTTGATCATGCTCGGCGCCGGCGCGGTGGTCGTGGTGCTGCTCGTGCTGCTCGTGCCCACCGTGAAGCGCATGTTGTCCACCGACACCTCGGTGAGCGCGTCGCGGTTGTCCTTCGCCACCGTCGAGCGCGGTCCGTTCGTGCGCGACATCGCCGCCGACGGCCGCGTGGTGGCGGCGATCAGCCCGACGCTGTACGCGGCTTCGAACGGCGCGGTGGTGCTGAAGGTCAATGCCGGCGACGCGGTGAAGAAAGGCCAGGTGCTGGCGGTGATCGACAGCCCGGAACTCACCAACCAGTTGGCGCAGGAAGAATCCAACGCCGACGGGATGCAGGTGGATTACGAGCGCGCGCAGATCGACGCGCGCAAGCAGACGCTCGCGCTGCAGAAGGCGCGCGACAACGCGATGGTCGACGAAAAGACCGCGCAGACCGACCTCGAGCGCAACCAGAAGGCATTCGCCAAGGGCGCGGTGGCGCAGATGGAAGTGGCGCACGCGCAGGACTCGCTGGAGAAGGCGCAGATCGCGTTGCGCCATGCCAATGCGGACATGGGCCTCGACAACGACAGCCTGGGTTTCGAGGTCAAGGCCAAGAAGCTCGCGTGGGATCGCCAGAAACTGCTGGTGCAGGATCTGCAGCGCCAGGTCGACGACCTCAACGTGCGCTCGCCCGTCAATGGCCAGGTGGGGCAGTTGTTCATCGCGCCCACTGCCACGGTCGCCAAGGACGCCAAGCTGCTGAGCGTGATCGACCTCTCCGCGCTGGAAGTGGAAGTCACGGTGCCGGAGAGCTTCGCGCGCGATCTCGCGGTCGGCATGGGCGCAGACATCAGCGGCAACGGCGGCGACTGGAAGGGCGCGGTCAGCGCGATCTCGCCGGAAGTCGTGGACGGTCAGGTCACGGCGCGCGTGCGCTTCGAAGGCAAGAAGCCGGAACAGTTGCGCCAGAACCAGCGCCTGTCGGTGCGCATCGTGCTCGACCAGCGCCAGAACGTGCTGACCGTGGCGCGCGGCTCCTTCATCGACGAATCCGGCGGCAATTACGCCTACGTCGTGCGCGACGGCATCGCCACAAGGACACCGATCCGCGCCGGTGCCAGCAGCATCGACAAGGTCGAGATCCTGCAGGGCCTGAAGGAAGGCGACAAGATCGTGATCTCCGGCACCGACGCGTTCAACAGCGCGCAGCGCGTCGCCATCAGTGATTGAAGCAGCGCACGCAAAAGTTTTTCATCGACGCAACCGAATCCAGACGAATCGCATCCAATCGTTCGTACCGCAAGGAACCGCGCCATGCTGAAGATGAGCCACCTGTCCAAGATCTACCGCACCGAAGTGGTGGAGACCTACGCCCTGCGCGATTTCAACATCGACGTGAAGGAAGGCGAATTCGTCGCGGTGATGGGGCCATCAGGTTCCGGCAAGACCACCTTTCTCACCATCGCCGGCTTGCTCGAAAGCTTCACCGGCGGCCAGTACATGCTGGACAACCAGGATGTCAGCGGCTTGAACGACAACGCGCGTTCGCGCATCCGCAACGAGAAGATCGGTTTCGTGTTCCAGAGCTTCAACCTGATCCCCGATCTCAACGTGCACGACAACGTGGAAGTGCCGCTGCGCTACCGCGGCATGAAGTCGGCCGAACGCGAGAAGCGCATTTCCGATGCGCTCGAGCGCGTCGGCCTCGCCTCGCGCATGAAGCACTATCCGGCGGAACTTTCCGGCGGACAGCAGCAGCGCGTGGCGATCGCGCGCGCGCTGGCCGGAACGCCGCGCCTGCTGCTGGCGGACGAGCCCACCGGCAATTTGGATACGCAGATGGCGCGCGGCGTGATGGAACTGCTGGAAGACATCCACCGCGGCGGCGCCACCATCGTGATGGTGACTCACGATCCGGAACTGGCCGCGCGCGCGCAGCGCAGCGTGCACATCATCGACGGGCAGGCCGTGGACATCGCCGAAGACCCCCGTTTCCACACACGCACCGCCGCGAGCGCGGCGGGAGAGCACGGTTGAATTGCTTCGTTGCACCTTCCAGGGGCCCGAAGTTCGAGAGGAGAAACACCATGAACGCCATCCAAGACACCACCACCGGCAAGCTGCTGACCATCGCCGCCGCCTTCCTCATCGCCTGCGGCAGCGTCGCGGCGCTGGGCGCATGGGCCGACGCATCGGTGCGCACGCTGCCCGCCGCGGCGAGTGACGGCATCGTCACGCTGCCGACGATCACCGTGCGGCCGACGCCCGAACAATTGCGCGAACTGCAGCGCTCCAGCCATGACCAGACCGCCGCGCTCGATGGCGGCGGTGGCGGTGGCGGCGTGTTCGACATGCCGTACTACTCGTTCGCGGTGCAGCCGGCGCGCGACTGAATCGCGGGTTCGCGCATGTTCGGTTATTACCTCGACCTCGCGCTGCGCAGCCTGAAGCGCAACCCCGCGCTTACCGCGCTGATGGTGATGGCGATCGGGTTCGGAGTGTCCGCGTCGATGATCACGTACTCCGTGTTCCGCGCGGTGTCGGGCAATCCGATTCCCGACAAGTCGGCGCGACTGTTCACGCCGCTGGTGGACAACTGGGGGCCGCAGCAGAATCTCGATGGCGAGCCGCCGGACGCGCTGGACTACGTGGATGCGATGGCGCTTCTGCATGCGCACGTGGCGAAGCGCCAGACCATGCTGTATCCGGTGCAACTCGCGGCGATGCCGGGCGGCGATCGCGACCTGCCCTTGAACGCGAACGGCTATGCCGTGGGCAGCGATTTCTTCCCGATGTTCGAGGTGCCGTTCCGCTATGGCGGCGGCTGGGGCGCGCAGGACGACGACGCGCGAGCCGCCGACGTGGTCATCAGCAGCGAACTCGACCAGAAGCTTTTCGATGGCGCCGACAGTGTGGGTCGCACGATCGATCTCGGCGGCCATGATTACCGTGTGGTGGGCGTTGCCGGTCACTGGAACCCGCACCCGCGCTTCTACGACTTGTTCAGCGCCAATGGCTTCGCCGACGAGCCGGACTTCTACATGCCTTTTACTCGCGCGCTGGATCTGCAGATGTACACCGGCGGCCGCAACAGTTGCCGCGGCACGCTCAACTTCAAGGGATGGGAAAGTTACCTGCAGAGCAACTGCGTCTGGATCACGGCGTGGGCGGAGCTGGACAGCGCCGCCGAGGTCGCGCGCTACCGCGATTTCCTCACACACTACGCGGTCGAGCAGCAGCGCGCGGGCCGCTTCGGCTGGGCGCCGAATGTGCGCTTGCACGATGTGGTGCAATGGCTGGCGCACCGGCGCGTGGTGCCGCCGGAAAGCCGCATCGCGCTCGTGGTGGCGATGGGTTTCTTCCTGATCTGCCTGCTCAACACCATCGGCTTGCTGCTGGCGAAGTTCATGCGCCGTGCCGGCGAGATCGGCGTGCGCCGCGCGCTGGGCGCGTCGCGCCGCGAGATCTACACGCAATACCTGATCGAAGCTGGTGCCGTGGGCTTTGCCGGCGGCGTGCTGGGCTTGTTGCTCACCGCGGCGGGCGTGGCGGGCGTGGGCATCCTGTTCAAGCCGGAGATCGCCAGATTGGCGCGGCTCGATCTTTCGCTGGTGGGACTGACCCTGCTGGTCGCCATCCTCGCCACCGTGCTCGCCGCGTTCTATCCGGCGTGGCGTGCGGCGCACGTGCAACCCGCCTGGCAGTTGAAGTCGAGCTAGGACGACGATGGACCTGCACATCCGCCCCATCCTCGTCGCGCTGCGTCGGCACAAGGCCGGCACGGTGCTGATCGCCCTGCAGATCGCATTGACCCTCGCGATCGTCTGCAACGCGATCTTCATCATCCACGCGCGGCTGGCCAATCTGTCCGAGGCCAGCGGCGTGGACGAGGCCAACGTGTTCGTGATCGAGAACCAGTGGGCCGCCGAACAGCCGACGGCGCAGGTCGATGCGCAGGTGCAAGCCGACCTGCTCGCCTTGCGGCAGTTGCCCGCCGTGCGCGACGCCACTCCGGCCAACGGCTATCCGTTGCAGGGCGGCGGCTGGGACAATTTCGTCACGCTGACGCCCGAGCAGACCCAGCCGGTCACCGACTCCGCGGTGTACATGGGCGACGAGCATTTCATCGATTCGCTGGGGTTGCGTCTGATCGCGGGGCGCAACTTCCGCCCCGGCGACGTGATGGTGATGGGGACCCAGCAGGCGATCACTCCGCCGGTGGTCATCGTGAGCAAGGCGCTGGCCGAGCGGTTGTTCCCCGATGGTTCGGCGCTGGGCAAAAGCTTCTACGCGATGGGCTCCACGCCGAGCACCATCGTCGGCATCGTCGATCCGCTGCACCGGCAGGGCGTGGATCAATGGAGCAACGGCTACGCGGGGCAGGCGCTCATCTGGCCGCTGCGGGCGGATGATGGGCGCGGCATTTTCTACATCGTGCGCGCGAAACCCGGCCAACTGGCGGCCGCCATGCGCGAGGCGCCGAAAGCGCTGTACGCACAAAGCCGCATGCGCGTCATCGATCCGAAGGATGGCATTCAGGACTACGCCACCATTCGTCACAAGGTGTACGACAGCGATCGTGGCATGGCAATCCTGATGGGCATCATTTGCGTGGTGCTGCTGGCGATCACCGCCGCGGGCATCGTCGGTCTCACCAGTTTCTGGGTGGGCCAGCGGCGCAAGCAGATCGGGGTGCGTCGCGCGCTGGGCGCCACGCGCGGCGACATCCTCGGTTATTTCCTCACCGAAAACTTCCTGATCGCGGGTGGCGGCGCGTTGCTCGGCATCGTGCTGGCGGTGGGTTTCAACCTGTGGATGATGGCGCGCTTCGAGATGGCCAGGCTTCCGGCCTGGTACGTGCTGGCGGGCGTGCTGGTGTTGCTGCTGCTCGGCCAGGGAGCGGTGATGGCCCCGGCCTTGCGCGCCTCGCGCGTGTCGCCGGTGGAGGCCACGCGTTCGGTATGAATGGTTTTGCGATCCGGATCGGCATCCCACGCAGGAGTGAATGGCATGTTCCGCTACTACCTTGATCTGGCCTTGCGCAGCCTGCGGCGCAGCCCCGGGCTGACGGCGCTGATGATCCTGACCATCGGCTTCGGCGTGGCCGCGTCGATGACCGCCTGGTCGGTATTCCGCGCGGTCTCCGGCGACCCGATCCCGTGGAAGTCGTCCAGGTTGTACGTGCCGCAGATCGACATGTGGGGGCCGAGTGCGCAGGTCGGCAATAACGATCCCGACAAGGGGCCGCCCGACGCGCTCGATTACGAGGACGCCGTCGCACTGATGCGCGACCATCGCGCGACGCTGCAATCGGCGATGTACATGGTCGGTCCTGCGGTGGTGCCTTCGCAGCCCGGCAAGCATCCGATCAACGTTTCCGGGCACGCGGTGTTCTCGGAATTCTTTCCGCTGGTCGATGCGCCGTTCGCGTACGGCAACGGCTGGAGCGCGAACGACGATACGCAACGCGCCAATGTCGTGGTCATCAGCGGCAAGCTCAACGACAAGGTCTTCGGCGGCGGCAACAGCGTCGGCAAGACCCTGGACATGGAAGGCCGCGACTACCGCGTGGTCGGCGTGCTCGGCGACTGGCATCCGCAGCCCACGTATTACGACGTGGTCAACGCCGGCGGTTTCAACATCGATCCGGAAGACGTGTTCCTGCCGTTCAACACCGCGATCTCGATCGGCATGCCCAACCAGGGCAACACCAATTGCAACGTGGTCCCGCAGGCGGGCTTCGTGGGGTTGCAGCATTCCAGTTGCATCTGGATCGCTTACCTGGCGCAGCTCGACGACGCGGCGGCGGCGCAGGCTTACAAGACCTATCTGGAAGGCGTTGCGCGCCAGCGCTATCCGTCGTGGGCGCCCAACGTGCGTCTGCGCGGACTGATGGAGTGGCTGGATTATGAGCACGTGGTGCCGCCGGATACCAAGGTGTCGTTGCTGGTGGCGCTGGGACTGCTGCTGGTGTGCCTGGTCAACACCGCCGGCCTGCTGCTGGCGAAGTTCCTGCGCCGCAGCGGCGAGATCGGCGTGCGCCGCGCGCTGGGTGCGCCGCGCACCGCCATCTACGCGCAATTCCTCACCGAGGCGGGGATGATCGGCGCGGCCGGCGGCGTGCTCGGATTGCTGCTCACCGGCATCGGCGTGGCGAGCGTCGGGCTGGTGATGCCGCGCGACATCGCGGCGCTGGCGCGGGTGGATGTCTCGCTGCTGCTCACGACCCTGCTGGTGGCGGTGGTCGCCAGCGTGCTGGCCGCGCTGTATCCCACCTTCCGGGCCTCGCGCGTGCAGCCCGCGTGGCAGTTGAAGAGCAATTGAGGATTTCGACATGACACTGCCTCCCATCCTCGCGGCGTTGCGCAAGCACAAGGCCGGTGTGTTGCTGATCGCCCTGCAGGTCGCGCTGACACTGGCGATTGTGTGCAACGCGATCTTCATCATCGGCCAGCGCGTCCAGCGCATCCATCGTCCGACCGGCCTGCAGGAAGACAACCTATTCATGGTCACGCAATCGTGGGTCGGCGCGCCCACCGGCGATGACCAGGCCGCCACCGACAAGCTGGATTCCATGCTGCGCACCGACGTGGCGGCGTTGCGCAACCTGCCGGACGTGGAATCGGCGGTGGCGATCAACACGATGCCGCTGACCAACAGCACCTGGAGCGGCGGCATCGGCATGAAGCCCGATCAGGAGCATTCCACCGCGCAGGCCGCCTATTACTTCGGCGACGAGCAGATGCTGCCCACTTTGGGGTTGCGGCTGATCGCCGGCCGCAACTTCACTTCCGCCGAAATCCAGCACCGGGCATTCCGCGGCACCAACGAGCCGGTGCTGGTGATCATCACCAAGGCGCTGGCCGACAAGTTGTTCCCGGACGGCAATGCGGTAGGCAAGGTGATCTACGTCGACGGCGGCAAGAAGCCGAGCACGGTCGTCGGCGTGGTCGAGCGCATGCAGGTGCCGTCGGTGCAGTCGTGGGCCAACTATTTCACGTGGTACTCGGTGTTGATCCCCGCGCGCTTGGACGCAGGCTTCGCGCGTTATGCAATTCGCGCCAAGCCGGGCCGGCTGCAGGCGGCCATGCGCGAGGCGCCCAAGGCCCTGTTCGCGGTCGATCCGATGCGCGTGCTGGACGAAGGCGCGACCTACGAGGACAGCAGCGTGCATTCGTTCGCCGACATCCGCGCCAATGCCTATCGTGCGGATCGCGGCATGGCCGTCCTGATGGGCGTGATCTGCCTGATCCTGTTGTGCGTGACCGGCGCCGGCATCGTCGGCCTCACCAGTTTCTGGGTTGGCCAGCGCCACAAGCAGATCGGCGTGCGGCGCGCGCTGGGCGCGCGCAAGATCGACATCCTGCGCTACTTCCAGCTCGAGAACCTGATGATCGCGGGTGTCGGCGCGGCGGTCGGCGTCGCGCTCGCGGTCGGCCTCAACCTGCTGCTGATGCATTTCTACGAGATGGACCGCATGCCGGTGCTGTACGTCCTGCTCGGGCTGGTGGTGGTGCTGGCGCTGGGACAGGCGGCGGTGTTCGCGCCGGCGCGCCGCGCCGCCAACGTGCCGCCGGTGGTGGCGACGCGCAGCGTGTGATGCACGTCCCTCCCGCCGCGGCGGGAGGGACGATCCAAGGGGGAAACGCATGTTCCGCTATTACATCGATCTCGCGCTGCGCAGCCTGAAGCGCACGCCGGTCCTCACCGCCCTGATGGTGATGGCGATCGGCATCGGCATCGGCGCCAGCATGACGATGATCACCGTGCTGCATGTGATGACGGACGACCCGATGCCGGGGCGCAGCGCGCAGCTGTACACGCCGCATCTCGATCCCTTGCCGCTGGATCACAAGCAGGGCGGCGATGGCCCCGATCCCACCGACAACCTCACTTGGCCCGACGCGATGGCCTTGCTCAAGGCGCATCGCGCCACGCGACAAGCGGCGATGGCGGGCGGTTCCCTGCTGGTGCGCCCGGGGCGTACCGGTTTGCGACCGTTCTACGTGGACGGCCGCTATGCCACCGCGGATTTCTTCGCGATGTTCGGCATGTCGTTCGAGCGCGGGCAGGGTTGGTCGGGGGCGGACGATGAAGCGCGTGCGCGTGTGGTGGTGCTCAGCGATACGCTGGATCGCAAGCTGTTCGGCGACGCAGATGGTATCGGCCAGATGGTGCGGATGGGCGACAACGACTTTCGCGTGATCGGCGTCACCGCCGACTGGAGCCCGAAGCCGATGTTCTATGCGGACGCGTCCGCACAGCATTACAGCGACGCCGACGAGTTCTTCCTGCCGTTGTCCGTGGCGGTGGATTTGAAGTTGCAGACCAACGGCAATCAGTCGGGTTGGGGCAAGGGTGACGCCGGCATGTCGTTGACGGGCGCCGAGATGACCTGGCTGCAGTTCTGGGTGCAACTGGACAGCCCTGCGAAAGCAGAAGCCTATCGCCAGTACCTGATCGATTATTCCGCGCAGCAGAAATCGCTGGGACGCTTCCAGCGTCCGCCCACCAACGCGAAGCTGTACAGCCTGATGGGCTGGCTGGCGCACGAGAACCTGGTGCCGAACGACGTGCGGCTGCAGTTGTGGCTGGCATTGGGTTTCCTGTTCGTGTGCATGATCAACATTGTGGCCCTGCTGCTGGCCAAGTTCCTGCGTCGCAGCGGCGAAATCAGCGTGCGCCGCGCGCTGGGGGCGGGGCGGCGCGACATCTTCGTGCAACTGGGCATCGAGTCCGCCTTGATCGGCGTGGCGGGCGGTGCGCTGGGCCTGCTGGTCGCGCAACTCGGTTTGTGGAGCATCCGCCAACGTCCCGACGACTACGCGCATCTGGCGCAGATGGATGTGCCGATGCTGCTGGGCACGCTCGCGCTGGCCGTCGCCGCCAGCGTGTTGGCCGGCCTGCTGCCGGCGTGGCGGGCTTGCCGCGTGGCGCCCGCGCTGCAACTGAAAACCATGTAGTAGCGCGCCTTGCGCGCGATGGAGCCGGCCATGCCGGCTCCCATCACGGGAGAAAACACGACCATGCAAATCCGTCCCATCCTTTCCACCCTGCGCCACCACAAGCTCACCGCCACCCTGCTGACCCTGCAGGTGGCGTTTACCTGCGCCATCGTATGCAACGTGGCCTTCATGGTGGCCAACCGCGTGCATCGCATCGACGTGCCCACCGGCATTGCCGAGAACGAGCTCTCGGTGATCCAGAGCAAGGGCATCGAGAAGAACGAGAACGTGCAGGCGCGGCATGCCGCCGACCTGGCGGCGCTGCGGGCGATACCCGGCGTGAAGTCGGTGGTGGCGGTGAGCTATGCGTTGCCGCTGGGCCAGGACGAGTCATCCAGTGGCATCTGCCCGAGCAAGCAGGCGCTGGATCGCGCGATGCAACTCAATTCGATCGAAGGCAGCGGTTGCGTGGAGCCCAGCGACTACGACGGCACGCCCGGGTTGATCGATACTCTGGGCCTGCGCCTGGTCGAGGGGCGGGATTTCCTGCCGGACGAATACGTGACCCAGGGCAAGCCTTCCGTGGCCATCATCACCCGCGCGTTGGCGCAGCACTTGTATCCGGGGCAGCCGGCCTTGGGGCAGAGCATGTACGACGGCGACAAGTTCATCCGCGTCGTCGGCATCGTCGACACGCTGTTGCGCCCGAACCTGCGCCGACCGGGCGTCGACTACGACAGCATGATCATGCCGCAGTTGCCCGACGACGCCAGCGTGGCCTACGTGCTGCGCAGCGCGCCGCAGAATCGCCAGCGCGTGCTCAAGGCCGCGGCGGCCACGCTGGTCAAGGTCGACCCGAACCGCATCATCAATCCGAAACGGATGCAGACCTACAGCCAGATCCGCGCCGCCTACTTCCAGCGCGACACCACCATGATCGGCCTGCTGATCGCCTCCGCGCTCGGTCTGCTGTTCGTCACCGCATTGGGCATCGCGGGGCTGGCGAATTTCTGGGTGCAACAGCGCACGCGCAGCATCGGCATCCGGCGCGCGATCGGTGCGACGCGCGGCGACATCCTGCGTTATTTCCAGGCCGAGAATTTCCTGATCGTGGGTCTCGGCGTGTTGCCGGGCGTGTTGCTGGCGGTCGGGTTGAACCTGCTGTTGATGCAGCACTACGAATTGCCGCGCTTGCCGTTCTGGTATCTGCCCGTCGGCGCGGCGGCATTGTGGTTGCTCGGGCAGCTCGCCGTGCTCAACCCGGCGCTGCGCGCCGCGGCGGTGCCGCCGGTGGTGGCGACGAGGTCGGTGTGAAGAAAGTCAGGGCAACCCCCGGACGGGTTCGCGCATCCAAGTACGCATGCGAAAATGCCTCATGCGCACGGTCCTGATCATCGACGACAATCCGACGGTGGGCGAGGCGCTCTCGCTGCTGCTTTCGCTGCACGACATCCGCACCCTGGTCGCGCACATGCCCGAACAGGGGCTGGCGATGCTGGCGCGCGAACGCGTGGACGTGGTGATCCAGGACATGAACTTCACCGCCGACACCACGTCGGGTGAAGAAGGGGCGCAGCTTTTTCGCGCGATCCGCGCGCGCCACGCCGACCTGCCGGTGATCCTGCTGACCGCATGGACGCATCTGGAAAGCGCGGTGGAACTGGTGAAGGCCGGCGCCGCGGACTACCTGGCCAAGCCGTGGGACGACGCCAAGCTGCTCACCACGGTCGAGAACATGCTGGAGCTGAGCGAGGCTTCGCGCGCGGCATCGCACGCACGGCGCGCGCGCCACAAGCGCCGCGAGGAGTTGCAGCGGCAATACGATCTCTGCGGCCTGGTGTTCGAATCGGACGCGATGTGCAGCGCGGTGGAACTGGCGTGCCGCGTCGGTCGCGCCGACGTGCCGGTGCTGGTCACCGGCCCCAACGGCGCCGGCAAGGACCGCATCGCGCAGATCGTGCACGCGAATTCGACGGTGCGCGACAAACCGCTGGTCGCGGTGAATTGCGGCGCGCTGCCTTCCGAACTGGTGGAAGCCGAATTGTTCGGCGCGGACGCGGGCGCCTACACCGGCGCCGTGCGGGCGCGCGAAGGCCGCTTCGAAGCGGCCGACGGCGGCACGCTGTTCCTCGACGAGATCGGCACGCTGCCGTTGTCCGGGCAGGTGAAACTGCTGCGCGTGCTGGAGACCGGCGAATTCGAGCGGCTGGGTTCCGCGCGCGCGCGCAAGGTGAAGGTGCGCGTGATCAGCGCCACCAATGCCGACCTCAAGGCGATGATCCGCGCGGGTGGCTTCCGCGAGGATCTCTATTACCGGCTCAACGTGATCGAAGTGAACGTGCCGCCGCTGGCCGAGCGCAGCGAGGACATCCTGCCGCTGGCGGCGCACTTCATCGCCGGGCGCGCGAAACTCGGCGATGCCGCGCGCGATGCGCTGCTGGCGTACCCGTGGCCCGGCAACGTGCGCGAACTGAAGAACGCGATCGATCGCGCCGCGTTGCTGGCGGCTGAGGACGGCACCCTTCAACCGGCGCAATTGAACCTGTCGCAGCCTGCGGGCGCGGGCGCCTCGCGCAACCTCGACGAACCTTCGCAGGCCGCGGTGGAAGCCGCGTTGCGCAACGCCAACGGCGTGATCAGCCGCGCGGCGCAGACGCTCGGCCTGTCGCGGCAGGCGTTGTACCGGCGCATGGAGCGTTATGGCATTCCGACCGGAGTGTAGGCAGCGGGAGTGAGCCCGCATCAGGTGCCTGGAAGCTATAAGCTTCACCGCTCACCGCTCACCGCTCACCGCTCACCGCTCACCGCTCACCGCTCCCTCATGCGCGCATTCTCGCTCGAAGGCCGACTGCTGGCATTGCTCGTCGCCACCGCGCTGGGCACGCTGCTGGCGTATCTCGCGATCAGCGTGTGGCCGTTGCCGGAGTTCGGGGACTGGCTGGGCCGCGAATTCGGCTTTGCGTTCCAGGCCGCGTGGCTGCACAACCCCGCCATTGCCGCGCTGCTGGCGATGATCGTGTTGTTGCCGCTGTGCATGTGGCTGGCGCGTTACACGCTGGCGCCATTGCAGCGGCTGCTGCGATCGCTGGAAGGCGCGGTCGCGAGCTACCGCGACGGCGATTTTTCGATTTCCATCGCCAGCCGCCGCCGCGACGAGCTCGGCGCGCTGGTGCGCATGCACAACGCGCTAGGCGCGACCCTGCGCGAACAGCGCCAGCACCTCACGCAGCGCGAACTGCTGCTGGACACGGTGGTGCAGAACACGCCGGTGGCGATGTTGCTGGTCGATTCCGGCGACCACGTCGTGTACGCCAACATCGCCGCGCGGCACTTGTTCAACGAGGGCCGCAATCCCAATGGCTTGTACCTGCGGGAATTGCTGGAAGGCGCGCCGGCGCCGCTGCGCGAGGCTTTCGCGGGCGAGGGCGATCGCCTGTTCGGCGTGGAGATGGAAGGGCACGAGGAGATCTTCCACCTCGCGCAACGCGGCTTCCGCCTGCGCGGAAGGCCGCATCACCTGTACCTGGTGCGTCGCATGACGCGCGAGCTGTCGCGCCAGGAAGTCGCGACGTGGAAAAAGGTGATACGCACCATCAGCCACGAATTGAACAATTCGCTCGCGCCGATTTCCTCGCTGGCGCATTCCGGCGCGGAACTGGTGCGACGCGACGACCGTGAGCGCCTGCTGGCGGTGCTCGCCACCATCGGCGAACGCGCGCGCCACCTGCACGGATTCATCGCGGGTTACGCCGAATTCGCCAAGCTGCCCGCGCCGCGTCCGCAAGCCGTGGAATTGCCGGAGTTCCTCTCGCGGCTGGCCTTGCATGCGAGCTTCCGCGTGACGGGCGAACCGCCGGAACAGGGCAGCTTCGATCCCGCGCAGATGGAGCACGTGTTGCTCAACCTGCTGAAGAACGCGCACGAGGCGGGCAGCACGGAAGATGCGGTGGAACTGGAGATGCAGCGGATCGGCGCGCAACTGCGCATCGAAGTGCGTGATCGCGGCAGCGGCATGAACAAGACCGTGCTGGAAAACGCGCTGCTGCCGTTCTATTCGACCAAGCGCAGCGGCAGCGGGCTGGGGCTGGCGCTGGCGCGCGAAATCGTCGAAGCGCACGGCGGACGTATCGGCCTCGCCAACCGCGATGACGGCGGCTTGCGCGTGACGCTGACCCTGCCGCAGGCGTGAGCCGCCGCGTCAGTGCGCGGAGGCCGCCGGCGGCGCGGCCAGCGGTCCGATCAGCGGCATCGTGCCGGTGCCGCCGACCACCTGCGGCAACACGCCGTTCCACTTGTCGACGGCCTTCAACTGGATCAGTTCCGGCGTCAGCGTGGATTGCAGCAGTTTCTGCGCCTGCGATTGTCCCTGTGCCTGCGCCACTTCCTGCTCGGCCTGCACCTTGATGCGTTCCAGGTCGTATTGCGCCTGTTGCGCGCGTTGCTGCGCCACCTGCTTCTGTTCGATCGCCTGAGTGTATTCCTGGCTGAACTGGAAGTTGGTGATGTTCACGCCCTGCACCTGCACCTTGTAGGCGGCCAGTGCATTGACGATCTGGTTCTTGATCTGGTCGGCGACCAGGTCGCGCTTCTCGACCAGATCCTCGGCGTTGTACTTCGCGGTGACGGCCTTCACCGCGTTGGAAACCACCGGATCGATCACTTTGTTCGACAGCGCGGTCTCGTCGCCGAGCCGCTGGTACACCCATTCCGCGTCGGACGGATCGATCGCCCAGTTCACGGCCACGGCGGTGGAGATGTCCTGCAGGTCGCGGCTGGCGGCGGTTTCGGTGGCTTCGGATTTCTGGATCTGCACGTTCATCCGCTTCACCGTCTGGATGAAGGGCAGTTTCAGGTGCAGGCCGGGATCGAGCACGCCGTGGCTGACCGCGCCGAAGGTCATCAGCACGCCGCGCTCGCCGGGGCCGACCGTGACGAAACTGGAAAACAGCGCCAGCACGATGATGATCGCGATCAGGATCTCGACGATGCGCAGGCGCGGAATCGGGCGGAAATTGGTGGCCATGGAAGCGTTCCCCTTGCGGCTTCACGTGGAAGCGATGCCGCGCATCATGCCATGCGGAATCGTTGCATGCGTGCCGTGCGGTCGTGCAGACGCGACTCCGTCAATCGCGATCCAGCCCTGCGCTGATGCGGAACGTGTGTCCGTCCGGATGGCGCAGGTGGAATTCGCGCACGCCCCACGGTTCGTCGGTGGGCGGCATCGTCACGGTCATGCCGTGGTGCAACGCGGCCGCGTGCAGCGCGTCGACGTCGGCCGGATTTTCCATCCACCAGCTCATCCACACGCCATCGGTTTCGTCGTCGCCGGGCCAGCGCGGCATCAGCGTGCCGCGCGAACCTTGCGCGCCGTTGCAGAGGAAGATCTGCGCGTCGTGGCTGCACACGCTGCCGAAACCTGCTTCGCCATGTTCGTTGCGGTCGGCGGCGCCATCGATCATGCCGTGCCCGTTCCAGCTGAAACCGCGCTTCCAGCCCAGCGCCTCGAACCAGGCGAAGCTGGCCGGCACGCTGCTCACGTTGAGGACGGGGGTGACGCTGCGTATGGCCATGCGGGTTTCCTCGATGGTGATGGATGCAAGGTTCGCGGTGATCCTGTTTCGACCGATGACGCGGCGTGTGGCCGTGCGTGGCGATGCGTCAATCCCGCGCGGGAAACCACGCCATGCCGATATCGTCCTCGACCACGCCGTCCGTGCGTTGCACGCGCTGGCGGAAGCGCGCTTCCTCGACGAAACCCTTGCGCCGGTACAAATGCCGCGCGCGTGCGTTGCCGGCGCGCACGTTCAATTCCACTTTGCGCACGCGCGGATCGCGCTGCGCCCAGGCCAGCAGGTCGTCCAGCATCGCGTCGCCGATGCCGCGACCGGTGTGGCCCGGATGCACCACGATGGTGAGCTGGAACACGTGCGCATTCGCCCGCATCGGCATCGGGTCGAGGAAGGCATGCGCGATCACCGCATCCTCGTGTTCGGCGACGATGTAGCGCCCGTGCTGCGCCAGCTTGTCGATCTTCTCGCGATAGGCCTGCAACGGAATCTCGCCCGGCCAGCCGACCAGCAGCCCCGGCGTCTGCGCAGTGCGGCGCTCTCCGTCGGCGATCGCTTCGGCGTCGGCGGGTCGCGCAGTGCGCAGGCAGGGTGTGGCAGGCTTGCTCGCCATCAATCGCGCCTGAAACGCGATTCGCGCATCACCTGGCAAACCTGGATCGAATATTCCGCGTAGAACGATTCGCGCCCGCGCCGCTTGGCCGTGACATGGTCCGGCTGGGTTGCCCAGACGCGCTGTCCCGCCTCGTCCGCGAACTCCACGAGGGTGACGCGCTCGCCGTCCTCCGCGGTGAAGCTCTTGTGCGAGAGGTAACCCGGCATCGTGCGCGCGAGCTCGGACATCTTCGGGGCGAGTTCGTCGTAAGCCTGGCGGTTTTCGTCGCGCAGCCGGGAACGGAACACGGTGAGGATCATGCGGCCTCCTGCGGTACGGTCGGTGGGCGCCATTCTGCGGCAAGGCCCGCGCGCGGATCAGCGCAGGATCTCGATCAGCAATACCCATGCGTTGAGGATGGCGACGAGCATCGAGAGGATGATCGCCACCGCGAGCGGCGCCAGGCCGCCCGGCAGCAGCCCGCACAACGCCAGCGCCGACCACACGCCGGGAAGCGTCGCGGCCTGGCTGAGGCCGGTGCGAAACGCGGCTTGCGCGGGATTCAGGTAAGTGTGCCGCTGCAACGAGCGCCACTGGATGAACATCGGCAACACCCAGGTCGGGACGGTCGTCAGCAACAGGGAGAGGCCGAGGTGCAGGGCGGAAATGTGCGGGAACAGCGTGATCAGGCTGCTCGCCAGCGCGCCCGACAACAGGACCATCGTCTCCGCGGCGCGGCCCGACACGCCGCGCGCCTCGATGATGCGCGAGAGATTGATCGAGATCGACACGAACACCAGTCCGGCCAGCGCGGCAGCGGCGCCGGCCGCCGCGACGAAGAAATCGGACCATCCGCTGACGATCGGGTTTTCCATGGCGAAACCGTTGTCGCTTGCGAAAGGGTGGAACGGATCAGTCGTTGCCGCGGGGCGGTTCCGGCAGGCGCCCGGAACGATACCGCAAACCCCGGCTGTTGCGCGCACGAGCGGGCCTCCTCGTCGCGTGTCGTGCCGGAAGCCCGCGCGGCACGGGATGTGTGCGGCGTCCGCGGGCGGAATGGCCCGAGGCTGCATTCTCGATGCGATCTCTCCCCCGGATGCCCGGTGTCAGAACGCGACGGCCACCTAACACGCGACGACAGCGGAGTTCCGCCGGAATGAATGATCAGACGACATGGCCGACGATGCTCTTGATGAGCTGCTCCGCGGGCGCGATGTTCAATGCCAACTCCGGTGCAAGCGAGTACCGCCGCACCAGCTCGGACGCCGCGGTGAACATCACGACGCTTTCGCCGGGCTCGGGCTCGCAAACCAGCACTTTCAGCGGAAGGTCAACGCCCGTTTCCGGATTGGCGAGCATCAGGGGAGTGCCTGCCTTGGGATTGCCGAAAATGATCAATGTCATAGGAGGCATCGACAAACCGACGGCGCGGGCCTCCGCCTGCTGGTCGATGGTCGCGAAGACCTTGATGTTCTTCTCGGAAAAAACGTCGAGCAGTCGCCGCACGGTTTCAGCGACCGGGAAAGGACTCTCGAGTTTGACGATGCCTTGCGATGTCACGGGATGAGTTGAAATCTATCGCCTGAATTTGGTCGCCCGAAATCACGCAGCGGATGAGCGCGTGCCGGAATGAACAGTCACCCCATCATTTGGCTGGCGTCGATTGGCCCGAGCCTCACGCACCGCATGGCTTCGAGGATCTGTCCAGTGAAATGGCCACAAGTGCCGCCAAAAAGCTCAATGCGCTTGGTCATGCCGAACCCCGTATCCACAAAGCGGGCTAACGCTTGCACTCGACCGCCGGCAGCCTGCGAGCGGGCTAGCGGACGGCCGCAGCGAATTGTCAGGTATGCCGTTGGGTCTGCAAAGAAGTCGGTTCCGGACGAGCGAACCGTGAAACGGCGAAGGCATTGACTGCCAGTGACATCGCAAAGACGGCGAAAAAAACGAGCCAGCTTTGAAAACGAAAACCCAAAAGAACCGATGCCGTGGCCAGGCATATTGCCAGGATGCGAAGCGGAACAGACAGGCCGGGGTGCGACCACTTGAGGCGCCAGTGCGCACCGCAACCCGGGCATCGATGCATTCCGAGCCAGACCCGAGCGAAGGAAACCGAATCGTTCCGACAGTTTGGGCAATTCATGGGAGTACCTGACACCCGAATTCAGTGGCACGAAGCCGCGTGGCTGACGAGTGTACGCCGGGATGGGCAGTCATGCGGCATTGCCTGCGTGAACCGCAATTTGCCACGTATTGCCCCAACCATCTTCGATCATGCAACGTCGATCTCCGTAAGGAGTGTCGAACGGTTTTTCAATCGAGCGCGCCCCTTCTTCGAGAGCACGTTTGTACGCCGCGTCGACATCCGCGACATAGACGTACAGAAACGCCTGATGCGCTTCGCGATCGCCGACCTCGCTCACCATCAATTTCGAGTCTCCGATGGTGATGACAAACGGGGCACCTTGTCGGGACTCGACCGATGCCACAAAAACCCGGCGCAGGAATGCGACCAGTTCCCTGGTCTTTTCACGATCAACCGCGGCGTCACCGCGTGCCATCCGGGAGGCATGTGTACGGTCATGGTATCCGTTGACGTCTAACGCTTGAATTTAGCGGCGCGCGTAGCGCGGAGAGTTCCTACGAAAAAGTGGACACCGATGGATCAAACGCATTGGGCTTCGAACTCCACGGGTGAACGATACCCCAGCGCCGAGTGCAAGCGGTGCTGGTTGTAGAAATCGATGTAGCTGCGCAGGGCCGAACG